>CAMOJA010000076.1 GCA_946616535.1 uncultured Bacteroidales bacterium | reverse complement strand
ATCTTGTTGATTTGATTTTGTCATGTTAAAAAAATCGCACAAAATTATAAAAAAACAAGCACGTACGCAATACGCACGTGCATAAATTTACGCAAACTACCTTTTTTAGGTCGTTTTTTACGCAAACTACCCTCAAGGGTGTCAATTTTTACACATATATTACTTCCACTCGGTAGGTGTGGTACCTGTTTCGCGTGTGAAGATTTGGGAGAAGACGCGACGGGATGAGAAGCCGCAACGGTCGGCGATGTCTTGAATCTTGAGATCCGGCTGCTCGGTCATAAGGCGCTTCGCTTCGGCGATACGATAGCGGTTAACCAGCATATAGAACGAGCATCCATACTCGCTATTGACGAACTGCGAGAGGTAGGTTCTGTTCATCGGCAGCACAGCGCGCAAGTCATTGAGTTGAAAATCGGGATTGAGGTAAGGCTTTTTCTCGTCCATCCATTGCTCGAACAACTGTCTGTTTGCCGGAGACGCCTCATCAGAGGAAGAGGCATTGTCAAATTTTCCATCCTCTTTCAACAACTCCTCCCATGGATCCTTACGGAAGAGTATCTGCTCCGTACTGTACCCAAGAATGAGCAGAAACACCCATTGCTGAGTGAACATCCGGTTCGGCACATACCAGAACACAATGAAATAGAAGGACAGCCCCAACAACGCCAGCATGATCAGATACCGCACGATCCATTGCACGTCGATATTATCCATAGAAGAGAAGTTATCCTCGCACCAGCGGCGATACTTACGGATATGACGGCATAAGAGATAGAAAATCGCTATCGGATAAAGCATGATGATATAAATCAAATTGGCTGGCACGAAATAGTCTATCACCCCGACAATAATCATGGGCAGAACAACAATAAGCGCTTTTTTCCAAGTGAGCCATCCCGGTCGCAAGACCTGTGAGGGGTAGATAAAAAGCAGCCAAGCCAACATATTTCCTATCGTAAGCGAAGTGTTATAAAGCGGATCGTCAGGTGTACCACCTATCGCCATATATCCAAACCCGTACCGCGAAATCAACATAACGATATTCATCGCCGCCCAAGAAAGGAGCACCCAGCCCCAAGAACGACGCATCTGATTCCCCCCTTGATGACGAAACATCAAGAACGCCCCGTAGAGACATACCGTTGTCAATACAACACACTGAACGGGATTAATCAAGGTTTCAAAGATAGATTCCGGTATATACGAGGCCGCCCAATAACTAAAAACGACCAGTACACCGAGCACGGCGCCAAAGAAAAACTCAGACCGATAATCCAGCCAGAGCTGACGCCAGTTAATATCCAGAGTAAATACCTTGATCATCAGATTTCTTTACCGGTAGTAGCCTCCGACTCAAACGGGAAGAGACCGAAGAGCGCTGCATCGATATGATCGGTCACCCACCGGAAGTCTTCGGGGTTATTGCCGAACTTAATGGTATCGCCTTCTACGATCAGCAGTTTACCCTTATAATCCTTAATCCAGTTCTCGTATTTATCGTTCAGCCCCTGCAGGTAATCGAGTTTGATGGACTGCTCGTAACCGCGACCTCGTTTCTGGATCTGCGCCACAAGCGTAGGCAACGATGCACGCACATAAATCAGCAGGTCAGGCATCTTTACCAGAGACATCATCAAGTCAAACAGATCCTGATAGTTCTCAAAATCGCGGTCGGACATGAAACCCTGCTCATGGAGATTAGGAGCAAAAATACGTGCATCCTCATAGATGGTACGATCCTGGATGATATACTTATCCTCCTTGCTGATCTCCACTACGTCTTTAAAACGTTTGTTAAGGAAATAAATCTGCAGGTTGAATGACCACCGCGCCATATCGGCATAGAAATCCGACAGATACGGGTTATACTCCACGCTTTCAAAACGCGGTTCCCAGCCATAATGTTTGGCTAACATGTTTGTCAGGGTCGTTTTACCGCACCCGATGTTTCCGGCTACTGCTATATGCATCTTATTAATGAATAATTAATAATGAATAATGAATATCTTTTTATTTCCAGTTGTTTTGCGAAAACAATCCGAACAACTCGGCATCGACTTTGTCGATGACTTTGCGGAAATCGGCAGGGTTATTCTCAAAGTCCATTCCGTCCGACTCGATCACGAGCACCCGTCCTTCGTATTTATGGAAGATAAAATCTTCGTACTTGTCATTCAAATCCTTGAGATAATCGATCTGCATGGTCTGCTCATAATCCCTGCCGCGTTTCTGGATCTGTGCAATCAATGCCGGCACGGACTTACGAAGATAAATCATCATATCGGGCATCTTCATCTGCGATTTCATCAGGTCAAACAATTCCATGAAGGTCTCATAGTCCCGCTGACTGAGGTCACCTCGCTCGTAGTTATTGCGCACGAAGACGTATACACCCTCAAAAATCGAGCGGTCCTGCACAATCGTATGGGCGGATTTCTGAACGGCCAACATATCTTTGAAGCGCTCTTTGAGGAAATAGGTCTCCAGGCAGAATGCCCAGCG
>CAMOJA010000075.1 GCA_946616535.1 uncultured Bacteroidales bacterium | reverse complement strand
GGCAGAGGAACATAGCTACGTGTGGAACGCGGAGTTCCCGAACTACAAGCAGCAGATACCGTCATCCGATTTCACCACCGCCGACGGACTGTTCCGCTTCACAAGCGACAAAGCCCAAGGCGTCAGCGGACCGCAGTTCAATGAAGATAAGAATGCAGGACTGCTGCTGAGACTCTACGCCGATAACACCCTCCGCATCGAGAGCCTCTCAGGAGACCCGATAACCGACATCACCTTCGTCATCGGAGGCAACGGACATTATAAACTGGCCAACCTCACGCCGTCCAAAGGCGCAATGGGCGAACCCTATATCGGCAAAGACGCTACCGACACCTTCCGCGAGTACCGACTCTTCTGGAGCGGGAACGCCACCGATATCACCTTCACCGTTGGCCATCTGTGCGAGTACGGCATCGACTGCGCCGAGCAAGGAAAGACCGGCGAACCGGGAACATGTATGACCAAGCAGATCATCATCACCACCGCCTCCGGGCAAGGGTTGGAAGACCTGCAGGATGGAGAGGCTACGCCTCGCAAAATCATCTACAACGGGCAAGTCTATATCCTCCGTTCCGGCCATTCCTACACCCTCACAGGAACAGAGGTGATTCCGCAAAAATAAATACCACCATGCCCTGTCCTCGTCGGAAGTGGCTTGCAACATGTTGAGAAACCTCGTTCCTCAAGGGAGTTGCCGCACTTCCTCCTCTCCCCAAAAATTAAAATTGTTTGGGGACCCCGCTATAAAAGATAAAGAACACGGCACCAAACTCCCGGCATGCTTACAGGGATAGATTGGGAAGGGTAATTTTCGAATCATAAAGTGCTGAAACGAAGAAAAGGCGAACGAGAATTGTTCGAGTCAGATTCGGGAAAATAAAAGAAAAAAATAGTGCATTTTATTTGGGGGTAAGTACCTATTTTTGAGGGGTAAGGGCAAATAAAAGTAAAAAATATAGATATTTACGAGACATGGCAGCACAGAATAAATTGTTTCAACGGTTGATATGGTTGGCGGATACGGTGTATTCGGCGAAGCGAATCACCATGGATGAGATAGACAGCCGGTGGTCGAAATCGCCGTACAATGACGCGCATGAGTCGCAATACGGCAAGCGCAATTTCAGTCGGCACAAAGATACCATCGCCGAGCTATTCGGCATCGAGATCGTGTGCGACCGTTCGACCAACACCTACTCTATCAACGACGTTTCCCGTGCGTCCGGTTCGGATGTGCGGGCATGGATCATCAACACCTTCGCGCTGAACAACCTGACGAACCTGTCTGCCGGTATGCGTGAGCGCGTGATCTTCGAGGAGATACCCGAAGGAATGCGTTACCTGAGCATCATCATCAATGCGATGAAAGATAGTCGTAAGTTGGTGATGTCGTACCAAGGTTTCAAGCGCACCGAACCGCACACTTTCCTACTCGACCCGTACTGCCTGAAGGTCTTCAAACAGCGGTGGTACCTGGTGGGTAAGCCGGAAGATCATCCGGAGGAAAAAGAGCCGCGCGTGTATGCTTTGGACCGCGTCAAGGATCTGGCGGTGACCGATAAGCCGTTCCACCTGCCCGCTGCCTTCAAACCGGCGACTTTCTTTGAGAACCAGTTCGGCATCGACCGATCCAAAACAAAGGCAGAGAAGATACGCGTTAAGGTGAGTGCGTACGATGCGAACTTCCTGATCTCTTTGCCGCTTCACGCCAGCCAGCGCGTGATTGAGAGTAACGACGAGTACACGGTCTTTGAGTACCGACTGGCACCGACATACGACTTTATCATGGAGTTGCGCAAGTTCGGTTCCAAGATGGAAGTGCTGGCGCCGGAATCGTTGCGAGAAGAATTTGCGAGAGAAGCGAGACAACTTGAAAAGTTGTATTTGTGATTTGTGATTGGTAATTGGTGATTAAAAAAAGTGCATTTTCGATGCACTTTTTTTGTTCTTAGGACGTGTGGTGTCTTTTGTTGATGTTACCTTTGCGGCACAAATGCCGCAAAGGATGAAACCGCCCGATGAACATAGTACAGACCTTCCTGATGCCCTGCGCCGCGACCGCGACAGATGGGCGCAGATGGCTATGGAGCAGGCGGAGTATATCCGGCAACTGGAAGAAGAACTAAGCTCGCTCAAGCAGCAAATAGAGGCGATGACCAAACCAATAAACACGGCTGAAAGGATACCGGCGGAAGGGAATTATATACAGGTAGTGCAATGGCTGGCACAACAGAAACTGATAGGTAACGATTATTATGCGGAGGCGGACTATAACCGCAGCGTCATGTGCCGCAGACTTTCAATTATATTCGGATGGCCGGTGGATCAAAATAGCCTTCGAAAAGCACAAAATAGATAACAAAAATAAAATTGGGACAAAATTGGGACATGATTCCCAATCAGTCCCTAAAATAAGCAGTACTTTTGCACCCGGAACGTCCTCCCAACGGAATGGGAGGAGTGGCCTCCGCCTAGGAGGGTGTTCCAGGTGCTTTTTTTGTGTAAGCACCTAAACCAATTTATTAACCGCGAAAGTTTGTGTGACTCGCACGTGCAATGAGTGGCCACTCGCATACA
>CAMOJA010000074.1 GCA_946616535.1 uncultured Bacteroidales bacterium | reverse complement strand
TGGGTGGTATAACCAGTTACTACCACTTCTTTCAGCAGTTCGCTGTCGTCTTTCAGCGTTACCTTCATACCTTGTTGTGCTGGCACCTCCTGTGTCTGGTAGCCAATGTACGAAATAACGAGGATAGCACCTTCGTTTACTTTTAAGGTGAAGTTTCCGTCGAAATCGGTAATTGTACCGCTCGTGGTACCTTTCACCATCACTGTGGCGCCGATGACCGATTCTCCTGTAGCGTCGACCACCGTACCACTGATCTCTGTCTGTGCGTACATCATTGTACTTACGAGCAAGAGAGCAAAACACAGAAAACGTTTCTTTAGTCTTTCCATTGTTGCTTGTTTTAATTGTTAGTACTCAAATCTGATTTTAAATCCTGCACAAAATTACTAATATATTGTGCGTGCAGCGTTAAAATATCGTTCATCACGTTCAAAAATTGTTTCAATGTATCATATTTGTTATCAAATGAACGTTTTTTGTTAGTATCTGTTGGCAAATATACAAAAATTACGCAAGAATGTCTTGTATATCAGAACTTTTTTTTATATTTGCCGACAGAAAGCTTAAAACAATTATGAGGAACTTATCAATTTACCTTCTTACGTTAGCTGCAGTCCTGCTGATGGGTTGCAAGCAAAACGAGCCTAAATATATAATAGGTGTATCGCAATGCTCTGAGGATATCTGGCGTGATTGGCAGAACGCCGAGATGAGAATGGAGGCCAACTTTCATGAGGGGGTAGAACTCCGTTTTACTGCTGCTCACGACGATTCTGAACTTCAGAGCAACCAGATAGACAGTCTGGTGGAAAGTGGTATCAATCTGCTGATTGTGGCTCCCAACCAGCTCTCGACGGTGTCGCCTGCTATCGACCGTGCATACGACAAGGGGATACCTGTAATCGTGTTTGAACGTAAGACCGACTCACGTAAATACACAGCCTTTGTAAGTGCCGATAACTACGAGATGGGACACCTGATGGGTGAATACATCGCTACCCAACTTGGTGGTAAGGGGCAGATAATGGAAGTGAAAGGACTGAAAGGTTCATCGCCTGCCGAGGAGCGTTATAATGGCTTCCATGTGGCTTTGGCAGCCTATCCCGGTATCGAGGTGGTGGCTGAAATACAAGGCGACTGGACTGAGCCTACGGCTTATCAGGCCGTTAAGAACTGGAAGGGCGATATGAACAGTATCGATCTGGTTTTCGGACATAACGATCGCTCTGCTATTGGGGCCCGTAAGGCCTTCGAAGAACGAGGCGCCAAACTGCCCATGTTCTGTGGTATCGATGCCTTGCCAGGACCTGATGGTGGTATCCAGCAGGTGCGCGATTCGCTCCTCGATGCCTCGTATATCTATCCTACACATGGCGACCAACTGCTACAACTGGCCCTCGACATCCTCGACGGCAAAGAATATCCAAAAGAAACCTTGCTTACCTCGGCTTTGGTAACCCGCGATAACGCTACGGTATTGTTACTTGAAAGCGACGAGGTGGTGCGCCAGGCGCATAATCTGAATAAGCTTCAGAAAAAGGCCGCAAGCTATCTTGAACAACTGTCAACACAGCGCACCATCTCGTTGCTGGCACTCGTGTTGTTGGCATTGCTGGTACTTATATTAGTACTCTTTATTCTCTATCATCGTTCCAGAGTGTCGGCCCAGCGCGAGCGTATTGTCAATAACCTGTGGAACATGAAGGCACCAGCTGAGCCGGTACGGCCTGCCGATCAACAGCCTGCGGCTGCACAGCCCGTCGTTCAACCCGAAGATGAGGCTGCTGAATCGGCCAAGGAGCCGCTATTCATTGTGCGCTTCAAGGATGTGGTCGAGGCCCGTCTCTCCGACAGTGATCTGACTGTTGATGATTTGGCTGCTGCTATGAACCTGAGTCGTGTACAGCTGTACCGTAAAGTTAAGGCCATCTCTGGTTCGTCGCCTGTCGAGCTGTTGCGTTCTGCCCGATTGAATCGCGGCTATCAGTTACTGGTAAAAGGCGATAAGACCATCGCCGAGGTAGCCTACGAAGTCGGTTTCACCGCCCCCAGCTACTTTACCAAGTGTTTCAAGGATGAATTTGGAATCAGTCCTTCCGATCTGTCCTAACTCAGCATGTTTTTCCTATTAAAACTTGTCACTGTCATTTTAAATTTGTACTTTTGCCGCAAAAATGTAAGTATATGATTGAAGTAGTAGATTTTAGCAAAACCAATTCGGTTATCAATTTGTACATGTCGGAACTGAGAGACAAGAACTATCAGAAGAACCGTCTGTTGTTCCGTCATAATATCAAGCGTGTGGGCGAGATGATGGCCTACGAGTTGTCGAAAACCCTGGAGTATCGTCCCAAGACTATTACAACACCATTGGGCACTATCGATATCCAGCTGCCAAAGGAAGACCTGCTGATTGCCACTGTGCTGCGTGCCGGTCTGCCTTTCCACGAGGGTTTTATCAATGTGTTCGACCACGCCGACAATGCTTTCGTATCGGCTTATCGTATGTACACCAACCGTGAGCATACCGAGGTGGGCGTGCATACCGAGTATCTGGCTGCACCAAGTGCCAAGGGCAAAACACTGGTGATTGTCGATCC
>CAMOJA010000073.1 GCA_946616535.1 uncultured Bacteroidales bacterium | reverse complement strand
CGTAACGGCTATCTGACCGTATTCTTCACCAACTCCCTGGCAAAGGGCGGCAAGATCAGCTCTGTTGTTCCGTTCTGCAGCCATATCGACCATGCAACCCTGGACGTTGACGTTATCGTTTCCGAACGCGGCGTTGCCGACCTGCGCGGCCTGACCCCGAAAGAAAAAGCTCCGATCATCATCGATCAGATCGCTAACCCGAAATATCAGCCGTACCTGTACGACTACTTCAAGAGAGCATGCGAGAAATGCGGCAACAGCCAGACCCCGCATATCCTGTCTGAAGCATTTGACGTTTACAAATGGTTCGAAGAGACCGGCTCCATGGAAAAACCGGCTGAATAAAAATAATTCAGTAAAAGCTTGAATTATTGTGTAAAATAGTTTACAATATGGTATCGGATGGGGTCGGTGACCGGCCCCATCCCCAAATCATAACTGTCCAATTATGATTGTTGACTCGATCCCTTGCGGATCTTGCCATAAAAACCGTCTCTGACGGACACTCTCACCGCGATGCGGAACTGTCCAATCTGCATTGTGAAAAAATTTATATTTTTAATTTTAAGGAGGATTTGAGAATGGCAAATGAAACTCTGAAAGCGGGATTTGATGCGTACATGGCGAAAGCTGATGCGGCCAGCGCCAAATTCCCGGAACGTGCACACCTGGAACCCAATCGTCTGTATACCCCTCTGGATATCGAAGGCTTTGATTATGAAAAAGACCTCGGCTTTCCTGGAGAATATCCCTTCACCCGTGGCGTACAGCCGACCATGTACCGTGGCAAATTCTGGACCATGCGTATGTATGCTGGTTTCTCCACTGCTGAAGAATCCAACAAACGTTATCGTTACCTGTTAGCTAACGGTGGCAGCGGCCTGTCCTGCGCATTCGACCTGCCGACCCAGATCGGTTATGATTCCACCGATCCGATGGCTGAAGGCGAAGTTGGTAAAGTAGGCGTAGCTATCGACTCCCTGGCAGATATGGAAATCCTGTTTGACCAGATCGCTCTGGACAAAGTTTCCACCTCCATGACCATCAACGCTCCGGCATCCGTACTGCTGTGCATGTACATTGCTGTTGCTAAGAAACAGGGCGTTCCTTCCGACGCACTGCGCGGCACCATTCAGAATGATATTCTGAAAGAATATGCTGCACGCGGCACCTACATTTTCCCGCCGAAGCCTTCCATGCGTCTGATCACCAACATTTTTGAATATTGCGCCAAATACGTTCCGAAATGGAACACCATCTCCATTTCCGGTTACCACATCCGTGAAGCTGGTTCCACCGCTTCCCAGGAAATCGCATTCACCATCGCTGACGGCATCGCTTATGTAGAAGCTGCTATCAAAGCTGGTATGGACGTTGACGCTTTTGCCGGCCGTCTGTCCTTCTTCTGGAATGCTCATAACAACGTACTGGAAGAAGTTGCTAAATTCCGTGCTTCCCGTCGCGTATGGGCTAAAGTTATGAAAGAACGCTTTGGCGCTAAGAAAGCTAAATCCATGATGCTGCGTGTACACACTCAGACCGCTGGTTCCATGCTGACCGCTCAGCAGCCCAACAACAACATCGTTCGTGTTGCTTTACAGACTGCAGCAGCTGTTATGGGTGGCACCCAGTCCCTGCACACCAACTCCAAGGACGAAGCTCTGGCTCTGCCGACCACTGAATCCGTTACCATCGCTCTGCGTACTCAGCAGATCGTTGCTTACGAATCTGGCCTGGCTGATACCATCGACCCGCTGGGCGGCTCCTACTATGTAGAAGCTCTGACCAACAAGATCGAAAAAGAAGCTTGGGATTACATCCAGAAGATTGACGAAATCGGTGGCGCTCCGGAAGCTATTGCTAAGGGCTACATCCAGAAAGAAATCCAGGATTCCGCTTACAAATGGCAGATGGATATCGAAGCTGGCCGTCGTATCATCGTTGGCGTTAACAAATTCACCCAGGAAGAAGAACCTCCGAAAAACCTGCTGCGCGTAGACGGTTCCGTAGGCAAACTGCAGGCTGAAAAGATTGCCAAAGTAAAAGCAACCCGCGACAACGCTAAAGTTGAAGCTACCCTGGCTGCCCTGAAGGCTGCCTGCGCTGACGAAAACGTTAACCTGGTTCCGCTGATTCTGGACGCTGTTGAAGCGTATGCAACCGAAGGCGAAATCTGCGGCGTAATGCGTCAGGTATTTGGCGAATACAAAGCTCATACCGCATTATAATTTACATTAAAGCAAATAACGGAGGTATATAGAAATGGCTAACATTAAAGTATTAGTTGCTAAACCGGGTCTGGATGGACATGACCGTGGTGCAAAAGTTGTAGCTCGTGCTCTGCGCGATGCTGGTTTTGAAGTTATCTACACTGGTATTCGTCTGACCCCCGAACAGATTGCTGAAGCTGCTCTGCAGGACGACGTTAATGTTGTTGCTCTGAGCCTGCTGTCCGGCGCTCACAACACCCTGTTCCCGAAAGTTGTTGAACTGCTGAAAGAAAAAGGCATGACCGACGTTCTGGTTATCGGCGGCGGCGTAATTCCTGATGCTGATATCCCCGGCCTGAAGGCTGCTGGTATTGCTGAAGTATTTACCCCTGGCACCCCGACCAGCAAAGTTGTTGACTTCATCAACGCTAACGTAAAGTAATTCCTTCTTAAAA
>CAMOJA010000072.1 GCA_946616535.1 uncultured Bacteroidales bacterium | reverse complement strand
TGGAATCTACTTGCTTGAAGCCGTGATAATTGGAACGCTAAATTCCGATTTATCTCGTCAGCCTACTCATTCCTTGCAATAATTCTTGCGATGGGTATTAACGACCATCGACTCCTCCTGGAACAATTCGACCAGTTCGTCAAAACCATGTTCCAGTTTGAACTTCAACTCTTCCGGGTATAATGGGAACAATTGGTAAAACGCCACCTTCTTTCCGAACAGACTCAATTTGAGCGGCTCTACCACCTGTCCTTCCTTGCCGATGGAGGGCATAAGCACGAAGGAGTTGAACTGGGTGTTCTCCGCGACCGGGCTTCCATCTTCTTCTACCTGAACAGAATGTGTAATACAGAGATAATCATCAGTATCCACGGTGAGCCGGGCTGCACTTTTCAACATCCTCATGGGCCACCAGTTTTCTTCATTGTCTACACCGATGATATTCCAGTCTTTGGGCAGGAAGATGACATATTCGGCTCGGTCACAGATGGTCGATTTCAACTCTTTGGGGATATTCATCTTATACGCCCCGGCTCCCAGTGACTAACTTGTAATAGGGTGACAAATCTGTCGGCGGTACGAGCACAATGTCACAGTGGATGTCAGGTGACACCATCTCGTGCATCACCTCCTCATAGTCTCCGTACTGTCGTTCAATATAAGCCGAGACTTTTTCCAATTCCTTTTCTGTGTAAGAATACTGCGGAATCGTTTCTTGATGGTCTTCTTTCATAGATAGAGTTGTTTGTGCGGAGGTCAACAGGACCACCACGATAAAGATTATTATAGTCGAAACTCTTTTTGCCATAGCTCCCGATTTTAACTCCGCTAATCCCACCAGATGCTCCAAACAGAAGATTGTTTATCCATCTCTGCAAGTGTGGAAAGGTTGCCGAAGTCTTGCAGGACGTCTTCGCTATACGCGAATTGTTCCTCGGCCAGTGTCATAGCATCATCCGCATTGACAGGCTTCGGCACATGATATGCTATGGTGTCAGTCGTCATGCAGGCCACCACGGCTCCGTATTTCTCATACCAATATTTGGCTACGGCCATGTGCTCTTCTGCCGACGGGCAGTCGTTCCAACCGCCAAAAGGAAAGTAGGCGAATATCTGCCACGGCTCATTGACAGGAATCTCGGCAAGTAGGAAATGACCATCAAAAGAGGAGAAGTCGTTCACCGCCTCGCAGATCTGCGCAGTACCTACAATGTCTGTTTGCCAGTCGCAATCTGTTTCATAATCCGATTTCAGACTCTCAAAACGTTCTTTCAGCAGGGTATGACCGTCAGCCACAGGAGCGTTGAGCATCTGGTACTGCCATTGTCTGAAGCGTTCTCTATCCTCAACGGTATCATCGTCCATGCTTTCCACGAAATTGCTATCTACCAGCAGTAGGACAGGACAGAATCCCTCACGCTTTCCACACTCACGGGTCTCCTTCCACATCTCCATCAAGGCTTCTGGTGTGATTCCGTCTCTAACGCGAGTGACGTTGCATCCACTCAACATCGCCTGTATACGGGCTATCTGTTCTTCAATTGTTTGTTGCCCTTCCGCTTCCTCTTGAAGCCATCGTTCGTTGTCTCGTGAAGTGCGATAAAGCCGTGCCAGTTGGATAACACGCCAAATGAAAAATGCCGCTCCTAATGATATCCCAAATCTCGGTTTTCCCTGTATAAACGATATAATTCCAATAGCCGTTGCTATGACAGCGAGGAGTCCCCAGATGATAAGTTGTTTGCGCAATATACGGCTGACCCCCTGCCAGTCGTTGGCTTTGATGAGGTCGTCCAATTCCTCCCCCATCTGTTGCTCCTTCCGCTTCTTCCTTTGATACAAAAGATAGACGACAAAGATTACTACTAAAGTAATGAATACCAGTTCTAACATGTGAATCTAATAATCTTTTTTATACGATTTGCGTCGCGAAGTTACGGAAAACCATGCGAAAAAGCCTCGGCGAGACCCAAAAAGTGGTCGCCGAGGGTGAAAGTATGAAACTTGTTTCAGAGTTTTTACGTGAATAAGGCGGCTTTGCGGATGCGGGAGAGCATCTGCGGCGTGACGTTGAGGAACGAGGCGATGGCGTTGAGCGGCAGATGCTGCACGATGCCGGGACAGCGACGGAGCAACTGGTCGTAGCGCTCGCTGGGCGTGGCGCAGTGGAAGTCCAGATAACGTGCCTTGTACTGGCTGAGTATGTGCTCGGAGGCAAGGGCGCGCAGTTCCATGTTCTTGATGTTCCGGTGGAAGAACTGTATCAGTTCCTCACTGCTGACCCTCCACACACAGCTGGGCATCATGGCCTCGATGGTAGCCTGCGAGGGTTGGCCAGACAGAAAACTCGGGCAGTCGGCCACGAACTCGCCCTCAAAAGAGAACCACGTGAGGTGGTCGCGCCCGTCGCTCAGGCCCCGCGTCACATATTTGAAGCATCCGTGCTCCACGTATGCAAACCACCGAGCCGGGTAGCCCTCGCGCTCAAACTGCTCGCCCTTGCGGTAGTCAATCATCTTGCCCTCCCGCTGGCAAAACTCGTGCAGCGTCTGCAGGTCGATGCCGCAGTCAGACTTATTGAATCGCTGTTCCATTGGCTTTTTGTCTCAAACGAAAATCATAACATAGAGGGGGGACAGACCCGTGTGAGCATGGAATGGGATTCTGTTGCTCATTGTATAAAAATAAAACGACCCGCACATTTGAG
>CAMOJA010000071.1 GCA_946616535.1 uncultured Bacteroidales bacterium | reverse complement strand
CGGTTTTATACCGGTGGTTGGGAGCTTTTTCGTATTGTTCATAAAATCAAACTCATTTTATAACTGCAAAAGACTGCGCATCCGTATAAATCCGCCCATTCCCTGCAGAAGCTTCTCCGATTTTGAAGATTACTTCGCCATGGATCGTCTCGGAGATGTCGGCAGGAAGGATGGTTTCAAGCTTGCCTCCGGTGGGATTCACAACACATAGAAGCGAGCCGCGTCGATAAACCAGAGGTTTATCGTTTTCACTGCAAATCACCTGGAAGTCAGCGTCTGCCTGCAGATCTTTTTCCCTGTGGCGAATCGCAAGAATTGCCCGTACCGTATTCAGCAGCGAATCGCGGTCGGCTTCCTGTGCTTCCACCGTAGGTGCATCCGCCGATGTATCTACCGGCAGATACAGATCGGATGTCTTTCCTTCCGAGAACCCGAGGTTCGCGCTGCCATCCCACTGCATGGGCGTTCTGGATCCGGTGCGGAAGTATCCGCCCTCCTTTGTGGGCACGTCAAGATATCTCATACCGATTTCGTCCCCGTAATACAAGAACGGCACGCCGGGGAGCGTAAACAGAAACGCATAGGCAAGCTTCAGCTCCCTCGGATCAAGCGTATAGCTGGGGCGGATCGTATCATGATTGCAGGTCAGCAGGGAAATATACCCCAGATCCCTGGTATCTTCATACCAGGTGAGGTATTGATCCAGGAAGCGATTGATGTCTCCTCCGGCGTCTTTTTTGAAATAACTGTGATCCTCTGCATTGCGATCACCGTGAGCACTCCCGCCGTGGTTATAATAATCCCGCATCAGCGTAGAGTAGCCTCCTCCCGGTTCATTGAGACAAAAGTCCATATCATATCCTGCGCGAAGAGCCAGCGGCGGATTGCTCCACTCAGAGACCATTGCGGCATCCGGGAATTCCAGGTCAAGCATACGGCGAACATCTTTCCAAACTGCACTGGTACCTGTTTTCTTATCGTCATCATTCTTTACAAGAGAGGCTGCCATATCTACACGGAAGCCGTCGCATCCATGTGAAAGCCAGAAGCGCATGATGTCTTTGATCGCTTCACGCGTAGCCATGGCTTCAGGATCCCGAAAACTTTTCTGCCACGGCTCAGTGACTTTGTAGAAACCATAATTCAGAGCCGGCTGGCATTTGAAGAAATTCAGAATATAGCAGGCGCTGCGTTCACTCTCGCCGCCGATATAAGGGAGGCCGGAAGCGCCCTGGAAGCAGTAATCTGTCCAGATAAAACGGTCAGAATACTCATTTTTCTGTACCTTCTGGCTTTCAAGGAACCAGGGGTGTTCTTCAGAGGTATGTCCGGGAACCAGATCAAGCAAAACACGGATCCCCTTTTTGTGCGCTTCATCGAAGAGCCGAAACAGATCTTCATTGGTGCCGTAACGAGGGGCTACTTTTTTATAGTCCCGAATGTCATAACCTGCATCTTTGAATGGTGAATCATAGCAGGGATTGATCCAGAGTGCATTGCAGCCAAGTTCTTTAATATAGTCCAACTTCTGCACAATGCCGTTGATGTCGCCAATACCATCCCCGTCTGAGTCCTTGAAAGACTGCGGATAGATCTCATAAAAAATAGTGTCTTTCAGCCATTTTGCTGCCATTGTTCTCGCCCTCCCATGTATAAATGATGACACAAAAAGTGTTTAAAGCGTTTGCCGTGCAACCTGTTGAAGTGTTTCAACTGTAATAGTATAATACGACACATCAGAGGCTGAATCTACAAAAATTCGCCGATTTTATAACAGTATTCTATGATTTACAGTAAGAACAGGGTGCGAGAGGATGAAAAAAGAAACGACACTGACTGTCCCGAGAGAGAATGCCCGGCATGGCAGTATTATTTTGCCTGTGAACAGCTATCACTGCTTTGTACCGGAGACATACACAGAACTTGCGCTTCACTGGCATGAAGAAATGGAGATTACACTGGTTCGTAAGGGGACCTCTGATTACAAGGTTGGAAAGAGTATCTTCCGTACTGAAGAAGGGGACATGCTTCTGATCCCGCCCTATTGTGTTCATTCTGCTTCTGAGATACCCGGGGAAACTATGCTCACAGACAGTCTCGTATTTCATCTGGATTATTTGGGTGCCAAAAGTCAGGACATATCTGCAGTCAGGTATATACGCCCAATGGCGGAAGGACATTTCCAGATGCCGGAACGAATAAAAGCAGGAGATCCCGGCTATGTTGAAATCAAAAACACCTTTCTGCGATCGCTGGACTTTTTTCTCAACAAGCCTCCGTTTTTTGAGATCGGTTTGAAGGCAGAACTGTTAAACGTGATTCTTCTTCTCTTTAAGAATGGCTACGTCAGAGAATCAATTGAAGACCGGAATGCAGCTGAGAACCGTCAACAGATAAAAGCTGTGCTTCAGTACATTTCAGAACACTATCGAGAAAAAATAAAAGTATCTGACCTTGCCCAGCTGGCTGGTTTCAGTGAGAGTTATCTGATGAGCCTCTTCCGTCAATATGTGGGAATGAGCTGCATCCAGTACATCATTCATTTTCGTATTCAGGAAGCCGCACGGGCATTGGAAGAGACATCTGGCTCCATTGCTGTCATTGCACTGGACCACGGATTTGATAATATTTCATATTTCAATCTGCAATTCCGAAAACACTTCGGTATGACGCCTCGCGAGTTCCGCAAGAAGCAGGCGCGTTACTATTCTCTCAATACACCGGCCAC
>CAMOJA010000070.1 GCA_946616535.1 uncultured Bacteroidales bacterium | reverse complement strand
AGTGCGACACGTTCGCCAGCGGTAAGAAGCTGGCGGACACGCAACTATGTTGCGTGGATAACTGATAGTTTGACAGGTGAAATGATGGGGTAACGCCCTGAAACGCCTGCCCTCGGCGGGCATGCATCAGCTGTAAAGGCTCTTGTATGAAGCCCCGCGACAACGGCCGAGAGCAGCCGAACCGGCAGCCAATGCCGGCGAAAGCGCCCCAGAGATGGGATGTGCTGCCTATAGGCCAAGGGTCTACAAGACGCCCATGGTTAGAATGTTCGCCTTGGCGGGCGGACTGACGAACCCGCGAATGTACAGGTCTAAAAGAAGACCCGGTAGAAATGCCGGGGTGCGTTAAAGCGCAGTCGGTGTGGTTTAGTAAGAATTTTTCCTATGAACGACCATGCTGTGTTACAGGCACAGGCAAGCCGACAGGACTATAGTGGGAACCTAAAGGCGCGTATGTACAGATAGAACTATCGGAACGTGGAAAGGTACCGGGTTCCGCAAGGAATAGCCTGACGAAGAACAATAAGCAGGTGAACCGGTGCTGAAAAGCCGTGATCGAACCTATGACAGCCCCTGTAATGGGGGAAAGAGGGATGGTCACCAGTCGGTTGGTCTAAGCAGGCATTATTCAGTCCAGGATAAGGATTCGAGTAAGACCAAAAGGGTCACTCTCTGAGAGGAGGTGATGCCTTATGCCAGGAGAAGCAAAGAGTCTATGTGTTGACGACCTTCGGCATGCAGAGTATTACGGCATGCAACCGGTCTTTGATGAGCTTTACCGAAAAAGTAAGAGCGGGGAAATATTTACAAACCTGATGGAGATCATTCTGCGGCGCGAAAATATCCTGCTTGCCTATCGGAATATCAAGACCAACGGAGGAAGTTACACGGCAGGCACAGACAACAGAAACATTACAGACATCGGGAGCAGGACTCCCAAAGAAGTCGTGGAGAAAGTGAGGTTTATTGTCACAGGGAGTCGGCACGGCTACCGGCCCAAACCGGTCAGACGCAAAGACATCCCGAAACCGAACGGCAAAACAAGGCCGCTCGGCATCCCTTGCATCTGGGACAGGCTGATACAGCAATGTATTAAGCAAGTCATGGAACCGATCTGTGAAGCTCAGTTCAGCGACAACAGTTATGGCTTTCGACCGAACCGATCGGTGGAGCATGCCATAGCGAGGACGTATTCGCTGATGCAGGTGACGCATCTTCACTACGTCATTGAGTTCGACATTAAGGGCTTTTTCGACAACGTGAATCACAGCAAGCTGATCAAACAGATATGGGCAATGGGAATCAGGGACAAGCAGTTGATATTTGTAATAAAGCGGATTCTGACTGCGCCGATTCGCATGCCGGACGGCACAACTATCCTACCGGACAAAGGCACGCCGCAGGGCGGCATCATCTCGCCGCTACTGGCAAACATCGTGCTGAACGAACTGGATCACTGGGTAGAGAGCCAATGGCAGAACAATCCGGTGGCTGTAGCCCGAGGAAGATACAGGACAATCGGTAAAAACGAGGTGTTCGACAAGAGCCACGGGTACAGAGCCATGAAGAGCACAAATCTGAAGGAAATGTATATCGTAAGATATGCTGACGATTTCAGAATCTTCTGCCGCTCGAAGGATGATGCTGTAAAGACAATGGAAGCTGTGACGCAGTGGCTTGAAGAAAGACTGCGGCTTGAAGTTTCCCCGGAGAAAACACGGATAGTGAATGTGAGAAAACGCTATTCGGAATTCCTTGGGTTCAAGATACGGGTCAGACAGAAAGCAAAGAAATACACTGTACAGTCCCACATATGTGACAAGAAGTTTGGGATAGAGCGGGAAAAGCTCGTGGAACAGGCAAAAAGAATAGCCAGACCATCCGAAGGCAAAACGCCATTAGGAGAAATCCGGACTTACAACTCGATGGTGATGGGCATCCAGAACTACTTCGAGATCGCCACCTGCATCAGTCTTGATTGCAGGATCATCCACAGGCAGGTAATGACCGTTCTTACCAACAGGCTGAATTCAGAGAAAGGGTGCAGGCTTCAACGCGAGGGCGGAACTATGACCCAGACGGAGAAGGAGCGATACGGAAGGTCGAAAATGGTGCGCTACGTTGCCGGGATCGATCAACCGATCTACCCGCTTGCATTCGTGAAAAACAAGATACCACACTCGAAGCGGTCTGCCGTATGTAGTTACACGGCAGAAGGCAGAAAGCCAATACACACGAATCTCCGATTGAACCCATTTGTTCTTGAAGGATTACGGTCGATGGCATCGGGCGGACACAGCACAGAATACGCCGACAGCAGAATTTCTTTATTCTCTGCCCAAGGCGGCAAATGTGCGGTCAGCGGAGAGGAATTCGGAAGTGCATCCGAAATCGCCTGTTGGCTGAAAATGCCAAAGAAAAACGGCGGTCAGGAACGCTATCAAAACATGACGCTCCTGCATTATCGGTATCTGCCGCTGTTGGAAACATCAGACGCGGCAAAGCTCAAAGCCTTAACCAAAACGCTCAACATGACGAAGAAGCAAGTTTCAAAGGTAAACAGACTGCGAGAGCAGGCTGGTCTGGCGGCTATAGATTAAAAAGCTATTTTGGTGACTGATTAAATGCTTGTAAAAACGATCGATGGAACGCCGGATGCGGTGAAAGTCGCATGTCCGGTGTGAAGTGGGGGAAAACCCGGAGATTACTTCAAAGGGTTACCTATCACTATA
>CAMOJA010000069.1 GCA_946616535.1 uncultured Bacteroidales bacterium | reverse complement strand
ATGTGCCCAGTTATCGAGCAGATCTTGCTCGGTGCAGTTCTTGAGGACACCGCTGTTCCAACCTTTGGTGGTCAGAAAGGCTATCAGATCGCGTTCAAAAGTCAGTTCGCTATCGTAATCCATAGTGTATGTATTTTGCTGATTCACATTAATCTTCTTGGTTTTTATCCTGAATGCCATTCAGGGAAAAGGAAGAAGCGATGGTGCATATCTCCTCCGCCATCCGGTTCATCGCCACGCACTCGGAGCGCGTCACATTGCGCTTGTGTGCGTCGTACTCCCACGGGGAGAGAATGAGCACGCGCCCTTCGGCGACGGCATCAAACAAGCCGTCGCTGGGCTTGTAATAATCGCGGAAGCCATTATCCGCGATGTAGATGATGGGATGTTCCTCCGCCAGCAGCACTACCATCACCTCTTTCTCTTTGTCGGAGATGAACGGCGAAACCATCACAGCGCCCTGACGGGCAGCCAATACACAGCCGTTCATATAATCGCGCAAGCGCTTGTTATCGCCATGAGCCGCCTCGTCTATCATCGTGCTACGGACATGCACAGGCATATAACGGTCGTACATAAGTAGTTTAAGATTGCCTATCCCGCTATACGTGCGACCGGCTATCTCTATGCCCTCTTGCACTCGGAAGAATCCCGGCATGAGCTTTTTCGTAGCGAGGCGCTGAGGGTTCATGTCTATATAGTGGATAGTAGTGGGCAGTTGATCCCGATGCCCCATTGGACGGACAAATGGCATCTCCGTGAAGACAGGCGGGAGACGATAATAAGCATCATCGCCGAGCTGTTGGCGGAGAGAGTCTGCAATCTCGCGGAATCGGGTTTTTGCTTCTTGAGTGTTAGCCTGAATGGCATTCAGGGAAAGAGAAGAAGACAAATATGAATATGCCCTGCCAAGCTGCTTGGCGGCTTGCCAAAAGCCGCGTATGGATGACATAATGCCCTTGGGCATGGTACGTTTCACATACCATATAGCATGTAGATGATCTGGCATAAGGCAGAAATGCAAGACTTGGATATCTGGATGATACAAATAGAGATTCACCAGATTATCTACAAGCACATCACCCAAAATAGTGCGCTCGACAAAAGCTTGCGTGGGATCATCATCAGGGATAATGAGCATACCGAGCAACGACTCACGCGACGGTATCGTCAGCGTGATATGATAGAGACCGGCGCCTTTCCAAGCCTCTCCGGGTTCTTGCCATTGCCATTTTTCGTGCTCGCTCGTCATTCGTTTACAAACATTTGCTCCAAAAGGGCTTGTTTGGAGTGTTTCAGTTGTTTGATATATTTCTCACGCAGGGTAATCAGTCTATCCAGTGTCAGAATGAACTTGCCTATTTTCTTTTGCTCATCGTCCAGAGGCATTGCTAAATCCTGTTGGTATAGATCATCCCAATTGATATTCTTACGGCACTTACTTGCACCAGCAGTGGTTGCCCTATCAAAGAACGCTTTCGTTTCTTCACGCTTTACCCAAACCGCCATAAATTCCGTATCGGCTCCCTGTATATTGTACGTCTTATAAGCGGGAGACACAATACCATGGTCGAAACGCAGGTTCACATTCGCGTTGCCTAAGTGAAGATTTTGTGCGGAAAGTATAAGCATACCCTTTGTTATCTTGCGATAACCGATATTACTCTGTCCTCGCTGATGACCAAACAATTCGGAATTGAGGAACATACCTTCAATAGCTGACGATAGCAATGTGTCTTCGTTTTCAACCGTGCTGACCTCTTTATTTTCAATGATCAACTTTCCGAAAGGCACATCGCTCCATTTACCCTCAAATCCTTTAAATCGGATAGCGGGAATGGATTGTCCATCTTGCGGGAAGAGTTTTTCAAGCAACGCACGCTTGATATTTTTCAGCTTCTCCAATTCGGTTTCACGGTTGCTGATAGTAGAATTTATAGAACCAAAGATACTGGCTATAGTCTTTTGTTCATCGGGGTTTGGATAAACAATGTTCAGGCTCTTCAAGTCAGAATAATTAAGTGTCTGCCTTAATCCATCGCCCATCTTGTAATAAATCTTGGTAATTACATCGTGGTAGTGCAAGATTTGGTGCAAAAATGAAGCAGTAATTTCGTCGCTGATAGTATCCACGCAGACATAAGCAGGTGAGATAATTCCTTCCTCTTCCGAAATAGCCACACGCAGACTTCTCTTATCGTTCTGCAGATCAGTGACGCGGAATACAATCGTATCCTTGTCGATGATTTGGTATGTGTCAAAGCTTGCCGGAAGTAAACCTTTATTAGCGTGGATGTCACGACGAACTATCTTTCCATAACTCAGCGAAAGCAAGTTCTGGTGGTGGACGAATTGGTTAGAGACACGATGCTCTTTCACCAACTGACCAAGCGGCGCTTCTTTCCACTCCTCGGTAAAGCCTTTGAATCGTATTTTCGGTTGTTTAGCCATTATTGGAGGAGTTTTTGTAGTTCTCGTATAGCTTGCATATCTGCCTCGTCACCGGTTAGTTCGCCTAAGAGATTAGCCAGTTCGGATTCGGCTTTGTCGATTTCGTTACCTACGTTCTGGAGCGTATCGGCATAACGCTTGATGAGTCGGTTGACATCGGTCTCGATGGTATTGAGCAGTTCAGTAGGCAGCGAGTGGATTTTCGCGCAGAGCGGCATAATCCATTTCTCACGCAGGAGCGTATAGGCATCGTCGTCGGTAAGATGCTCAATGGTGTAGCAGGTCTTGTCAATGAGTGCCGCTTCGAGAGCTTTGAGTTCTTTGTTGATCTCTTTCTGCTTATTGAGAAGCCGCTGCAGTTCCAACAGTTCCGTGTCTTTGAGGTCCGGGTCTTTCTGCATGGCTTTGACATCGGCAGCGAGTTGCTTGGTGTCGAGTTTCTCGG
>CAMOJA010000068.1 GCA_946616535.1 uncultured Bacteroidales bacterium | reverse complement strand
TTGGCTAAGGGTAAATACGATGCCGTGATATGCTATCGCTATCAGGCAAAATACCTGATTGATCACTATCATCTCGACCAGTTGCAGTCTGAAGACATCTCTATGAAGCCTCGTGAGTACTGCTATGTGAGTCATAATAAGGAGTTGATAGATGACATAAGCCGCGAGATAGCAATGATGGAGGCCGAAGGCATTATAGACGAGATATATGGTGACGATATTGTGGATCCAACCAAAAACATGATTCCTATCTGGGTTTGGTATCTGTTTGGAGCTTTAGCCATAATATTTCTTGTTGCATACATTATTATATCTTATAGATCGCGAAAGAAGCTGAAGATAGCTAACGCGATGCTTGAGACCAACTATAGGATTCTGGAGATGAGTCATATGGAGCTGGAAGAAACCAATAACCGGCTCATTACAGCAACCGAAAAGGCTAAAGAGTCATCGAAGATGAAGAGCAGCTTCATCAAGCAGATTTCGCACGAGATACGAACTCCGCTGAACATACTGAGCGGATTCTCTCAGGTGCTTACTACTGAGGGGGTGGAACTTGATAATCATGAGAAGGCCAAGATAGCTCAGGATATCGTGGAGAATACCAACCGCATTACCAATCTGGTAAACAAGATGCTGGAACTGAGCGATGCTGGTAGTAGAAACGTCATTGAGCGTAACGATCAGGTGCTTGTGGCTCATATTGCAGGCGATGCTGTGGCAGCCACTAATCTGGCCGACAACAGAGATGTGAACTTTGAAATGCAGGTTGAGGCTGAGGCTGAAAACGTGAGTGTGATGACAAATAATGATTCTGCAGTACGTGCACTCTCGTTGATTCTTGACAATGCATGTAAGTTCACGGCAAAGTCGGATAACAGAGAGGTGAGACTATGCGTAAAGGCTAACCCCGATACAGTAGAAATGATAGTTGAAGATAGCGGAATAGGTGTTCCGCCAGAAGAGGCAGAACACATATTCGAAGAGTTTGTACAACTTGATGAATTCTACGAAGGAACAGGTATCGGTCTAACCATAGCCCGAAGCATGGCCCGTCGTATGGGTGGCGATGTTACGCTTGATACCAGCTATACTCCTGGAGCAAGATTCATACTATCTCTACCAAGAAACTGATTTATTCATCGAGGATGTCGGGGATAAAGGTAACCTCGATACCATCCTTAACGAAGATGGGCATGCCTGCCTCGGTGTTGACGTACTCGATAGAGAGAACAACGTCACGTGGACCTAACTGCTTGCCATCAACCTCAAATATTGACTTGTCGAGAATAACGGTGTTACCGTTCTTGCTCTTAAGCTTCTTTGTAAGCATGGTGTCGCCATACTTGTAAGAGGCCTGGAAGTAACACTTGTCGTTAAGCTCTACATCGGCAGGAAGCTCAATGGGATCCAGAAGGTCGTACTGGCTATCGAACACGCTGCCAAGCTTCTCGTAAATGGTCTTTGGAGCATCGCTGGTGTCCATAAAATCGTTAGTAGACAATCGCTTGCTGCTGATGAGTGCATCCATGCCCGTTTTACGCATATACTGCTTACCAAGCATCAGCATCTGCTTCTTGGTGGTGAGGTTGAATACCTTTACAGCCTGCTTGTCTTTCTGCCATTTAATAGCATCCACATCGCTGAAGGTATCGCCAACCTTAACTGCTTTACCATTATTATAAGTAAGGTTGGCATCGTTAACGAACAGCACCTTGTAATTGTCTGCGCTGGCGTAGCTGAGCCACATGCCAAGGCAACTGAGTAAGATTAGTCGTTTCATTTTGCTTTATTTTTATAGATGTTATATTTCTGCATGAATGTGTCGTAGAGAGAGTAAACTGTGGTAGGAACCCACATGTTGAATGCAATATCGTACCAACTGGCTATGAGAGCAATGATGAGGAACACTGTAGCCGTACTTAAGAACGAGAGTAAAATACTAAGCCAAGGGTTGGCACACATTGATGAGAACGAGTGGCCAGAAAGGTAAAACAGTCCGATGATGATGTAGATTACGAACAGTATGCCCATGTAGAGCCAGTTTACAAGATGCGCTCCTTGAGACAATGCGATATAGCCGTTAAAAAGTATCGATGAGCCGGGCTGCATGCCAAGGAATGTAGAGTGTACATCGCTTTTGAAGTCGCCTATCACAATAAGCTTATCGTCAATCTGTTCGCTAACGGGCATAACCTCGTCGAGGTCGAGCAGGTCGGCACTAAGATATATGTAGTTGCGCTCGCGAACCTGTCCTTCTTCATCTAGCAGACTGCCCATTATGCGGATGGGCAGCAATAGTGTGGCGCTGTTCTGACACAGTCGGCCATTATCGGTATACCAAAGTCCGCCCCAATGCTTCTTTATGTCAGAACCAAAGCGATCTTGATAGATTTTCAGCGCAACCGATTCTTCATCATCGTGGATGTACTGATAGCGTGAGAAGGTTAGGGCTTGCCATGTGGTGGCATAGTCGGCATTAGACGCCTTCTGATAGAGTGTGCTATCGCACATGTTTACCCCTTTGTGTTTTGGAATAACAATGCGATCCATCGACTTGATGGTGCTGAAGAGTGCTGAGTCGTATTCAGTTTCCATACCCTCCTCAAAGAATACATCCATAAAGATGTAACGATAGTTGTTGGCCTCCTTGGCTTTGGTAAGGAATTGCAACAACTTTTCACGGTCGGTGATAACCATATTGCCCACGGGAACTTCGTTTTCCTCGTAGGGCACGAGTGCCTTGTCGTAACAAACGTTTATAAACAGAATACTATCGGGCACGTTGCCTATCTGCATGCCCAGAAACTTCTTGTAATCGGTAATCTGTTTCAGAGCACCTGTCTCTCCAGGGAGCGGATAGCCCGAATTACCCATCACATAAGTAAATATGATGATAATGGTGCTCGTCAGCACGGAGAGAAAAATTAAACTCCTATGCTGACGAATCCATGTTTTGATAGTATTCCA
>CAMOJA010000067.1 GCA_946616535.1 uncultured Bacteroidales bacterium | reverse complement strand
AAAAACCAATCGGATTGTTTAAAGGTTACTATCGCGATGAAGAGAAGACCCGCGAGGCATGGCATGACGGCATCTATCACACAGGTGATATGGCTTGGCGCGATGAGGATGGCTACTACTGGTTCGAAGGTCGTATAGACGATGTTATTAAGTCGTCGGGCTATCGCATCGGTCCGTTTGAGGTAGAGAGCGCCCTGATGACTCACCCCGCAGTAGTAGAGTGCGCCATTACCGGTGTACCAGATGATATCCGCGGTATGGTTGTAAAGGCTACTGTTGTACTCGGCAAGGAATGGAAGGACAAGGCCGGAGACGACCTTATCAAGGAACTTCAGCAGCATGTAAAGAAAGAGACAGCACCATATAAATATCCACGCATCATCGAGTTTGTCGACGAACTGCCAAAGACTATCAGCGGTAAGATCCGTCGCGTAGAGATTCGCCAGAAAGATGCGGAGAAATAGTTAGCATATGGCGGCACATAATGAGTTAGGGAAATGGGGCGAGGACAAAGCCTCAGAGTACCTACAACTTCAAGGCTATAAGATTATAGAACGCGACTGGAAATCAGGTAGGCGCGATATAGACATCATAGCCACCGACGGCAATGAGGTGATATTCGTTGAAGTCAAAACTCGCCGGAATTGTCTCTATGGGGATCCTGAGGAGGCTGTCGACTATCGCAAGCTACAGAGTCTCCGTCTGGCTATCAACCACTATATTAAGTATCGTCACATCAACAGCGATGTAAGGTTCGATATCATTTCTGTAGTTGGCATGATAGGTCAGGAACCAAAAATTGATCACATAAAAGGTGTACCATTATATTAGAAGATGAAAAGAAGAATTGTTGTCAAAGTAGGATCTAATGTTCTGACGCGCGATGACGGAAAACTTGACGTCACCCGTATGTCAGCGTTGGTCGATCAGATAGCTTGGTTGCGAAAGCAGAATATCGAGGTTATTCTCGTAACTTCAGGTGCCGTAGCCTGTGGCCGACGCGAGCTTACCATAGATCACTCACTCGATTCGGTTGAGCAGCGCCAGTTGTTCTCTGCCGTTGGTCAGGTAAAACTCGTAGGTCTTTACTACGATTTATTCCGCGAGTTCGGCATTCACGTAGGGCAGGTGCTCACCATGAAAGAGAACTTTCAACCAGGAGAGCAATATCGCAACCAGCAGGCTTGTATGACGGTAATGCTGGAGAACGACGTTCTCCCCATCGTAAACGAGAACGACACTGTATCTGTTACCGAGTTGATGTTTACTGATAACGATGAACTATCGGGCCTCATCGCTCAGATGATGAAAGCCGACTCCCTGGTTCTACTCTCAAATATCGATGGTATCTATACTGGTCATCCCGACGATCCTTCATCGGAACTGATTCCTACCGTTGCGCCATGTACCGACCTCTCTAAATACATCCAAAAGGAGAAGAGTGCTTTCGGTCGCGGTGGTATGCATTCAAAATACCACACGGCCAGCAACATACAGTCGGCAGGCATACATGTAATCATTGCCAACGGCACACGCGACAACATACTTATTGATCTCATTGAGAGACCTGAATCAACACCTCACACAGAATTCCTAACATAGAAGACATATGCAGCTTAAAGATACTTTCGAACGAGTAAAACGTGCCAGCAAGAGTCTGGCATTGCTTAGCGACGAGCAGCGCAACGAGATTATTAATGCCGTTGCCGATGCTATTGTCAACAATAAGGCAAGGATCCTTGATGCCAACGCTCAGGATCTGGCTAAGATGTCGAAGGATAATCCTCTGTACGACCGTCTGCAGCTTACCGACAGTCGTCTCGAAGGTATCGCCTCCGATATGCGTAATGTGGCTATACTTCCTTCACCATTAGGACACATCACAAAACAAAAAACGCTTCCTAATGGCCTGCATCTATGTCGTGTATCCGTACCCTTCGGAGTTATCGGCATGATTTATGAAGCTCGTCCGAACGTAACGTTCGACGTCTTCTCACTCTGTTTCAAGAGTGGAAACGCTTGTGTGCTCAAAGGTGGCAAAGATGCTGATTACAGTAACCGTGAAGAGGTTTCACTTATTCACGAGATTCTCAAGAAGTATGGTGTGTCAAAGGATGTGGTAGCACTGCTGCCGGCCACTCACGAGGCTACCGGCGAAATGCTTAATGCCGTGGGCTATGTGGATCTCTGTATCCCCCGTGGCGGTCGCAAACTCATCGACTTTGTCCGCGACACCGCCCGCATCCCTGTCATAGAAACGGGAGCCGGTGTGGTAAACACTTATTTCGACAAAGAGGGTGATTTAGAAATGGGTAAGGCTATCATCAACAATGCCAAAACCCGCCGTGTATCTGTTTGCAATGCGCTCGACTGTCTGTTGATACACGAGAGCCGTCTGGCCGACCTACCCGCCCTCTGCGAGAAGATGGCCGAGAAGCAGGTAATTATATATGCCGATGAACAAGCATTCAAGAACCTCGATGGCAGATATCCTCTGTTGGAGCACGCTACCGATGAAAGCTTCGGCATAGAATTCATGGACTATAAGCTCGCCATAAAGACCGTTGCATCACTCGAAGAAGCGCTTGACCATATCGACGAGAACGGCTCTGGACATAGCGAGGCTATCATAACAATGAACAAGCAGACCGCCCGTAAGTTCCAGGCCCATGTAGACGCAGCCTGCGTATATTGGAATGCACCCACCTCGTTCACCGATGGTGCGCAGTTCGGCCTTGGTGCCGAGATTGGCATCTCTACCCAGAAGTTAGGTCCACGTGGCCCTATGGCACTTGAGGAAATCACCACGTACAAATGGCTCATAGAAGGTGAAGGACAGATCCGTCCATAGCCAACATATAAGGAGGGAACGACATGAAAAGGAGAATTACGACATTACTATTATCCCTTTTGCTGCCACTCGTACTGGCAGCACAAAACCATCAAGCCGACATTGATAGGTTGACGAAAGAAATGTATCGTTTATACTCCTCTCACGAGATAGAGCAGTTCATGAGCGTTACCGACCAACTGAAGGAAAAT
>CAMOJA010000066.1 GCA_946616535.1 uncultured Bacteroidales bacterium | reverse complement strand
AGGGGTACATGAAACATGCAGGGTATGAGCACAAGGAAAGAAAAGTGATAGCAATCTTACTTTCTATTGCTCCACTCCTTGACAAGTTCGTCATCCGTCCTGGAGTCATTTTCAAAGCGGTCCACCTGTTTCCAGATTTCCCCGTTGATGAGGTCGCCGCTGTAGTCGGCCAGCCATTTCCGATGACAGCGGCGGCAGATACTCTTGGAGGGGAGGGTGGCAAAGTTGTACAGGTACTGATGTCCTTCGAGTTCGCAGATGCTACTCATGTCGGCTTCATCCTCTCTGCCCTGGAAGATCAGAAGGCGTGTGCGAAGGTAGTTGGCGCAGTCTTCTTCCAGTGGGTGTCGCAGGGAGAAGGTGTGTGTTGGAGCGATATGGAGATGGTCGATGTGGCCGCTTTCCAACGGCAGGACCATATAGGAGTCGTCCAATGCGTCAAGTCCGTAGAAACCGTCCTCCGGGGTGGGAGGGAGTTCGGCAACAATGGCCGTGAACAGCCGTTTGCCATCCAGGACTTCCACGATGTCACCTATATGGAAGCGAATGGCATTGGCATTCCGGCCTTCAAACTGATTGACAAGGTTATAGTTTTGAAGACATTCATCTACTGGCTTCCCGTTTTTGTCGTAGCTTCGAACGCTGATGGGAGCGGCATAATCCCGACATTTGCTGTCCATGGCAAATTCAAGGATAAGAAAGGCATAGGTGTATTCATCTTTATCTGTCATCCTCACTGCGGCAACCGCCCTGTCCAGCGAGGAATAGTATCCCAAGATGTGGTGACTGGCATCTCGGGACAGATTGTCTTCCGCTTCAAAAACCCATACCGATTCGAGGCGGAAGATGGAGTGGCTCCTTGGCTTATTATAAAGGCTCCTGTTCAGGGTCATAGGCTATTATTTTGATGTAGCCGATTCAATCAGATAGTCATAGAAAGCATCGATGTCGCTGATATTGTGCTCAATGCCGTCGATTGCGTATATGGCATCATTTTTAGGGGCCATTTCGAACCACCAGGCAAGTTCGTTGCCGACACCTTCGATGTCTTCACAGTCGAACATGATGTTAAAGGCCAGGTAAATGGCATCCCAAAGGGGAGAGATGTAGAAGGGAACGTGTTGGGCCTGGTCATCGTCCCAGATGAGTTCGAAGGCCTTGTCCAGCTTGTCTTCCTTTTCCTGTGCATGCCTGATGGCGGCAATGAAATCTTTGAATTGTTTGCGTGTGGGAAGCATGTGGTCGTTTGTTTAATTGTAGTATGGTGTATTGTAGTGCTCCTACCGGTCCATCGGCCTGCACCCTTGTGCGCAAAAATGGCCGATTTTGATGCTACCATGCCACGGACGTGGACCGGTATGCGCACGGCGGACGCCTGAAGGCCGGAGAGAAGCATGAAGGCGCTGCAAAGGCTAGCTGAAATCTGCATCCTTGGAAAACCGGAGGCCTTCCGGGGTGATGTGCTCATAACTGGCACAGGATACACGGTAGTAATGGCCTTGCTTCTGTTCCCATTCGTCATAGGTTTTGCCCGTCCAGCCGTCTTCCATACAGGCGACATATTCGTCCCAGAAGCGGTCCGGGTTTATCTGCTCGCCGTATTCGTCAAGGAGCAGCCAGCCGTCTTGGTGGATGAACCGGAGAATGGATTCCTTGGTCTCTTTATAGTGCTGAGGGCTTGGGGCGAAGAGGAATTTCCAGCCGCACGAGCGCTTCCCGATATGGACTTCCTCGTAGATTCGCTTACGGGTCTTTTCAATTTCATCGGCAAGGCGCCAGTCTTCCAGCGCCGGATGCAACCCTACGTCCCGGTCGATGGAATCCACGAGATCCTCGTACTGTTTCTTGAGCAGACGCTTCAGCTCTTCCTTCTGCTTTGCAGTAGGAATCCTTCTCATATAGACGTTTGTTCCCATATTGTCAGCTTACTTTGAAAGAACCAGCGGCTCATCGTCGGTGTACTTATAGTTTCGCATAAGGTAAAGTATCCGCCGTTTGCGATTTGTGTAGTTGATAGTTGTATCTTTTAGGATGTCCAGCGCCTTTCGGAATTCTTCGCGCGGGATGGGGACGAAGTTGGCCAGGTGGCCGGGGGTGATGCCGGCCATCGGGAAGACGGACGTAGAAACGGAGTCCTTGCCGAAGATATGCCATCGGACTTTACAGATCTCACGGATGCCGATGACCTCTTCCACCTCCAGGACCTCCAGAAGAATTGGATCCATGCCGCGAATTTCCCGCCGCTGCCAGAATGTGTCGTGTACTTTTATTGCCATGGCCTGTGTACTGTTTTTCTGCAAAAATAGCGTTCCCATATGCCGATTCCAAATCTTTGCAAACCTTGCAAGAATTTGGAAATTAGCGGGATTCAATTAAGCCACCGGTGTCAAAAGACCATGTAGGTGCTCCTATCGGTCCATCGGCCTGTACCCCTATACGCAAAAATGGCCGATTTCGACGTTACCCTGCCGGAAGCATGGACCGGTATCCACACCAAAGTTCACTTTGTACGACACGGTACCATGAAGGTAAAACGACATAGTCAGATTTCGGGAATAAGTTCCCGGACATTTACTATATTTGCACATATTAACCATGTATTATGCAGGATATTAAAGGAATTTCCGCCCAGTTGCAGGCTTGGATCGATCAGATGCAGTCTGCCGGCAAAGCTGTAGACATTGATGCCATCAACCATCATTTAGCAGAGATGATGACTGTGCAAAACAGCACACCGATTGACAGATTCAACGGATTCACGTCAGAGCAGATGCATCAGATGGTTTATTTCCCTTTGGAGAAAGGATGTCCTGTACAGCTTAGAACACTGACAGACAGCCAGTTGAATGATATTCCACTCATGCGGCAAGTCCTCCACTTGATGGGTATCTTGGACAAAAGTGAATTGAAACTCACCGCAAAGGGGTACATTCCGCCAAAAATCGTTGAAGAGCTGTACCAGATGGGAACCCACAGTTGGAATACAGATTGGTACAAACAGAAAAGTGAACCTAAAACAGAGGAGATCCGTGTCCTCAGGGTTGTTCTCAAGGAATGCG
>CAMOJA010000065.1 GCA_946616535.1 uncultured Bacteroidales bacterium | reverse complement strand
GTGTGTCGCGTGCTGCCGATGAAGGAACAGGACGAGGATTATCGTCTGAAGTTCATTTCTGGTGGTCTGCTCTCTACAGCAGAACTCAGCATTATGGAGGCTCAGAAGGAAATTCAGAATTTTGCCGAACGCTGTCACAGAATGTTTGGTTTTGTTACAGATCTGATGCAGACGGAGGATGAAGTGGTATTCAATAAAACTTTTTCTCGCATTGAGAAATACGAGAATATCACCGATTCGATGGAGATGGAGATTGCGGCCTACCTGAACAAGGTGAGTGAGGGTAGATTGTCGGATGCCTCGAAAGCGCAGATACAAAAGATGTTGCGCCAGATATCCGAACTGGAGAGCATCGGCGACTCGGTGTATAACCTCGGTCGCACTCTGAATCGCCATCGCCAGAATTGTCACGATGCTTTTACCGACACCCAACTGCAACATATGCATACAATGTTGGGGCTTGTAGATGGGGCTCTCGTTGAAATGCAGAAGCGTATTGCTGCACCTGTTTCCCGTCCGACCACTTCGTACAATATCGAAAACGAGATTAATAACTACCGTACGCAGCTGAAAAATCAGAATCTGCACGATGTTAACTCTGGCCTCTATGGTTATCAGCTCGGTGTTTTCTACGTAGATTTCATCTCGGAATGTGAGAAACTTGGCGACTATGTTATAAACGTTGTTCAGGCAGGAAAGAGCTTGAATACTGATTCTTTGCTATCTGCCACCTGATAATCCGAGATGTAATATTTGTTAAAATTGTGTAAATTGGAAAGAAAGTCAGTTATATTTAGTATCTTTGCCATCAAATTTACCAGAATTCAGTCATCTAAGAATGCTAAAACGACGAATATTACTTTTACTAACATGGATTGTAACTGTGGTTATTTTGGTGCCGCTTACAGGTTGTGAGAACGGTAGCAGAAAGGCGGCTTATGACGAGGCTGTTAAGACAATCATGGATGCCTCTAAGCAAAAAGATTTCAGCCGCATGCAGTTATTGGCCGACAGTTTGGGAAAGGCCGAGGTGCTGAGCGAGGCAGAGAGCTATTTTTGGCAGGGCTTTGCTTACTATCGCATGATGCAGGTACACACAGCCGAATTTTTCTGGAAAGAGGCAATGGTATCTATTGAAGACTCTGATGATCCTGCCGACCTGGATACCTATGCCCGTGCGGCTAGTTATCTGGCTGGACTGCATATCCGCTATTACAACTTTCAAAGTGCCAGTAAGGTGGTGAGAACAGCTTTGGAGCATTTGAACTACCACCATTATAATGCCACGAGCGACTATACCAATCTGCTTGTCTTTGCCGGTTGTTGCAAGGGGCATTATAACATTGAAGACGAGGAGGTGCCCCAGCTCTTTGAACAAGCATATCAGCGACATCTGGAGCATATTGCCAAGGCCCATGCGCGTGAGAATTATCACGATGCAGTGGTGGGTGTTATTAATATTGCCTACGGCTGGCTCAGCGAGAAGAAGTACAAAAAGGGGCTGTTCTGGAACCGGCGTTTAAAAAAACTGGTTAGTGATTACAAGCAGTTATTCCCGAATGATTCGGCGTATATCGATAAGCAGCAGGCCCGCTGCCATATCTTTGAGGCCATCGGCTATGAGGGCATCGGCAAGATTCGCGAAGCAGAAGGTGCCTTCGAGGCCTTCCAGCAATCTAACTTTGCAAACACCGACGAGGGCCATCTGGATGCCAGTAACTATTTGGCAATGGCGGGTAAATGGCAGGCAGCTGCCAAATTGCTGAGTAATCTTGATAACATTTTTGTGCATATGCAGTCGGGCTATTCGCTGGATGATATCCAGAAGTTCCTGCTGAAGAAATATACAGTTAATTTGATGACGGGACAGATCGATTCGGCTAGTGTTGTAGCCAATCAGATTTGTCAGCGATTGGATTCTGCTATCATCAAATCGCAATGGATAGACTCTGATGAGCAGGAGACGATACGTCAGAAAGAGGAACAGATACTGCAGCAGCAGGAGCACTTGTCGAGAGTGCGTATCTTGTCGCTTGTGGCCGCGATAATTGTTATCACATCTTTCTTCTCGGTCTATACCTATTTCCGTCACAGAGCCGAGCGCCGTTTGGCAGTAGCCAATGCCCAGTTGGAACAGAAGAATGTGCAACTGGCCATAGCCAATGCACATGCAGAGGAGTCGGCCAGGATGAAAGCCAGCTTTATTCAGCAGATGTCGCATGAGATACGCACGCCACTGAATATTCTGTCGGGCTTTACGCAGGTTATCACCACACCAGGTATCGAACTGGATGATGAAACTCGTCAGGATATCAATAGCAAAATCACCGAAAATACCGATCGCATTACCACATTGGTGAATAAGATGCTTGAACTCTCTGAGGTAAGCAGCAAAACCATCATCGAGCGTGCTGACAACGTACCTGTCATGCAGATTGCTGCCCAGGCCATCGATGAATCGGGTATCAGCAGCGCAGAACATCTGACGTTCTATCTCGAGTCGTCGCCTGAAGCCGAAAAACTGTATCTGCAAACAAACCAGCAGGCTGTCACCCGTGCGCTGGTATTGTTGCTCGATAATGCCAAGAAGTTTACGCACGATGCCGAAGCCCGGCTCCGTAACGATACAAACGAAGCCCCTGAAAAGAAGGAAAAAGTGGTGCTAAGGGTGACTGCAGATACTGAAAAGGCGGTGTTTACCATCGAAGATACTGGTATTGTGATACCGCCTGAAGAGGCAGAACATATCTTCGAAGAGTTTGTGCAGCTCGACGAATATTACGATGGAACAGGCATTGGCCTGACGATAGCCCGTTCGCTGGTTCGCCGACTTGGAGGCGATGTGTACCTGGATACGAGCTACACGGATGGTGCCCGTTTTGTGATGGAGATTTTAACATCTCCCCAAGTAACGGATAGTGCCAGTTAAAAGCGTGCGAGAGTGAACTTGATGGTTAGTCCGCCGCCTGGTGTTGAGAGTGCTGTTGTTGTTCCGCCGTGAACAGCAACAGCATTTTTAACGATGGCGAGGCCGAGGCCTGTGCCGCCGAGTTTCCTACTGCGCCCTTTGTCGA
>CAMOJA010000064.1 GCA_946616535.1 uncultured Bacteroidales bacterium | reverse complement strand
AAGCATGATCTTTTTGAATTAAATTTTATAGAGAACGCGCGCGGGTGCAGGCGGATAGTAGGCGACAACGAAGAGTTGACAGATGATATTGACTTGGTGCTAATCTCCTCACCTCAGTTGGAACATCAATGGGCACAAGGAGAATGCAATAGTAAGGACATTCATGAGATCACCGTACAGTTCTATTTGGATTTCCGCACGGGGATTTTCGAGACGAATCCGTTTGCCTCTATCAAGACTATGTTTGAGCGGGCGCAGATGGGACTGGCGTTCCCAAAATCGGCAATTATGCAGGTATATCCGCGTCTGAACAAATTGAGCAGTTTAGAGGGATTCTGGGCTGTAAATGAACTGTTTACAATCCTGTATGAATTGTCCACTTGTACGGAGGCGCGCACCTTGGCTTCCTCTTCTTTTGCCAAAGTGGCGGAGAGCAGCGAGAGCCGCCGTGTGCGTAAAGTGGAGACGTATATCCGTGCGCATTATGCGGAGGAACTACGGCTGGAACAACTCAGTGAAATGGTAGTGATGTCTCCGTCAGCTTTCTCACGTTTCTTCAAACAGCGGACGGGTAAGACGTTGGCGGAGTTCATTGTGGATATCCGTCTGGGACACGCGGCGCGGATGTTGATAGATACGATTGCGCCGGTGAGCGAAGTGGCGTATGTCTGCGGGTTTAACACACTTAGTAATTTCAACCGTCTTTTCCGAAATCGTAAGGGGTGTTCTCCATCGGAGTTTCGCGAGCGGTATGTCAAAAAAAAGGTGATTATTTAGCAAAGTGTCAGTGTCTGCAAAAATTGTGTCAGTAGGTTCGCAAAAATTATAGTAATTTTGCACCCGAAAACACTAATTACTATGAGACACGGATCTTTTCTATTAAGTTTTTTGCTTCTGATGGCAGGTTGTACGCAGGCACAAGAGCCTGAGGTTCAGCCGGTTTCGGTATACGTGTTATGTAATAAGAACGCTACGCCGGAGGTGCAGCGGCTGTGGGCGGTGCTCTGCTCCGAATATGGCAAACGTGCGATGAGCGGCGTGGTGGCGAATGTGGACTGGAACACGCGTGAGACCGAGAATGTATATCAGTGGACGGGTAAGTATCCGGCGCTTAATGTGTTTGATTTCATCAATATCCATGCCTCCAAAGATGTAAATAAAAGCGGATGGCTCGATTACAGCGACCTTACGCCTGTTAACGACTGGTACAATGCCGGTGGGGTGGTAGGCTGTATGTGGCATTGGCAGGTACCGGCGAACAACGGCACTAACTACACCTGCTCGCCGGGTTCGCAGCCGGGCGAAACTTCTTTTGATCCGGAGAAAGTGAGCGATCCCTCTTCCGCCGAATACAAGCGTATGATTCACGACATTGATCAGGTAGCCGGTTATCTGAAGAAGATGCAGAAACGCGGCATTCCTGTTATATGGCGTCCGCTTCACGAGGCGGCAGGCAACTCTACGGAGTTCAGCGGTGGCGGCGCATGGTTCTGGTGGGGTGCCAAAGGACCGGAGGCATACAAAGCCCTCTGGCGTTTCCTATACGACCGAATGGTCAATTATCATAAACTCAACAACCTCATCTGGGTCTGGAACTCACAGATGAACGACCGTGATTGGTATCCGGGTGACGATGTAGTGGACGTGGTCGGTCGCGATAACTACTACGCGCTTCAATACCCGCTCGCCAAGGAGTTTAAGCAGCTGCAAGCAGAGTATCCAAACAAACTCATCACTCTCGCCGAATGCGGCAGCGGCGACGAAGTGGATATGTCGCTGTGGTCTGCTATATGGGGGGAAGGCAGCCGCTGGAGCTGGTTCATGACCTGGTATGACTACGACTATAACGCCGGCACCTCCGATGAGCACCGCTTCGCCGGAGAGGCGTGGTGGAAAGACGCGTTCAACACCGGTCTCGTCATCGACCGCGAGGAAATGAAAAGACTATTAAAACAATGAGAAAAAATATACTACACTTTTTAATCCTTTTCGCCCTCTCCTTGGGAGAGGGATGGGGAGAGGTTTCCGCCATTGAGCGCACCATCCTTCTCGGACCGAAGACGATCGGCAAGGCGTGGAAAGATAATATCCTTATCGAACCGCGCCATTTCGCTTCTGCCAAAGCCGGCGATGTGCTCACCGTCTATAACGATAACGCAAAGGGCATGGCGCAGGCGGCGTTCCAGCACCCCAAAACTTGGCAGGGTGTGGCACCCGAATATGGCTGTTTCGGTTTTGCCGGTCCTTTCCGAATGACGCTCTCTGACTCCATATTAAATATCGCGCGCACGTATGGTGTTATCCTCGGCGGACATGACTATCGCATCTTACGGGTCACTCTCTCCGAGGCTTCGGACTATGAAGAGACGATAGTGTGGGCTGGCCCGGCGGTGACGATGAAAGCCGACTGGTCTGCCTCGGCGGAGATTCCAGGAAGATGTTTCGAGAGCCTGCAAGAAGGGGACGGCTTGCGCCTTCATGTCAGCAAGGTTCAAGAGGGGGCAGCTGCCAAACTGATGGATTTTACATGGAATGCCCTCGCTCCGTCTGTAGATGGCATGCCGGTAGGAGAGGACGGAGTCACGTGGTTTCTGTATGACCGGGCACCGCTGCTGAAACTGCAACTGGCTGGCTACGGTTCGCAGACTGCTATGCGTGTGGGAGGCAAAGGTTACCGGCTGGAGAAGATCGGTATTGTCCGCCAGACGGGCGAGGTGAGCGAAGATCTCACGGATGTTCAGCGCGCACCGCGTGAATACCAATTGCAGCCCGGAGAACTCTTCCGCGGAGAGAAAGCCTTTCCTGCCGACTGGAGTGGAAACCTGTCCCTGACTGCTGCACCGTTCCAGCAGAGCACGGAGAACGATGTGCTCGTTATCTCCTACCGCATTGATACGGAGGCTGTTGCAGCCGGAGTGAAACCACAATTATCCATCCGAAACTCACGTTGGCAGGAGATAACCGGTGCCGCAGAACCTGTCTGGTATCCGTTAGACGGAACCGATGTGGTCTATATGTTCGACCCCGTGGCGCTGGATCAGGTCAAGACCCGCGGACTCATCCTCACCGGAGTGGGATT
>CAMOJA010000063.1 GCA_946616535.1 uncultured Bacteroidales bacterium | reverse complement strand
GAGCCACAAGGCCGCAAGTGTACGAAGCGGACGCTGCCTGCGCTTTTTTGGTTACGAATAATAATTAATAAAGTTTCTTCGACGCGTCATACGTCTCTACGGTCTTGGTTTGGATGACGACGGAGGTGTCGCCGCGTTGCCATGCCTCGCTTCGCGTGGTGACGGTCCGGGTGACGTTGCAGGAACTCAGTCCCAAGCCTGCCGCCAATGCCGTGAGGGCAGCGATCAGCACGGAGATGATTACTTTTGCAATCTCTTTCTTAGTCATAGTGGGTTAGGGTTAAAGGGTTAGCCGTTGATGGGATCGCCACTCTCGTCGTAGTTGGCGTTCAGCTTATGCATCGCATAGCCGAAGAGCGAGCCGATCTTCGTTTGGGATTTGTACTCTGCCTGCAGTTTGGCTTTCTCCGTCGGGTCGTTGAGGATAGTGCGTACTGCAGCGACGACCTTCGCGAAACGTGCTTTCGCGGCGATCTGTGCGGCAGACGGTTCCTTGTCCGAGGGGTAGCAGAGCTTGCCGGTGAAGGTCTTACCGGTTTGCTTGTTCGTGCGGAAATACACATCGCTGTGCATACATACCTTCTTCCGCATACTTTCGATAAGCGCAATAGGTTTAATTTCTGCCATAATTAATAAAAGTTAAATTATAAAAGCCCTTCTAGGCGGAGGCCGCTCTTCCCGTTCCGTCGGGAAGACGCTCCGGGTTTAATTTCAGCCATTCTTTAAAAATTTTGTTAAGGTTAGTAATAAAATTTGCCGAACGCGACCTCGATGCGGACATCTTCATGGTCGCGGAGGGCGCCAAGGAGTTCCGTGAAGAACCGCTCGCGCGCATCGCGATCAATAAGGTGCAGCAAGGATCGTCGGTCACCTGTGCCGAAGGACAGACGCATGTGGCCATTCACGCGCCGGACTTCGGCTTGATAAATCAGCGCTGGCGGATAATCCGCCCCGGAAGCTATCTCATACGCGTCACTGATGAGTGATGGGTGTTCGTTATACCCGCCCTTTTCATTGGGCTCGAAGTGAACGGTATAGAGGCTTCCGCGGTTTATATTCCCGCCAAGCTGATTATGTCTTACAAATCTAAGATACATCGTATAACTGTTTTTCAAATTCAATGCAAAGATAAGGGGTTTTGAAAACACACTCATAGGACAACGCCAGACATCACTGAACTAAACGATGTTTACGGCTATAAACAAAGAAAAGCGGCTGTTGAAACAGCCGCTTTAGATAGGGAGAAAAAAGGTGTTCGGGGTTAGCAAAGAGCTACTCTGCCAATAGATGGAATATCTAATGACACCTGTTGACCAAGCGCCTTGAAGAGTTTACAGATAGAGGATAACGTAAGGTTTTTGCCATTCTCCAGACGTGAGATTTGCGCTTTTTGAACACCTACCATCTCTCCTAATTGTTCCTGTGATAACGATTTAGCCAGACGAGCTTTGCGAATCGCCTCGCCTACGAGCATCAATTCTACTTGCTCATCATACTCAGCACGCGCTGCTGTACCCTTGACACCTACGTGCTTATCGACCATTTGATCTTGTGTGTAAAATTGCATAGTATGCCCTCCTAATTATTTTTGATTAAAGTATATATCCTTTATAGACTCGGCATGCCGAATTTCTTGTTTTGGCGTCTTTTGCGACTTCTTGATAAAGCCATGGGTTGCAATAACTAATGTCTGTTGTCCATTTCGTTTATCCCAAAATGCCAATAAGCGATATTGAATATTATCAAACAAGGTTCGGAACTCCCAAATATCCGTATTCTCTAATTTCTTAAATAACTTAGGATCAGTTGAATAGGATGCTTTCAAGATATTATATAGTATCTTTGTTCGCACTTTTTCAGTCTGCGCCTCCAAGAAAGCATCTGCTTCTTCGGAATACAACACATCAAATTTGGGCTTTTGCTCTGTCATAATGCGATTATTCTTTGAAATCGGGTGCAAAGGTACAAAAAAGTTTCCATATACGGAAACATTTTGGTAAAAAAATGTAATTTTTATGCATTTTTTATGCTTTTCGTCCATTTCTACACCTCTATATCATATTTCTCGCACAGGTAGCGGACGACTTGCGGGGGAAGGACTTTGGTCTTGGGTGTGATACCTTGCGAACGGAGGTAGTCGAAGTCCGAATGGAGCCAGCGGCGGAAAGTGTCCGTGGACACTCCCGCAGCTGTTGCCAGTTCTGATTTAAGCATTGCTTTCATAGGCTTTCGTAGCAATTTTCCACAGTTGCTTTCTGCTTTTCTTGGAGCCTTCTGCCTTCATTCGTGCAACGATCCGGGCGATGGCGGCGAAACGGGCATGATGGAGTTTTTGTTTTTCGGTAAGGGCGCATTGGGTCTTCGGCAAGTTGCACAAAGAGACACGTCCAGATTTTTTGTCGGTACGGAAATACATGTTCCCGAATTTACCGGAAATAGAGGCGATACCCGCCATCATTTTGACTTTCGGCATAATACAATAAATTTTAGAGTTAATGATTAATGGTTATGTTTTCCTGCGTACCTCGCCGCGAAACGTTTCTGGTTAGCGGCTTCAGCAGGTGTTTTGACATGCCCGGAGCGGTCCGGGCAGCGGCAGCTGTAGAGTTTACCTTTGGATGATCGGCGGATGTAATATCCGGCTCGTTGATAGACCATGCCATACATGGATTCTATCGGCATAATAGGAATGATTCTCATATCTTTTTTATTTTAGTGTAACAGTACGTAGAGGTCGCGGTCACGTCGCGGTCATATCGCGGTTTTGAGCCGTAAATAGGCCTCAAATAGGCAGTAATTAGGCAGTTATAGGGTGGATGTCAGGCGGATGTCGGATAACATCCGACCTAATGAACGATGTTTTAGAAGGGATGTCCGAATAAAATTCGGACGCAATGGACGAAGTTTTTAGGCTGACAGGCTGACGGCTGACACCCTCGTTTATAAATCTCACACACGCGTATGTGTGTATAGTTTTAGGAAAAGGGTGTCAGCCTGTCAGCCTGTCAGCCTCTACCTTCTATATTGCGATTAGCATTTACTTCCTCTAATCCCCTCTCTCTTACTATCCATCCGCGCGTCTTGCCATGATTCATCCGCTTGCTCTGGAAGCCTGCCTGCTGGAGCACCATCCCTAAGCGGCTCATACTCATCGGTTTTTTGATACTTCCCCAGGAGACGAGTTTGTCGGAGATCTCGGCGGTGGTCATGAACCGGCCTTCGCCGGCA
>CAMOJA010000062.1 GCA_946616535.1 uncultured Bacteroidales bacterium | reverse complement strand
CCCTTACTCTTCCCGCGGATCCAGAATATCCCGGAGATTATCGCCCAGCATATTGAAGATCACGACCGTAATAAAAATAGCAAGACCGGGATACACCATCAGCCAGGGCGCAGACTGCATAAAGTCGCGTCCTTCATTCAGCATGGAACCCCATTCCGGCGTGGGCGGCTGCGCGCCAAATCCCAGGAAGGACAAGGCCGCAAGTTCCATCATCATACCGCCGATATCCGTGGCTGCTGTAATGACAAGCGTTGTAATAGTATTCGGCAACATGTATTTCCAAAGCATGCGCCAGGTACTGGAACCGGTAACGATGGCTGCATACACATAATCCGTGTGACGGACTTTCAGCACCAGGGACCGGGCCATACGCGCATATTTAGGCCAGGTAACCAGCGCAATGGCGATGATGGCGTTACGCATGCTGGCGCCCAGCATACCGGCAACTGCAATGGCCAGTACCAGGCCCGGGAAGGCGATCATCATATCGGCGATACGCATAATGATTGCGTCAACCCAGCCGCCAAAATAGCCGGCCAGCACGCCGAGGGCGGTGCCGATTACAAAAACAGCCAATACCAGGACAAATGTAGAGGCCAAAGAAATTCGGGCTCCGTACAGGACGCGGGCATAAATGTCACGTCCCATTTTATCTGTACCGAAAAGGTGTTTAGAATCCGGCGCCATAATCGCATCCGCCAGATTGCCGGCTGTGGGATCGATACCACCGGCCAGAACCGGGGCAAAAACCGCGATAAGTACGACGATCACAGCCAATATGGAGAAAAGGACAAAGCCTTTATTGCTCAGAAACTTGTTCTTACTCGTATCCATATCCTTACCTCCTCAACCGCATGCGGGGATCTACATAATTGTAGGAGATGTCGACCAGAAGGTTGATCATCATATAGATGACAGAAACCCAGAGCACATACCCCTGAAGCAGGAAATAGTCCGCGGACATGATGGCGGATACCGCCAGATTGCCCAGACCCGGATATGAGAAGATGATTTCCACTACGCTGGTACCGCCCAACAGGGAGCCGATAGACAGGCCCAGCATGGTGATAAGCGGCAGCAGGGAGTTGGGAAGCACGTTGCCCCACAGGATCTTGTTTTCCGATACGCCGCGGGCCCGGGCGCCGATGACATAATCAGAGTGCAGTTCTTCCAGCACCGCCGTACGAACCTGGCGGGTGTACTTGGCCGTCATGGCAACAGCCAGCGTTATAGCAGGAAGTATCAGCGATTTAAAATCCCCTGCGGAAGAAACGACCGGCAGAAGCCGCAGTTTAACGCAGAATATCAGAATCAGCATCAGGCCGAACCAGAAGTTAGGAATGGACACGCCAAAAAAGGTAATTGCGCGTACCAGATAGTCAATGGGCTTGTTGTGATGCACCGCCGAAATTACGCCAAGCGGCACCGCAAATAAAAGCATGAGAATGGTGGATGCCAACGTAAGCTTCAGCGTCGGCCACAGGCGATCCAGCAAAAGTTCCGTAACGGGCTTCTGCAACATGAAAGACTGTCCGAAATCGCCATGCAGGCAGTTAAAGATCCAATCCGTATACTGGGTGAAAAACGGTTTATCCAGACCCAGATTATGGCGCATCTCTTCAATCATTTCCGAGGTGGGCATGATACCGCTTGCAGTGAACAGGTTGCGCGCAGGATCGCCCGGAGACAGGTAAGTTAATAAAAAAGTCAGAAAGCTGATGCCGATCAATACAATCACCATTTGCAGCAATCTGGAAATAATAGCGTTCTTATTCATTGACTTCTCTCCTTGTCATAGGAACTGTTCATCAATAAATTGAACAGTTCACCAGATTAACTGTTCAATTTAATCTTCTCAGCTCCATAAGAGATTTCTTGCAGATTACAGAAAAAATTATACAAAGGATACGGCATAAGCCGTATCCTTTTGTATTTACTGTTGCAACGCTTATAAGCGGATGATTGGCTTATTTCGCGCCGGCCGGCTTAATTTCGTCGGTGATCCAGTAGTAATCCAGCGGATACATATGGGCGGAAGCGACCTTGTCGTTGTAGATGATGCAGCTGTTGTAGTAGCCGTCTACCAGAACCGCAGCTTCATCGATCAGAATCTGCTGGCACTGTAACATCAGCTCTTCGTAGCGCTTCTGGTCCATGGTAACCATCATTTCTTCATAAGCCTTGTCGTAAGCATCGCTCTTGAAGCCGCAGAAGTTGTCCTTGTTCTTGCTCCACCAGTTACCCATATAGGATGTATTGGAACCGGCAATCATGGTGTTCCAGTTGTTGTTGTTCAGGTCATATTCGCCGGCAACCAGTTTGGTCCACTGGTCGTCAGAGCTGCCGTACTCACTCTTTACGCCAATGCCTACAGCCTTCAGATACTGAGTGTGGGCATCGGAGAAGTCGTTCAGCAGGCGGTTCGCATAGGAAACGTAACGGAGTTCGATATTTTTTCCGTTGAGTTCACGGATGCCGTCGCCGTTGGTATCTTTGATACCGGCGTCGTCCAGGATCTTCTTGGCGCCTTCCGGATCGTATTCATAGGGATTCTTCAGCTTGTCAAAGCCCATACCCAAAGAGCTGGGGATGACAGACGGGCCGGGAGTGTACAGACCGCCGATGGTGTTGGATTTGCAGATGGTCTTATAATCGATGGCTTTCAGCACAGCCTGGCGCAGAGCTTTGTTGGCCAGCGGACGGCCTTCACGCATGTTCATCCAGCTGAAGCCGCAACGGGTGCCCGGTGCAATCTGCACAGTGAACTTTTTGTCAGCCTGCAGGGCCTTCAGGTCCGCAACGTTCATAATGTTTTCTGCCAGGTCGATCTGACCGGCGCGCAAAGCGTTAGCTTTGGCAGAAGCATCACCCATGAACAGGATGTTGACGGTTTCATACGGAGCCTTGCCGTTCCAGTAATGGGGGTTTGCAGCCAGTTCATAACCCACATGGTCTTTGAAGCTCTTAACCATGTAGGGGCCTGTTCCGATAATGCCGGTTTTCGGGTTTTTGGACCCAGTGTAATCCATAATGCTCATTGCGGGGTCAGCCAGATTAGCAGGCATGTTAGCATAAGCCTTTTCGGACTTAATAGTAATGGTGCCGGCCTTATCGTCAGCTGTTACGACAGCCTTCGCATCCAGGAACTTGGTGGGGTTGGTGGAACCCTTGGCGCCTTTTTCACGTACCCAGTCAAGGGATTCCTTAACCTTCGTAGCCGTCATTTCAACGCCGTTGCTGAATTTAACGCCCTTTTTCAGTTTGATGGTCCAGGTCTTGTTGCCGTCGCTGGGAGTAGCGGATTCCGCCAGTTGGGGAATCGGTTTTACATTGTCGTCAAAGCGGAACAGAGTCTGACCGATACCAAAGCGGCTTACGTTCCATGCAGTGTTGGTCTGAAGGGTCGGATCGATCAGACCATCGGAATACATCTGGCAGCCAAAGTTCAGTACTTTGACAGCTGCCTTGCCGCCATCTTTCGGAGCATCCTTCTTGTCACCGCCGCCGCAACCGGCCAGCAGACCACAGGTAACGAGACCTGCTACCAGTAAAGCGGC
>CAMOJA010000061.1 GCA_946616535.1 uncultured Bacteroidales bacterium | reverse complement strand
TCGGATTTGATTGTCTTGCGCGTGAGCGCTTTACATTCGCTAATGTGTCAACCCCATAAGTTGGGGCTGGATTTTGGGAGGTTTTCCTTTCAACTTTCAACTTTCAACTTTAACCTTTATTTAGGTGGTTATAGCGCTGAGGTCCCACCCCTTCCCATTCCGAACAGGGTCGTTAAGCTCAGCATCGCCGATGGTACTGCACTGCGTTGTGGGAGAGTAGGTAGCCGCCACTTTTAAGCCCTCGTTATCGCAAGATAGCGGGGGCTTTTAAAATGTCTGTACCTCTTCCACGTCGCAGTGCAGGTCTGCACGCGTTGTGTGGTGAAGCGGTTAAGGCGCACCGAGAAGGTCCGGGGGACGTTCGAAGGAGTAAGTGCGCCGCGCGAGTCCGCAGCAGCCCTCACCGCTGCAAGGACATAGAAATAATCGTTCGAGCTCTGCGAGATAAGAACTCCTTAGTCAGAGTAGGTAGCTATGCTCTGCCGCCACGTTACAGCTTCTTGCTCGCATCATACGTCTCAATAGTCTTCGTCTGGATGACCACGGACGTGTCGGCTTTCTGCCAGTACTCCGACTTGGTCGTCACCGTCCGCGTCACGTTGCACGAACTCAGCCCGAAAGCCGCTCCCAGCGCCGTCAACGCCGCAATCAGCACGGAAATGATAATCTTAATGATCTGTTGTTTATTCATTTTTTTTCTCCTTTCTTTTTAAAGGTTTGTTTAGAACCCCTCCGCTTCAGCGGAAGATTAGCATGTACTCCGGCAAAAACGTTGTGGAGCGGTTGGGGAACGCGTAACACGAATGCGGGGCAGCATGTTTTTTGAGGAGTATATGCGCTATCCGAATGGCTTCTGGGGTTCTAAACGACCTCCTTCCTTAGCCGTTGTGGGCAGCATCGTACTCATTGCCGCAAACCTTCCACAGGTAGGCACGCATGGTTTTCTTGCCACCGGCCGTGTCCTTCTGCGCAGCGAAGTTGATCTGATCCTGAGTGATCGAGTTCAGATCGTTCTTACGTGCTTTGACAGCAGCGGAAACAGCGGAGAAACGTGCACGTGCATCCAACTCATTGGACGACAGCGGGGTCGAACGCTTGTACGGTCCTACCATGTAGAGACGGGTACATACAGGGTTTTCGGTGGCTGCCACACGGTGGGTTGCCAACAGAGCACTACAGTGGTCACTGTGCATACTGCCCGCTTTCGGGCGTTTGGTTAAAAGGCCGGATACATACTCGATACCCTCAGCCCATTTTACTTTTGCCATAATTTGTTAAGATTTAGGTTTGTTAATAAATAAGGTTTACACGAGTTTCGCGTACTCCATTGCGAACATGTACCCTTGCAGCGAAGAATACTTCTTTTGGTTCGCAAACGCCTCCGCATAAGCGGTTTTCTGCTCTGCAGTCAGTGCCTTGACAGCTGCACGGGCTTGTGCAAACTTCTCCTGACGAGCCAACTCCTCAGCGCTGAACGCTTGGGTACGCGGGTTACAGATTTTTCCGGTGTAAAGGGTCTTACCTTTCTTCGCGAAATACACATCGCTGTGCTCGCAAATCTTACCGCTGTAAGACTTCACCATCTCAATCGGTTCATACTTTGCCATAATAGTTAAAGTTTAGAATGTTAATATTGTATGTTAATTTCCCTGCATTGAATGCAGTTTTCTATCATTTCAAGTTCATTTCAACTTCGGTGTAACTCATCGTTACTTGGGGCCCCCAGAAATTTTAATTTATGGGGAAAGCGTAGCGCAATACGCAGCACTCCACAAAAACTGTGTTTTTAGTCGTGCGAGTATTAGCGTAAGCGCAGCAGACGTTACGCTGACCTTGCGCTGCTCTTAGACTACTAAAACACCGGACCTTTATTCAAAATCCGGTGCAAATATACGTCAAAAGTGAACAATGTGTTCCTTTTCAGGTGGAAATTTTATCAAAAAATCGTATTTCTTTCGTCTTACGGCTTCTTGGTAGTACCATCTGAGGCAGTGGCTCACGCGGATGGTTGGGATTTCGTGCTTTCTGGCTACTAATTTTTTTGCCCATCCTGCGGAGGTTCCTTTGTCTCTCTCAATGAAATACTCATCGACAATCGCTTGGCTTTCCACTTCACGTTGGTGTCGTACAAGCGACATATAGGAGTCGTTTGGATCTCGTACCAAGTACGGTATATCGTATAAAGGATACGCGCTCATAAATATTCATTATTCATTAATCATTATTCATTAATTAAACTCCCGGATGATGCTGAGTTTAAGCGCAAGGGCTTCTTCGAGGGTGTAGATGCCTGCCCGTTCTTTGTACCACGCGACGACCATTTTGGTAGTCTTGGCTACGTCATCTATAGCGGGGGAACCGTTATAGTTTGTAGGTTCAGCATCGCGAGCATTCACTATAGCGTACCATGGATTTGGGTCTACCGGTTTGCCTGCACGCTTACGGTCTCGGATGAGACGATAAATGCGGTGCTGCATGTGAATGCTGAGCGTGTTCCAGAGGTTCGTCTCGCACTTGCCGCGCATGTTGTGAAACTCCCGCGGTGGGTTAAGCAGGTCCCACATATAATCAAAAGAGCTTTTTTCATTAGACATAAAATTTTAATATTATTTGATGATGAAGAGTATACTACGAATAATAAATAATAATCATCATCATTTTTTTCTTTTTTAATTTTTCTTTGGTTACTTTCTTTTATAGCCTTTCTTTTTCAAAGCAGCCTCTAACGCTCTGCTTCTCGCTCCCCCCGGATAGCTTGTATTAATTTTGCATGTATTTTTGTAAAAAAGATACAAGGTATAAGTGGGACAGTTCTTAGTACGGCTTGTATTAATTTTATATAAATTTCACAAAAAAAGATACAAGCTGTTGTGGGGTTCGGAATTTTTTAGTACCTTTGCAGCGGAAATGATAAACATCGTCTGAAGGAACAAATAATTATAGCCATGAAGATCTATATCAAGTGCTCCAAGGAGAGCGAGGCATACCGTCCGCTGGTGATGAAGGCGCTGGTTGATGCCGGTCATGAGGTACAATACGCTAGGCAGGTACGCAATGACGCTGCGGGTAAAGCGGGCTGCGAAGTATGTATCGACCTGTCCGTAGGTGGTTTGCGGCAACTTCGTTCCGAACCGTTGCCTACTCCTGTGTCTGCACCTCTCAAAGTGGATGTACGCATCCAGAAGATGGTGCTGGTGATCGGTAAGGCGACCTTACCTCGCCGTGCAATCGTAGACGGACTGCATCTAAAGCAGAAGAGCCGTGCCGTATTCATCAATAACTATCTGAAGCCGGCGGTATCTCAGGGACTTGTAACGATGACTTGTCCTGCCCATCCCAACCTACCAGAGCAGGCTTACCGTCTGACTGCTAACGGTTTGGACCTCTACGCCGAACTGACCAAGCTTCCTCATTAACCCTCCCCCTACATAGCTTGTATTAATTTTCTCACATTTTACACAAAAAAGATACAAGGTATAAGTGGGGGAGGGAAACTTAAGAGGGACCGGAATCGAGGGAGCGGAGCCGAGGGATAAGAAGCATCTTACGCCATGATGGCGATGGAGAA
>CAMOJA010000060.1 GCA_946616535.1 uncultured Bacteroidales bacterium | reverse complement strand
GCCATATCATTGAGGCAGTAATAATATAGCAAACTATCTCCATTCTTTAGATACATATTTGCCGATTGCTCAAACATGTCGTATGACAACTGAAACTCACTTGCCAGATGGCAAATGTCACCCATATTATTATACACCCGCCCTAATATATGGTAGTCTTTTGTGCCGGAATGAGTGGCGGCGATGAACACCTGCATGGCTTCCGCGGGATTGCCCTTGGCACGGAGAAGTTTGCCGTAGTGATAGCAGGCATGGGCATAAGGAGAGCCTAACCCCAGCCCTTCCCTGAAAGGAAGGGGGATAGCTTCTAATGTCTTATACGCTTGCGCAAGAGTGGCGCTGTCGCCTTCGTCTATGCCGTATTGTTTGCCGGCATGCCATAGGCTGTCCGCCTGCGCAACGACATCTTCTGCTTCACGTACAGCCTGGGGAGCACAGGCCATGAGATATCCTCCCATCGCCACAATCCAGCATCCTATGATCCATCGCTTACCAATCATGCCGCAAAGGTACAACAAAAAAACGAGATACGCAAGAAAAAAAAGGAAAAAAAGCGCATTAGCGCTTGCATATATGCAAAAAAAAGTGTACCTTTGCAGCCAAATTTGGATGATTATGGGCAAAAAGAAGAATTTACCTGTTTTGGAAAACATCACCATCACCGGCGTGGCAGCGGAAGGGAAAGCGTTAGCGAAGATTGAGGGCATTGTGTGTTTCGTGCCGAACTGCGTGCCGGGCGACGTGGTGGACCTGCAGGTGACGAAGAAGAAACACAGCTTCATGGAAGCGCGTGTGATACGTATCGTGAAGCCGTCGGAGGTGCGTTGCGAAGCGAAGTGCAAGCATTTCGGCGTGTGCGGAGGTTGCAAATGGCAGATCCTGCCGTACGAGGAGCAACTCAGATACAAACAACAACAGATCGTCGATAACCTGACACGCATCGGGAAAATCGAGTTGCCGGAGATAAGCCCTATCTTAGGCTCCAAGCATATCTACGAGTACCGCAACAAACTCGAGTTCACTTGTGCAGACCGGAAATGGCTGACTTCCAACGAGTTGGAAGAATTAAAAATTAAAAATGAAGAATTAAAAATGGAGCCCGGCTTGGGATTTCATATACCGGGGGCGTTCGACAAGGTGCTGGATATCGAGGAATGTCACCTCATGCCGGAGATCAACAACCGGATCCGTAACTCCGTTCGCACTTACGCACGCGAGCACGGGTTGACTTTCTATAATGAGCACACGCACGAGGGACTGCTACGAACGCTGATTCTGAGGAACAACCACAAGGGCGAGTTGATGCTGATTGTCTCCTTTGGAGAGAGAGTCGGGAGTCAAGAGTCAAGAATCAAGAGTTTTTTGGAGTACCTCCATCAGGAGTTTCCGGAGATAATCTCGCTGCTATACGTCGAGAACACGAAATATAACGACACCATCGGTGACCTCGAGGTACACGTGTATTTCGGTCAGGATCATATCTACGAGGAGATGGAGGGTCTGCGGTTCAAAGTAGGTCCGAAATCCTTCTACCAGACGAATACGGAGCAGGCGTACGAGCTATACAAAGTAGCCCGGGAGATGGCGTTTGAGGAATTAAAAATTAAAAATGAAAAATTAAAAATTAAAAATGAAGAAATAGATAAACCCCTGGTATATGACCTCTATACGGGTACGGGGACAATCGCCAATTTCGTAGCGAAGCAGGCTCGGCAAGTCATCGGTATCGAGTACGTTCCGGAAGCTATCGAGGACGCGAAAGTGAACTCGAAGATCAACGGCATCGACAACACTCTCTTCTTCGCAGGGGACATGAAGGATATTTTGAATGATGCTTTTGTGGCTCAATACGGCCGTCCTGACGTCATCATCACCGACCCGCCCCGGGCAGGCATGCATGAAGACGTGATCGACGTGATCCTAAAGGCGGAACCCAAACGGATCGTCTATGTGAGCTGCAACCCCGCGACGCAGGCACGGGACTTGCAGCTCTTAGATCCCAAATACCGCGTGACGAAGGTGCAGCCGGTCGATATGTTCCCCCATACGCAGCATGTAGAGAACGTCGTGCAGCTGGTGCTACGATAGACAGACTGAGTATGATTCATCTGATCATTTTATTACATATCTATTTTGTCTCGTTTACGGACAAGCCTCAGAAGAGTGCTCCTGCGCTGTCGCCCAGGGCGGTAGCGCAACGGGCTCAATGGGGTATCCCGACAGACGAGAGAGATTATCCCGTTTGTACGTTATATAAAGACAGTCTGAGGAAGATGGGCGTACGGATCCATCATGAGAGCCGGTGGTTCAACGGGGTGACCTGCGAGATGAAGGAAGAGACGGCACAGGCGGTGCTGCGCTTGCGCTTCGTCGATGGCATTGAGATGACTCGAGACAGTACGAATATGCCCAAGCAAAACGCCCCCGGCAGGCAGAAATGGGAAACCGAAGAGTACTTTGCCGCCGAAGAGTCCGATCCGCTCATGAGCGACAAGCAGCAGGAGGTGTATAATCTTCCGCCGCTGCACCAGGCAGGCTACCACGGACAAGGCATCCTGATGGCGGTCTGCGACGGAGGGTTTCAGAACGCCGACACCCTCTCGTGTTTCCGTGACAGCCTGCTATCAGGCCATTACGATTTCACGGACGACAAGGGTGATTTCTTCGGTTCGACGGGCCATCACGGGACGTGTTGTCTGAGCGCTATCACCGGCATCAGAGAGGGTTATCACGGCGCTGCGACGCAAGCAAAATACTACCTCATGCGGTCGGAGGAATACGCGACGGAAAGCCCCAAAGAGATGGATAACCTCGTAGCGGCGTTAGAGAAAGCCGATTCGTTAGGGGTGAATATCTTCTCCGTGTCGTTAGGTTACAGCCAGTTTGACAACGCGTCGTGGGACTTGGACAAGAGTGCTTTGGACGGCCGGACGACGCGGGCGAGCATAGCGGCGATGATAGCGGCAAGGAAAGGGATGTTGGTGTGTGCGGCAGCCGGGAACGAAGGCAGCAAGCCATGGGAGACGATCTCAGCCCCGGCGGACGCGGATAGCATCCTGACGGTCGGCGCCGTAGATACCTTACGGACGATAGGTTCGTTCTCCAGCCATGGTCCTTCTGCGGACGGCAGAGTGAAGCCGGACGTGTGCGCCGTAGGCGTCCAGGCGGCGGTGATCAACCCGGACGGAGTGATTATCCGCAGTAACGGAACGAGTTTTGCGACACCTTTATTGGCGGGTCTTGCCGCATGTCTTTGGTCGGCTTATCCGACGGAGAACGCGATGCAGATCCGCGAGCGCATCCTTCGTTCGGCAGACCGCTACGCTACACCGGACGCGACGCACTACGGTTACGGCATCCCCGACGCGTGGGTCGCTTACACGATGGACATGACGGCGGTAGAGACGATCTACAAAGAAGAGCCACCGCGTAAGATCCTTCGGGGCGAGCAGATCCTGATTCTTCGCCATGGGCATGTATATAACTTAGCAGGGCAGCGTGTCGAGTAACGGGCACAAAAAAGGCAGGCTCACTACATCGCACCGCTACAACCTCCTACCCTTGCTCCGGTCAAGGCCTGGGGGAG
>CAMOJA010000059.1 GCA_946616535.1 uncultured Bacteroidales bacterium | reverse complement strand
GATATCAGGCTCTTCCGTACCGTACTTCCAGACTCTGATCGTCTCAGAATCCTTAAATTCCATGGCCGTGCAGGGCATCAAATAAAAAGAGGCCGGCTCCTTGTATTTCATCTCAAATATCCTCCGGTGCTTCTACCATATTCTCACACCGTGTTTTACAATTCTTCCCCGTTTGTCTCAATCACATGCTTGTACCAGTAGAAGGACTTTTTCTTCATGCGGTTAAGCGTGCCGTGCCCTTGGTCGTCCATATCGACGTAGATAAAGCCGTAACGCTTTTTCATTTCACCGGTGCCGGCCGAGACCAGGTCAATGCATCCCCAGGGCAGGTATCCCATGAGATCCACGCCATCGATCAGCACCGCATCTTTCATCGCCTGAATGTGCTGGCGGAAATAGTCAATGCGATAGTTGTCATTGATGGTTCCATCCGGTTCAATGGTATCCACTGCTCCGAATCCATTTTCTACTATGAACATGGGCAGGCGATAGCGGTCATAAATCTGGTTGAGGGAAATACGCAGACCAAGCGGATCTACCGCCCATCCCCATTCCGACTGTTTCAAATACGGATTCCGGTACGCCATGATCTGGTTTCCGCCGGTCATTTCCGCATTCTTATCCGTTGTGGAAACAGTGGACATATAGTAACTGAAGCCTATATAATCGACTGTTCCGTTTCTGAGAATCCCGGCATCCTCCGGCTCCATTTTCACATCAATTCCAAGTCGTTCGTACATCTTCAGCCGGTAATTCGGATACACTCCCCGGCACTGCACGTCCATGAAAAATTCTTTTTCGTGGTTGAAATCAATTGCCTCCCATACATCTTCCGGGCGGCAGCTCATGGGATAGCTCGGGATATACGAGACCATCATGCCGATCTTGAAGTCCGGATTGATCGAATGTCCGAGCTGCACAGCCTTGGCGCTTGCGACAAACAGGTGATGGTGCGCCTGCGCCTTAGTAGCCGGGTCGTTGTTGTGTATGCCGATCTGCGTCCAGCTTCTGAGGAAATTGATCTCATTGAAGGTCATCCAGTATTTTACTTTGTTCTTATAGCGCTCAAAGATCGTCTTACAGAAGAACACATAGAAATCGATCAGATCCCGACTTGCCCAGCCGTCATATTCATCCGCCAGGTACATCGGTGTGTCAAAGTGGTTAATCGTTACGACCGGCTCAATGCCATACTTCAGGCATTCATCAAACACGTTGTCATAGAACTGCAGACCTTCTTCGTTGACATCATACATTCCGTTCGGGCAAATTCTGGACCAGACGATCGACAGTCGGAAACACTTGAAGCCCATCTCGGCAAAGAGGGCAATATCCTCTTTGTAGTGATGATAGAAATCTGTAGCCACATGACTTGGATAGTAAAGATCCGGATCAATGTAACCGGTGGCTCCCTCCGGCAGCGCTTGTTCTTTGGTCACTTTTTTCAACTCACCTTCTGCGGTGCGAAAAGTGATCATTCTCGGCGAAGTGTGGCTGCCTCCCGTAATGGCGTCCAATGTGGACAGGCCCTTTCCGCCCGATAGATAGCCCCCCTCATACTGATTGGCTGCCGTCGCGCCGCCCCACAAAAATCCGTCAGGTAATCTGTTATTCATAGTGCCTCCTATCTTTTGACAAGCCTCACTGAATCTTAATAATCGCAGTTTCGTTATCAGTTGCCATGCCGGAGATTCCCTCAATCTTATTGTAATTGTCGAAATTAGTCACAAGCACCGGCGTAACGGTGGAATATTTCTTCGCAATGCTGTCTTTATCAAACTCGATGAGAAGCTGGCCCTTTTTGATGGGGTCGCCGTTCTTCACATGCGCGTCAAAATACTGTCCGTTCAGTTCCACGGTATCCAGGCCGATATGGATCAGCAGCTCCACACCCTCGCTGCTTGTGAGGCCAACGGCGTGCTTTGTGTCGAAGAGCATATCTACAGTACCATCAAACGGCGCATAGACTTTGCCTTCGGAGGGCTCAATGCCGACGCCCTGTCCCATTGCCCCTTCGCTGAAAGCAGCGTCGGGCACTTCGCTGAGAGGGATGACTTTTCCCTTAATCGGGGAAGCGATAGTGAGTTCACCATTGATCATAGCAGGAGCAGGCTGTGCATTGCCGGTATCGGTGCTCGCCTTCTCTGATGCAGAGACTTCTTCTGCGGGAATACCAAACAGGAAGGTCAGAACAGCAGCCAGTCCGAAAGCGATGAGGGCACCGATGATAATGAACACAAAGCTGTCCGCCTCATAGGTGATGATCGTGAAAAGTCCGGGCGGCGCATATGCCATAGCACGTGCATGGAACAGGGACAGGAATGCGGCAGCGACTGCGGAGGAAGCCATACCAAAGGCAAAGGGCTTCTTGTACTTCAGGTTGACACCATACATGACAGGCTCCGTAATACCAAGCACCGCGGAGAGTGCTGCTGATCCGGCGACGGATTTCATCTGTTTGTCTTTCAGGCGAAGGAAAGCACCGAAGCCTGCACCGGCCTGGGAGAAGTTAGCAGTCAGAGCACTGACCAGCAAAGTCGAACCTCCGGTCTCTGCAATCTGCTGGATCTGAAGGGGAGCAAGCGCATAATGCATGCCCATCATTGTCAGCAGGGAGCGAGTTCCGCCAAGCAGCGCCGCTGCAATAATTCCGCCGACATTGTAGAACCAGTCGATAAACTTAGCGATGTATGTGCCCATGTAAGAGCCGATGGGCCCTAGAACGACCAGTTCCAGCGGTACCATGATGAACAGGACAATCATGGATGTAAGCAGTATCTTCAGGAAATCAGGAACCAGATTGTCGATCTTTTTGTAGATCAGACTCAGAACCCAGACGGAGAGTATGATCGGAATGACGGTTGATTTGTAATTCACGAACAGGATGGGAAGGCCAAGAAAACGCATTGTCGCAGGGCCGCCTTCTGCAACTGCCGCCGCACCGTTCATGATCGTGGGATACATGTACGCCGCTGCAAGTGCCAGCGCCAGATATTCACTGACCTTAAATTTCCTTGCAGCGCTGACTGCCAGGAAGAAGGGGAAGAAATAGAAAATCAGATCACCGATCATGGACATGATAACGATGAAACTGCTGTCGCCGGGCATCAGATGAAGGTTCGTGATCAGAGACACGATTGCCTTAAACATACCACAGCCGATCAGAACCGGCAGTGTCGGCGCAAATATGCCGGAGATCGTCTCTATGACGGCACCGACCTTATTTTTGGAGGGCTCTTCAACAGACGCCCCGCCTTCCGTAATGTGGACCTGTGCGGAAACTTCATCAAAAATCGCGTTGACCTTTGCCCCGATGACAACCTGAAGCTGTCCGCTCTTTAACTGTGCGGTTAATACGCCTTCAAGGCCCTTGAGTGCCTCAATGTCTGCCTTGCTGTTATCCTTGAGGTTAAAGCGCAGGCGAGTAGCGCAGTGTGTCAGGACTGATATATTCTCTTCTCCCCCGACGAGCGCAATGATCTTGGATGCCAATTCTTTGTTCGTCATTTTTCCCCTTTCCTTTCTCTAAAATGCAGAACGATTACTGTTGTCTTTCTACTCTGAGAAAAGGGTAATCCCTGTGGTAACTACAGAGTCAATAAGGAAAAACATAAAAAATAAACGTCT
>CAMOJA010000058.1 GCA_946616535.1 uncultured Bacteroidales bacterium | reverse complement strand
CGGCCCTTTTTCGCGTTACACGTCCCGGGCCGATGGTACCTATAACGCGTTTTTGCGGGGAAAGTGCGTTATAGGTGATTAGAAAAAGTAATACAGCACAATCTTCCCTTCCGGCTGGGTCTCGTAAATAAGGGTGTGCTTATACTTACTGGCGGAGTTCGTGACCTCACTTAGCGTCTCAAGGTCAGACACGCGGAGAGACATGCTCACGTAGGCGGCAAAATATTTCTCCGGACACCCGCCGATTTCGGTAAGATCCGCTTTGAGCTTGATAATAACATCGTCAACGCTATCTCCGGCAATCTTCATCATGCGTAGCGAAGAATTGTCCCCGAAGAGCTGCTTGATATCCTTCATGTCAATGGTAATCATGCTTTCTTTGGCCAGAATCGAAGTCAAGGCCTGGTTTACGGTGGAGGTATCTGTTATAATCATGGCATTTATTTTTGTGCTGCAAGATAATCAAAATTCATCAGGGAGTGAATCAGATGACGTATAATAAGTCATAAGTTTCTCCAACTTGGGCTTTACACGGATAATCGTATCCGTAAGTCCCAGTTTTCCAAGAGACCAGAAGATGAGCCCAATATCATGAGAGGATATTTGCTCCACTTCATTCAGGTAGGCATTCAGAAATCTCTCCGCGACTACATCAATATTGACTGCCGTAGATTTTTCCATTTCCCATTTGGCAAAGACGTAAAGTAATTCCGGCGTGGACAACCTTTTGCTATCCATATGGAGACCTTTGACATTCCTGAGCCGGGCGCAAACATAGGCATATGATGTAACCTCTGCGAGGGCATCCTGCTCTTTCAGGACATACTCATCAGGGAAATGGCGCAGTATCACATAGCCCAGGGTGGGATTGTGCGTAGACTTCCATTTCAGGTCTACTTCTGTAGCCAGCGACTCCATCCAGCGGTCCCGAAGCTTGCGCCCGGCCCACTCCATTTCCTTCTTCCCGCCCATGATGAACGCTTTCAGGATGGCCTCCTGATTTTGTACAGGCTCCTTCGGGAATTTAAGCATAAGAGACTTGCTGGCCAGACCGACCTTGCCGCTTTTCTTATCGGCATACCACTTTAAAAGAGTATTGGTATCAATCGCAGTCATCGCGGCTCTGAGCCGGAATTTAAGAACGCCTGCGGCTTTGTAATACAGAGTTCTTGGACAATCCGGATCTGCATCCAGCATTTCTTTCAACTGCTCCAGTTCCGCTTCGGAAAGAGAATGGAACAAAGCCCTGTACGTTCCGTCCTGCCAAAGACTGTCCGGGTCTTGATTTGCATGCGCGTAGTAGGGGTAGGCATTCTCTTTCAGGAATGCCATAACCCTGTTCATTTTGTTGTGGTCAATCATATTATTCCGGCTTTTATCTTTTCAATAATCCTGTCGCAACCCCGTTCAAGCGTGTCTCTCGTTTCTCGGTACAGGTCGTCGTTGAAATAGCCGCTCGGGTCCATCAGTATAGCCCGGCTGCCAAAGCAGAAGAACATGAACGGATGTATCCGGCCCCAATTTTCCTCCGGGACAATGCTGCGCAGGACCTGCTGGTGTTGAGGCTCCATGAAGAGGATAAGGTCTGCCTTGTCAGCATTGGCTGAGTATACATATTGTGTATTCCCTCCAAAATCGTATCCATGCTCTGCAAGGATGTGACCAAAATCCTCAGGACGGGATACTCCGCCCAGTTCCAACGTTCCGGCAGAGTCTGCCGTCCAGCCGGTGATTCCTTCATCGGCAAGTTTCTTCCGGAGAATGAACTCGGCGCCGGCGCTGCGGTACATGTTGCCGCTGCAGATGAATAGGATGCGATGATTCATTGCTCTACTCGCTTTATTACAGGCACAAACGTGGCTCTAGTAGTGATAATCAGATTTGCACCGGATACCCTGTTTGCGGCAGAATTCCAGAAATGCAATGTCGGAATCCTCTGAATAGGAGGATGCGAAGCGTTTGCGGATGCTTCGGAGAAGAGCATCGGGGTTCTTCCGGTGAAGGGCTTCGTAGAGCCTCCGGGTGTTGTCCCTGTCAAAGTAGTGATGGTCGTCCGTACGCCCGGAGGGGCTGTAATCGTACTTCCCCCAATCATAGCGTGCTAAGGTGAACTTCTCATCTTCGATGGTGGCAACAATCATGTGTCCGCTTTTTTTGTTGTCTGATTCGTGCAGCAGAATCTCGTACTGGCCTAGATCATAATAAACTTCGCCTTTTATGTATTTAGGGTTGCCGATGAGAGCGGCCCGGCAGGTAATGCTCTTTATGTGGCTTTCTCGAATGCGGGTAGAGATGGCCGTTTCAATATCCTTGCCTCCGGCAATGCCGATGAGAGCCTGCACCAGATTGTGGATTTCACCCTCGCAGGTGAAGGTTTTATCTACCTCCAGAAAGAGAATAAGGCCGCTGACGGCGTATTCCGAGCCAATCTGCTCCATCTCCGGGCGGAGTTGGGTCAGTACCTCATCTGCCGATGTATTTGACCTTGCAATGCCGCTCCAAAGGAAGTGATGCTCGTACATAACGTCAAATACGTCGGAGTTTGTCAAAGGGGAGAGCACGCCGATCTCTCTATTTCGCATGATCTCTTTGTCAAGCCCCTTTGCGATGCAGTGTTCCACTTCACGTAAGTGCTCGCTTGGATGACGGGAGAGGCTCAAATATGAGCGCCGGGGACGAATGTCATGATAGACGATGGTCAGGCGGGCAGGGAAGTCTTCCGTGTAAAGATATACGGGCACAAAGCGCTTTACGGCAGCAGCACCAAGACGATTCTTCGCCCAGGAGTGGATGCCTTGAATCATCGGCACAGGCAGCCCCTGCGTCATTTCCAGAATAACGGTCGCTTGAGCGTTTTGGGGAGCGGCGGGCAGCTCGCATGCTTCCAATTGGCGCAAGAAGTCATCCTTTTTGCCGATGAAAGTGTGCTGGAAAGCGCAGAAAATGCGATAGTACTTGGGGTACATGCTTAACCCCATCTCCAGGCAGCTTATGGAGGAGAAAGCTCCCGCATTCTCCAGAAGCTTCTCCGTATCGGTCCGGCTGATTATCTTGAACATGGCTATAACTGTCAGTTAAAACAGATCCTCCCAGTCTTCGTGGTGGCAGAAATCGTACAGTTCTTCGAAGCAGAGCTGCCCTACCGCTTCCTGGATGAGGGTGACGAGCGGCTTCTCGGCCAGTTCCTTCCCCGTCTGGAACCAGTGAAGTTCCAGGATATGGCAACAATCTGCGTCGTGGCGGAAGTGAAGAACGGCTTTTAAATGATGCTCCTTGATACATTTGCCTAAGGACCCGTGGTTACTGAGCGTCTGGATTTCGCGGTCAGAAAGACCCCGCAGTTCCGCTTCGTCCACGAGTTCGGGCGTGATGTAATAGTAGCCGCAGGGTATGGGATTGCCCCGGGCTTCCTTCATGAGCTCTTCGATTTTGGGAAGACGGTGTCGCGTTCCGACGGTCATTGTACCGGCTAACTGGCCGATATAGGTGTCGGTAATCTGAAGGCTGACCACATTGGCCAGGATTTCGTCACGGGTGGTGACATTCATTCCGGTCATTTTCATATCTTGGATGCTATTCTTGGTCGTTGTCCCCGAAAGTGAAGGTATACTGCTCGCCACCGTACATGGCTTTCATGATGTCTTCGTAGGTGTTTTTAAGGCGATTGACCACCTGGAAAAAACAAGCTATGACAACGCGCTCGTTGACAGCGCCGTCATCTACATTGTTGGTGACGCGGTAACTGAGCTCACCGTCGCGGGAGTCGATGACGAAGGCTCCGAGCAAGTTCTCGTTGTTCATGTCATTGATGACCTTGTACATCTTGTCAAGGTTGGATTTAGAGATCTTCACCGGGAAGTAGCCGATGGTAATGAGAAGTTCGTTCTTTTCGTCGGCGAGGA
>CAMOJA010000057.1 GCA_946616535.1 uncultured Bacteroidales bacterium | reverse complement strand
GGCACTCAATAGCCCAGCGTCTGCGGTAGGTCTCACAGATCTGTTCTGCAGACATCTCGCTCTGATCCAATACGTTGGTAATGAATGTGACAGTATCTTTACCGTCATCACTGCGACGGACTATCCTGCGGCAACGGTATTTGCCTTTTACGTATTCACGCACTGTCACAATGCCTGATTTAGGACGACGCCCACGTCTGTGGCTCAATTCCTCTTCAGTCATGGGGCGCTCTACGAGTTTGTTTGAAGATAACTCGATGATCTGGTCGGCTATGATATCCTTCTCAGGACAGCTCCTTTTCTCGATGATTTCGAAGCGGGCATTGTCCTTCTGGCGGGTAACAAACTTGTATCCTTTCTCGGTCAACTGCTTCCATATCAGATAATCGTTGTATCCCATATCAAAGGTAATGAACGAGCCTTCTGGCAGGGAGAATATTCTCTTCATCAGCTCATGGTCACTCGTGGCAGCTGCAGTAAAATCGACAAATATAGGCAGGTCAATATCCTCCTGAATGATGGTGTGAGCCTTGATGCCTCCCTTTTTCTTTCCATTTTCGGAATTGCGGCCAGCACCCTTGAGAATCTCTGAGAACAGCGTTATCGTCGTAGAATCCATGATGTAAATCTTGGTTGCCGTCTCATGTTTTGTCCGGCTGTCCGATAAAACTGGGGCATATTTTCTGAAGAGAGAACGATATATACGGCCAAAGAAAGATGAAGAACGGCGTCTGTTGGCGTCAGACAGCGTACTGCGACAGATCATATGGTCAAGACCGAAATGATTCATGCGGGTGGCATTCGCCTCAAAACCCAGACAAACCTCTCGCAAAGAACGCAGGTTACACAGTACAGCATACAGCATAACAACGAGATGAGAGTACCCGTCGAGGTACTTTACGTAGCGGTCTGAGCCCGTTTTTGACGCTAAAGTGTTAATATTTTGCCTGTCCATCAATTTTATTAGCTGACTTAATACCGGCTGTCCGGAGAAATTTGTACCTTTGCCCATAGATTTGATATTTTGGTTGTAGCAAACGCAAAATTACAAATCTTTGGGGACTTATCAAAACCTGTCCCCATGATTCACGAATGCAGATAATAAAACTAAAGAGGTCTTCGTGTGGCCTCCAGGCCATATGAAGAACTTGTTGTACGGCTGTCGGGCATGAATCTATGGGGATTAACTTCGGTTTGACTCTTGGTTATGCGTCGTCAGGAAGGAAAGAAATCAGCGTAGCCGATGACGAAAAAGCCGTCCGCGATAGTAATAAGAGGCTGCTGGTACAGCCGAATCGGTCTCATAGCCATTCCCCGTTGCGACAACCCCGACTACACGACAGAGAACCTGCAAATCTTCGACTTCGAGCTCACACCTGCTGAGATGGCCATCATCAGCGGACTGAACCGCAACGAGCGTACATACGAGAAAAACGATCCCGACAACTTCCCGTGGTAATGATTTCTGTCTGGTACCTCAGCCAATAGGCCTCTTCTAAATGTTAACCCCCGGCATTTCTAAAGGAGTGTCGGGGGCACTTCTTCTAGTATTCTCTGGTCAAGGCTCATTCCACCTCCATCTGTCCGCTATAGCTGATAGACTCCCTGTTTCTGGCAGTGACATCAATGGATGTACTGCCTCCCTTACTGCCACCATACGACACGTTGCAAGCCCGTCCGAAGTATGATTAAAAGGTCTTATCTCCTAAATAATCACAAAAGAATCCTCCATATCACCGAGATACGGAGGATTTTTCGTACCTTTACACCCGCAAACAAAAAAAACAAATCAATAAAAAATGAGAAGATACATCCTTATCGCTGTTCTATTCACTTTTATCCTAACGGGACGGGCGCAGCAAGTGAGGATCGAGCAGGAGCAGATACACATCGGAGATGACCCGATGGAGTGGCTGCTAAAGACCGACGGAACGCAATATGCCTGGGTGACGGAACAGTACCAATGGGGGAAATGCTACTACGATGCCGACGGCGGCATCACGGTGAAGTCGGAACGGCGGCAGGAAGGCGACAACATCGTGGAGACCTATACCTTCACCAACACCACAAAGAAAAGGGTGACGGTGAAAAACATCGGCATCTACACCCCATTTAATGACAATTATCCTGATGCCAAGACATGCATGACCTCACGTTGCAACGTGCATATCTGGCCGGGCGGCAAGGCTGCTTACGTCAATGCCATGCGGATGAACGGCGTGGGGCCTCACCTTGGACTGATGGTTACTGAGGGCGAAATCGTCGACTACGATGTATGGGAGCGCGGCGCGAAAAAAGGCATGTCGAACTTCCGTGGCGTCTTTGCCCTCTGTCCGCCAGACATGACGCTAAAGCCCAGACAGAGCTACCGGCTACAGTGGCGGCTCTTCGCGCATAATGGCGCGGACTTCGACGAGCAGCTGCTCCGTCAGGGAGGCATGATAGCCCGGAGCGACAGGTATGTCTATGCCGTAGGGGAGACGGCCCGCGTGGAATTCGTCACTGCCAAGGGTACAAAGACCGTCACGAGGAAGATTGCCGAGGGCGACAACCGTGTGGAATATAAGGGTACCCATGCCCTGCTACTGGGCATCAGCGGTGAACGCGAATTAATGGAAAAGCGCATCCAATTTATTCTCGACCATCAGCAGATGATGAATCCAGAAGACCCTCGCTTCGGGGCGTTCATGTGCTATGATAACGAGGGCGACAGCATCGTGACCAACTATACTCGCAGTGACCTTGACGAAGGACGCGAGCGAGTAGGTATGGGAATCCTCTTGGCGGCCTATGGCCTAAATGATAAAGGAGAAATGAGAAATGAGAAATTAGCTACCGCCTTGGAACGCTACGCCAAGTTCGTCCGCGAAAAGATGCAGCAGGAGGACTACACCACGGGATCGAGCGTGGTGCGAAAGTCGAAGAACCGGGGCTACAACTATCCCTGGGTAGCCGACTTCTACTTCCGCATGGCTCTGCTGACAGGCAACAAACAGTATGCCCTCGACGGCTATGCTACGCTGCAGGCCCTATACCGTAATTTCGGATACGGATTTTACTGCATCGACTACCCTGTCATTACAGGTCTTAAAGCACTGGAACAGGCCGGCCTTGATTTTGAGCGTCATCAGTTGCTCTACGACTTCAAGGCCACTGCCGACATCTTCATGAAGAATGGTCTGGATTTCCCCAAGTTTGAGGTAAACTACGAACAGTCCATCATAGCCCCTGCCGTTCAATTCCTTTGCGAAGTCTATCAGATTACGGGAGCAAAGCAATACCTGGATGGAGCCAAGAAGATGATGCCTGCATTGGAAGCACTGCAGTGGCACCAACCCTCCTACCACATGAACGAGATTGCCATCCGCCACTGGGACGGCTATTGGTTTGGCAAGCGCCAGACCTACGGCGATGTCTACCCCCACTACTGGAGTTGCATCACAGCCGCCGCTTTCCACCGCTTTGCTCAGTGTACTGGTGACAATTCCTACCAACTTCGTGCAGAGCAGACAGTGCGTAACAACCTCAGCCTTTTCTTCGAGGACGGCAAGGCCACGTGCGCCTTTGTCTATCCCCATCGCGTCAACGGTGATACTGCCAAATATGCTGATGCCTACGCCAACGACCAGGACTGGGCCCTGATGTATTGGCTGCTGGTAAACGTGAAATTATCAAGGGAATGAAGTATGCAACACAAGCGTATGAATTGGGAAAATCATTGTGAAACAGGTACCAGGTACCTGTTTCATGCACATCCATCTTGTCGATGCCACCACTCCCCTCGTTAGCCTTGACTTGTATGTACGCTCTGTTAAGGTTGTCGGGAGTCAAGATGTACTCAAGCATCCTGCCTGACGTTAGTCGCACTTCTACGAGGTCGTCTCCGACCATCCCAATCAAAGTCTGCGCTCCCTCATAGCTTTCGC
>CAMOJA010000056.1 GCA_946616535.1 uncultured Bacteroidales bacterium | reverse complement strand
CAGTCATGACTCTCGATGAAGGTCACCGAATGACGACCGTTGCCGCGACTCATGATACAGTCTCCACGACCGCGACTGTAGTCCCAACCGGCAATCGAATTGAACACGTGCCATTTCAGGTCGAAATCCAAACCCAACAAGTCGTATTTCGAGTCTACGATACGCGACCAGATATCGTCCGTACCTTTATAGCACTCCATGAAGGCGATCTCCGGTTTCGCATGTTTGTTGTAGTTATAGTGATGCCAGTTATTGAAACCGTCACCCTTGTCATAGCGGAATCCGTCGTATTTCATCACATTGCGCATCCATTTCAAGTAGGCGATGAACATCTCCTGCACCTTCGGCATGTCATGCGCCCAATCGCGCGCACCTTCCCAGTTCTCTCCGTCATCGTAGTTACCCGTAGCAGCTCCATAACAATCGCCTGCATCGGGATTCAGGTTCACCTCGTCGTTCTTGCAAATATAACTTGCATCCGGATGGAAAACTCCGTACTCGCCAAAGTCCATCTCGGGGAAGTCGCACCAACTCGACCAACCCGTACAGTGGTTAATCACGATATCTGCCACCACTTTACATCCGTTAGCATGCAACGCCGCAATCAACGCTTCTAATTCCTCACGGGTACCCCAGTTGGAGTTTTGATTGCTATATTGCTTCGGGTGATAACCCGCTCCGTCTCCATAGGCACTGGGCGGTAACCATACGTAATCGAAATACGCACCGATCTCAGCGGCCTGCGGCGTCAAGGTCTTCCATTTCGTATCGCCATAAGTGTCCACGCCCGGCGCTTTCGGGTCATACGACTCGTTGTAGAACGCCTGCATCATCACTGCCTCACATTGATGAGGCACCGCACCGGTATAGATATCCTCTACATCCTCGCCGTCACCACAGTTCGATCCGTTACCGATATACAACTCATCCTGCTCGTATTTGAGCTTGATATAGAAGTCATAGCAACCGTCCACACTCACGTTATAACGGTTATTCGTTGCATCGTACGTAAAACCGGAAACCGAATAGGTATTCAATGCCACTGCCCATCTGGCCTGGTACTCCGCGTCATAGAGTTGGCAATAGTCGCCTGCACTCACTTTCACGTGTGCCAAGTACTGCTGGAAACCTTCATACTCCTCTGCGGGTTCTCCGGCAAAATACGTCTTGCCGTTCACCAGGATGCCATAATTCGCCGCAGACATACACACTGTCACACACAAAGCGGCAAAAAATGCAAAAATCTTTTTCTTAGCCATGAAGGCACGATTAATAAAATTTTTCATAATATAAATTGGTTAAGTGTCATCGTTCAATTTACTTCACTAATCTTCCCTGCGCATCGAATACGCGCTCGCCATAGCGGATAAAGAGTTGACCGTTCTCGAGGAACTTCTCACTCTTCACTCTTGACTCTCCGCTCTCCACTTCATCAATGCCTTGTGCCCATTTCTTCAGGAAGATCGTGTAGTTGCCTGCCGCACCGCCGTCCAGCGCCAACTCAAAACCTGCCGGCACTTCTTTGTCGCGGTTCACACCCATGCGCAGAACAACTACGCCGCGGTGACCGGTGATAGTAGCTTCGTACGTACGGCTAGGCGAAATCGTACTGCTCTCTTCGATCTCCGACTCGGAGTGAATACCGGCTGCTTTACGAATGGTGATCAGGGCACTGATCTCATTCTTATAACGTGCCCAGTGCGGATAGAACACACACGGCACACCCGGCAACATCAGGATATAGGCATTCGCCTCCATAATACGGCGCTTCACGTCCGCATTCCCCAGATCCGCCTTGTATTTAATGAACTCTCCGCCCTGATTATCCGAGCGCTCGAAGGTATCGTGGTTATCGATGAAGGTCACCGCATAACGCTTGTACCCCCTGTAACGCAACGAAGAGGTCGGGTTCTTCAGCAGGTTATAACGCGTCTCGCCGCTCGCTCCGTCCACACCCAGCGCATCGCCGAGTTTGTACTTCAGCGGGAAGTCAAAAATGAGGGTGTTATAGTTCGTCGCCTTTAAGTGATTCACCTGTTTATCAATGCTCTCCCAATACTCCGAAACGGAGAAATAAGGCTGAGACGCCTCGTTGTACATACTGAGGTACTCGCCTTTATAACCCAAGGTCATATCGTAACGGAAACCATCAAACTGCATCGTATTCAGCATCCATTTCAGGTAAGCCTTTGCCCAACCCTGGACATACTCGTTCGAGTGATCCAGGTCACGCGCACCGCCAAAATTAGTACCTGTATCGTTCGCTCCCGTTGCAGCACCTTTGCAACTACCGGCACTACTGCTCGAGTTCACCTCGTCGTTCTTGCAAATATGCGCACTGGTCAACTGATAGGTGCCGAACGTACCGAAGTTATCGGCATAGAAATCGCACCAACTGCTCTTGTTACCGCGGTGGTTGATCACGATATCCGCAATCACCTTCGTCTTACCCGCATGCAGGGCTGCGATCAACTCATTCAGTTTGGCTTTCGAACCCCATGACGTGGAGTTATCCCCCTGATTGCTATACTGCGCAGGGATGTAACCTACTCCACCCGAAGAAGTAGCACTGGGCGGAAACCATACCAAATCGAAGTTCGCATTGATAGCCGCAGTATCTGCGAGCAAGTCAATCCATTTCGTACGACCGTATTTGGAATCACTACCCGATTGGTTTTTATAACTATCCCAATAGAACGCCTGCAGCATCACATCCTCACACTCGGCAGGAACACCTACGTTCTCCGCACGTAATGCGGGCGCGATATAAAGAAGAATCGAAAGCAGACTTAGAATAACTTTTTTCATGGTTCTTTTTGTGTTAATTGAACAATATCACTCAATAAGCGACTGCAAAGATACAACATTTTTTTTATATACGCAAGTGCGCGTGTTCTTTTTTTTCAAAAAAAATGTTATTTTTGCGTTTTTTCTATCTTTTTTACTTCTACCGTTTGGCAGTTAACGCAGAAGGTAACCGTATAGCCGGCATATTCCAGTTTGTACTCCCGTTCCGGGTCATCGTGATACGCCGGACGAGGATCCTGACGTAAGATATACGCGATATCGCGCCATATCGATTCCGGAACGGAATCCCCGCAACCCGTAACCTGTAACCCGTAACCTTTATGTTCTTCCGCAAAACCGTTCACGGCCTCGGGATGACTGTCGCTGAAACTCAGATAGGGCTTGATATCATAGATCGGCGTTCCGTCCATTACATCCGCGCCGCTGACAAGAAGCTCGCCTTTCTCTATGCGCACCAACCGCACACTACTCAACCCGATCGGATTGGGCCGGAAAGGCGAACGCGTAGCGAACACACCCATCCGCGTGTTCCCGCCTAAGCGCGGCGGACGCACCGTAGGACTCCAGGAATCGGTATTAAATCCCCAGATCAACCAGAGATGGCTGAACCCTTCGATGCCTCGCAGCGCTTCCTGCACCTGATATTCCGGTTCAAACACAATGCGCGTTAGGATTGGACTCTCTTCTCTACTCTGACGCGGAATACCGAACTTATCTGAGTGCCCGTTATGGGCGTAAGCAATCACTTTCAACTCCATTTCGAACGTATTTTGGGTGCAAAAATACTACTTTTCGGGCAAAAAAACAAGAAAAATGCGTATTTTTGCAAAAAAAATGCAAAAAAATTTGGTCATATCAAAAAAAAGCAGTACTTTTGCACCCGCTTTCGATCGAAGAGCAGTTTTTTGCCCCTTCCGGCGGAGGCTATAAAAGCGGAAGCGTGTTAAGCCCTTTTGGGCAGAGGCCGCTTCTCCCGTTTGCCGGGAGACCGCTCTGGGTGCCATAGCTCAGTTGGTAGAGCAAAGGACTGAAAATCCTTGTGTCCCTAGTTCGATTCTCGGTGGCACCACAAAAGTGATCTTTAACACATAAAAAAAGTTTGCGGAAATAGCTCAGTTGGTAGAG
>CAMOJA010000055.1 GCA_946616535.1 uncultured Bacteroidales bacterium | reverse complement strand
CTTCATCACCTCAATTTTAAAAGGGAATGTTTCACGTGAAACATTCCCTTTTTCAACTCATAGGAAATTTCGATTTCCTATGAGTTGAAAACCCTCCGGGAGGATGCGCACTCGCGCACAAGGAAACATGTCGCTGACGCGACCGCACTCGGCGCGAGCTTCTCGCAAGCGAGACGATTTTTTACAGGCGGAAACTCTGCCGCCGGCATCAAAGCAAGCTGACGATTATATTTCCAAACAAACTTTTTTTCTTTCAAACATATTTTTAATCAAACATCCAGTTAAACTTTTAATCAAACTTTTAATTAAACTGTTAATCAAACTGGGTCTTCCAGTTCTGCGATTCGTAAGCATCAAAACACATCCGGACCTGGTCTTCCGTACACTTTTCCAGAGCCAGGGCAGGCAGCCGGTCTGCCGAAAAATACCCGCTCTCCGACGTCTCTATGTTCTCCCTGAAGATCCCCCCGACCAGTTCGCACAGATAGAAGATCTTGATCACTCCATAGGCGTAGGGAGCCGATGAGATTGCATCTGTAAGTCAGATATAAAAGTGGTTCATAAGGAATAATGGAAGTTGGGAAATAATGACGACTATGAACATATCGTGATTCGAAATATTCATAGCCGTCAGAAGGGGAGCTAGAATCGTTCGCCGCGGGAAGTAATGCTGGGCGGATCCTTTTTTTGGACGTTGAGTGTATAAGACGGGGTTCCATCTTTTCGACGGTATGCTTTTACGTAAACAGGAAAGCATACGTTTGTATTGAGTTCGTGGTATTCCGATGGAGAGTAGTCATCAACATAGAACTTATGGTTGCTCCCGTCCAGTATGGTATAGGTTACGATCTCTGTAGTCGGATTTGCCAATGGAACCATTCTCCTTGTTCTGTCGGTAATGATCCCGCTCAAGGATAAACCATTCAATGCAGTTGATGTACGTGATTTACGTTGGTTCATTCAGCTTCTACCTCCTTACGATTGAGTTGTTCCTGTAGTTCATCATAGATTTGTTTATAGGTGACATGGTGGTCGAGGAAATCTTTGAGAAGGCCATAGAACTTTTTCCCGAGCCCACGACATGATCCTAACGAACATGTGACGTACGCAGTTGCCAGATCAACAGTGGTGTTTATGTTGCTTTCTTTGAGAATGCGTATATACCTCTTGAAATCTGGGTTGATGAGGACAAGTTCTTCGACGGGTATGTCGAATACATCAATACTGCGAATGGAACGGTATTTCTCATAGGAGAATTCGGTACCCGTCTTCATCATGTAATACATTGCAACGGACAGCTTTCGTGCGACTGCGTTGGCAGCTTTCTTCTTTTTGCCGGTCTGCTGCTGAAGGTTGTATCCCCATATGCCGACCATCTCGTTGTGCCGGTGTATGAGTCGGTGGGCACTCATATTCAGTGCTTTATGAAGCGGCTTGCTGCCACCGCGCATGGTGGTGCTTGTAACTTTGCCTGCGCTGATTTTGAGGCTCGGGTCAAGCCCGCAATAAGCAGACAATGCTTTGGCATTACGAAACCGCCGGGGAGTAACGACCCTTGCGAGCCATGTGATTGCAGTCATTTCACCAACCTGTGGTGCTGTAGAAAGGATACGTATCATCTCGGGACCTGGAAGGGTGCCGGTGTCTGTTTCCCACTCGATGGAACGGGCTTTCGCAATGATTTTCTCCTTCCATTCTTCTGCCTGTGCCGTAAGGCGGTCGAATTTTCCGTATTCTGCGCGAAGGACGATGCGGACATCCATTGGAATCGGGATGGGGCAGACGCCCTCGATCTCGCTGGGATGATCGGATATCTGATCTTCTACAATGGCACGTACAGCCGGATTTTTTACGACACTCCCATCCCGGCCGATGGTGAATCCAAAGCGGGTGATGATACTGTTGATACGGTTCCCGGTCACGGTTGCATCCTGGATGCAGCGGTCCCGCTGTGAGATCATGACACGGAGCGATTTCACTTCCTCGCTTGGAATGAAACATTCGCGCCAGATGTTGAGTTGGTCATGGAGGGCGAGAAGGCGGCTGTCAAGGACATCCGTTTTGCGCTTTGTTGCCCCGGCAATTGTGGGATTGATTATCGTTGGATTGCCGCCCCATGCCATACATACGGGCATATGATAATTCGCGGTTGATTCCACGAGGTAGTGCAGGGGCTCTGAAAGGTCCGGCACGGGGTCTGCGTTAGTCTTAAGCGTTTCCAGACACCATTCACGGCCTGAGACAAGATCGTTCCAGCTGGTTGAAAAGCGCGATTGAGACTTTTGAATTACGGTTCCGTTACGATACCGGATGCATACTTCAATGAACTTGGAATGGCAATCGATACCGATACCATACTCCTTGACATATTCGACGTCATCGCCATCCGGGATCTCGTTGAAATCTTTGATTACGGAGTCGGGATTACGAATAAAATCAGAAAGGCATAAAGATTTGTTTTGTTGCATGGCAGTAAGACGGAGACGTGCTCCGAACCTCCTTTCTCTGAGCGGTGAATAATTAATACGGTACGGTGGGATTTGCATCCGGCAGTGTTCAAAAAGGGTGCGCATTACGCGCAACGTTATCACCAATCGCTTTGTTTGAAAGAAGCGGTATGGTGTAGACAAATCTCCTCTAGGTGCTTTCAAGGCCACACGACAAAACTCGCAGATACCGCAAGGCCCAGGCTCCCTAAGAGCGTTCGCGGACGCTACGGAGAATGACGGGCTCTAAGGGTATTATATATTCTAAAATAGGTTGAAGCAATTCTTGAAATAGAATATAATATGTGAGATGTTGAAAGGATAAGTATATTGAAGGAGAAAGAAGACGATGGCAACCACAACGAAGAAAATGACAGAAAATCCGGTAGTACAGCGTATTGTGGAGTTAATCAGGGAACAGGGAAAGAAGGAAAAAGATCTTACGGATTATCTGGGGATATCGCCCGGCACCATGTCAAAGTGGAAATATGATGGCAGTTTTGTCTATATTAAGCATATAGACCGTATTTGCGAATATCTTGATACGACACCTAACTATCTTTTCTATGGTCCTGAGGACAGGGAAGAAAGGTTGACTCCCGTAGAGAAAGATGTGATTCGTATGTACCGGAGTCTTAACGCTGAAAAAAAGAAGTGTATTCGTGACACGTTGAAATACTTTGCAGAGTAGAAACAGAATAATGTAGAAGAGATGAATTTGCCGGAAAACCACTTTTATAGAGGAGGAGGATTATGTTTGTCTCTGTCCTGGACGGAGATCACACTTTTAATAGTCACATCCAGGCCGGCCTCCTCCTTCATTTCCTTGACCGCATTATCTGCCGGCGACATATTAAACTCGCACCAGCCGCCCGGAATCGACCACCTGCCGTCATTTTCCCTGACAAGGAGGATCTTATGATCCTTGAAAAGAACTGCCCTTGTATCCACTTTCGGAGTCTGATATCCAACCTCTCCGCAGAACAGATCCTGAATTTTTTCTACGGGAATATCCGTGCGCAAGGCCATCATCTGCGCTGCAATATCCCTGATCCGCTGATACCGCTCCCTGTCATAGACATCGTGCCCGTAAAAGAGACCGGCCTGGGCCAGACTCTGTAATTCCTTTGCCCACTCAACAATCTGATCCTTCATAACCCTCCCGTGACCCATGAAATGTCCTGTTTGACGCATGAGATTGCCCCAACTGACGCAAGAGATGCTCTGACTGACGCGTGAGATGTTCCACCGACGCATAAGATGCTCTGACTGACGCGTGAGATGTTCCATTGACGCGTGAAACGTCCCGACCGATGCAAGAAATACACTGACTGACGCAACCATCCTCATTCATCCTCATTATGACATTGATCGTTAAAAATTAATATGGCAGATTTCCGGAAATGATTCGAAAAAATGTGAAGCCATACATGCAGGGAAACTCAGTGCTGCGAAGAAAACAAATGCCGGACGAA
>CAMOJA010000054.1 GCA_946616535.1 uncultured Bacteroidales bacterium | reverse complement strand
TTAATATCTCCGTAGTAGTCTTCGAGATACGGGTTGAAGCTCACGCTTTCAAAGCGCGGCTCCCACCCGTAGTACTTCGCTAACATCTTGGTCAGCGTCGTCTTTCCTGCTCCGATATTTCCGGCAATGGCGATATACACGGGGTAATTGATAATTGATAATTGACAATTGATAATTATTCTATGCGCGCGCCTGTAATCGTATAGATATTGTCTCCGCGGAGGATATAGATTTGTCCGTCACGAAGGATCTTATATGACTGTGGCATCTCATCCGTGCTTACGTTCTCTATCGGCGTATGATCGCGTTTCTCGATGTCCGCGAACGTCGGTGCTTTCACCGCCGTCGACGTAAACACCTTCAGTTCACCGGGCGCGAGGACACAGGTAGAAGAAGTTGCCTTGGCTGCTCCTCCAAGATAATCATACCACGTACCCGAAGGCATAGAAACAGCTTGGTTTCCTTCTACGCCGAAGTTAGCCACAGCGAACACATTATTACCCCATTGGATCGTACGCAGGGCTTTGCCCGAAGAGATACTGGATGCTGTCGGGTTTCCTACGAAAACCGAAGGCATGAGCTGTGTACGCAGGGTGATGACCTGTGCACTCTTGGTGAAGGCATCTACGCGTTCTGCTTGCGTGAAATAACCTTTGGTCTTAGGATTAGGCTTCGTTCCCGTACGACCATTTTGATCAATCGAGATATCGTAGCCGATTTCCTCAAATTGCCATAACATATGCGATCCGTTCAACAACACATTGAACGCCACGTTCTCTGCTACGCGTCCCAGACGCGCCGCTTCATTGGTCTGCAGATCTCCGTTACCGTATTTCTTGCACTTGTACTGCATACGCTCTTCATCGTGACTCTCGCAATAGGAGACATAGCCGTCTTGATTCGCTTCGTCAAAACCGTCGCCGTCCTTCAACCAACCCATTGCAGTCTGGCAATACGCATTGTTCGTATTGGCCCAGCATTGCATGCCGTAATTAATCAGTTTCGGACGGTCACTACCCATACTGCTACCCCAATGCTCAAGAATCATATAGGCATCCGAAGAAACAGCTTTGACTCCTTTGTCATAATAATCCTTCAACTGATCTACGGCATCATAGGTGTTTCGTCCGCAAATACCATGACTCAGATCCAAGCGATATCCATCCACCTTGAATTCCTTCAACCAATACTGCAGTACACGGGTGAACATCTCATGGGCAGGCTCAAAACCGTGGTTCCAGTCTTCACCGTAGTCATTGTTATCATGCTTAACCTCCGTGCTCACATTGAACCATGGGTTAAAACGCAGTTCAGTCTCCGTAGGACTACTGCTCGTCCACGGATATAACTTGGCCATCGGGTTTTGTCCTGTAGTATGATTGAACACCATATCCAAAATAACCGCAATACCGCGTTGATGGCACGCATCAACGAAGGCCTTCATATCCTCTGCCTTACCGTAGGATTTATCCATCGCAAAATACAAAGTAGGGTTATAGCCCCAACTCTGATTACCTTCGAACTCGGTAATAGGCATCAACTCGATTGCATTCACACCTAAGTTCTGGATATAATCCAACCGATCCATCAATCCTTTGAAGGTCCGTGTGGTCGTATAATCCAGCACCCACGTCTCATAAATAATCAAGTTATTCTTGTTCGGACGCTTAAAATTGAGCGTAGCGCTGCTCCAGTTATAATCCGCCTTACCAGGTTGAATAACGGTTACATAACCGCCATCCGCACCTTTGGTCGGATAACTGATCAGAGTCGGGTCAGCCGTCTTCGGTTCCCATTTGTCATCGGGATGTAACACTTTCTCGGAGTAGAGGTCACAAATCTGCTTGCGCACACCATCCGCACGCTCTACTGCGTATTGGAAGCGATACTCTTTTCCTTTCGTCAACCCCGTCAACGTAATCCAGAAATAGTTACCATCCTTATACAGTTGATAATCCTTGCTCAGTTTCCAATCAGTCATATCACCTAATAGGAACACGCGCTTAGCGGACTCTGTACGGCTGGCTGCGTAGGTACATAGTGTCACAGAAGTGCCATCCGCACCGTAGGTGATACCTTGCTTCAAACCGCTTGGACGCGATTTGGTTATTGCCGTTACACCTTCGACGGCCTCCCAGATATCACCTTCGGTCTTCTCTCCTAACACAACGAAGATATCCCCTGAGGTAGATTTTCCTTCTTTGTTACCGCCGGGGCCGTCATGGAACACGAATGCCAATTTCTTGATGTCGGTCGTCTCCGGCACACCGTAGAATGTGAAGATATTAGGAATGTCCAACTGCCACTTGTTATTACCCAGAGAGGTTAACTGCGGCTGCGTGGTGCCACGCCAACTACCAATCACGTTCTTCCAATCAGTATCACTCGTGGAGGCTGCAGTTATCAAACCCGTATGGGCATAGCACTTCGTAGCGCCAATCATACCGCCATTACCCTTCGTAGCATCGAAGACAATGGTCACTGCACCCGTGTAACCTGTCGGTATAGGATCCGGTGTTGGAGTCACCTGTGCACTCGCCACGAGCGCACAGAGACCCAACAGACATAACCATAACTTTCGCATGTTATTCCTTATTAATAATTATTTATTGCAACTGACGACCTGTTGCATCGAACATCTTATCGCCACGAATGATACGCAGTTGACCGTCGACAAATACCTTGCGAGCTTTCTCGGTCACTTGCGTATTGACGATATCCTGGTTCGCTCCCCAGTGATACGCATCGTAGGTAGCCTTGTCCACGCGCTCCAACTTGATCTGTCCTTTGCATGCAGCATCGCGGATGATGATATAGTTCACACCCTCCGGGATAGCCCATTTCTGGCAAGGAGTCCATCCGTTTGCCCAGTCCATCGTGACCGACTCGTTGGCAATCGTTGTCTCGGTCTTGGAGTAATAGAAATTACCAAGATGGTCTTTGATAGCGATATAGCTACCCATCTTGCAGTCGATTGTTAACTTACCATCCACAAACATATACTCATCCTCGTACGTGTCATACGCAGCCTCTCCGTGGTCGGCTCCGTTGATCCAACCGATAGCGTAGAAGTCCACATCCTCATCTCCGCCTTGACCGCCGCCTTGGCCGCCACCGCTGATATCAATACCTTCACCGCAGTCGGAACCCGGACCGATATACAACTCGTCCTGCTCGTACTTCAACTTGATGTAGAAGTCATAGCAACCGTCCACCGACACACTGTACTGGTTTCCGTTACGGGTGAATCCCGCTACAGAAGCCGTGTTGAGATCTACCGCCCAAACGGCCTTGTTCTCCGCGTCGCAGAGCTGGCAGAAGTCACCGGACTTCACCTGCACATGCGCCAAATACTGTTGAAAACCCTCGAACTCACCGGCAGGCTCACCTGCGAAATAGGTGGTTCCGTTCACTAAGATGCCGTAACTGCCGGCCATCGCACAAGCTGCAACTGCAACTGCAGCCAATAATGTAAAAATCTTTTTCATGATAGTGTTATTTTGTTGTTTAACAAAAGTGTAATTATATTTTACTTCACTCTGCGTCCGAACGCATCAAACACCTGTTCACCCACCCGGATCAGCAACTGACCATCCTGGATGAACTTCTCCCCTTTCCCTTGGAGGGAAGATCCGGAGGTGATCTCTTCGATGCCCTGCGTGCGGTCTTTGCGCTCGGTGTTCTTGTCTCCGCGCGTTCCGTCCGACTTGTAATATACGCCGTAGTTGGTTCCTTTTACTGCTAACGTGTAACCCGACGGCGTCGAGTTATACCCCGAGTTGGGACCTAACAACAGACGGATCGAACCGTTCGTACCGTTGATAGTAGCCTTGTAGTAGCCGTCTCCTACCGATTCGTCGGTCACACTGCTCTCGCTGTGTACGCCTGCTTTATAACGGGCGTTAATCATTGCCTTGATCTCGTCCTTAAAGGTCACCCAGTGCGGCCAGAAGACACACGGCACAC
>CAMOJA010000053.1 GCA_946616535.1 uncultured Bacteroidales bacterium | reverse complement strand
GCTATTCGTGCCTGGTTGACATTGTATCCGGCGCCGGCAGGGTCTTCTTTCATGCCCAGCAGCACCTCGATACGGATTCTTTGGTGGGGTTGTAGCACACGCGTGAAGACAAAATCACAGGCTTGCGTGTACCCGATACAGCCTAAACTGAAGGCAGTGACCAATAGTAAAATATACTTGCGCCAATAGACGCTGATGACCAGCGTGTATATCGCGAGTGCGACTACGACACCCATGGATACCCAGTTAAAGGGCACGGTTAGCCATATATTGATAATCAGGCAAATGCCGTAAACCACTATCACGCTCCCTGACAGTATCAGGGCTTGCCAACGCATCTTGTGCTCTTTGCATACAAAATATATCTCGACGGCCGTCAGCAGAAGCATGCAGGTTAGTATTCCGACACTTCCGCTCCCTAAGGGCAGTGGAATAGCTCCCCATCGGATACTGATGATAAACAGCGCCACGGCTGCCACGCCCACCCATAGTACGTAACCACTCATTCCCTGACGGTAGAAAACCAGCATGAATGCCGCAAAGACCAGTGCCGAACCCGTTTCTTTTTGCAGTACCATAATTATCAGAGCCGGTACGCCAATCAGTGCAAAAGGTACGATCAAATCGCGCCAAGTACGCAGTTTGTATTCGTATCTGCCCATATATTTGGCTACGGCGAGGGCGACAATACACTTGGCAAACTCCGCCGGCTGCAGGTTCACCGGACCCAGGGATATCCAGGACATCGAACCTTTAATATCATGCGCCAGAACAGGGGTCACCAATAATAACAGCAACATCGCCCCGTACGCAAAATAAGTCAGCACGTCATAGGTCTTGTAGTCTATCAGTAAGAGGGTGATACCCATGATGACGGAACCTATAATCCATGCGAACTGTTTTCCGGCGCGGTTGGAGAAATCAAAGATACTGGTCTGGTCGAACGTATAGCTGGCGCCATAGATATTCAGCCAGCCGAAAATGACCAGAACGAGGAAGAGACCGATAGTCACCCAATCCACATGCTGCCATATGTTACCATTTCTTGACGCTCTCATTCAGTACCGTTTCTCCTATTCGTTTTCTTAAATCTTTGCGTTTCACTTCGCCGGTCAGGTATTGCTCCATCATCATCGTGGCTACCGGGCATGCCCATGTGGCACCGAAGCCGGCATTCTCTACCACTACCGCTACAGCAATCTTAGGATCTTCTACCGGTGCAAAACCGATGAAGATAGCATGGTCACGACCGTGAGGATTCTGCACGGTGCCCGTTTTGCCTGCCATATGCAGACTGTCTATGGCGTAATGACGACCCGTGCCGTACACCATCACCCGGTGCATGCCGTCTTTCACTACCTCGAAATGTTTTTTGGAGATGGCTAAGGGATGGCGATGGGTTAGCATAGAGTCGTTTTTATTCAAATGCGGCGAGATATAATAGCCTTCATTAGCTATTGTGGCTGCTTGGTTGGCTAACTGCAAAGGAGTAACCAACACCTCGCCCTGACCGATACTGAGGGAACGGATGGTGATGGCTTTCCAACCCGTTTTACCATAGAATTTATCGAATAAATTGGTGCTTGGAATACTACCGGAGGATTGTTCGCCAAGGTCTGTATCTTTGAATTTCTGACCCATGCCGAAACTCATCACTGCTTCCCTCCATAACTCATATCGTTTGCGGAAATTCTCATTATCTTTACCATACCCGTCTTTTTCCAGCAGGTCACGGAAAGCGCACCAGAAATAGGGGTTGCAACTCTGCTCGATAGCCCGGTCTAAAGCCACCGGCGAACCGTGATGGTGGGTACATTTGATAGGTTTGCTGCCCGGGCCTGAACACGGGTAGAGGGTGTTCGGGGTGATACCTCCTTGTTCCAGACATACCAGCGCCTGGATTGTCTTGAAGGTTGAACCCGGAGGGTACATAGCCTGCGTAGCGCGGTTCATCAGCGGTTTGGTTTTGTCTTTGAGCAACGCGTTGTAGTTCTTGCTGCGTTCTTTGCCTACCAGTACTTTGGGGTTCCAGGAGGGGTTGGAGACAAGGGCTAAAATCTCGCCGGTCTTAGGCTCTATAGCTACTGCGCTGCCAATTTTTCCACATAGTAACTCTTCCGCCAATAATTGCAACTGAATATCCAGGGTGGTATGCAGATCCGTACCTGCCTTTGCTTTCCGGTCCAGTTCGCCGTCCTGATAACTGCCCTGCATACGTCCGCGCGAATCGCGCATCAGGACCTCTACGCCTTTCTCGCCGCGTAACTGTTTCTCGTAGGTTCGTTCCAGACCGTCGCGACCCGAGTAATCTCCGCGTGCATAGTAATCATCACGGTCGATGTCATTCTGGTTCACCTCGCCTACGGAGCCTAACACATGGGCTGCGGCTTTGTAGGTGTAGTCGCGTAAGGTACGTTTCTGAATATGGATACCCGGAAACATAAACAGCTCTTCCTGAAGTGTGGCAATATCCTCTTTCTTCAGTTGGCTCATGAATACCTGGGGCGTCCAGCGGGAGTAGCCTCTGTTCTTGCGGCGGTCCTTGATTTCTGCTATCCGTTCGTCAAATTCCGAGCGGGTGATGGACAGACACGAACAAAAAGCCGCAGTGTCCCAGCCTTGTTTCATATCGCGCATCACCATTGTGATTTCGTAGATAGGCTGATTGAAAACCAGCAGCTTTCCGTTTCGGTCGTAGATAAGTCCGCGGGAGGGGTAGATAGTCTGTTTGACCAAAGCGTTATTGTCCGCTTGGTCTTTGGTGGATTGATCAATAACCTGAAGGTAAAACAGACGGATGATATACACCAGCACAACCACTATGGCTATGCCGCTGATGACATATCGACGTCTGTAAAACTGGTCGTTAATCATTTGTATCTCAGAATGTTATAACCTATTATGACCGCTATGGTAATAGCGCTGCTTACAACCGTTTCTAATAGTACAAAACCGATATGATGCCAACTCCATGCGGCTAATGAAAACAGCGTCAGATGGTGGAGCAGAACTAAGATAATGACATATTTCAGCAGGGCTTCTAAACCGATAGCGCGCAGGCTGATTTGTTCGTTTAGTCGGTCTTTGTCATTCACGATGCTGCCTATCAGGTAGGGGCGAATGAACATAATCAGAATACAACTGGCCATATGGATTCCGAGCGAGTTGCAGAAGATATCCATAATCAAGCCTGCTACGGCGCCGATTATCATATCTACGCTATGAGGCAGGGTGATGGGCATCATCAGCAGGCATAAGATATAGATGTAGGGATGGCAAATACCCAGCAACTGCAATTGGTCAAAAAGCAGTACTTGTAGCAGCATCACCACTACATACCGTCCTATTTGTTTAGTCCAATCCATCCGTCAATTCCTCCTGCTCTTGTTGATTAGCATTTTGTACCACTTCCACGTATTTCAACCGTTTGAAATTGGTATGCAGCCGGACACGTATACTATGGTAAGACTCGCCTTCCTTCAAAGTGCTGCTTTCTACGATTCCAACGGGAATTCCTTCCGGAAAGACGGGACTCAAACCGCTCGTTACTATCGTGTCTCCGGGGTTCACTACCATGTGGGTCGTCACGTCTGCCAGTTGGGCGAAACGGTTATCTTTTCCGTCCCATTGCAGAGTGCCGATATAGTCATTTTTGGTAAAACGGCAGCTGAGGTTCGTCTGGGTGTTGATGATCGGCATTACTACGCTGTAGTTCCTGCCTACCGTGCGAACAATGCCTACTACGCCCTCTTCGTTACGTACTCCCTGCCCTTTCTGAAGCCCGTCTTTGCTGCCGCGGTTGATGGTCAGGTAGTTATGCAGTCTGTTAGTGGTCATCTGTACCACTTTCGCGCTCTCATAACGGATGGTATCTGTATGAGGGCTCAGCTGCATCGAACTGATCTGGTTACGCAGAGCCGCATTCTCTTTTGCTAATAACTCATTCTGATGGCGTAATCCGAAATAGCCGCTGATGTTACTTATCTGTTCGTACTGCCATGCTATAGCATTATTGGCCGTACTCAGTATACTGCTGCGGGGATAGGCACTGTTGAGGGAAATAAGCAAAAACGCAGCAACTTCCAGGGCAATAAAAACCAGGAAGTTGCTATACCGTTGCAGTATTTTCAGCAAATTCTGCATCTCTTACCTTTCACCTTAGCGTAGCAGGAAGCCGAAGTTATTCACGTTCTTCAGCGCTACACCTGTTCCGCGAGCTACGGAGTGGAGAGGGTCGTCCGCTACGTGGAACGGAATAGTGATCTTGTCCGTCAGACGGCGTGCCAATCCGTGAAGCAATGCACCACCACCCGTCAGATAAATACCGCGTTTAACGATATCGGAGTACAACTCAGGAGGAGTCGTCTCTAACGCCTGAAGGATAGCTCCCTCAATCTTGCTCACGCTCTTCTCCAGACAGTGGGCAATTTCTTGATAACTGACAGGAACGGACATCGGAAGAGCCGTCACTTTGTTAGGACCGATTACGATGAAATCCTCCGGCGCATCTTCCAA
>CAMOJA010000052.1 GCA_946616535.1 uncultured Bacteroidales bacterium | reverse complement strand
CATGTCTATATCGACACCAGCGGAATCGGCGAAGACGAAGCGCGCATGAGCGACCCCATAGAACGGCAGGAATACATGCGATGGCTGTACACCGCCGTCACCCGAGCTACCGAAAAAATCTATATTTTGCGATAAAATAGCAAATAAATGCTTTTTTACTTGCGTATATAGATTTTTTTTTGTAATTTTGCAGGCGCAAACAAAATCTATACATATTATGAGTTTTAAACATTTACGTGCATTTATTGCGATTATGGCTGGTTGCATGTTAGCAAGTTGTCATTCTGAGATTGACTTGAAGAACATCGACAAGACAGCCGAACTTGAAATGGGTCTTGCACTGCCTATCGGTAACATTCATGCCACCATGGGCGATTTCCTTGGCGCCGACCAAGTAGAGCAGATCAAGGTAGATGAGTATGGTATCTTCCATTTCATGACGACGGTGGATATCCCGTCCAAGACCTACCACCATATCAATATCGCCGACTACATCATCAAGAATGAAAGTACCGTGAAGTTTCCAATTGCCGAAAAGACCGGTGGTCCGACTATTATCCCTGGCGGAATGGGAGAAATAGAGTTACCATTCGATCTGGAGTTGGGTATGGAGGGCATCAACGAAGATGCTACACAAGAGCGCATCGACAGTATCTGGATTACCGAGGCGGATTTCACCTCCATCATCAATGTGGAGAATTTTGACCTCAATTGGAGCGAGATCACCGGCGTTCAGCTGAAGTTAGGCGATCAGTTCCGTCGGGACGAGAAGCTCATCGATATCCCTATCAGCGGTCATAACTTCGATCAGGAAATCCCTATCAAGATCAATAATTTCACGCTGAGCCTGATGAAAGACCCGAGCAATCCGGATGCCGGCACGGTGAACAAGATCAAGTTCCAGATTATCTTCAAGGTGAATCCGACGCATAATATCACCGTTACGGCCGACAGTAAGTTCGCGTATGACATGCGTGTGAACCTGATTGATTACGATGCTATCTGGGGATGGTTCCAGGCCGGCAATCAGATGCGCGACTGCCAACGTCTGAGTATGGATAGCCTCTGGGACGGATGGAAAGATGTCAGGAAGCTGAAAGTACGTTTCGCGGAGCCGAGTATTCTGGTTACTTTCTCTTATAAGATAGCCGCTCCGCTTCGTATGTATATCGATTCGCTGGTGGCTATCGACTCGTTAGGTCACGCCACTTCGGCTACGTGGGACGGCCAACCCAGGACGGATTTCGACCTGCGTCCTACCCTCTCCCCGTACACGAAGGACCTGAAGGACAGCGTCATCACGACTCGTCTCTTCAACTATGAATCCAGCAAGGGACATATTGATAAGATGTTTGACGTACGTCCGGACACCTTCAGTTATGGTTTCCACCTGCTGGTCGATCAGAACCCGCGCGATGATTATCCGTGGAAGCAGCACCGCATCACCAAAGACTCGCTCGTTCACGGAAAGGCGGATATCGATGTGCCGTTTAAGTTCAACAAGGAGTCGGAGATCGAGTACACCGCCACTATCTACGACGTCGATCTCAGCAAGGTCACATTGGATTCGTTACTCAATTCTGCGAACATTGATAATAATGTCAAAGCCAGCGACCTGAAGCTGGTGATGAAATTTAAGAACCGCATTCCGTTCGATCTGGAAGCCGTGGTATCCTTCCTGGATAAAGACACGGCGGACATGAGCATGGTGCTCTTGACCGACAGTTCCACCAACCATATCCACATCCCTGCACCTACGATGACGAAGCCGGTAGATGAGAAGAGTTATGGTATCGTCAGCCAGGCGTCGGAGACGACGGTGGTCATCACGGTGGACAAGAGTAAGTTCGACCGGTTCGCGGAGGTGAAACATATCCGTCTGCATGCAGCGGTCACGAACAACCCGCAGCGCTGCATCCTGGATACCTCGACCGATTTGAGCGTCTTCATCGGTATCGCGGCGCATGTCGATGCCGTCTTGGATCTTAATAAGAACGACAAAAAATAAGGAGGGCTGAACAATGAAAACCAACCGAATTATTCTCGCAGCCCTCGTGGCTCTCTTCGCCTTCAGCGCAAGCGCGCAGCAGGTCAACACGCTCTACTTCTTGGAGAACGCGCCTATGCGTCATACGATCAACCCGGCCTTCCAACCGGTGAGCAACGGGTATCTGAACTTCACCCCCTTAGGATGGATGAATATGGAGATCGGCAACAACTCGCTGACGATAAGCGATGTGCTTTTTGTTGATCCCGAGACAAAGAAGACCATCACCCCGCTCCACCCGAATGCCGACAAGCAGAAGTTCCTGAACCAGCTTCGCAGCATGACCTACTCGAACGGAAACATGACTTTTGCGTTCCTCAACTTCGGATTCCGCCTCAAGGAGGCCGGTTATGTGACCATCGGTATCAACGAGCGTATAGAGTTAGGCGAGACGACGCCTAAGTCGCTCTTCAATTTCGCTTTAGGCGGTGGCATGACAGATCTGATGGGCGAGAATGTGTTATCGCTCACGGGCTTGGGATTAGGTGCTAGCGTCTATACGGAGGTCAGCGGCGGTTACAGCCATAAGATCAACGAACAATGGACAGTCGGTGGCAAGCTCAAGTTCTTGTTAGGAACGGCGTATGCCGGCTTCAATAGTAAGCAGCTCAATATGTACGCCAGCACCGAAGTGTGGAAGTTCGACGGCACGATGCGTCTCGACGTAGCCGGTCCGGTAGATGCCGAGTACCTCAGCCAGTACGTAGATGGCAAGACCGCCAGAGAGGTCTATGACGCTCTCTCCGGGGCGGATGAGACCAAAGAGAAGATCGACTTCAACAAACTCGTCGATACCAAGAATATCGGTAAGCTCATCGCTCCTTCCGGGTACGGTGCTGCTTTTGATCTCGGTTTTACCTACAAGCCTATCGAGCAGCTGCAGATCAGCGCCGCTATCACCGACCTGGGCTTTATCTACTGGAATAGGAGCAGCCGGTTTGATTGCGAGTTGGATAGCTCCAAAGTACAGTTCCGCGGGGCTGGAGAGATCGAGTACAGCCAATACAAAGATGAGCAGGGCAATTTCTCCACCCAGATGCTGATGGATACAGTAACCAATAACCTCAAGGATATGCTCAACGGCATGACCTTGAGCAAACGCGGTAACGCAGGCTTTGCCCGCATGACCTCTGCGCGTCTGAACATAGGTATAGATGCGAACTTCTGGGACAACCGCGTGGGTGTAGGTATCGTCTCCGCGACGAGACTGTATAACGCCCGCCTCTATGAGGAGATCACTTTCGGCGTTGCTTTCCGGCCGGTGAACTGGTTCAATATCGCGGCTTCCTACTCGCTCATGAACAACGGTAAGTACAGCAATATCGGTGCCGGTATCGGTTTCATGCCATACGACGGTATCAACCTCACGCTGGCGTTGGATTATATCCCGACGAGTTATGCCGGAATGGCGCGTGAAGGCAAGTCGCCCTTATACGTCATCCCCGACAAGACGAAGATGATGAACCTCGCCCTCGGCTTCTCTATCTGCTGGGGCTCCAACCGCCGCGACAAGGATAAAGACGGCGTATGGGATAAGATCGATATGTGTCCGGAGACCCCGCGTGGTGTGGACGTAGATAGTGTCGGTTGTCCGCTGGACGATGATCACGACGGAGTACCTAACTATCTGGATCGTTGTCCGGGTACTCCGGCGGCCGCTATCGGCTTTGTGGACACCGCAGGTTGTATGTTAGACACCGATGGCGATGGTGTGGAGGACTATAAAGATATGTGTCCGAGTACGCCTGCTGCCGCTCGTGGCAAGGTGGACAGCGTCGGTTGTCCGTTAGACACCGACGGTGACGGGGTGCCTGACTACCTCGACGAGTGTCCTGACACGCCGAAAGAGGCGTACGGTAAGATTGACGCCAAGGGTTGTCCGTTAGACACCGACGGTGACGGGGTACCCGACTACCTCGACGAGTGCCCGGGAACGCCGGTAGAAGCACACGCGACCGTCGATGAGAAGGGTTGTCCGAAAGACACCGATGGCGACGGCATCGCCGATTATCTGGACGAGTGCCCGAATACGCCGGAGGCTGCACGCGGACACGTAGATAATAAGGGTTGCGAACTCGATAGCGACGGCGATGGAGTACCCGACTACCAGGACGAGTGCCCGGTAGTAGCCGGAACGAAGGCCAACAAGGGTTGTCCGGAACTCAAACGGGAGGTTCGCCAACTCCTGCAAAAAGCGATGCAAGGTATCGAGTTCGAGACCGGCAAATCGACCATCAAGAAGAAATCCTTCCCGCTCCTCAATCAGATTGCGAATATCTTCATCGAGAACGCTAACTACGTCATCGAGGTACAGGGACATACGGATAACACCGGCAAGGCAGAGATGAACCGCAAGCTCTCGCAACAACGTGCAGACGCGGTAAAGAACTACCTCGCTAAGAAAGGTGTAGAAGCAAGCCGCATGACGGCTGTCGGCTATGGTCCTGACGTACCTATCGCTGACAACAAGACAAGTGCCGGCCGTCAGAAGAACCGCCGCGTTGAGTTCAAGATTACTTTCGAAGAAGTACATGTCGAGACCATCCTTGACCATGCGGATGAATCTGAGGAAGAATCAGAAACGGAAAAATAAACAAACATACAAACATACAAACTAAAAAAAACATTTCACTATGGGACGCGCTTTTGAATACAGAAAAGCAACTAAATTAAAACGCTGGGGACAC
>CAMOJA010000051.1 GCA_946616535.1 uncultured Bacteroidales bacterium | reverse complement strand
ATCCCGTTTGGCACATGAACGCGCAGAAGGTGCAAGGTGTTATCCGTTATTTTGAATTGTTACGTGAGGTGGTTGCCTCGCAAAACCGCACTGCCGCCAAGCTTCTCATCCATTCGCTTTTCCACTTTCTGGCAGGGGACATTGCCAACACCAAAATGCATGCGCCGTCCATATCACGCAACGAAGATATCACAGGACGTTTCATGCACCTGGTGGATGCCCATTGTGAGCAACAGCACTCGCTCGATTGGTATGCCGACCAGCTTTGCCTCTCCACGCGCTACGTAGCCAACACTATCAAAGAGACACTCGGCATTCCTGCCAGTTCGTTTATCGAACGCGCACTCATGCAACGCGCCAAAACACTTCTTGTCTCTACGCCTATGCCCATACAGCAAATAGCCGACCAGCTCGGCTTCCGGAACCAAAGCCATTTCGGCACATTCTTCAAACGCCACGAAGGACTATCCCCCGCAGCGTTTAGAAAGAAAAAAGAGTAAGTAACTAAACAAAAAAATCGGCACTCATCAGAGTGTCGATTTTAGTATCTGAACGCCGACCAGACGGTCGTACCGCGCGCCGAAAGGACGCCAATAGACATAGACGGCGTATTCGTTTTCGGTCTGCCAATAACTGCCATCCACTCGCTGGGTGGTAGTTTTTTGTCCTTTGGGCACAAACCAGTACTGGAAATCATACCCACCCTGTTTCACCAAGGCCGTGAGCCAATAAACTTTGGCTTCCGCGTCATACTGCATGCGGTTGCGAAGGCTTAACTCATTCCCGAAGATCTCCCCGCCGACATACAGCGCGCCGTCAAACCACGGTTTCTCCGCCGGCAACGTCCAATAGACCCACATATACTCCGCCTCCGTATCACTGTCATTCGTGCGCTCGGCGTTCACGACAAAGCGGCCGTCGCTGTCAAACTCATGGATATATTGCCCTTTCGTGATCTCATTCGGAAAGAGCAAGGCGTGATAATCGCCCATCTCGTGATACACGCGGTCGATGCCGTAACCCGCATAGAAACAGGAGAAAGCATCGAAATGGTGGTACTCGTTTCCCGCCTCGAAGATGAGGGCTTTGTTATTGATGTACCTGAGACGATTAGGCTCCACGAAGGTCGGTTGCGTCATCGTCACCGCATTGTCCGGCCGGTTGTTCTGCGTCACCACCACCCGGAACTCTGAGGGTTGGAGATTATTAGCCAGATTCTGCAGGCTGACATCCACATCCACCTGCTGGTAACGTCCGTTGAACTCGATATCCGTATTCGCGCGTACTTTCGTATCGATCTTCACCAACGGCTCCACCACGCAGAAATCCACCTCCGCCACGCGGTTGTCGGGATTGCCGTCTTCGTAGATCGTCAGGCGATAGCTGCCACTCTTGGTAAGCGCCATGTCCTCGTTCGGAAAATCAAACCAGTAATGCGTATATTCGCGGCTGGTATTGATCGAGTGCTCGTAATCGGTAATGTCCCGCGTCGTAAATCCCCGCAGGTACTCCGATGACAACATTCCGTCATTCGCCTTCATCAATCCATCATTCAGCGAAGCGGAACAATTCATCATTTGTACCGTATAGGTGTACATCCTCACGTCGTGGCTCATCTCGTCGAAGGATATATGCAAAGTGTTGTCCGGCTCCGTTCCGTCCACTACTCCGTTCTCCAGCAGCAACACTTTTCGCTCCACGCGCAACGTGCGCACCTGTTCATTAAATACACGCATGTGCGTCTGCGCAGAAAGTCCCATCGAGAGGACACAAAAGAATAATATAAATACGATTTTTCTCATTTTCGGTGCAAAGGTACAAAATTTATACCAATTATGCAAAAAAAATGCCAAAAAATTTGCACAATTCAATTTTTTGTTGTACCTTTGCACCCGCTTTTCGAGAATTCAGCTCCCCGCATGGTTCCCTCGGGACACAAACCAGCGGAGTGTTTGTGGACCGAAGAGCGGAGGCACAAGTTGCCCGTCGATTTAGCGACGCGGTATCGACCATTGCACACTTGTTGCCGAACGCGCCGCCACTTTGGCTCAGTTGGTAGAGCAACGCATTCGTAATGCGTAGGTCCCCGGTTCGAGTCCGGGAAGTGGCTCTAAACGGATGTTGCATCTTATGATGGAGCATCCGTTTAAGTTTCTTTTCGGACGAACTGAGTCCGGGAGAATTACTGCTCGCAGTAATAATCGTTCGAGCGAAGCGAGATAAGACGTGGCTCTAAAGAAACGTCCTTCGGGGCGTTTCTTTCACTTCAAAGGCCTCGAATCCGGGGGTTCTTAGCCCCTAAAGGGGCACGATTATTGCACCAAGTGCAATCTTCGAGTCCGGAAAGTGGCTCAAAGAGAGAAGAAAAAGCCATGTAAGAAGAGTATCTTTTTCATTTCACTCGCAAGGTTTTTAGCAAAGCCTTTTGTTCGTCTGTGATACGGAAACTCTCAATGGCTTTCTGAATGGTTTTGTTGTGCGTATCCTTCTCCAAACGATGTTGCTCAATATAGGGCAGCGTAGCATCCCATTGTTTGGCAAGTGCCGTAGCAAAGAACCATGCCTGCATCATGCGGATGTAGTACTCGTCGGACTTGATAGATGCCACCCATTCCAAGTACTCCGGTCGGAAAAAATCATCCAAGAAATACCGCATTAGCGTCCCTATGCCGAAGCGTTTTGTATAGATATGTTTGCTTCTCATCCACTTGCGAATGAGCGGTAACAACTCTTTCGTATGCTTCTTAAAGCAACACGGCGATAGTTGGTCACATGTTGCCCAATTATCCACATACGGCAGGAACTGCTCCAGATATGCAATACAGGTGTTGAAATCTTTCTCTTCCGATAGGATGAACGCGTGCAGTTGGTTCTCGTCAAAATAGCGATGTGGCAAACTGTGCAAGAACTCTTGCGCAGCAGGAGTCTTGCAGATTTGCTTCGCCATTTTGCGTAAGTCCGGTGTCCGCACACCAATAACCGTCTCGCGTGGCACTGTCGGCAATAACTTGCTTTGGAAGTCAGCATATGCCTTGTCTTGTAAAGCAAAGAGTTGAGCAGTAATATCTACGCTATTTGTTTCCATTAAATCCAATCGGTAAAAACCGCCCTGTGCGACGGCAATAAGACTCGTATTCATCGCCAAAATCACGGCGGAGGCGTTTCTCCTCAGTCAGTACTTGCACGAACATGATTGCAAGGAAAATAAACCACACCAACAGAGCCTGCCACGTCCATAGCCAAACAATAAACGATGCGAGATAGACAAGCGTCCCGGTCAGCATCGGATTGCGGTTGATGCGGTAAGGACCTTCCGTCATCAGATGTTGCGTGCGAGGAGCCACCTCATGTCCGAACGCATCCATCGGATTGCCTTTCCCATGACGCTTCATATAGACAATAGTCCACACGCTGAGTGTTAAGCCACCCACCATCAACAGTCCAGTCAGGGATGCACGCAATGCGCCGATATGTTCCAATGCCGGTATTCCTGATGCCAGCCACATAATCGTCGGCAAAAGCACTACGAACATCACTCCTCCAAGCACATAGCCGGCTATGTTTTGAATGCTCTTTTTCATATTCTGTCATATTCTAAAACGTTCATTATTCGTTGGGCAATCTCTTCGGGGTGGTCTATGAGAAGCTGACCGTGGTTCATGCCTTTGAAGATTTCAACATGCGCAGACGGGCAGAGTTTTACCAAGTGTTCCACTTGCGGTTTGGCGACAAACGCTTCTTTGGTGCCATACCAGAAGTGGATATCTGCGCCATGAATAGATTCCAGACGATTCGTATATACGGACTTGTAGCCGTCCAACACAGCCTGCCTGCCGCCCCATGGCCATGTTTTCTTGCATTCGTCCAGCAGCACGTCGAAATAGTGGCTGCGGAAGACGGCTTTCCAAAATCCCGTCCAGTGGTAGCAAGTCCAGACGTTGATTGCCTGGTAGTACCGCAGGGGATTGACGAGCCATTTAGGTAAGGGCAGTAAAGGAGCAGCGTCAAGGATAGCATGGTCGATGGTCAGCTCGTTGCGTTCTAAGATACGTGATAGGATTTTGCCACCAAGCGACAGACCATAGGCGCAATCCAGATGCCCGCTATGATGCGCTTGAACATAAGCAATGATTTGCGCGGCTTGATCGTCTACGGACGTGAAACGAATGCGCTTGCCAAGCGTAAAACCGTCCACTTCCACGGCAATGATGCGAAACCGCTCTTCCTGCAAACGAATGAGCGGAAGGAAGATCTCGTACGACACGCCCAAACCGGGAATGAGCAGTAATGTCGGGGCTTTATTTTTACCAAAGAGTTGGAAGTTCATATACGATTTTTTTACCAAATAAACGGAATGACTTTATAACGAACGCGTTGCTTGTATTCGGCATAGCCTTTCAGTTCACGCTCAAGCACCTGTTCCTCGTTGCGAATACGAAGTGCAATGATAGGGATATATATGAGCATGATGACAAATGACCACGGCGAGGCGAGCACTAACGGCATAGAGAGGAACAGCAGCAATGTGGCTGCATACATGGGGTGGCGAACGATGCCATACAGACCGGTAACATGAAAGAATAGTTTGGGTGTCATACCTCAGTTCATATTATCCTAAATCTGCGAAGATGATCCAGTCGGGGGCGTGGTAAGTCAGGACACCGATAGCAATGATAGCCAGCACGATGAGCACTATATTTTATATTCTCGTCATGTGATAGCCCATGCGCTTGAGTTGAACAGCTGCGCCGAAGAG
>CAMOJA010000050.1 GCA_946616535.1 uncultured Bacteroidales bacterium | reverse complement strand
GGCATGCCCGGCAATGTGCTGGAGCTGGATGAGGTGGAGTGGATTTGAGTCGGGCTCTTCTGCCCGGGTTTGTGGAGGGGCTTTCTGGGGCTGACTTGGCGGCCGCTTTCTTGCCCGTTTTTGCTATTTGTTTGATTATTAGCCGATTGTTGGTTTTCCTTAGGGCGTTTCGGGCGGGAGGAGAAGTTGTAAGTGTTTTATTGTTAGGTGATTACGAAAAACGGGCGCTGAGGGCTATAACCTGAATAGGTCGGAGATTTTGTAGGGAAAGTGGGCCGATGATAACAGAGGATGGGCCTTGATTAATGAATAAGTCGTATTCTTATATGAAAAGTAGCCCAGCAGCCATTGACAGCATCATAAATAATCGGAAATAATTGATTAAAAAACGCTATATTTGTACTTTCTCAATACCCATAATTTAGTATTATTCGAACCATGACGCCAGAGGAAAAAGCGCGTGTACTCATTGACCAGATGTTCGTTGACGCTGGCTGGAAAGTCGTCTCGCGCGACGAATACTCTGCCGATATTTCTGCGGCAGCCATTGAAGAAGGTATCCTTCAGGGTGGTAAAGAAGCTGATTATCTTCTCTTTATCAACGGAATGGCTGTTGGCGTACTTGAGGCGAAAAAGGAAACGACCGATGTATCTTCCGACAAAGTGACTTCGCAGGCAGAGAATTATACCCGTCTTTTGCTGCCGTTTTATAAAACATGGTCCAAGCCCCTTCCTCTTGTTTATACTTCCAATGGGCATATGGTATTGTTCCGTGACCACAGGGACCCAGGTGGCGGTTATATCCCGATGAAGCGAATCCATACGCCGAAGGAGATCTGTCAGTTACTTGGCATAGAGGACGAATTTGCCGGTCTTCCGACGTTAAAAAAGAAGGGACTTCGTGATTGCCAGTTTGAAGCTATCTCAGAATTGGAGAAGAGTTTCAAGGGCGGGCAGAATCGTGCTTATATGGTGTTGGCGACAGGAGCCGGCAAGACATACACAGCCTGCATGGCCTCATACCGTTTCCTCTCCTACACCCCCATGAGGCGGGTACTTTTCCTTGTGGACCGCAATAATCTGGGGAAGCAGGCGGAAGACGAGTTCGGCAAGTTCCGCCTGACGGAGAACGGAGATGCTTTTAACACGATTTTCTCGGTCGAACGTCTGAAAACCAAGACTATACCGCAAGGGACTAATGTCGTTATTTCAACAATTCAGCGCCTGTTCTCTTTGCTGAAGGGTGAAGATATTGTCGAAACGGATGATGATGAGAATTATGAAGGTGACGAGACTCCCGGACCCGCTATAACTCTTCCTGAGAATCCGACCTTGCCGAGAGACTACTTCGACCTCATCATAGTGGATGAGTGCCATCGTTCCATCTACGGATCCTGGCGCTCCGTGCTTGAGTATTTTTCTTCTGCACGCATTATCGGCCTTACGGCCACCCCTGCACCCGAAACCGAGGCATTCTTTAACTACAACCGTGTCATCAACTACACGCTGGAGCGCTCTATTGCCGACGGCGTAAACGTAGACTACCGCGTATTCCGAATCAAAACCAAAGCGACAGAGGACGGCGGCGCTATTCGGGACGGCGAAAAAATGAAGCAGATCACCCGTTACAACGGTACGGTGAAGGATGTTAAGAACAGCGGAGAGAAGACTTATACCGGGAATGAGCTTAATCGTAGTATCGTTAATCCCTCACAGATTAAACTGGTACTCGAGACCTACCGTGATGCGGTTTACACCGAAATGTTCAATGATCCTCAGCGGGAACCTAATATTGACTATCTGCCCAAGACGCTTATTTTTGCGTTAAACGATGCACATGCCAGCAATATTGTCCAGATTGCCAAAGAGGTTTTTGGAAGGCCTGAGAGTGATAACCAGTTTGTTCAGAAAATCACTTATTCGGCAGGGAACAGCAACGAACTCATCCGACATTTCCGCAATGATAAAGAGTTCCGTATTGCTGTTACTGTGACGCTGGTAGCTACCGGAACGGATGTCAAGCCTATCGAGGTGGTGATGTTTATGCGTGACATCGAGTCGGAATCGCTTTATACTCAGATGAAAGGACGTGGTGTGCGAACCATCGGAGATGAACAACTCCGACTCGTTACGCCGAATGCCTATAGTAAAGACCTTTTTTTCTTGGTGGATGCTGTTGGGGTTACAGAAAGTCCCAAGAATCCGAGTCGTCCATCTACGGATCCCAAGCCGGCCATTATTTCATTAAAAGAGCTGCTGGAACGCATCACTCACGGTTATGTCGATGATGAATACCTGAGAATCCTCGCTGGCCGATTGTCCAGAATCAACACCAAGTCCAGCGATGAGCAGCGTCGAGAGTTTGAGCGGCTGGCTGGTATCGGAATGAAAGATCTTGCAACACGCATCTATGAGGCGATGGGTGGCGGACAATTACCTCCCTTTGAGGATATTAACAATCCGAATAATGAGCGACGCGGCTTGGTCGCCCCCCTTGCGAATCATCCCGAAGCGAGGAAGTACCTGCTTATCCTCAACGCCGGTTTTGTGGACATCCTTCAACCTGGCGAAGATGAATTGATTTCCAAGGGATTCTCCATAGAGGAAGCTACCACAACGACGGATGCATTTGAACAGTATGTCGCAGCACATAAGGATGAAATAGAAGCACTTCGCATCATTTTCAACAATCAGGGTGAGCCGATTACATATTCCATGTTGAAAGAACTTGACACGCTGCTTCGTCATGTCAACGCTAAATTCAATCCGGCGCTCCTTTGGAATAGCTATGCGATAGTGAGGCCCGCCGATGTTGTCAAGTTCACCACAAAAGATGAGAAGGAAGCGTTGACCAACATCATCCAACTCGTACGCTTTGCTTTCAAACATATCCCGAAATTGGAAAGCCTCAAAGGCGAAGCCGCCAAGTATTTCAACTTGTGGTGCGGTCAGGGATGGCGCGGTATCACTGAGAAGCAAAACGAGCTCCTCGGGCAGATTGTCAACTACATAGTTTCCAATGGCGCCTGCAGCGTTGAGGATATCAAAGAGGAAGATAAAACGCAGGCCGGACAGCTTGTAATGGCGTTCGGAGGAATCGAGTCTGCGAATGTCGCCCTGGCCTCCCTGTCTCAATTCATGATTTACAGAAAAACAGCATAATTCATTATGGCAAAGCAGTCTACAGAACAGGCTTTAATCAATAAAGTGTGGAAGGTCGCTGATGTCCTTGCAGGACAGGGCGTAGGCTTCACTGATTATATAACCCAGCTTACCTACCTCCTTTTCCTAAAAATGGATGACGAGAATGTGAAAATGTTCGGAGAGAAATCCGCCATTCCGGAGGGCTACCGCTGGGAAGATTTGGTTAATCTGGATGGGCTGGATCTGATTAACCAGTATGAGAAGACTCTGAAGGTTCTCAGCGAACAGGATAATCTTATCGGCACCATATATACTAAAGCTCAGAACAAGATTGACAAGCCGGTTTATCTCCAGAAAGTTATCATGCTTATCAATGAGGAAACCTGGCTTGTGATGGACGGAGATGTTAAGGGTGCCATATATGAAAACATCCTGGAGAAGAACGGCAAGGATAAGAAAAGCGGTGCAGGTCAGTATTTCACTCCGCGTTCACTTATCAAAGCCATGGTAGATGTGACGCGTCCTCAGATTGGCGAAACAGTTGCAGATCCTGCCTGTGGAACGGGCGGTTTCCTCCTAACTGCTTACGACTTCATGAAAGGCCAGTCGGCGGACAAGGAGAAACGTCGTTTTCTGCGTGAAGAGGCGCTGCACGGCATTGATAATACGCCATTAGTGGTTACGCTGGCGTCCATGAATCTTTATCTTCACGGCATCGGCACGGACCGCAGTCCGATTGAGTGTCGGGATTCTCTGGAAAGTGAACCGGCCACCTTGGTGGATGTGATATTTGCCAATCCGCCCTTTGGAACACGTCCCGCCGGGTCCGTGGATATTAATCGGCCGGATTTCTATGTGGAGACCAAGAATAACCAGCTGAACTTCCTGCAGCATATGATGATTATGCTAAAGAATGGCGGCCGTGCCGCCGTGGTGCTTCCAGACAACGTCCTGTTTGAAGGTGGCGCCGGCGAGGTTATCCGCAAGAAGCTCCTGTCCGACTTCAACCTGCACACGATACTGAGATTGCCCACCGGCATCTTCTATGCCCAGGGCGTCAAGGCGAATGTACTTTTCTTCAAGAAGGGAGAAAAGACCAAGGATATCTGGTTCTATGACTACCGCACCGGCATCAAGCATACGCTGGCAAATAATACGATGGAGCGCCATCATCTGGATGACTTCGTTGCTTGCTACAATGCCGACAATATCAATGCTCGTAAGGAGACATGGGACCCGGAGACCAATCCCAACGGCCGCTGGCGCAAGTATCCCGTAAAGGACATTCTGGAGAGGGATAAGACCAGTCTGGACATCACGTGGATCAAGTTCCATGACGATACCGATTACACGCTTGCCGAGCTGGTATACTCAATTGAGGACAAGAGCAACAAGATTGCCGAGGCGGTTGCCAAGCTGAAAGAACTCATTGCCAATATCGAGGAATAATGGATACGAAGAAACTGCGTCAAAAGATTCTCGACCTCGCCATTCACGGAAAACTGGTTCCGCAGGACCCGAATGACGAGCCCGCGTCCGTGCTCCTCGACCGCATCCGTGCCGAGAAGGAACAACTTATCAGGGAAGGTAAGATCAAGGCTCCGAAGAAGTCCAAATCTGCTGGTGATACGTCCCATTATCCGAAGGAC
>CAMOJA010000049.1 GCA_946616535.1 uncultured Bacteroidales bacterium | reverse complement strand
ATGTAGCGGTTTTATTTTATGTTTATGATCTTGTATCAAACAGAACAGAAATGGTGGTTCCCTTGTTCAGCTCACTTTCCACAGCGATCTTGCCATGATGATACTGCACGGCGTGCTTCACGATGGACAGACCAAGGCCGGTGCCGCCGGACTGTTTGGAATGACTCTTATCCACACGATAGAAGCGTTCAAACACTTTGTCCTGATGTTCGGGAGAAATACCGATACCGGTATCCTGCACGCTCAGCAGCACTTCACCGGGCTTCTGAGCCACATTCACTTTCACGCTGCCGCCGGGGTTGTTGTACTTAATGGCATTGTCGCAAAGGTTGTAAACGACCTCATACAGCAATCTGCAGACACCATTGACAACACCATCATCGCCGGTCACTTCCAGAGAAACATCTTTCAGCTTTGCGGCATCTGCAAGTGTTTCACAGACCTCCTCAGCAAGAACTTTGAGAGATACATCTTCGTGGGGCATTTCTGCTCCTTCATCCAACTCAGTCAAGAGGATAATATCGTCGATTAGAAAGACCAGTCGAGATGCTTCCTTGCGGATATGTCCCACAAAATGGGGAACATCTTCGGCTTTTACAATGCCGTTTTCCATCAGTTCCGCAGAACCGATGATGGACTGCAGCGGCGTTTTCAGTTCGTGGGACACATTGGCTGTGAACTCCTGACGGTGCTTTTCGGCGTTTACCTGCTCAGTCACATCAAAGGCGAGGATCACCATGCCGTGACTATTGCCGTCAGAATCAATGCGGCTCAGATCGAATTGATACTCTCTGCCATTTTCCTTGGCACGGAAATCGGCGTGCCCCTGTGTCTTTGCTTCTTCCAGAGCCAGCCGCATATTTTGCTTGCGGTCAATGGTCAGAAAATCTTCTCCTACGCAGGCAATACCGGCTCCAAACAGCGTCCTTGCCGCAGGGTTGATGCTTATGATCCTGCCCATGCTGTCCAAAAGAACAAGACCTTCTTTCATGTTACCGGTGATCTGGTCAAACTCATCCTGCTTGCGCTTCAAAGTGCGTATCTGACTTTTGATCTCCGAATGCTGCGCATGGATACGATGAAGCAGAGGGGACAGTTCTTCGTAGGCTTCATTTTCCATGGGCTTTTCCAGATTCAGTTTATTCAGCGGTTCTACAACCTTCTTTGCCATGCGGTGCGCAAGCCATGCGGAAAGTGCAATGGCGATCACAAGCACAATAGCAATCGGTTGGAGCATACCGAGAACCAGAACCAATGCGGTTGCTCGGCTGACGGAAATACGAAGTACGCTGCCGTCATTCAAGCGAGTTGCTTCATAAATAGTCTGATCCGTCAGCGTAGAGGACTGACGGGTGCTGCTGCCGGTGCCGGAAACAAGGGCTTCCTTGATTTCTTCACGGTCTGCGTGGTTTTCCATAGCAACGGCATCTGCATGGCTGTCAAAAATAACTGTGCCGTCTGCATCTACCCATGTCAGGCGATAGCGGTTATAATCCAGACCTTCCAGATAACTTTCGCCAAGCTGCTCCGTCGCATCAGCGGCAAGGTTCAGTTCATCTTTCAGCTGAGACTCCTGCACACCACCAAAGTACGGATACAAAACACCGATAATGATGACAAGACTGGAAAGCAGCACGGCAATGGCCACAGAGAGGATGGACTTGAAGATTTTACTTCTCATAGCCAACCTCCCAGCGATAGCCCACATTGCGCACGGTTTCAATCATCTTGCCGTAGCCGTTCAATTTCTGGCGCAAAGTACGGATATGGGAATCCAGAGTACGGGAATCACCCATGTAATCCAGTTTCCACACCTGAGAGAACAACTGCTCCCTGGTATAAACCATTCCGGGATGAGAAAGGAACATCCGAAGCAATTCAAATTCTTTGTAAGTAAGCTGAACTCGGTTACCGTCCACAACAACAGTATGCTCGTCCAGATTGACAACCAGACCGCCCACCTTCAGCAGTTTAGACACCTGCTGAGGCTGACTGCGGCGCAGCACCGCTTTTACTCTGGATACCATCTCCATCATACTGAAAGGCTTTACGATATAATCATCAGCACCCAAATCCAGACCACGGATGCGGTCATATTCCTGTCCTTTGGCGGTGGCCATAATCACAGGAACTCGGCTGTATTCCATAGAGTCCTTCATCTTGGATAGAATTTCAATCCCATCCATACCGGGGAGCATCACATCCAGAACGATCAGTTCCGGTTTCTCTTTTTTCAGTGCTTCCCAAAAGGTCAGGCCATCTTCAAAGCCTTTTGTTTCAAATCCGGCGGAGTTCAGTGCATAGATTGCGATGTCACGGATGCTTGCATCATCCTCAACATACCAAATCATAGTTACACCTCCTTATGCGTACCTGTTACAGAATAGATCACCCACTCAGCTATATTGGTTGCATGATCTCCGATGCGTTCAAAATACTTGGAAATCATCAGAAGGTCAAGGGCAAATTCACCGTCTGCGTGATTTTCTGCAATCAAAGTAATTATTCCACACTTTACTCTGGAAAAATAGTCATCCACGATGTCGTCCTGTTCGATTACCTTCTGAGCAAGTTCAACATCCTTTTTGACAAAGGCATCTACACTGGCTGTTACCATTTCAATGGTCTCACGAGCCATTTCCTCAATCAGCTCCATGCCCTCCATGGTGCGACCGTTCAGGAAGGTGACGATCTCAGCAATATCCTCTGCCTGATCGCCAATACGCTCCATATCGGTAATCATCTTCAGAGCAGCAGAAATCAGACGGAGATCACGGGCAACCGGCTGCTGATGAAGCAGGAGCTTCATGCAGCGACCTTCGATGTCACGCTCCATTTGGTCGATATCACTGCTATTTGCTTTGACTCTGCCCGCCAGTTCCATATCACCGGTGGTAAGCGCCTTTGCTGCGGATGCAATGGCTTCCTCACACATAGCACCCATTTCGATAATTTCTCTGTTCAACTCGTAAAGCTGTTCATCAAATCTGTTTCTCATGTTCTCCTCCTTAACCAAATCTACCGGTAATGTAATCTTCGGTACGCTTATCCTGCGGCTGAGAGAAGATGTCATCGGTCTTGCCGAACTCTACCAGCTCGCCAAGCAGGAAGAACGCAGTATAGTCAGACACACGAACCGCCTGCTGCATATTGTGAGTCACCATGACGATGGTGTACTTTTCCTTCAGTTCCGTAACCAGTTCCTCAATGCGGGAAGTGGAAATGGGATCAAGGGCAGAGGTAGGCTCATCCATCAAAAGGACTTTGGGCTCTACAGCCAGCGCTCTTGCGATGCACAAACGCTGCTGCTGACCACCGGACATACCGAGGGCATTCTTCTTCAGTCTGTCCTTTACCTCATCCCAGATGGCTGCACCACGCAGGGCGCTTTCTACGATTTCGTCCAACTGCACCTTGCTTGTGATGCCGTGGGTACGAGGACCATAGGCAATGTTATCGTAGATGCTCATGGGAAAAGGATTTGGCTTCTGGAACACCATGCCGATCGCTTTACGGAGGTTGTTCACATCCACTTCCCTGGAGAAAATGTCCGTTCCCTCGTAGCGAATATCACCGGTGATCCTTACGCCGGGAATTAGGTCGTTCATGCGGTTCAAAGTTTTGAGAAAAGTAGACTTACCGCAGCCGGAAGGGCCGATAAATGCGGTAATGCTCTTTTCGGGGATTTCAATATTCACATTTTTCAATGCCTGATGGTCACCGTACCACAGACACATATCTTTTACAGAGATAATACTCATAAACTTCTCCTTTTTGCGAAGTGCTTCTGCACCAAAGATGCTGCAAAGTTAATCAGAACGGTCAGAACCATCAGGATGGCAGCAATAGCAAAGGCCACACCAAACTCACCTTGTTCTTTTGCGTAAACATAGAGGGCAACGGTCAAAGTTGCACCCGGAGCTGCAAGACCGTCAATGATGCCGTTGACTGCATGGGCAAAGCCTGCGGTAAAGAGCAGCGCAGCGGATTCGCCCAGAATACGACCTACAGACAGGATACATCCGGTGATGACACCATCCACGCAGCCGGGAAGGACAACAGTACGGACAACACGCCACTTACCGGCTCCCAGACCAAATGCGCCTTCACGGTAGGACTGAGGAACGGTTTTCAAGCTCTCTTGCGTAGTACGCATGATGGTAGGCAGATTCATAATTACCAGCGTCAGCGCACCTGCCATCAGGCAAGTTCCCATGCTGTTGGAGAACAGCAGCATACCAACCAGACCATAGATGATGGAGGGGATGCCGGAAAGGGTTTCTGCAGCATATTCGATGATACCAACCACTTTTTTGTTGGATGCGTACTCGGTCATATAAATAGCCGCACCCACCCCCAAAGGCAGAACGATGAGCAGGGTTGCCAGCACGATATAGACTGTGTTCAGAATGTCAGGCAGGATACCGATGCGCTCGGTCACATAGCTGGGCTTGGTGGAGAGCAATTCCCAAGTAATGTTGGGAACACCCTGTCCCAACACATAGATCAGCAAGAACAGAACCAGCGCAGCCGTCAGACCAACGGACAACAGCATCAGTGCTTTCATCAGTACTTCAAAGCTTTTTCTGTTTCGGGATAATGATTGATTCAACATAACTTACTCCTTTTCCCGTTTGAGGAAGAAGTTCAGCGTGGCATTGATCAGCATGATAAACAGGAACAACACCAGTGCGATGGAGAACAGAGCCTGTCTCTGCAAGCCGCTGGAATAGGCCATCTCGCTGGACACGGCAGTGGTCAGGAAGCGGACACTCTGGAACAGAGAGTCGGGCATATTCGGCACATTACCGGC
>CAMOJA010000048.1 GCA_946616535.1 uncultured Bacteroidales bacterium | reverse complement strand
AGCTCCGCGTCAACGAGCAGACCTTCGACACGACTCGTGTAGCGATCTGTCAGGGTAGCAGCTATAGATACCAAGGCAAGGACCTCACCGTGGCAGGTATCTATCGCGACACGACGCAAGGCATGAACGGTTGCGACAGTATCCATACGCTGGTTCTGACAGTGAACAAAGCATACTATAACTACCGTGTTGAGCATATCATTGAGGGTCAGAAGATCGTCTTCTTCGGTGATACCTTCTCTACCACCGGTACCTACTACCACTTCGGCACGACGCCGGAGGGTTGCGATAGCACGTCCGTTCTCCAACTGAACGTACACGCTGCCGTAGATACCGTAGTCTATGTATGCTCGAACAACCTGCCGTACCTGTGGGTAAATAAGTGGGATAACAGCATCGTCACCCCGCTCTACACCGAAGGCACCTATCGCAATGACTCTGTCATCGTGAACGGCGAGCGGATGTTCTACGGCTTGCAACTGATCATCAAGCAACCGACGGAGACCACCATCTATCGTGAGATCTGCGAGGGTGATAAGTACAACTTCAATGGAAAGATGTTATCTACCGGAGGTGAGTACCGCGACACCGTTCTCAACAGCATCGGTTGCGACAGCGTTATCATCCTGCACCTCAATGTACTCAAGAAATACTACAACACCGTCACCCGCACGATCTTCGAAGGCGACACCGTGATGTTCCTGGGTCAGTCTTACTCGGCTGCAGGTAACTACCCGATTCGCTACACCTCGTCCTTCGGGTGCGATAGTATCGTTGAGTTACAACTGACCGTGAAACGGATGTTCGACGACTCCGTCACCGTCTGCGCGAACGAGTTACCGCTAACATGGCAGAATAGAACGATCTATGAGTCGGGTATCTACCGTGATACCACTACCGTAGATGGTAAGGAAGTGATCATCGGTCTGAAAGTCAACGTACTGCCGATAGCACGTGCTTCTGAACCGATTGTAGCTACTATCTGCGAAGGCGACTTCTATAAGTTCGGCGATTCCGTGCTCACGAAGCAAGGAACCTACTACGATACCCTCACGGCGGTTAACGGTTGCGACTCGATCGTCATGCTTGCTTTGCAGGTATTACCGGTTAAATATCAGACGACCACCAAGCGTATCTTCGAGGGTGACACCGTCTTCTTCTACGGCGATACGCTGACCAAGTCGGGCGTCTATGAGCACCGCGTATTGAATGCGAACAACTGTACCGACACCTATCAGATGATCCTCACCGTTCTCAAGGAATCGCATATCGATACCTCGGCTGTGATCTGTAAGAACGACCTGCCGTTCATCTGGCGCGGATACGAGTACAACGAGACCGGTGACTACCGTCTGCCGATCACCTGGACCGATTCCTCGCGTGTAGTGATGACGCTGCACTTGACCGTGAACGACACCTACTATGCCGAGCGGAATGTTTCGCTCTGCTCGGGTGACTACTTCAAGTTCAAGGGTATCACCTACACCGAGAATGGCTTCTTCTACGATACCATCCCGTCACTGGTAGGTTGCGACAGTATCATCAAGTACGTCATCAGCGTTCATCCGACTTACGATCATATCTTCGAGAAGCATGTCTCGGATAAACAGCCGTATATCTTCCATGGCCGTGAGTTGACGACCTCCGGTACGTACGAGTGGACCGGTAAGACCCAGAATGGTTGCGATAGTCTTGAGCACTTGATCCTGACTGTACACCCGTCTTACTTCTTCTCGGATACGGTAGATATCTGTCAGTCTGATTCGCTCAACTACCCGTATAAGTGGAGAAACTTCGATATCTCGCAGAGCGGTGTTTACAGCGATAGTATGCTTACCGATACGTATGGATTCGATAGCGTCTTCCAGTTAGTCGTACATGTATGGCCGGCTTATATGACCAACGAACAGTACGAGATCGGCGAAGGCGAAGTACTGAAGATTCACGGTCGTGATATCTCCAAGCCGGCTATCTACTATGATACGCTGCGTACGATCCACGGTTGCGACTCCATCTTCCATGTAGTCGTTAACCAGAAGCGTACACGCGAGTTCTTCTGGACGCGTGAGATATGCCAAGGCGACTACTTCGAGTTCCTCGACGGACGCAAACTCACGCACACGGGTCAGTACAAGTACGTATCGCAGTATAAGGATAGTGTCGTTACGCTGAACCTCACCGTCAATCCGAAGTCCATCACCGAGAAACGTATCGTCATCACGCCGGCTCAGTTGCCGTACATCGTAGAGGGTCACCTCTTCGAGCACGATACGATCCATGTGGATACGCTCGTGAACCAGTATGGTTGCGATAGTCTCTATCGAATTGTCCTTGTCACGACCACCCACTACTCTGAATGGACGCCTATCCCACTCTGTCCGGGTGCAGAACTGAAGATCGATGGTCAAGTCATCACCGAACCGGGTCTGTACACCTATCTGCGTCGCAGTAAGGTAACCGGAGAGATGGATAGTATCTATCGCGTAGAGGTTTACGATGCACCTTCGTATGAGAAGACGCTTGAGCGTACTATCTGTGATGGCGATACGATCATGATGGGTGGTAAGCCGTACACGCACAGCGGTACCTTCGTTTATCGCGGCCAGACGGTTGACGGGTGCGACTCTATCGAGACCCTCATCCTCACCGTCAACCCGTCGTACCACTTCGATACTGCGGTAACTATCATGGATGATCAGTCCTTCTACTGGAGAGGAAAGACCTATAACAAGACCGGTATGTACTATAACAGCTATCAGACTGAACTGGGTTGCGATAGTACCTACTCGCTCAAGCTCCACGTAGTCGAGACCGAGTACCATCATATCGATGATACCATCTGTAATGGTCAGATTTACGTATGGCGTGGCGATACGCTCACCATGGACGGTTATTACACGCAAATCGTTCGCGATACGCTCCATAAGTTCTCGGCTGTCTATACGCTCCGTCTTGTAGTCACCTACCCGACTACGATCACCAAGGCTAAGACGGGCGATATCTGCGCCGATGCCGAGAGCTTCGATATCGAGTTTGAGTTCGCCGGTAAGAAACCGCTAAGTTATAGCGTCATCTTCGATGCGCTCGCTAAACGCGAAGGCTTCCAGGATATCTATAACGCACCGCTCGGTACGGATATGATTGCACATATCGCCCTGCCGAAGTACACCAGCGTGGTTTATCAAGGTCATACGAACTATGTACGGCCGGATTACTACACCATGCGTCTTGTACTTGACAACGGCGTCTGCGGTACCAGCCGTTCCGACAGTCTCAAGCTCCTCATCAAGTATCCGACATGGATCATTGAGCAGAACTGGGGCGATGTAGTGGCTCCGCTGAAGGCCGAACTGAACGGCGGTTATGAGTTCTCGCAAACCGAATGGTATGTCAACGGTGTACTCCAGCCGAATGACGGTCTGGGTTACCTCCATAGCGATAAACTGCGTGCTGGTGACCAAGTTGTCATGATGGCTACACGTAAGGGCGATAACTACGCGATACCGACCTGTCCGTTGACCATCACTACGCCGCTGCCGAATACGAACCCGTATCCGATCCTCGTTTACCCGACGCAGGCTCCGAGATACGCACCGAACATCACCATCTCCGCTCCGTTAGAGGGTCAGTTCGAGGTTTATTCTTCGACCGGTATGATCATCATGACCGGCGAGTTCGGCGAAGGCGAGACCATCGTCACGCTGCCGTCTGTAAGCGGTATCTACTTCATCCGCACCACACAAGGTACGGAAACCGAAACGCATAAGGTGATCCTCCTCTAAGAGGACACCTTGCGCTTCGCCGCACAGCCGCGCCAACACAGGCGCCATAACACAACAAACCCCGCGATCACCTCGCGGGGTTTGTTGTAAACGTTAAACTCTAAACTACAAATTCTTTCGCCAGAAAGAATTTGTTATATCCACCCATTCTTCCCCTACTCGCTTATACAACCTTTGGTTGGTCTTCTCGCTCTTCAAGCCACCGAGACTCTCGATATACGGACCAAGTTTGACGTAGTCGAACGCCTTCTCGTCCTTCGGCATCATCATCCGTCCCGAATACCAAGCAGTCTTGAGCCTTTCACCTTTCACCTTTAACCTTTCACCTTTACAGTAATTCGCCCACTCAGCTACCTCTTCGGGATTCGCATCGCCGCCCATAAACGCCACGCAAGTGATCATACTGCCGTAGCGCGCCAGCAGCCCGTTCAGCAGTTCTTTCGTCACTTCTTCACCGGTATCTTCCCATAGATGCGGGCTATGACACCCCGGACAGTGACAGGGGCAATTAGAGAGATTAAGGGCGAGTGTTACCTCGCCCGGAATCTCCTGAAAGACTATATCAAATGACGCTACTTTCAACTTTAAACTTTCAACTTTAAACTTTCAACTTTACACTAGCATTGCGGCGCTTTGCTCTTCTCTGCGTAGTAACGCTGAGCAGCCTCTTTCTGACGTGCCTCGGAGAAGTTCGATACACGCTTCATGTAACCGATGACACGCGTCAGGTAGTCCACGTTCTTGCTATGACAGCACGGACACTCCTTCAAGTAACGCTTGTCGATATGACCGCAGTCGTTACATACCGTGTTCGGGATGTTGAACGTGAAGTAGTTACATCCTTCGATAGCCGCTACGCGCAGTAACTGACGGTATTGCTCTTTGCTCAGGTGCTCCTCCAGGTTGCAGTGCAGTGCGCTACCACCGGTCAGGTGCTCGATATATTTCTTACCGTGCAGACGGAAACGATCCAATACGTTCAGGCTCTTATCCTCTACGATATAGAAATAGCTGTTGTAGCAGTCGCGCGGAACGACATAGCCGTCTTCCTTATCCCATTTAGCATGTTTAACACCTACGTTCTCAGCCGGGATCATCTCGCAGTTGAACATCACGTCCTTCGTGCGGTACTCTTTGTTCTTCTTCTCGATGAT
>CAMOJA010000047.1 GCA_946616535.1 uncultured Bacteroidales bacterium | reverse complement strand
TTGTTGATACAGATAGCTGAAGAGAACGAGAGATAAACATCCCATCCTGAGAAATTTGCTTTGTAGTCGTCCACCACCTTATCAAAGGTGTCGTAAGCCTGCTCCCATGTAGAACCGAAAGCTACAAGCAGAATTACCTTATCGCTTTTCTTCTGAGAATTTACAGTCTGATTCACAGCTTGCTGATACTTGTCGTAATTAGACTGTGTAGACTTGTTGTCATCATCGTCGCTGCTACATGCTGTAAATGTGGCACTGGTTACAAACGCCAGCATAGCCAGCATCAAAAACTTAATCTGTTTCATTGTTGTTTGAATTTAAATTAGACATATATTTATTTAGTAGTTTTTTACCTTGATTAAATCGTACTGTGAGTGAGGCATAGATGGTTCTGCCTGGCGAGGTGGTGCCAAGATGCAGACCGTGAGGCGTGCGGTCAACAAAATTAAAAATGTTATCGATACCGGCATCCAGCTTCAGCATCTTACCAATCTGATGATTTGTAGAGAGGCGCCACAGCTGATACCCCTTGCCATCGCCGTCAATCTGATAGTATCGCTTGCTGCTGAGACGACCGTAGATACCCACTCCCAACTGGTATTTTTTAGAGAACTGATGATTCCAAGTGGCATACACGTTGGCTTTGTGATGCGCCATACCGTCGATAGTTACCTTCTGCATCACGTCTTTCTCAGAGTCATATTGGTTGGCTTCGGTATCCAGATAGCTATAACTGCCACCAGCCGTGAAATGCCTACCCTGATAGCGCACGGTGAAATCAACGCCATAGGTCTTGGCATCTTCCATATTCTGGTATTGGCGCACATGGATGGGGTCGTACTTCGCTATCAGGTCGCCTGGGGCTTGCTTGGTAGGTATAGTCACCAGCGTAATCATGCGATCCACCTTATTATAATAGGGCGCTAAGGTCAGCGTGATGTGTCCGATGGTATATTCTATGCTGGCACCGAAATAATTGGAGGTTTGTGCCTTCAGGTCTTCATTGCCCAGATAGAGATACACGCCATTCATGTTTTTGATATACTGATAGTGCAACTCCTTAGGCGTAGGTGTCTTGTAACCCTGACTCCAGGTGGCTCGCAGTCGCAGGTCGCCCAACTTCAGCATAGCCGAGAGTTTGGGTGTCAGTCTGGTGCCGAAACCCTCATTCCGTGTCAGTCGCAAACCGCCTGTGATATAGAGAGGATTAAGTAGTGCCCACTCGTCCTGCACATACACAGCCTCGGTGTTATCGGTAGCTTTACCACCATCCACACGCATGGGAGCCTTCAGCCAGTCGTAGCGATACTCCAATCCGGCACTCAACTGCTGCTCATAAGGCAACTGAAAAATTCCTTTCAGCGATATATTTGTCAAACGCTGGTCGCTCTGCAGTTCCTTATCGCCAGGGAAATATGGAAAATAGTTGGTAAAACGTCCGTTTACATAGCCATCTGTCAGCGTAGTGTCGGTATAGGCATAGTTATAGGCATGTTTCTTCCAGTCGGCATCCAGAGTGATAACATCAGTATTGTTCAGTTTCCATTTACCACCTATAGAGGCCGAGGCATTGTTATACTGCAGGTCCCAGGTCTTCACGTCCACACCTGGATGATGACCACAGGGGCGATAGATGCGTTTCCAATATATACTGCCATCGGCATAGAGTTCGATAGCTGGCGTGAGCTGATAGGTAAGCCGTTCGGCTATCTGCCAGTTGGTATGACGGTTCACGGTTTTATTGCGCGAGTCGGTAATGTGATACTCTGTTTGCTGGATAGCTTCTTCGCTGGTGTTCTGCCAACCGTCGGAATGCTGGAGCTGGAAGTTGGTATAACTCGATAGTTTACCATAATTAAGCGCCACACCATTATGCTGACGGATGTCGCCATAAGACCCCACACGCGTGGTATTCTCAAGCATCACGCCTTGTTCGCGATGCTTACGGGTGATGATGTTGATAACGCCGGCTATCGCATCACTACCATAGAGGGCACTCGAGGCACCCTTCACGATTTCTATCTTCTCGATGTTGTGCGGGTCGATAAGACTCAGGTCGTTCTCGCCTCCATTATCTCCGTGCAGGCGCCTGCCGTCTATCAGTATCAGCACATACGAGTTGCCCAGTCCGTTCATCTGCAACCTGCTACTCATATCGTTCTCGCTGAAATCGAACGATGCCGTAAGGCCCGACAAGATATCCTCGATACTCTTGCCAGCATACTGCTGCAACTGCCGATGACTTATCACCTCGGTCTGCACGGGCGCATCTTTCAGCAGGTGCTGTGTACCAGTACCTGTAACAACCACTTCCTGTAAACTATCAGTACGCCAGATATTACTCTGAGCACTTACACCAATAGCAAACAGCCAAAGGCCAACAGCCAATTTCTGTTTTAGTTCCATTAGCAAATCAATTTTCTCCGACCGCATATCCCTGTACGGCGATACATTTTTTAAGGTAGGTCTTCTGACTCTCCTCAGCCTGCCTTACCTTCCCGATTGCTCAGTGGCGTTATACAGGCAGACCTCTTTTCACGAGGATTACAGCTGCAGGTACAGTTCCGGACTATCACCGGATTCCCTTACATCGTGGCGGCATCGGCCACCAGATTGCCTTATTTTGGCGACAAAGATACAACTTTATTTGATAAATTGCGCAATATTTGGGGAAAATTTATAAATTTGCACCAAAATCAACAAGCGATGTCAATTAAAACATCATTTCTGATAGCAGCACCCACCAGTGGTTCAGGCAAGACTACCATTGCCCGAGGGCTTATGAAGTTGTTCACGCAAAAAGGCTATCGTGTGCAGCCTTTCAAGTGTGGACCAGATTATATCGACACCAAGTTTCATGCTGCAGTTTGTGGCCGTCCATCGATTAATCTCGACACTTTTATGGCTTCGCCAGAACATGTACGTGAATTGTTTGCGCACTATGGCGCTGATGCCGACGTATGTGTAGTAGAAGGTATGATGGGGCTTTTCGATGGATATAATCGTGAGCTGGGCTCATCGTACGAGATAGCAAAAGTGCTTGATATACCCGTGGTATTGGTAGTAGATGCCAAGTCGGCCGCCTATTCGATGGCTGCTTTACTATCAGGTTTCATCAACTTCCGCAAGGATATCTGTTTCGCAGGTGTTATATTTAATAAGGTGGGAAGTGAGCGCCACTTCAAGATGCTACAGCAAGTGTGCGACGACCTCAGCATCACATGCCTGGGCTATCTGCCAAAGTCGCCTATCTTGGAGCACACTTCACGCTATCTGGGGCTCGATTTCTCAGAAGATACTGATAACCAAGCACTTGTTCAATTGTTAGAGAATCATATCTGCTGGGAAAAGTTATTGGAAATAAAGCATTCCCTCGCTGGGAATCAGATGTTCCCACATGGGGAATATGCTGCTCTCGTAGCCCGCAATGCCGAAAGTTTCTCGTTTCTCTATCAAGAAACGCTCGACAGGTTTAAACAAGTGTCGTATTTCAATCCAGAAATCGAGGTGCCATCGTTTGATGGTATCGACTTGCTCTATCTGCCAGGCGGCTATCCAGAGAAACATCTTGAAGCATTGACAAGAAATGAGGCTGCCCGCAAAGCCATTAAAACCTTTGCCGATAATGGTGGCAGAATCATTGCCGAATGTGGCGGCATGATGTATCTCTGCAAGGAGATTATTACTGATGAAGGCAGCTATACAATGTGCGATGTACTGCCCTACTCGATTTCTGCCCGACAGGATGATCGCAAACTATCGCTAGGCTATCGCCAGTTTACGCTTAACGGACAGCAGTTTCGAGGCCACGAGTTCCATTATACGCAGTTCGTAGGCGATGTACCACCTAGCATAACGCAAGTATATAATGCAAATGGCGAACCTGTGCCAACACCCGTTTTCAGATACAAAAACGTTTTGGCCAGCTATACTCATCTTTATCAAATACCCTCAGACCTATGAAATTCTACGTCATCGGTATAACAGACCATCCAAAACCATTCTTCCCACCAGAGGTGATGGCTATCATCAGCAACGGGAAGGTGTTTTCTGGTGGTAAGCGCCACCATGAGATAGTAGCCCCACTACTGCCTGAAGGCGCAGAGTGGATAGATATTACCGTTCCGCTTGATGCAGTCTTTGAAGAGTTCATAGTTCATAGTGCAAAGTCCATAGTTATATTCGCTTCTGGGGATCCGCTGTTTTTTGGGTTTGCCAATACCATCCGCAGGAAATTGCCTGAGGCTGAAGTCATTGTCTACCCCACCTTCAACTCGCTGCAGATGTTGGCACACCGCCTCGTGATGCCTTACCACGATATGCGCATTGTCTCGCTCACAGGCCGCCCTTGGTCAGAGTTCGACAGGGCACTCATCGAAAGGGCACCAAAGATAGGCATCTTAACAGACAAAGAACATACGCCAGCCACCATAGCCCAGCGCATGATAGAATACGGATATTCTGATTTCATCATGCATGTGGGCGAAAAATTGGGAAATCCTTCTACTGAGCGCATTCTTACACTGTCTCTGAATGAGGCAATACAGCGGGATTTCATCATGCCAAACTGCGTGATAGTAGAACACTGTGACACAGAGGCATCAAGACCATTCGGCATTTCTGATTCAGATTTTACACTCCTTGATGGGCGTGAGAAGATGATTACCAAGATGCCAATTCGCCTATTAACTCTCCAAGCTCTCGACCTCCCAAATCGCCATGTGCTATGGGATATAGGTTTCTGCACAGGCAGCGTCAGCATCGAGGCACGATTGCAGTTCCCTCATCTCAAAATCTGTGCTTTCGAGATCCGTCCTGAGTGCGAGGCCATCATCCAAGAGAACGCCCGTAAGTTTGGTGCCCCAGGCATCGATGTACATATCGGCGATTTTCTGGAGACAGACCTCTCTGCCCTCCCCCGTCCTGATGCCGTATTCATTGGCGGGCATGG
>CAMOJA010000046.1 GCA_946616535.1 uncultured Bacteroidales bacterium | reverse complement strand
TAGCCTACAATCTTTGCAAGAACACATATAGGCAAAATCAGCATGAGCAAGAGTATCTTGATTCGCTTCCGACGGACGAGCCGATTGCAGAAGACAGCACCCCGCTGAAATTGGATGCAGCAACATTTGATAGTGCTTTACAACAAGAACTTGCCCGTCTCAATGAGGCGCAACAAATGTTGTTTGAACTTCGATTTACGCAGGAGTTAACCGTGCCGGAAATAGCCGCGATTATTGACATTCCGGAAGGGACTGTTAAATCGCGTCTCAATACATTAACTAATTATCTACGACTAAAATTGAAAGATTATGAATAAGACTTTTGAATCCCAACTATCTGCTTCTGCGCGTCGTATGCGCAAGCAATCGGAAAGTAATCTCTCTGTTCCCGAGACGATTGTTATTCCGCAAAAACGCACCCGTTATTGGGGATGGATAGCGACACCAGCTGCCGCTGCCGTTGGTCTGCTGATAGGACTTTTCATTCATCGCCCGGCAGAGCGTCAAGACAATTTTACTGTGCCCGTTGTAGTTGCTTCCGACAATTCCGGTCATAGCATTGTGGAAGACGGTACGGATTATAGTTTGTTAGTATCGCTATAAAAAGGCTCAAATTGTGACAAAATTGTAAAAAAACTTGTATAATTCAAAAAAATGTAGTAACTTTGCAGCCGCTTTCGTGAAGGAAAGCGACGTCGGTTCTCCAAGACGTTAAACAGGAGGACATATTGAATAGCACTTAGTGCAAACAGGCATATTGCTTTATAAAACAAAAGTCGACAACTTTTCATCTACAAAGAAGAATATGTCCCTGTTACTCGTGTCATGGCACGGGTTGCGGGGCATTTTTGTAGGAGCTTGTCGACGCTTTGTTTTATAGTGCCCCGCATTCCTGTGCTTTTTATGTCCTCCAGAAATTCTGAATCATTCCATGAAACAAATTGTTATTAATCATTTCCATATTCATGGGAATTATATTGCCGGAGACGGTATTGATATTCACGACAATCCATCTTCCACGTTTTGTCAAGGGCAACATTTCCCGATTAAGACAACAGACATCGCCACGGTAGAAGATGTCACACCCATTGAAAAGCACGTTCCGTGTCCTTTCCTTGTACCGGATAAATTGACGGATCTTGGGTTATACTCGTTAGAGCAGTTTGAAATAATGTACCGCGAAGCAGCCGAGAGCGATGCAAAGACATTAGCAACTTTCCTAAAGAAATATCGCCAAATGGGTGTGCTTGATTTCCACGGCTATAGCAAAAAACAAATCTTCAAGTGCATACGTGCACATTTCCCTACCATGCGCAAATATGGATATGATAATTTTGTGGCATATTTTTAGGCGACGTGCATTTGGTTTCATTTAGTTGATATTCAGTTTCTATTTGGTTAATCAGTATTATAAACCTTTCTATTTGGTTTTCATTTGGTTTTTGACTTCTCATTCGTGAGGAGTCATTTTTATATAGTACCTTTGCACTCGCTTTCGAAAGGCTAAAGGCAAGCGCTTGCCATAATTTTAACTTTTAAACAAGTAATTATTATGGCATCAGAACAATTAAGATTAGTGGATGGCACTATTGTACGTAAGTGCCCTACGGTCAAGCCGCTCTATTGTTCACGAGCAGGCAAATTCTACAGCGTACACAACGCCATTCTAACAGATGACGGTTGGGTACTGCGTGAGATCAAACCGGTGCTAAAGCAGTCCGGCACACGCAGATGCACTTTTACCAATGGCACGGGTACGCATTACCCCTTCATGCGCAATTTTCAAAACAAACACTGTCATTTCCTTGTGGCAGCGGCTTGGCTCGGTTCGCGTCCGGATGACATGGTCATTGACCACCTCAACGGCAACATTCTCGACTGGTCAGCCGACAATCTGGAGTACGTAACACCTGCGGAGAATAACAAACGCGCGAAACTATTGCGCGTGCTCCGTTCCATCGGTCGCGACCCCAAACAGATGAGCCGTGAAGAGCTCCTTTCGATCTTCAACAAGTATTATTTTGCTACCCCTAAAAACATTGACTAAACATGAAAGCTATAGAATTACGCGCAGCACTGATTGCTGCAAATGACATCAATCTGAATGGTGCGGATGCACTGGTAGAAACCTCTGTTCTTAAACAACTTATTGAATCGTGCAAGGCGCGTGTGGATGAGTTGGAAACGGACGCAAAGACCTTGGCTGAGGGCAAGTTGGAAGAACTCGGCGAGACGAGCGGTAAGTTCGAGCACGAAGGACATCACTACACGTTGGATGTAACGCCTGTGTTTGATATCGTAGGCAAGCCGCAGAAGTACACAATGCCGGAAGGTGTGGAATACCGCAAGAAAGCAGCGGAACAGGCTGAGTTCAAGAAGGAATCAGCTAAACTCACGCGCAAGATGAAGGAGATTATGGATAACTTCTCTGAAGATCACCCGAACATCGCACCAGACGAGGTGAAGAAGACGCTCAAGTGCCTGGACTAAAAAGAAAGGCATAAAAGAAAAGAAGCAAAAGAAAATTAAAAAGAAAAACTCCCCCCTTCCTCTACACACGTTGTAGTGGTTGGGGAGGAGATTAAAGAGAAAGATTTATGAAAGATTCTTTTGAGATTATTTGGGCTTTTCTTGCACCGGACGAAGAGCAGTTCGGCAACCGTAAGGACGCTTGCAAACGGCTGTGGAGTGCGATGCCGAAGCAAAAGCAACGGCAGATCTACGCGACCTTTGTTTGGCAAAAGGCACAGGGCGTGGAGATAGAAGAAAATCCGTATTTTGCTATTTCTCATTGCAAACCCAGGCCGTTTAATTACAACGGTGCGAATGTTTCTCTGCCGAACGACACAAAGTTGTTTATCGCCAAGTACGGAGAGCATTACGGGGTTTATAGCAAACTCGATACGGAAGCTTTTGAAATGGAAGATCTGAAACCCTTTAATTAGTGTAAAACGATGAGCGCATATCCATTGTATGACGTACCTTATTTGGTACGAGACCCGAATGATTTCCGAATGTCGGAGAAACGGCATCGGATTGAAGTGAAAAACCAGGCTATCGTGGATGATTATTTTGTAGCGAGGGCAAACGGGGCTCCGGCACATGAGGCACGAGAAGTGGTAGCTACGAAGCACGGAATAAAGCCCCAACGGGTCTATATTATCATCAAATGGTTCTTTAATCAAGCCCGAAAAAGGAAAAAATACGATTTTTTGATAAAATTTTCGCTTGAAGTGGAACACTAAAATTACTTTGACACTATCTTTGCACCGGATTTTGAGAGAAGTCCGGTGTTTTTCGTTTCAAGCACGAATGCACAACGAGATTGCAACCTCACAAACAGCGTATCTTACGCGTATGGTACGCGACTAACAGTTTAACCGTTTAACAATTTAACAACCTTAACTATGGCACGTTATGAACCTATTGACATGGTGAATTTCTATCGGGGCAAAATCTGCACCCACTCCGATACCTATTTCGCCAAGAAAAAGAAATCGCTCTACACGGGTCGTATCTGTTTCCCGAGGGACTTAACCAAAAAGCCGTACTCCGCTGCTGAACTGGCTACCCACACCAAGTTCGCACAAGCACGAGCCGCCGTCAAAGCACTCACCGAACAACAGATTGCTGACTACAAGACCGCTTTCGAACAACAAACCAAGTACGCCTATCTGCAAGGTTACATCTTTGCCCAGGAGTACGCCAAACTAACCTAAACCTTATTTATTAACAAACCTAAACCTTAACAAATTATGGCAAAAGTAAAATGGGCTGAGGGTATCGAGTATGTATCCGGCCTTTTAACCAAACGCCCGAAAGCGGGCAGTATGCACAGTGACCACTGTAGTGCTCTGTTGGCAACCCACCGTGTGGCAGCCACCGAAAACCCTGTATGTACCCGTCTCTACATGGTAGGACCGTACAAGCGTTCGACCCCGCTGTCGTCCAATGAGTTGGATGCTCGTGCACGTTTCTCCGCTGTTTCCGCCGCTGTCAAAGCACGTAAGAACGACCTGATGAAGATCACCCAGGACCAGATTGACTTCAAGGCGCAGAAGGATTCGCCGGACGGCAAACGCACGATGAAGGCGTACCTGTGGAAAATATGCGGCAATGAGTACGATGCTGCCCACAACGGCTAAGGAAGGAGGTGAATCATGACGAGACAACAGATCATTAAGATTATCATCTCCGTGCTGATTGCGGCGTTGACGGCGCTGGGAGCGGCTTTCGGGCTGAGTTCGTGCAACGTGACGCGGACGGTGACGACCAAGTCGGAGTACTGGCAGAAAGCCGACACGTCCGTGGTCATTCAAACGAAGACTATCGAGACGTACGATGCGAGCAAGAAGTTGTAAACAAGGAGAGGCACCCGGATGGATGCCTCTCCTTATTATATACGCATATACGTGCGTACCTTATTACCATTGCGTGCCGAGCATGCGGAGGTAGGATTTGTAACTGCTGAGAGCGTTACAAATCTTACCAAGCTGTACCCAGCATTCTCAGGTAAGACTTGTATCGCCACTGGGCGTTCTCCTGAGCGGCGGCGAAGAGTTCGTCTGCCTCTTTCGGGAACTGTTTTGCTACAGAAGCGAAACGAACCTCACCCTTCAGGTAATCCTGGAACTTATCCCACTGCGGCTCTTTGGAGTCGAGCTGGAACGGGTTCTTGCCCTCAGCCTCGAGTTCCGGATTATAGCGCCAGAGGTGCCAGTAACCGCACTCAACAGCCTTGGCTTCTTCGGCTTGGCTCTTGCCCATACCGGCTTTCAGACCGTGGTTGATACACGGAGCGTAAGCGATGATGAGCGACGGTCCGGGATAAGCCTCCGCCTCGCGGATAGCCTTCAGCGTCTGCGCCTGGTCTGCACCCATAGCGATCTGTGCCACATAGACATATCCGTAGGTGGTAGCAATCATACCGAGGTCTTTCTTGCGTACACGCTTACCCATAGCTGCGAACTTAGCGATAGCGCCGAGCGGCGTAGCCTTGGA
>CAMOJA010000045.1 GCA_946616535.1 uncultured Bacteroidales bacterium | reverse complement strand
ATCGTAACCGGATATTAATCTTATAGCTTGAATATGTAATATAACCGGTGAAAAAAGCAGTACTTTTGCAGCGGATTTTGAACCATAAATAGTATCAACCATAAATTTTCACTCATTGATGAAAAGGATTCTTACTTTTTGCGTAGTGCTGGGATTCGTTTTCTCGGGCGTACGCGCGCAGGACGATCTTCAGCAGGATCTGTTTAGTAATTATGGCGGATGGGTCAACCTTACCGCCGGGTACACGAACGACACTATCTACGGAGATCCGATGAAAGCGGAGATAGCCGTGAGCGGCGACACTGTCCATACCGTTTGGGCGGAGATGAAAAGCGCCTGGCACGCCAAACCGGCCGGTTACGGAGTATGGTACCGCCGTTCAACCGATGGCGGTACCACCTGGGAGAATGCACGTGCGCTGTACCTCCGTCGTGCGGAGGGATGGAACGGTTATTCGAACATGATGGCGGTGGAGGGCAACGACGTACATATCATCGTGCCAGACAACCCCAGCAGCGAGAACCCCGGCACCTCCAATGCCATGCTCACGTATCTCCATTCAACGGATGGCGGAGCTACTTTCCAAACCGCGTATCTGGACACTGTATCAGTCAGTTATCACAGCGTGGATGCTGCGATCATCCGCGTGGAGGGAAACCACGTGGCGGTAGCTGTCAAAGAATACCGCAATAACAATGATGTGCTGAAGATCTACCGCTCTACCGACAACGGTGCTTCGTTCTCTAAGATGGTACTGGATCTCCCGCATTATGTAAGCACAATAGGTGATTTCCAGATCAAAGGAGACCGGTGGGCGGTTCTATGGAGTTACAGAGGCTATAACAACGAGGGTGTGTTCGTTACCACCGGTACTTTCTCAGGCGATGCGATTGCATCAAGCGAACTGTCACCTGAGATGGACAACCGCCATTACGGCGTACTCTCCAAACAATCCGGTTTGAACGGAGATGATTACAATTTCCACCCGATGATGGCGATTACCGGTACCTCGACAATCCATGTGCTTTTCCACGGCGTTCGCCAAGTGGGCGAGGAAGAAGGCGATCCGTACCGTGCGCTCTACGTCCGCTCCGATGATTTCGGCGAGACTTGGGGAGCTATTCATAAGTTAGACGACAGCAGTAACCAACACGGCACGCTCGTGGCGAAAGGGAATAACGTCTATGTTCTCGTAGGTAGCAGCTACAACCGCTGGATTGCCTATTCGAACGACAACGGTGATACCTGGAAGACCAACAAAACCATGTGTTACGGTTCCCAGTATGGCGATAACTACGACTCGCCGAGAGCCTATTCCCTGGTGATCGACCCTAACGATCCTACCGGCAGTACGGCATGGTATATCGGTGCCAAATGGCTTGCTTTGCAGACCAAGGACGGTTTCAACACCCTCTCCTATGCCACCCGTCTGGACAGTTATGTACGCAGTAAGATCAGCGGCAACCGAGGCTCGCAGATGGCGCCGCTTCTTGCTATTGATGCTTCCGGCACCAACCACTGGCTCATGCGTGAGTTCGCCGGAGATGCGGACGTAACCGGTGAGCGGCTGCTGAACCAACTCTACTATCGCCACGAGACAGCGGAACCTGCACCCTCGGGCACGAATATGGCATATGACGTAGTGGAACTCAAAGGCACAGAGATCAAGAACCGCATCGTCATCCCGCAGCGAGGGAGTCTCGTACTCGACTCCGCTCTGACCGTCGGGTTCTGGCTTCGCGTGGACTCTATGCAAGCCAATTATCCGCTCATCAGCGTTCGCCCGAACACTCCGCAGACATCCATAGACCACCAAGCTGGAGGACCGACCAACTGGTACGAACCCGGATGGGGTATTGGTATGGAGTACCGGGATGTCTTTAATCCGGAAACCGGCAAATGGGACCTCTATTACCCCAATATTACGGGTTATGTCAGCACGGACCAGGCTCCGGACGGAAAAGGTGTCCGTCTGGGTAAATGGGTGTACAATGAGAATGAGGGTTATATGATCCGTAAACCGGGATTGTGGCATTACGTCGCCATGACCTGGGACGGACGCGTGTCGCAGAACAACGCCCGACTCTTCCTGGACGGTATGCTCATCTCTACCGGTAACATCGTCGGCAGACTGGAGACCGGCACCAACCCCATCGTCATCGGTAATGTATCTGGTAGTAGTTCGCTATATGAAAGCCAAGGCTGGGCGATGGATGAGTTACAGATCTGGAACCGCGCCCTAACGGACGAGGAAGTGTTCCTGCTATCCTCCAATCTGCCCGTTTCGGACGAGGGTTGCCTTGTGCATTACGGCTTTGACGGAACACTCAAGGACCTCAGCGGTCACGGCAACGATGCGCTCGCACAACTCAACTGTAACCTCGTTCCCTACGAGGGACTCCTGCTGCCAAAACCCGAGATGCAAGTCGTTAAACAATGGCAGAGCAAGAGAGTTCATTTCACCGATCTCACCGAGGGAGGCGAAGCTATCTATTGGTTCTTCGACGACCCGCGTCTGAGCATGGGTTCCGGCAATTGCGGTTCTGCAGCCCGTCATGCACAGCATGAATACAGCGAGTCCGGTCTCTGCCACCCCATCATGGTAGCTCGCGGCGCCAATGCCTGTGCACCGGTCATGGGTGAAGTGTTGATTGGTGGCCTGAGTAAGGTAGAGCCGGCACACGCCGGTCAGGACAATATCGTCAAACTGAAGATTTACGGCGGATATATCTGGAATGAAAACCTCAACGTACGCCTCCATCGCGAGGGACAAGAGGATATCATCGGCGCGTGGGTGAAGCGTGAAGGCTATAATGACAACTACGCTACCGCGTCCGAGAAACTGCACTATGCCGCGTTCAACCTCGCGGAAGCGGAATTAGGCACATGGAGCATGATTGTCGGCAACGACACCCTGCCCGATTGCTTCACCGTGGAGCCGTACCAGGCACCGGACGTATGGGCAAACATCGAAGGATGGAGCAAGATGCTCGTCAATAAGAGCAAGAACTTCAGCATCGAGTACGGCAACCGCGGTAATGTAGATGCCTATAACGTACCGCTCTTCCTCTTTGTTTCTGCGCACGCGGATGTAACTTTGGGCTTCGAGAATCCGATGTACACACCGGAAATGGCGGAGGCTTCGCCCCAAGTAGTACAAGCGCTCATTGATTCCGTAGGAGAGTACCGTATTATTGATGGCGGTGAGTACGGCCTGTTGAAGTGCTATGCCTTCCTCATCCCGCGCATCCCGGCTAACAGTCATAAGCAACAGACTGTCTATGTAAAGGCGCTACAGGATGTCGATCTATTCTACCTCATCTCCGATCCTTGGGGTCCGTATATCATCGGTGAAGACGGCAAAGCGATCATCGTGGATGATGAGACAGCCGCCGGAGCTCCTGCGCTGCGGAAGATGCCTAAGGATGAGATCGACGACATCATCGATGGTGGCGGCGGATATGGCGGCTGGGGAAGCGCCGGATTCGGCAGTGGTTCGGCAGATTGTATGATTGGTTATCTCGGCTGGGGAGTGCTGGATGCTACCATGAGTGCGGTGCCTTTCTTAGGCTGCGCATGGGGTATCGGAAAAACAGCATACCAGGGTTTCACGGACAAACCCGGAGACCGGTGGGGCAACCTTTTTACCAACACCCTTGGTACCGCCTTTAGCTGTGCTATGGACTTCAACCCGCTGGGATGGGGTATGCGCGCAACAACACTCGCTTCCTTCGCATTCAACACCGCGATGAATATCAGATCGGTGGCTGATTGCCCGAGCGGTGACGGAGGAGGAAAGAAAGTGAAGGCTGTCGGCAGTTACGACCCCAATGAGATGATTGGTCCGGACGGTTATGGAGATAACCATTATATCAAACCCGCGCCGGAGATGAGTTATACCATCACGTATGAGAATAAATCCACGGCTACCGCACCGGCGCACGAGGTGTTCGTCTATGACACACTCTCTGCCTCAACGTACGACCTCGCTTCGTTCAGCTTCACTTCCTTCGGATGGGCGGATACCATCATCCGGGTGGACGGAGATAACATGAAGGAGTTTGTACAGGACATCGTCCTTGAGGAAGAGCAGATGGTCGTTCGCGTCAGCGGTGAGTTTGATGCAGAGACCGGTATCGCCACATGGAGCTTTATCACCCTCGACATGAATCTCAATCCGGAGGAGGATCCCGATAAAGGCTACCTCATTCCAAATAATGCGGATCATGCGGGCGAAGGATTCGTTTCGTTCGCCATCAACCATCTGAGCGAGTTGGGTAACGGAGCGCAGATAGCCAACAAGGCTACGATCATCTTTGATGCCAACGCCCCGATCGAAACGAATAACTACATCAATACCCTGGATGCTGACCTCCCGCAGAGCCAGGCAATATCAGTCTCCCGCAATGCGAACAACCAACTGGTTATTGAGTGGACAGCCTTAGATGCTACATCCGGCATCGGTTCTGTGGATCTCTATGTCTCCAAGAACGACGGCGAGTACGAACTGGTAGAAGCGTTCCTCAGCGGAGACAGCTATCAGATGCCGTACGAACGCGATACGGTTTACTGTTTCGCTACTATTGCACGCGATAATGTAGGATGGACTGAGTTCAAAGAAAATGGCATGACCTGCGAGGCTACCTTCACTACCCAAGATATTGAGAAGGTATCCCATGATCACGCACCTGCGGCACGGAAGATCATTGTGAACGGGAAACTATACATCATCCTGCAGGATGAGAAAGTCATCAACGTACTGGGGCAACAGGTTCAATAATAATACAAAATAAGACAAACGCCATGCTCGGCACGGAAGAACAGTTGATGAAAGAGATGACGACCGCGTACGTGGGAATCGACCCGACGGCGGATAGCCTGCATATCGGGCACCTGTGCGGCATTATGATGCTCCGCCATCTGCAAGCCTGCGGACACAAGCCTATCGCCCTCTTAGACGATGCGCCGGTTTTGACGATGGATGACATCGGCGTCGGTACTGCCTCCAAAGGTGGCGATGTGAGCCTCGAGTATAAAACTACGCTCAAATAACATAACTATATACGTGCATTAGGGCACCGCCATAGGGTGCATTCAATCAGGGAGATAATTCAGTATCTCCCTTTTTTTTGTGTATAATGATAACAGATGTATCCTATGGAAAAATATAAATCGCCGATGGTTACTCTCCGACCAAGAGGAACTGCGGCAAATGGGCGTATCTCCCTCGACCAAGAT
>CAMOJA010000044.1 GCA_946616535.1 uncultured Bacteroidales bacterium | reverse complement strand
AAGAAAAATCGGGCAAATAGCATAAAAGACTTGCACAATCCGGAAAAAAGCAGTACCTTTTGCAGCGTATTCTTAGCCACAAGGGCACGATTATTACGGCAAATGGGGCGCAAAAGACGGAATAGTATAGAACGAAATAGTAAAGAACTCTATGAACACCATCTTTATCGTACTGCCGATATTAACTATTCTGATGTTTGACTTGGGTTTGGTGCTCAAGCCTGCTGATTTCAGACTGATAGCCGAACGGCCAAAGCCGGTGATTATCGGGCTGGTCGGGCAGATTATCCTGCTGCCGCTCATCGCGTGGGGGCTGATTCTAATTACGAATTACGAATTACAAATTACGAATTCTGAGTTTGCACTTTCGCCGCTGTTTATCATCGGTATCATGCTGGTGGCGTGCAGTCCGGGCGGGAGTTCGAGCAATGTGTTTTCGATGCTGGCGAAAGGCGATGTGGCGCTGTCGGTGACGCTGACGGCGTGCAGCAGTATCCTCACGCTCTTCACCCTGCCGCTTATCATGGCGTGGGTGACTGACGGAGTAGGGGAAGCGGTGAATATCCATCTGCCCGTCGGCAAACTGCTGATACAGAATATCGTGCTGATGGTCGCACCTATCTCTGTGGGATTTATTGTGAATCTCTATCGCCCGGAGACGGCAACGAAGATACATAATGTGCTCAAACGTATCGCCATGCCGGCGCTGGTGCTGTTAGTGACCGTTTTCTTCCTCCAGCACAGGCAGACTATCGTTGCCGAGTTCGGTTCGTTGGGGCTGATGATGACGGTTCTGATTCTTGCCACGACGGGCTGCGGCGCGTTGCTGGCATGGCTGTTCCGGTTGAGCGGCAGAGAGCGGCGGACATTAGTTATTGAGATCGGTATGCAGAACGCTGCGCAGGCGATAACTATTGCCTGCAGTCCCTTGATATTTAACAATGAGATCATTGCTATACCGGCAATCATCTACGCACTGGTGATGAACCTTGTCCTGTTGGCGTATGTATGTCTTGTCCTGAAATAAGTTGACACTAAAAAAGGTGTCCTTATGTATAAAAAAGTCAATATGAGTACAAATTAACATAAAACAAAAATACTATGATGGATTTATTGATTCTTTTTGCGGTGGCGATGGCGGTGTCCGCAGTGGGGTGGAAATACTTCGTGTATTTCTTCAGTCTCGGTTACGGGTACGGCATAGCCGCTCTAGCAATCACGATGGGCGTGCTATACCACGCGAACCTGAGTGTGCCGACCGCGGCGATGTTAGTGCTGCTGCTGATTTTCGGAATCCGGCTTGGTACGTATCTTTTGGTGCGCGAACGCAAGGCGGTTGGGTACCGTAAGATCCTCTACGGCGAGGGTCATTCGGAGAAGAAGCCTGCCGGCGTGATGATCATGATATGGCTGTTCTGCGCGCTGCTGTACGTGGCGCAGGTGAGCCCTGTGGCTTTCCGGCTGGCGAACGGACCGCATGATAGCGAGTTATGGGCATGGATTGGTGCGGCGGTTGTGGCTTGCGGCATATTGCTGGAGAGCATCAGCGATGCGCAGAAGAGTGCCGCGAAGAAAAAGAACCCGAAGCGGTTTGTGGATTCCGGTCTGTACCGTATAGTCCGCTGCCCGAACTACCTGGGCGAAGTGTCCATCTGGACGGGGGCGTTGCTCAGCGCCATTGGCGCAGGGCTGAACTGGTGGCAATGGCTGATTGTGGCTATCGGGTACGCTGGTATTGTGTTTGTGATGTTCAGCGGCGCACGCCGGCTGGAACTGCGTCAGAACGCCGCCTATGGCAATGACCCCGAATATCAGGCATACGTGAAGAAGACTCCGATTCTGATTCCGTTGCTACCTATTTATTCCGTAGCCAAATACGAATGGCTCAAGGCATGAGTGTTATGAAAAGTTCCTAATTTTTCTGTTTGCTTTCGCTCTTGGCTACTGAAAAACCAGGAACAGATAAAATTAGTCTATAAACTAATCAAATTGTTCAAGATGTCAAATTGGTACCATGAACGGAATACTCAGAATAATCAAGAATGAATTTTCCTAATTCAATGAAGGTAATAATTACTTCGATAGCAGCATTATTGATGCTGAATGTTTTTGCGCAAGAAAAGGAGTTGTTAATTATTGGTACGATGCACACAGTCCCGAGTGTTGTGAGCCATAGTTATAAACCCCTTCTCAAATATGCCAAGGAATATAATCCAGAGGCTATCTTTGTTGAGGATATTTCCCCGGAGGACACTTTGAGTCTCAAAAATTTCACACCTCGGTTCTTAAAACTTGCTGATTCTGTTTCTCAAGTCAATATTATTGACGAGCAGCGATTCCAGATTTTGCGAGCCAAACAGCTGTCAGATATGGATTCCTGTGATTTTTCCTTCCTGGCAAATGCCTATTTGCAGAAACGAGACAGAGCCAACCACACCTATTATAATTATCTAAAAACGTATGGAACGGCAGGATCCAAGAAGCCACAGCGGCGGGAAAATGAAGACTTGATATTTCCGCTTGCTGTCTCAATGGGAATAACCGAATTGCTGCCCGTTGATGATCATCAGACCGAGCCGGAATACCAACGTGCATGGGAAAATGCGATGGAAGCCGGCAAAGAGGGCGACAATCTCATACTTGTCAAACTGATAAAAAAGGACAATCGAAACTGTATATGGCCGGCTATGTGGGGAAATTTAGGGAAATATACGAACAAGCCGGAAACGCTACAAAGATACTATGAGATAAACTCCTGTCGATATGTTACTGACCCCAATGAATACAGCCGGGCTGTGCAGCAACTATGGGATGGGAGGAATATGCGGATAGCGGAAAATATTGCAGAGCAACTGAAAAAACATCCTTATCAAAAGAGTGTTTTGATTATTGGAGCAGGGCATGTCATTAGCATAAAGGAGGCGCTTGCTCAAGTTTATCCCGAACTGAAGGTGAAGTTGATGTACGATTAGTGAATAATTATGAAAGATAAACTTATACTATTGGCACTGGCTGCGCTGCTGACTTCCTGCACGATTGCGGAAGGTTATATGAAAGACGGCGCGTATGGACCGACAAGTTTCAGTTATGAGAAGCAATTGAAGGATACTATTATCAATCAAGGAGAAGTATTTTCTTTCGACAGGGCATCAGTCATGTGCAATTGGATTGACACCCCATGAAATTGCACTGCAATTTATAGAGCACTATCCGCATCTTGCAGAATGGGGAAAAGGCATTGACCCCGAATATCAGGCGTATGTGAAGAAAACGCCTATCCTGATACCGTTACTGCCTATTTCCGTAGCAAAATATGAATGGCTGAAGGCATAAGCGATATGAAAAAAGAACTATTATTCTTAATCATGGCGTTATGCGCTGTGTACATGGTGTCATGCCAGCCGACGCCGAAAAGCGAGATGGCGTATCCGCAGGCGGAATGGAGCGAAGCAGGAGATATTTTGATGCACACCCCCGGTGCGGAACTGTTTAATGGTGTGATACACCCTTCGGCAGGCTTGTTTGAGCATTATTTTGATGTAGAGCAGGCCGCTGCGGAGCACCGCGAGTATATCCGTCTGTTGGAGAAGAACGGTATCCGTGTATATAAGGTTGAAGAAATCTTGAAAGAGACGGGCATTGACACCTTGCGGGTGTTGGCCTCCAAAGTGTTGCGGTACGATATATCCGCTATCCCCGGTGAGGACGCCGAGGCTTCGGAATTATATCGCGAGCAGACGATAAGAGAGATGAGCCGCGGCGATTTGATCCGTTGCATCTTGTTGCAACCGACGGTCAAACTCAACTGCACGGACAATAACACCGGTTATGAGGCGCAGTATATCCAGAACCCGCTGATGAACCTCTATTTCACGCGGGACCAGAGTATTACCACTCCGCGCGGACATGTGATTTGTAAGATGAATTCCTCACAGCGTGCGCCTGAGACAGATATCATCGAGGTTTGCTACCATCATTTAGGAGTGGATCCGGTGCTGCGTATAGAAGGTGAGGGACGGCTGGAGGGCGGCGATTATTTCCCTGCCGGCACCGTCTCGCTCATCGGCTGCGGCATGCGGACGAACCGAGAGGGCATCCGTCAAGTGATGGAGGCTGACGCGTTCGGACATGACACGGTTGTCGTCGTACGCGACCATAAGTTCTGGCAGATGCAGATGCACCTCGATACGTATTTCAATATCATCGACAGAAATCTGTGTACGATGGTGCGCAGCCGTCTGGAGGCAAAGCCGGATGAGCCGGAATACGCGACATGCGACATCTATGCCCGTGCAGCCGGAGAGAAGGAGTATCGCCTCATCACGGAAGATATGCCGTTTGTGGGTTTCCTGCGCGAACGGGGTATGCAGATTATCCCGATAGACCGTGAGGACGAAATGCACTATGCCAATAATTATCTGACCATTGCGCCACGTCATATCATGGCGGTGGGCGGTCAGAGTGCGGCATTGCAGCAACGGCTTCGCGATGCCGGAGTGAAAGTAGAGTGGGTGCCGTTGGAAAGCCTGATAGACGGTTACGGCGCCGCGCATTGCATGACGCAAGTAATGAACAGAATGAAACACTGACATTCTTCGTACCGCGTGCGCGAGTTGTAACTCCGTCGATAATATGTCCGCAAAATCAATCGGTTGCATAAACTCATTTTGACGCTGCAAAGGTAGTATTTTTTTGACATATGCAAGTTTTTTGTTAATTATTCGTTGGTTTCTACGATATTAATGACATAATCAGCAAGTCTCTCGCACTCGCAGATAAAATCCACATAGAAGACACCTAACTGGTAACTATACCGTCCGGCGTCAATGTCCTGCAGGTTGCGCGATTTGAGTTCGTTGCGGTAGTTATTGATTTCATTCTCCAAGTTGTGGCTGTAGGCTGTCTGGTCTTCCGTAAGAGGACTGTCTTGCTCCAATAGGTTCTCCATATTGCTGAGCGAGGTGTCTGTGAGCGTCATCATTTGCGTAATGTGCTGCATCTGTTCGTCCGTGAAAGCCTCCGTGCAGTTCTCACGTTTGCGACTGAGCGTCCGCGCCAGATGGAAACAGCTGTCGCCGATGGATTCCAGTTCGTCCACCTGACGCAGCATTTTCGTGATTTGGGCTTTCGAACTGTCGGACAAGCGTCCCTCGCTCACGCGCCGCAAATATGTGGCAATCTCTATCTCCATCCGGTCTGTAATGGCTTCATATTTCTCTATACGACTGTAGAGACCGACGAACTGCTCGTTGTTATCCGTAGTAAGTAGCGTGTTGACAAATCCGAACATTCGATGGCAACGCTCGGCAA
>CAMOJA010000042.1 GCA_946616535.1 uncultured Bacteroidales bacterium | reverse complement strand
TCATGGACGTGCCCTGCGGTATCGCTTCCACGTATATCTTCTCGCTCAAACCGGGCGATAAAGTACGCATGAGCGGTCCTTACGGTGAGTTCCGTCCTGTTTATGACAGTAAGAAGGAGATGATCTGGGTTGGTGGTGGAGCCGGTATGGCACCGCTGCGTGCGCAGATCATGCACATGCTCAAGACCCGCAACTGCCGTGACCGTGAGATGCACTATTTCTACGGCGCACGTGCTATCGACGAAGTCTTCTTCCTCGACGATTTCCTCGCTTTGGAGAAGGAGTTCCCGAACTTCCATTTCCACTTGGCGCTGGACCGTCCGGACCCGAAGGCAGACCAACTGGGTATCAAGTACACCCCGGGCTTCATCGCTCCTGTCATGGGCGACACCTACCTCAAGCAGCATGACGCTCCCGAGGACATCGAGTACTACCTCTGCGGTCCTCCTATGATGGCGAAGACCGTCCTCGACCTGCTCCACTCGCTGGGCGTGGACGATGCCGACATTCGTTTTGATAATTTTGGCGGCTAATAAACTAAAGAACGCGCACGTGTGTGCGCGTTCTTTGTTGTTTACAGCTTCTTCGAAGCATCGTAGGAGAAGAGGTTTTCTCACCTACAATCCCTTCTTCGAAGCGTCGTAGGTTTCGATGGTCTTTGTTTGAATAACGACGCTGGTGTCGCCTTTCTGCCAGGCCTCGCTTCGGGTCGTCACCGTTCGGGTGACGTTGCACGAACTCAACCCCAACGCAATCGCCACACACGTCACGATAGCTGTGGTTACGGTAACGATGATTTTGTAGATCTGCTGCTTACTCATAATTCTTAATTCTTAATTTTTAATTCTTCCTTCTGGGGAGAGCGGAGGCGCTTTACGCGTGCGCCTGATCCCACTCCGCGCCGCACACGCGCCAATACCATTGTTTCATGGTCTTTGCGCCGTTCGGCTCGTTCTTCTGCGCGATGAAGGTCTGCTGGTCGGTCGTGATCTTCGACAGGTCATGACTGCGCTCCTGGATCATCGCTGCCACGCCGATAAAGCGGTTGCGGATCTGGTGCTCACGCTGCGTCAGCGGAGAGGTGCGTTTCACCGGTACACGGAGGTACAGACGGTTGCACTTGTTAGAGGTCGTTGCCGCGGTTCGGTGCGTCGCGAGCAACATCTTCTCGCAGCTGTGCTGACCGCTCTTACCGGGTTTGGACAATGCGCCGGACACATGATCAATTCCGGCTGAATAAGTTACACTTGCCATGTCGTGCGAGCTATCCTTGTAAGCGCCACAAAACTCCGTTTTATGGGTAGTTACTCGGATGCTCTCACTCTTCGGTCCGCACGCACTGCGTTAGCGTACGTCCCGAGGGGAGAGCCCTCTAAGCTCGATGAGAGGGGTTAAGGTTGGTTTAATGATTAATAATTTTGTTTGTTTCCCGCGGTATTCCGCGGTTTCCTTCGTCTGTTAGCCCGGCATTGTATGCCGGTTTCCCTCCCCCTGTGGGGAGGTTAGGTGGGGTTTCTTAAATCGCGTCGCCGTTCTCGTCGTAGTTGCCGTTCAGCTTGTGCATCGCATAGCCGAACAAACTGCCGTACTTATGCTGAGCCTTGTACTCGGCTTCCAGCTTCGCTTTCTCGGTCGGATTCTCCAACACGGTGCGTACTGCTGCCTGCACCTTAGCGAAACGCTCTTTCGCCTTGATTTGAGCCGCACTCGGTTCTTTCGTACTCGGGTTACACAACTTGCCGGTCGTCACTTTGCCGGTCTGCTTGTTCGTGCGGAAATACACATCGCTGTGCTCGCACACTTTCTTTTTCATGCTCTCAATAAGAGCCATCGGCTTAATTTCTGCCATAATTAAAGTTTGGTTTAAAGGGTTAATAATAATTTTTAGGGCTCCCGCAGATTTTAATCTCATTGTATGTTTATTCCCCGGCATTCTATGCCGGTTTTGCATTTTGCATTTTTGTCTCATCTTTGAGACAACTTTCCTTCGTCTGTTAGCCCGGCATTGAATGCCGGTTTTCTTCGTCAGGTTCGCGGGACTTTAGTCCTGTGGTTCCTCCCTCTTTTTCTTTGCATAGGTGGCGATAAATCGCTCCCTTGCTGCTTTGCGTGCTGGCGTGTCCTCCCATTTCCGCGGGCATTTCTGCACGATCTGTTCTCCCCTATACATCCTGAAGTAGTACCCGTCCTCTCTCAGTTTCCCTCTCAGGCTCTCTATCGGTATTATCAATACTGCTTTCATAATTCTTCTTTATCCTTCTATGTTGATTGTCTCGGATGTTATCCGACTCATTCCCGAGCCATTCCCATTCGCATCTCGTTCGCATCGCGTACGTCCCCGTAACATCCCAATAAAAACACCGGACTTCTAATTTCGCGTACCGCTCAAACGATTGCTACTCTCAAAATCCGGTGCAAAGATAATATTAAAACCTACTTTAGTGTTCCATCGGGAGTGAAAAATTTTTCACAAAAATCGAATTTTCCTCTTTTTTTCGCTTCTCGATAAAACCAAACGAAGATATAGTGAAATCTTTTTTCGGTGATTCCATGCTTCGTAGCCACTACCTCTCGCGCCTCGCGAGCCGAAGCACCGTTTGCCCTTGCCACGAAATAATCATCTACCACCGCCTGATTTCGTACCTCAATCTGATGCCGCTTCTCCGACATCTGATACGCATTCGGGTCGCGTACCAACCACGGTACGTCATACAAAGGATATTCCATAAATTGTCTTTAATTGTCTATAATTGTTGACTTAAACAGGTCTCCTTTCCGTTTACGCGGTGTCTTGTCATAAGCAATCACTATCGCCAGCATGGCTTCTGCCTCGTTCGCGTACATCTTTCGTCCTTGCTCCGTCAGGTAAACCCCGAATCGTTGCGGGTCATTCTTGAATGCACTAAAACGGAATCCGCGTTTTTTTAATTCTTCTCTTGTCAGCTCCACATGCACGTGGTAGCCTTTTTTAATGTGTAGTATCATTTTTCTTGAAATTTAACGGTTTCACATCTTCTAACAGGAATGCCTCGGCGGCTTGAACGGTATAAATGCCGTAACGGTTGTAGTACTTCGCACTAACCATCTTGAAGTTCGCCATCATACTTTTGATGTGCTCGGTTCCGTTCCAGTTAAAGGGCATCGGCACGCAATCTTTGATGGCGTAGTACGGATGGTTTTTGATGGCCACACCGCGCAGCTTCTGCTCCCAAAGCGTAACGTAGATCTGCCGTTGCCGTTGAAGTGGGATTGCGTTCCATTGCTCCTGTGCCGGCTTGACCATGTGTGCATACTGCGGAGCGATGTATGGTTTAAGCAAACCAAGCATAACCGCCCAACTTCTACGCTTCTTCAGTATGTCGTCTAAGGCTTCCATAAATTTTCTAAAAAATAGCGAGGGAGACTACAGAGGGAGTATATACTATGCAGATAGTCTCCCCACTACGCTTTTCTTTTTATTCTTTTGTTTCTTTTCTTTTTGTCTTTTGATTACGTTCGAGCCCTGCGGCTATGCCGCCTTGGTCGGCGAGGATAGAACCCCGTAGAGACCATGGTTTCCGTGCATGGGGCACGGACGGAAGGGCGCGTTGGGGACGCGCGGTCTCCGAGGGGTTGCTATCCGCCGCAGACCAAATCCCAAGGGCTCGCTGCGCTTAGTCAATGACCTTCACCGTCAACTTGATCTCATCGGCTTCCCAATCGGGATGCGTAGCGACAAACGCTTTGACGATTGCCACCATCTCCTTGGTGTAAGCCGAAGCGGTTTTCTTGGCAAAATCCCGCTGCCCTGCCAAACTCCGCCACCGCTTAGCGTCCTCGCCTTTGTAACGATGGGAGTTCATCATATCTATGACTTCCGTCCGCTGTAGCTGGTACTTCTGTCCGTCCACCTCAAACTCACCACCATCCGGCGCGATAGCCACCGCCTCTTGTGTAGCCTCATCGCTGATCTCGTCAATACGTGCTTTAATAGCTTTTTCTTGGTTGCGCAACTCGCGCAGTTCTTTCAATTTATCTGCTTTCATAATCTGTCTATGTTTATTGTGCGGGATGTTATCCCGCGAGTTTTGTTAATAGTTTTGTTTGCCTAAAGCTGCCTATTTCGGCCTAAAGCTGCCTATTCTATCTCGCTTTAGATTCTTTGTATTGTGCCGACTGCCAGTCGGCGTTTCTTTCTTCTTTTGTCGCGGCATCAAATGCCGCTTTCCCTTCGTCTATTAGTCCGGAAATAATCGTGCCCTTCAGGGCTAAGAATTGAATTCCGGAACTCATATTTCGCGAAGATCGCTTGCAATTCCTCACGGCTCATTTTCCTTGGATCACGTCCGATAGACCGAAATACTCGCAGCAGCTTCGCCCGCTTGATATTCTCTTTTGGCGTGACATACTCCAAGTTATCCGCCGACCAGTCGAGCATATCTCCGTTAAGGTGATCTACTTCGTAGCCCTCCAGTCTTGGTCCAATCCATGTGAGTGCCATGAGCATGTGGCATGTCCTGTTCCCGAACTGCCGCATGAAGGGGTAACGCGTGTGACACACTCGCGGATCTCTAGGGACAGCAAAACATGGTTTTACTTCCCTTAATCCTAATTTGGTTAAAGACAAGAAATGTCCATCCCTTGTACAATAAAGGGGTTTCTCCGTAGGACATCGTTTGGCGGTGATTATTCCACCGTTGGTAGTGTAGATACGCACAACCGTTTGGCTCTCGTCTGTAAAACCGTACGCATCAACAGAAATAGGTTTGTAAATCATAATACACAGCACTCCGTTTTTTACATGCCGCGACGTGCGGTTATTAGCGGAAATGCAGTGCAAAGATATATACAAAAAAAGGCTTCCTAGCGAAAGGAAGCCAATAAACAAATAAGAAACAAATGGAACAAACGAGAAACAAATAGAGGGGCTTTTTTACGGCTCATTTGTACAAAAGAAACAAATGTAAAACAAATGCAAAACGTCAAAAATAATAGATAAAATTGCTGTAACTATACCGCCTCATTGTGGGGAAATATTCCTGTAGTTTTGCAAAGATTTGCTTCTTATCCATACCCTTAAAATCAAGCACACCCATTTGTCGGTACTTCTTGAGAAAGGCAGCTAAGGTCTTTGCGTCACTCTCTGCCGCTTCGCGGAACATATTTTCAAACTGCTCTGGCGTATATAGCCCGATTTCAGTTAGTTTCTCCGTCACGAGGAAAGGACACGGAGCCTGCTCCACAATTGGCACAACATCCTCCACACATGTCTCGTGTGTGCTTGTTTCTTTGGTATTTTCTTCTTGGTAAAAATTAACAGAGGTATTGTCGTGAATGTCGATGTGGTCACCGGCAATATAATTCCCAAGAATATGGAAATGATTAATAACAATTTGTTTCATGGAATGAATCAGAAATATGGAGGACATAAAAAGCACAGGCCACTGGAACAAGAAACAGGTCAGCAATTATTTTCTGTAACGATGTTCCCGTGACCCGTGCTGAACACGGATAACAGGGACATATTTCTTTTCGTTACTATAGTTTGCTGACCTGTTTCTAAAGGAATATGCCTGTCTGCGCTATGCGCTATTCAATATGTCCTCCTGTTTAACGTCTTGGAGAACCGACGTCGCTTTCTTTCTCAAAAGCGGCTGCAAAGTTACTACATTTTTACGACATATGCAAGTTTTTTGTTAATTATTCGTTGGTTTCTACGATATTAATGACAT
>CAMOJA010000041.1 GCA_946616535.1 uncultured Bacteroidales bacterium | reverse complement strand
ACAACCTGCCGAACGACAACCACTTGTATTTTGACGTGGTAGGTACGTATATCAACAGTAGCAACGACCGCCGTTTTGAGCAAACACCACTGGGCGAGACGGTTGCCGACACAACCGATGTGTTGTCACGCGTCCGCGGCAACAAATACTCACTCATCGGCGAAGCTATCTATGAAAAGGATTGGGAGAACATCGCCCTGACGGTCGGCGTACGCCACAACCAGCAATGGATGGAGAATACCTATCTCGGCAGTGCCAGTGCAACCGTCAATATGACCACCGCTGAGACCTACGCTTTTGCGGAAATACAGCAACGTGTCAAGCAGTTTTCCTATGCTGTGGGTATCGGTGCTATGCACACGTATATCGAGCAAGGCGGACAGAAACAATCGAACTGGATTGCCCGGCCGCAACTGACGCTGAGTTATGACTTCGGCAAGGGTGTGTTCTGGAAATACAAAGGTTATGTCTCCGGCTACCAACCGTCTCTGTCGGCGATGTCGGACGTGGCGCAACAGATTGACAAGTACCAGATCCGGCAAGGTAATCCGAACTTGAAGCCGGTTATGTTCGTTGCCAATGAGATGCAGCTTTCTTGGCAGTCCAAACACGTCAATCTGAACCTTTGGGCGAACTACTCATACGACCACAAACCGATTATGGATGAGACGCTTGAGCTTTCTACTTTGAGTGATAGCGGTCTTTCTACTTTGAGCGAAGCGGTCTCACCTATGGTCGTCCGCACATACGCCAACCACCGCGGTTTTCATCGTCTGCAAGTGGCTCCGAGTGTGCAGGTGCGCGTGCTCAATAACAGCCTGATCTTCACCGTTGCGCCGTTCGCCAATTACTATGTGAGCCTTGGCAATTCCTACACGCACAAGCATTTCAATCCGGGCGTTCGCGCCAGTATCATGGGCATGTACAAGGGTTGGCAGTTCTTCGGCGAAGTAACCACGCGCTACAATAACCTCTGGGGCGAAACGCTGGAGTACGGCGAGTTCTACCACCATATCGGTCTTGGTTACAATGCCGACAAATGGGGCTTCCGTGCCATGTTGATGAATCCCTTCTCCGTCAAGGGCTACAGCATCGAGACCAAAGACCTCTCTGCCCTTGCGCCGAACACACAGCACGCCGAGATGCGCGACTTCCGCCAGATGCTCATTCTCAACTTTCATTGCAACCTCGATTTCGGGTCGAGAGCCTCGACACGCGAAAATAAGCGAATCAACAATGAAGACAAAGAAAATGGTATCTTGAGTGGTACAAAATAAGATGCTTCTGTACATCCGAGAATCCCGTAATCGGTAACCCATAACCCCTAACCCCTAAAAAATCGCCCAAAAGGACGATTTTTTTGTATATCTCAAATATTTTTTGTACCTTTGCACCCGAATATCTGAAAGAGTGAAAAAATTTATTACCTTCATATTATGCTTGTTCGGACTTCTTGCCATGGCGCAGGATGACAACAGCAATCGTTTTCCGCTGTGGCTGCAAGAGTTACAGAACCGGAACGTGGGGATGATCGACTCTGTTGTCAGTTTTCCCGCCGATGCAGACGCGCCGGACTATCGATCATACATGATCTATTACAACCAGCCTTTGCTGCACGCTTATCCGGAGGACAACCGCTTCCATATGCGGGCGCTTGTCACCGTCAACATACAGAACGATATCACCACGGCGGTCAATCATGTGTATTTCTCAGGCTACTCGCTGAGCAGCGAATATCTTGCCAAACCCGACTCGGTCTTCCGCCATGTCATAAACCGCAAGAACGAAATCGCACACCGGTATAATGCTAACTTTATCCAATTGGAGCACCGCTATTTCCAATACTCGGCGCCGGATGAATGTTGGACTTATCTGGACCCGCTGACGGCGGAGGAAGCCGCTGCGGATTTCCACAACCTGATCACGGGCTTGAAAAAAGTGCTGAAAGGCAAATGGGCTCTTTCCGGAGTCAGCAAAGGAGGCATTACCACACTGCTGCAGCACACCTTCTACCCCGAGGATGCGGATATCTTTGTCCCGTATTCCGCACCGTTCTTCGTTTCTGACCGCGATACCGCGATGCAGACCTATTGGTACTCTTCCGGACTGACCAAAGAGTACAACGACTTTTTTATGACACTGCGGAAAGCCGGTTTGGACGAAAATCCGGACCAAACAAAGGCTACCAATCCCATCTGGTCTATCTATGCTAAGATGAGTGCAAAGCGTAATACGCCGCAGCATATGGATTCCGTCTTCGGCAGGTATCTGAATGCCGTCGCAGAAGTCGGTTTCTTGGAGCATGCCTACGAAGATTCTGCCTCTATCCGGGCGACGCTGGTGAAGAACGATAGTATTCTGCGCGCCCACCATTGGACGGGCTACAACGATACGGCTATAGCCTATATCTACTGGGCGGATGTGATTCGGTTGGACGGAATCGACGAATGGCTGGACGCGCTGCGCAATAAGCGGCATCCGCAAGCCCCCGCGAGACATAGCCATATGCCGTTCGGGGTGACGGAAAAAGAATGGTGGGAACAGGACAAGGAGCATCAGGAATTAGGCAGCGCTTATGAGTACCAGTCCAAACGCGAGTTGGGGTATTATGACCACCGTTTTGATTTGATAGCCGCCACTACGGAGGCGGCAGACGCATACAATGCCTACTGGAAAGAAAAAGTAGGTTGTGCGCGGAATATCTCCGAGCCTTATTTTGCCGATCTGCCCTTCTCGCCGAACCTGTATAACAGCGCGATGGAAGCTACCCGGAATGCCTCCAAACCTATTGTCTTGTTGTACGGACAGGATGACACTTGGACGGGCGCTGCCGTTAAGGATGAGTTCGTCAACGGCACGAATGTACGGAAATTCATTCTGCCGGAACAAAACCACTGGCTGCAGTTCAACTCAGATACGGACCTCACGCAATGCAATGCCATTCGTGATATGCTGGACGAGGTCTTAGGTGCGCCCCAAGGGATAGCGCCTATCGGCAATCAACCGGAGCAGAACCGCACCGGAACAAGGAAAATGCTGCGTGACGGACAACTCTATCTGAACTATAACGGGCATCTCTACGATGTCCGCGGAACCCGCCTGCAATAAAAAACGGCAGCCTTCCGGTTGCCGTTTTCTCTTTCATTTGGGGTCCCCGCAAATTTTATATTTGTGGGGGAGAGCGGAGGCATAAGTCGCCCGTCTATTTAGCGGTAGTGGTATAGACCTTTGCGACCTTATTGCCGACGCGTCACTTGATCTCAATCTGTTTCGTCGTCTTGCCGACTACTTTTTTCTCGAGTTTCGGCAGTTCGATAGTCAGAATACCGTCTTCTACCTTCGCGTTGATTTCTTCTTCGTTCACATCATCCGGCAGACTGTATTTCTGCTCGTAGTTGGTGTACGAGAACTCGCGGCGCAGATAGTGCGAGTGTTTGTCTTCCTCTTTGTGCTCGAACTTGTTCTCGATGGCGACGCAGAGGTTGTGATCCTCGTCGATATGAACGCGGCAGTACTCTTTCTTTACGCCCGGCGCTGCCAGTTCAACGATATACGCTTTCTCGGTTTCTTTGACGTTAACCGACGGAGCGGTTGTACTTACGGTGTTCATCAGATCCGAGTTCAGAAACTCATCAAATACTGTTGGGAACCAACTGTTTCTACGATACATTGCAGGTGTCATAATTAAATCTCCTAAATTAAGTTAAACAATCTTGCGTTGTTTGCGGTCTGTAGGAGTATTATGCTTTTGCAGGTCGCTTTTAAACGTTTTCACCTTGAATACCGCAATCTCCGTGCCAACCCCTCCATCCCTGCCAAATTGTCCATTTTCGTGCCATTTTGTCCACCCTCTGTGTCATTTTGTTCACCTCTGTGCCAAATTGTCCACCTTTCTCTTGCGTATATCAAAAAAAAGGAAATATCTGGAGTACTTCGACAACCTACCCTAAAGGGGACCCTTCGAAGGTACGTTCGCACAGTTGTGCCAACAACAATGATTTTACTTTAAAAATCTAAATAAATTTGATTTTTACAGCCAAATCCTTGTATATTCCAAATATTTGTAGTAACTTTGTGCCCGATTTTGTTGTTTTATGATGACTGCACAATTAATACACGAATTGCTCAAACAGGGCGAGCGCCTGAAACTTGAGTGTAAACTATGTGAAAAGAAACTCCCGAATAGCCTTTGGGAGTCCTATTCTGGTTTTGCTAACTCTTACGGCGGTTATATTTTGTTGGGCATAGAGGAACAGCTCCAAGAGACCGACCCAAACAAACGATTTACCATTGCCGGCGTAGCCAATCCGCAAAAGCTCATCACGGACTTCTGGAACTTGGCAAACGACACCAACAAGGTCAGCGCGAACATCCTAACAGATGGCGATGTGGAGCCGGTCAATGTGGACGGGAAATACATCATCGTCATCCATGTTCCGCGTGCGGACTACCATCTGCGCCCTATCTATATCAACGATAATCCCGCCAAGGGAGCCTTCCGTCGCAATCACGAAGGCGACTACCATTGCTCCAAATCAGATATATCTTCTATGTTTCGCGATGCTGACGATGATGGTAGCGACAATCTTTTCCTTGAGCACTACACGATGGATGATATCGATCCTGAATCGCTCCGTGGCTACCGCCAGATGTTCTTGACACGCAATCCGGATCATCTGCTCGTAAAGAAAGACGATAAAGAATTCTTGACACAATTAGGAGGATACGTTGTTAATCGCCAGACTGGAGAAGAAGGTCTGACCATGGCAGGCTTGCTGATGTTCGGTAAGGGTTTGCCTATCCGCGAGCGGTTCGATAATATCCGCATGGACTATGTGGATAAAAGCCATCCGAGCGGAGAGATGCGTTATTCGGATAGATTGACGTATGATTTTACATGGGAAAACAACCTCTTTCAGTTCATCGCTCTGGCTATGCCGCGTCTGACGCGCGATCTGCCAAGACCCTTCGAGTTGGAAGGCATGCAGCGTAATGATGACACACCTTTGCATAAGTTAGTCCGCGAGGCATTTACCAACATGATCATCCACGCGGATTTCATGACGACTGGTGTGCTGCGCGCAGAGAAACGTGACGATGGTTTTTATTTCTCCAATCCGGGTGTGGTCAAACTGCCTATAGAAAGTGTTTACCAAGGTGGAATCTCACGCGCCCGTAATCCTCGTATGCAAAATATGCTACGTATGATTGGCTATGGCGAGAACTTAGGCACCGGTTTTCCCACGATGGTTGATACATGGGAGCGGATGTTCCATATCACACCCCAACTGACAGATGACTTGCAAATCAACTTTACCGAACTCACCTTCAGCGGAATGCATTTCGGCGATGATCCATCACAAAAAAGTTCGGAGAAAAGTTCGGAGAAAAGTTCGGAGAAAGGTTCGGTGAAGACAAGAGATGTGATTGTAGATCTGATGCGAAACGCACCGAGTATCACCATTGCTGAAATAGCCGCCACAGTTCATACATCTACAAGAAATGTAGAGAAACACATTTCCAATCTTCAAAAGAAGGGTATTATTCGTCGCATAGATGGAGATAATGGCGGCCATTGGGAGATAATTGAATAGTCCTTCAAGGATGATGGGGTATTAGCTCATCTCACCTCCCTTTCGAGTCCGCTATACTCCACTAAAAACGACCAAAACAACAAACCACAAACGACCCGGAGCGTCGTCCCGATGAAACGGGAAGAGCGGCCTCCGCCTAGAAAGGAGTATTTAGACAATCCTGAAGGTTACGAACATGCGACACTTCATGTCTATCTGGATGAGGACGAGATGGAGTATCGCGCAG
>CAMOJA010000040.1 GCA_946616535.1 uncultured Bacteroidales bacterium | reverse complement strand
ACCGACTTTAGAGCTCTTTTTCAAAAGCGAGTGCAAAGGTACTGCTTTTTTTTGACATGACCAAATTTTTTTGCAAAAAAATGCACTTTACCCCTCATTTTTTTGCATTTTTCTGATTTTTGAGGCTTAGAAGGCGATAATTATACCATTTTTTGTCTTCATACCGACTAAAAACGGCATAACAAACAGCAGTGACAATCACTCCTACTAAAATGCCCGCAAAAACGTCCCGCGCGAAATGCTGACTCAGGTAAATCCGGCTGTATCCTCCCAATGCCGCCAGGAAAAACAGCCCAACCTGCATGAGACAACTAAACGCCTTATACGTTCTAGGACTCCTAAGGCTTCTAGGGGTCCTAGGGTTCCTAGGACTTCTAGGGCTCCCGGTAAAAATCACACATAGCACAAAGGCCAGCGCAAAGAAACTGGTCGTATGTCCCGACGGGAAAGAGAACCAGCTATGAACCTCTACTCCCGGAGTAAGCGGCAGTTGTACATCCGGCATGTTTAGTTCAAACCACTTGATAGGGCGGGGCGCATTGATAATATTCTTGAAGAGTTGGGTTGTCAGCGCAGAGAGAATCATTGCTGCCGACGCAAAAGCACCGTCTCCGATGCGGCTGAAAAGCAGTAACGCTACGCACACTATATACGGAAACCATTCCGCCACCTGCGTGTAATACCTATAAAATATATCGCGCGCGGGCGTGTGGCGGTCGCAAAGCAGCAGGTGCAACTCGCCCTGAGGGATATACAAAAGGGCTAAGCCCAATACTCCAAGGAGTATCAGGCTTAGTCCGATAAAGATGCTATTTCGTTGAAATAACTGTTTCACTGTCAATTATTGTATCCGCTGGCCATAGATATTATAGCTCTGCTCGCCTTTCTTAATCACGATTCTGCGGTCGATCAGATGTTTCGATGCCGGAGCATTCTGCGGCTGCGGATTGAAATCCTTCACATTTGTGATGACTTGCTGACAAGAGGGCAGAGTCATTCCGTCTTTGTCGGTCAAGACGACGTAAACGATATCTCCGGATTCGAAAGTCACGCCTTGTCCCAAATAGAGGATCGACACTTCCGGTCCTGCTGCCATAATAGTGTCTTGTACTCCACGAATAAGGTGCCATTCATAGTTCGAGAACTCATATCCGGAGTTTCCTCCATGACCCGGTTTATACATCGCCAGAACGTTATTGAACTTGAACTTGAAGATACTATCCGGATAGTAAACAGCGAAATCTATAGGGAACTCCAATACTTTTTGTTGCTCCGGATTGTTCTCGTCATAGCAGTACATGTCCGTGACGTATAGTTTTCCGGAATAATAACCCGGCTTCTTGATATCGCTGATTGGCAGCGTGAACGAACCGTCTGTCACCTTGTCATCCATCAAAATGGTCTGATCCGGATAGCCCGCTACGCGGAAGATGGCGTCGCCGTCTATATTTCCTTTATGTTTGGTATAGGTGACGTTGAAGGTCTCACCCGGACAAACATGTTGTGCGCTCGGTGTGTTGTGTACATCCAAATTTAGACAGGTGATTACCTTAACATAGTACTTCCTGTAGATATTACATCCGGAGTAGGGATCCTTAAGCGTATCAACAACATCGGTGGATCTATCATACCACAGGCCGTTATAGCCTTGTACCAAATCCTGACCTTGGAGGGTATCAAGGATTTCCTCTTTCTCTGCTGCATAAGTGACGAAATTCAAGACGACGTCATCGTAGCAGTTTTCCTGAACAGTGTCCATATCGCCATGGAGAATCTTCTCATCCCAATATTCCTTCCGGGCTTTATAATCCTCCAGTTTTACGCATTCTGTCGGTTGAACCGTACCCATCAACGTATCCGGACGATAGACGAGGAATGAGAAGGATACTCGACCTATATACATTTCGTCTTCGTTGGTACAAACTTGGTGACCGTACAAATCAGCCGTAACATCGTACCATCCCGGAGAAGTATAGGCATGTTTGGTTTGTGCCGGACCGTAAACTTCCGTCGTACCGTCGCCGAAATACCAGTCCACACGGGTAATATCGTCCGTACCTACTTTGGCATCAAACTCAATGCTATCACCAAAACAGAACTTATTCTCGCTACGATAACCATCGGTAAAGGTCTCTCCGTTCACGTTCACACCTTGTTTAACGGCCGCCGAACCAACTGAGTATGCGTATGATTCGTTAAATCCACTACCATAGACATGTGCTACTACGCCTTTGGGACTGCTTAATGTGTATATTTTATCTGGATTAGAATCGTCCGTATCGACTAAGAATTTTCTGGTAAATGAATATGCCGGATTTCCAGGAACAGGCTGGAAGTCTAAGGGAATATCTGCTCGTTGGTCGGAACTTAAATGAACATTTGGTGCATCATCTGTGAGACAAACAATATTCACATAGTGTTTATTGGTATGTCCTTCTTCTCCCGTAGTGCCACAGGCTCCAAATGTAATCTTGGATATACGTTGTTGCAAAGGAGAAATCCATACCATAGAAGGGTCACCCAATTTTGGTGTTGAAGAGAAGCGGTAATCACTGGACACATCATAACCAAATACGGCTACCGGGCATGACGTTTCTATATAGTGTGCATCGCCTGTTAGTACAGGAGGAGCAGTCCTTCCGGCTCCACTAATTGCACTTGCCATATCAGTAGTGGCCAGATTGTCAGACATCTCAAATTCGTACGTTTCTCCTTCATTTAATATATCGGAGAGTTCTACCCCATCAATGCTGATGGTAGTACCATTAGTTTGTGCTGTAATACGAATACGGTTAGCATCCTTCTCCATAGACCGTGTTACGACGAACTGAGTTCCCCAATATTCGACAGGCATAGCTTGTTCATACAGACAGTCACGAGCAGATTTTCCACCAGGTACCTGTGTAAAATCGGCACCGGAGAATACAGCGATTTTCTTAGGCGCTGATTTATTTCCCGTCGTATAGGCGGTTACACATGTGCCGGAGAGAGTTTGTTTATCAGTACCGATAACCTGATAGGTTTCGCCCTTCTTTAGGTTTACCGTAATTATTGAACCGGCTGCTTTACCCTTTTGAGTTGCAGTAGAGGGGCGAATCTCGACTGTCGTGTTGTCTTCCGTAGCGAGTATTACCATAGCAGCATGAGATTCTCCTTGCGAGTTGTATGCCTGATAATCTTGAATAATATATTCGCTACCCAATGCAGTAACTGGTAATACATTCGTGGCATCGTATGAAAACTCCATACGGATAGCTGCATACACACTAACCTCTTCTGTCGCTTCTACCTTAATACCCAAATTACGTACCGTTTCAGATGCGTTGTTGGCAGTCCATGTTTCGTCGTACCATTTGTCATTTGGTATGTCATTTATGACAAGCCATGAATCAGCTTGCACAGTACGTACCGGCTGAGTCCAATTTTGGGCGGGGTTTGAGACTGTGACTTGGCATTGTTTCTTAGCGGAAATAGCGATGAAAGGTTCAAATGAATCTTCGCTGAATCCGCTTGGAGAGTTTGCCATTAGCAGTGCAACCCAGAACTCTTTACCCTGCGTGGAGGCTTGGCTCCATGCGGGGAGGGTAGTGCACGCGAAAAACGCTACAAGCAATAATGACTTAAATAGTTTTTTCATATCTACAAGTTATTTCTTCGTATTTTTCCTTACTGGATCTCGATCTCTACACGACGGTTGTTCTGACGTCCTTCTTCGGTGTCGTTGGTGTCGATCGGTTGGGTCTCACCACGACCTTCCGCTTGCAGACGATCCGCAGAAATACCACGCTCGATGAGGTCTTTCATGACTTCGTTAGCACGTCCGTCAGACAGTTTCTGGTTCGCCTCGTCCTTACCTACGCTATCGGTGTGACCGATGATCTTGATACGTACTTGCGGGTTACGCGCCAGATACATATATAGGTCGTTGAGAGCCTCTTCCGAACGGGAGAGAATACGGGTCTTGTTGGTCGCGAAGAAGAGGTTCTTGACGATGAAGACCTCGCCTTTCTTAACCGGCACGAGTTGGATATTGAGCGAGTCGCCGATATTGGCAATCGCCATATCCAAGGTGTCGTAACCCATCTGCGCGATATGGATACTGTATTTCGGACCTTCCTCCAGCATCTGCTTCGTAGCACCGGTAGCTGAATCGGTAGCTAAGTTATAAGCAGGATCCGTTACGCCGGCACGGAGGATCTGTACCGTAGCAGGAACAGCGAGACCGGTCTCCTTATTAGTTACGCGTACGCGCAAGACAGGACGGTGACGCATTGCGATGGTTACATACTCGGTAGTACCTACTTCCTCGATATCGAAAGTCTGCGTAGCAGGGTAGTAGTTCTCTGCCTTGACATCTACAGTGAAGTTACCCAGTGCATGTTTCTGACGGAGCCCTTTCGGTGTGATCTGTTTCTCACGCATAGCGATCTTACCGCTTTCGGTAGCACGAGTCGCAATCAGCGCTTTCTCCAGCGGCTGGTTGGTCTCGGAATCAACTACGCTATAGATGGCATATGCAGGAGGAGGCGGAACGGGGCGCTCTTTCTTACCCGGAACCTCAAACTGGATAGCAAACTTGGCACCGACGAAGAGGTTGTTGAGTTTGGTGTCTCCGTTCATAGCAAGAAGAGTGTTGGAATTCTTTACTTCTACGGCGTTCGCGTCAAAATCAACCGGATTGGCTTTCGGAGTACCGTTGGTGTTCAGTACGCCGTACTCAGCAAACAACGCCACGCGATAGTGGATATTCTGACGGCCGAACGGCAGACGTTCACCCGGTTTTACTTTCGCTTTCTTGGCTTTCTTATCCGGCTGTGCTTGCAGCCATTCGTCGAGGTCCAAACCGACCTCAGCGGCTAAACTGATATCCGGTTGTTTGAACGACATCTTTTGATTGGTCTCGCCATTAAGATCGTAGATACCCATACCGTACGGATCGATGTATGCAGGATCATCGACGGTAATATCGTATTGTCCCTTATGGCTGTAACCCATCGGCAGACCGTAATGTACTTTGGCTCCCAAGAGGAAGTAGTAACGGCTGAATTGCGCACCGAACATCACCGGAATACCAATCTCCAGCATGTTACGCATCTCGCGCAAGTTATCAAAGAGATAAGTGTACGTCGCGCCGTAGGTACGATCCAGACGCGTTGCTTGGAAACCATACGCAGAGGTGGAATTCAGGAAACGGAAGTCCAAACCTGTCTCAAACAGGAAATGTCCATACTCCAAGTTATAAGTTACATCCAGACCTACGCCCGGGCCGCCTTTGAGTTGCTGTAGCGCATTGCTCTGGTTCAGCGTTCCGGCGCCCATATACGAGCCGTTGATCTTATCCATCATCGCGGCATAACCGAGACGCAGACCTAAATTGAAGTACGAGATCACCTCTGTACGCGGGTTCTCCAGACGCTCCTGGTATTTCTCGTAGTCGCGGATTGCCTTTTCTTCTTTTGCTTTCTGCTCCGCCTCTTTCTTTGCCTGTGCTTCAGCACGCTCTTCAGCGGCTTTCGCGCGTTCAGCAGCAGCCTTATCACGCTCTGCCTGTTTCTTGGCATTCTCTTTAGCGGTAGCGGCTTTCTTCTTTTCTGCCTCGCGTTTCTTTGCCTCTGCGGCTTTCTGTTTCTCGCGTTGAGCCTTGGCTTTCTCAGCCTCTTTCTTGCGTTTCTCAGCCTCTTTCTTCTTCTGTGCAGCAGCTTTCGCCTTGTCGTTTTGTGCGGCAGGAGCCGGTTCCGGCATTGCGTACGCCACTATCGGAGCGCAGTTCAAACTAAGAACAACACTTGCAATCAGGATATTTCTAAAGATATTTTTCATTTCCGTGTTCTCCTATATTAGATT
>CAMOJA010000039.1 GCA_946616535.1 uncultured Bacteroidales bacterium | reverse complement strand
GTCATAATCTTCAATTCTTTAATTTTTCAATCTTTCAATTCTAAGATTACTTAGCTGATGCTGACTTACCCGACTTGCGACGGATAACCTCACCCTTGAACAAAATACCCTTTCCTTTGTAAGGCTCAGGCATACGGAAAGAACGAATCTTAGCACAAATCAGACCGAGCAGTGCCTTGTCGCATGACTCGAGGATAATCTGAGGATTCTGGTTACGCTCAGACTTTGTCTCAACCTTAACCTCCTTAGGAAGCTGGATGAAGATGGGGTGAGTATAACCCAGAGCAAACTCGATGATGTTACCCTGGTTAGAAACACGGTAACCAACACCTACGAGCTCCATCTCCTTCTTATAACCTTCGCTTACGCCTACAACCATATTGTTAACAAGCGCACGATAAAGACCATGGAAAGCCTGCTTCTGCTTAATGTTAACAGGGCTGTTCTCGTCGATCTCAAACTTAACCTGACCGTCCTCGATAGTCATCTTGATAGAGGGGTCAACCTTCTGTGTCAGCTCTCCCTTTGGACCCTTAACGGTAACAACACCGTCCTTGTCCTGAGCAACAGTAACGCCTGCAGGGATACTAATTGGCAATTTTCCTATTCTTGACATATTCTATCCTCCAATTAATATACATAGCAAAGAACCTCTCCACCGATCTTGAGGTCGGCAGCTTCTTTGTCTGTCATTACACCTTTAGACGTGGAAAGAATTGCGATTCCAAGTCCGTTAATTACTCTCGGCATCTCTTTGTAGCCAGTGTACTTGCGGAGACCCGGAGTGGATACTCTCTTCAGGCACTTGATGGCGTTTTCACGAGTTGCAGGGTCGTACTTCAGAGCTACCTTGATAGTACCCTGAGGACCATCCTCAATGAACTTGTAGTTCAGGATGTAACCCTTCTCGAAGAGGATCTTTGTGATTTCCTTCTTCAAGTTTGACGCAGGAACCTCAACGACACGGTGATGTGCCATGATGGCGTTTCTGAGTCTTGTCAGATAATCTGCTATTGGATCTGTCATAAAATAAATGTTTTAATTAATCGGGACTACCCCGACAATATTAAATTAATAAATCTCTTTTTTGCTTAAATCAGGTAGATTACCAGCTGGCCTTCTTTACTCCAGGAATCAGACCGTTTGATGCCATCTCACGGAACTGGATACGAGAAAGACCGAACTGACGCATATATCCCTTTGGACGACCAGTGATCTTGCAACGGTTGTGCAGACGGATTGGATTTGCGTTCTTGGGAATGCTCTGCAACTTGCGAGCTGCCTCATAAGCCTCTGCTGGATCCTCGCTTGTAGCGATAACCTTCTTCAGAGCGGCACGCTTCTCAGCATAGCGAGCAACGAGCTTAGCGCGCTTTACCTCGCGGGCTTTCATTGATTCTTTTGCCATATCTCTTAATCGTTTTTAGCGTTCTTGAATGGAAGACCGAATGCCTTCAGCAGTGCATAACCCTCCTCGTCGGTCTGTGCAGACGTAACGAAAGTGATGTTCATACCCTGAATGCGGTCTACTGAATCGATATTAATCTCCGGGAAGATAATCTGCTCCTGGATACCCAGTGTGTAGTTACCACGACCGTCAAACTTGCTCTCAATACCCTTGAAGTCGCGGATACGAGGCAGGGCGATGCGGACGAGCTTCTCAAGGAACTCATACATACGCTCACGACGGAGTGTCACCATCACGCCAATAGGCATCTTCTTACGAAGCTTGAAGTTGGCGATGTCCTTCTTTGAATAGGTAGCAACTGCCTTCTGACCGCAGATGGCTGAAATCTCATTGATAGCAACATCGATGATTTTCTTGTCCTGTGTGGCGTCACCCAGACCCTGGTTGACAACGATCTTCTTCAGGACGGGGATCTGCATTGCTGAAGTGTAGTTGAACTGCTTCTGCAGAGCCGGAGCAATCTTCTCCTTATACTCTTTCTTTAACTGTGCTGTATTTGCCATTACTTAATCTCCTCTCCTGACTTTTTAGCGATACGAACGACCTTCTTGCCCTCACGCTTAATAGCGACGCGGGTAGCCTTGCCACTCTTCGGATCAATCAAACTAATATTTGAGATGTGAATAGGAGCCTCCATCTTCACAAAGCCTCCCTGAGGATTCTTGGCACTGGGCTTGGCACTCTTGTTGACCATGTTCACGCCCTCTACGAGTGCACGCTCCTTGTCGGCCATCACCTTCAGCACCTTACCAGTCTTGCCCTTGTCCTCACCGGCCAGAACGATGACTGTATCGTTTTTCTTAATATTGAACTTTGCCATTTCTTCTTTACTTTTTTACTTTTTTACTTTTTCCACTTTTAAAGTACCTCAGGTGCCAAAGAAACGACCTTCATATTCACAGCACGGAGCTCACGGGCTACTGGGCCGAAGATACGGCTACCACGAAGCTCGCCTGCATTGTTCAGCAATACACAGGCATTGTCGTCGAAACGGATGTAAGAACCATCAGCACGACGGATTTCCTTCTTAGTGCGAACAACCAAAGCCTTTGATACTGCACCCTTCTTCACGTCACTTGTAGGGATCGCGTTCTTGATAGAGACCACGATGATATCACCTACGCTGGCATAACGGCGCTTGGTACCGCCCAATACACGGATGCAGAGAGCCTCGCGTGCACCGCTGTTGTCAGCTACTGTAAGTCTTGATTCTGTCTGTATCATAATTACTTAGCTTTTTCTACGATTTGAACTAATCTCCATCTCTTTGTCTTTGACAGAGGACGGGTTTCCATAATGAGTACGGTATCACCTACATTGCACTCGTTCTTCTCATCGTGTGCGTGATACTTCTTTGTCTTCTGGACAAACTTACCATAAATAGGGTGCTTCTCCTTGAACTTGGCTGCAATAACAATGGTTTTATCCATCTTGTTGCTGATAACGACACCCTGTCTTGTCTTTCTTAAATTTCTTGTTTCCATCTGGACCATTGTTATTTTTTAAGTTCTCTCTGATGAAGTTCTGATTTCATACGTGCGATATCACGACGAGCGGCCTTAATCTGAGATGGATTCTCAAGCGGAGTAATGGCGTGGTTCAGCTTCATCTGGTTGTACTTGGCAACCTCTGCCTCAATGCGCTCTGCCAAATCTTTGGTCTCGAGCTCTCTTACTTCTTTAATCTTCATACTCTAATTAAGCGTTTTTATCGTAATCACGTCTAACAACAAACTTTGTCTTAACCGGCAGTTTCTGAGCGCCAAGGCGGAGAGCCTCTTTTGCGATCTCGAAAGGAACGCCTTCTACTTCAAAGAGGATACGGCCGGGTGTAACGGGTGCTACCCATCCTGCGGGATCTCCCTTTCCTTTACCCATTCGCACGTCAGCAGGCTTGCGAGTGATTGGTTTGTCGGGGAAGATGCGAATCCATACCTGACCTTCACGGTTCATATAACGGTTGATGGCAACACGGGCTGCCTCAATCTGACGGCTGTCGATCCACTTGGCATCCATTGTCTTGATGCCGAACGAGCCGAAAGCCAGTGTCGTACCTCTGTGGGCGTTACCTTTGTTGCCGCGTCCATCTTGAGGTCTTCTATATTTTACTCTTTTAGGCTGTAACATAATAAGCTTCTACTTTTAACGATTATTACTTCTTCTTATTACGGAACTTTCTGTCACGACCATTACCAGCGTTGGCACGACCACCAGCCTTCTCCTGAGTAAAGTTCGGAGCCAGATCTACGTCACCATAAACCTCACCGCGGCAAATCCAAACCTTGATACCCAGCAGACCAACCTTCGTCAGAGCCTCTGCCTGGCAGAAATCGATGTCAGCGCGGAAAGTGTGCAGCGGGGTACGACCCTCCTTGTACATCTCCTTGCGGGCCATTTCTGCACCGTTCAGACGTCCTGTAATCTGAATCTTAATACCTTCGGCTCCAGCACGCATGGTGTTCTGGATGGCCATCTTAATGGCGCGGCGATAAGCGATCTTGCCCTCCACCTGGCGAGCGATGTTGTTGGCAACAATCGTGGCATCGAGCTCAGGACGCTTCACCTCAAAGATATTAATCTGGATCTCCTTATCATAGAGCTTCTTCAGCTCTTCCTTCAGTTTGTCAACATCTTGACCACCCTTACCAATGACGATACCCGGACGGGCTGTGCAAATAGTAATGGTAACCAGCTTCAACGTACGCTCGATGACAATCTTAGAAACGCTAGCCTTTGCCAGGCGCTCGTTCAGATACTTACGGATTTTCTGATCCTCTACCAGGTTATCTCCGAAGTCCTTGCCTCCGAACCAATTTGAATCCCAACCTCTTACGATTCCAAGACGGTTGCTAATTGGATTAACTTTCTGTCCCATACTTATTCTTTTACGTCATTAGTTTTAGCGTCAACAAACAGAGTTACGTGGTTCGAACGCTTACGGATGCGATAGCCACGACCCTGTGGTGCCGGTCTCATTCTCTTCATTGTAACGCCCTCGTCAACGAATACGCGGGTGATGAACAGCTCACCGTCCTCTGCCTTGCGGTCATTCTTGGCTTCCCAGTTAGCGATGGCCGAGCGGAGAAGCTTCTCTACATCAGCTGCAGCTGCCTTCTTTGAGAATCTCAGAACACCCAAAGCACGATTCACCTCCATACCGCGGATCATATCCACAACATAGCGCATCTTGCGGGGTGATGAGGGGCAGCCTTTCAGCTTGGCAAAATACTGTGTCTTAAGTGCTGCTTTTCTTTCTTCAGCCTTAATATGTTTTCTTGCTCCCATTTTACTTTTTTACTTTTTTACTTTTTAATTACCCTGGGATTATTTCTTGTTACCGGCATGACCACCGAAGCGACGTGTGGGTGCGAACTCACCGAGCTTGTGACCGACCATATTCTCAGTAACGTAGACAGGGATAAACTTATTACCGTTATGAACTGCAACAGTGTGTCCCACGAAGTCCGGGGAGATCATTGATGCTCTGGCCCATGTCTTAACGACATTCTTCTTACCACTCTCATTCATGGCGAGAATCTTCTTCTCGAGTGATACGTTGATGTACGGACCTTTCTTTAATGAACGACTCATAATTTACTCTTCTAATTAACTTCGTGATTACTTCTTGTTAGCTCTTTCGATAATGTACTTGTTCGAAAGCTTCTTCGGTGCACGAGTCTTCAGACCCTTAGCGTACAGACCCTTGCGTGAACGTGGGTGACCTCCTGACTGACGGCCTTCACCACCACCCATCGGGTGATCATGCGGGTTCATAACAACACCACGGTTGTGAGGACGCTGACCCAGCCAACGAGAACGGCCAGCCTTACCTGATGCCTCAAGAGCGTGGTCTGAATTGCCTACACTACCTACAGTAGCCTTACAAGCTGAGAGAATCTGACGAGTCTCGCCTGAAGGGAGCTTGATAACACAATAGCTACCCTCACGAGAAGTCAACTGAGCGAAATTACCAGCCGAACGAACGAGCTTGGCACCCTGGCCGGGACGCATCTCAATGTTGTGGATGACCGTACCCACAGGGATGTTGGCCATCGGAAGAGCATTACCCACCTCGGGCACTGCCTCCGCACCAGACATCAGGGTTGCACCAACCTGCAGTCCATTAGGAGCAATAATATAACGTTTTTCACCATCAGCGTAGAAGAGCAGAGCGATGCGAGCCGAACGGTTCGGATCGTACTCGATTGTCTTTACTACAGCTGGAACACCATCTTTCTCTCGCTTGAAGTCGATCAGACGATACTTCTTCTTGTGGCCGCCGCCCATATAGCGGACAGTCATCTTACCGGTGTTGTTTCGACCGCCGGTTGAACGCTTACCGTAAACGAGAGACTTCTCTGGCACGGATGCAGTAATATCCTCGAACGTGCCAATAATCTTGTGTCTTTGACCCGGAGTTACGGGTTTTAATTTACGTACTGCCATTTCTTATTGAATATTGCTATAAAAATCAATTACGTCGCCCTCCTTCAGAGTAACGATT
>CAMOJA010000038.1 GCA_946616535.1 uncultured Bacteroidales bacterium | reverse complement strand
ATTATGATGGCAATCTCAAGTCAAAGCGAGTGCAGGAAAAATGCGGCTTCCGCTATCAATGGACCACGGAAGGTGTCGATGTTCCGCTCATGCACGAGACGCGGACAGGGCATGTCAATCTGATGACGAAGGATAACTGGCTCTGGCGAAAGCTCTATGAAGCAGCTAAGTCTGTGCAGAACGGCAGGAAGATATCAGATTATGTCGAGGCAGGCGGCGTGGCTGCAGCCATCCTCTCTGTGTCAGGAAGGATATATACTGGAGTGTGTGTAGATACCTGCTCGACCCTCGGCATTTGTGCGGAGCGCAACGCTATTTTCAATATGCTGACGAACGGGGAGCAGGAGATCTGCAAGGTTCTGGCGGTAATGTCAAACGGAAAGACCGGCGCTCCCTGCGGCGCCTGTCGGGAACTGATGGTACAGCTGATGCCGACGGCATACAAAGACATCGAAATCATGCTGGATTATGAACAGGATAAAGTGATGACACTCGGGAAACTGACGCCGGAGTGGTGGATCGGATAGCATACTAAACCAAAGGTCGGATGCTATTCTCGGGAAAAACTGTATATTAAAGATGATGGAGAAGATGCCATCTGCAACAGGTGAATTCCTGCGGCAGATGGCATTTTCTATCTCATACAATGGGTGCTTGCCGGGATATGGAATAGCTGTCCCGTAAATGGGTAAACTGCTTCATGACCGGCTCACTATATTTGCCCAACGTAAACAAATTTTATGGCGTAGAACACTGCTTACGTTGGGCGCGGGGGTCTCCTGAATCCGGGCAGATGGTCTGCGCTGGGAAAGGAGAGCCTGAAATGGCAAAAACCAGTAAATGCGCCATTAGTTGCATGCGTCTAACTTCAAAATATCTCGTCAAACATACCTTAGAAAGGGAACAGTTACCTTGCTGCTTTCTGGAGTCATACACTTGGATTTTCTATAATAAAAGTGAACAAATATCGAAGGGAGGTGGCGTCCGGTGAAACCGAAATTTACAGAAGAAGAACAGAAACTGATCGGCCGCCGCATCCGTGATTCCAGAAATGCAAAGAAATATACCATAGAACAGCTTGCCGAAATAATTGAATGTTCCCCTAAGCATCTTGGGGATGTGGAAAGAGGTACTGTAAGCGCTTCATGGCCGCTGGCGGTAAAGATCGGAAAGGCGTTGAATACTGGTGTTGACTACTATCTCGCTGATACCTCTGACCAGTATTTTGATATCCAGATAGATGTGGAGATATCCAATATCTTAAAGGACTGCGATATGGAAGGACGTATGGCGATCCGCGATACGGCCAGAAGAATCGCAGAGTACGGAAAGAGGCTGCAGGAAAAGAACAAATAAGCGTGGTGGTAGTTGCCAATGAACACTTCTTGGCAGCCACTCATATCAAAATAAAGGATGTCCGCAGGGCTGCCGGGGTTACGACAAGGCAGTTCTGCGGGTTTTTATTATACTTTGGAATCGGTCAAAATATACGGAAATGGGGTGTTGCTATGTTGGAGAAAATCTTTTCATTCGGGAAAGCAAAGGAAAAACAGTCCGACGACACCACCGGTAAATGCCGCACGATCACGGAGGAGGAGTATCAGCGGTATGTGTTTGAGGATGAGCTTTTCAAGATCATTGTAGAGACGGAAGCAGCCTTGCACAACATTGAGGATCCCGTTGAGATCGCGGTCGGTGTCATGAAGGCGGCCTGCAAATTCTATGGTGCTGACTGGTGCGGCATTCTGATCGCGGATCTGCGCTCCGAATTATGGCGTCCTGAGATGTGGTACGATGTGGAAGCCGGTCCGATGAAGGAGACGCTGTTTCATGAATTTGAACTGACGGATGAATTCGTTACATGGGCTGAGCACCTGGTCAGCCAGAAACCCATGATAGTTCCGGATACAGAGGCCATACGGGATACCAATCCGAAGGAATACGAGGCATATCAGAGGCTGAAGACCAGAGCGGTCATCGGTGTTCCCTTTGGTCAGCATCCGCTGGGCTACATGGTTGTAAGAAACCCGATCCGCAATATTTCGCAGCCCGAACCCCTGCAGCTGGCCTGCTTCGTGGCCATGATGATGGTACTGCAGAAGCGCCGTATTGAAGCGGAGCGGCGATATATTTCCGATGATACGCAGGAAGACGGAAAACTGAAGGTTCGCTATAACATACTTGGACAGCACAGCATGGATATCAATGGCCGACGGATCCGTGAGCAGGACCTTGCGCATCCGAACCGGCGCGGGTGGGTGATTTTGCTCTATCTGATTCTTCATAAGACACCGGTCGATCAGTTGAGCATGGCGGCGGACCTCTGGCCCGATGAGTCGGAGAAATCTGCCAGAGCCAATATCAGGCAGGCGATCTACCGCCTGCACAGTGATCTGGCCGTATATCATGATGCCAAGGTCATCGATGTAAAGTCCGGAATGCTGGAGCTGCTGGATGATGTACATATCGTTACCGATGCAGAAGAGATGGAAAGCCTCTATATGAAGGCAAAATCTACTGCGAATAACGATGAAAAAGCGGCAACGCTCAAAAAGGCATTTGAGTTGTACCAAGGACGCCTGTTTGAACTGGGCGAGCTGGATATGGGATCCTGGCTGATTCCGTATACGACACATTACAATCAGGTGTTTATCGACATTACGAGGGAACTCCTGGCAATGCTCGGGCACAGCAGGGATTATCACAGGGTTATTGAGTATGCGTCTCGTGCCCTGAGCCTTGAACCGGGAATCCAGGATGCATATTACTGGATCTCCATTGCTGCAGAAGCGACTGGGAACAGTATGATGAAGGAACGGTATGATCAGATGGCCCGGGAGGAACTGCCAGAAGAGGAGTATCAGAAAGTGCAGCATCTGCTTGAGATACGAACGCATACAACAGAATAACTCTGATAGTTGTAAGGATCATCAGGCAGACAGTTTGCCTAAGAAGTGTAAATACCTTTTGTATTGTAATGAAAGCCTGCCAGGACTTTGATTGTCCTCACAGGCTTTCACTATTTTCAGGTTCAAGTATCAGGATTGGCGTCTAAATATGTTTTTCAGGACAGCACTAAAGCCCGAATGGCATTTCTGCTGTTCGGAAGTTAGAAACCCCTTTGAGAAGAGAAACGACATCTCCTGCTCGAATACGCCATGAACTCGGGCACCTTTTTAATACTACATATAATACACTTGTAAATGTAGCAATAGTGTAGTATAATCCCTGTTAGTGATAAGGAAGGGAGGACAGACCTATGAAAACATATAGCGTAAAAGATATAGCGGACATGCTGAATACCAATCCGGAGACGGTGCGGAGATGGATCCGCGCAGGGAAACTCAAGGCTGACCAGACTTCCCGGAAAGATGGAAACATGGTCCGCGAGGATGACCTTTATAAGTATCTCCGCTCGACTACAAAATATGCGGCGATTGCTACTGGCCTCGCTGCAACAAACCCCTTCCTCGCCCTGACTACTGCCGTGGGGGCGGGTGTTCTCGGGGCAATTGTTACCTCGCTTGCAGCCAAGCCCCCTAAAAACGGGCGTGAGGTACGCATCCTGTCTGATGATGTAAAGCGGACGCTGAAAAAGAACATCACTGAGAGCGAGGAAACGATCAAGCGCAAGAAGGCAGCGATTGCCGAACTGCAGGCGGAGATCAATAAGGAACAACAGCAGATCAGAGACTATGAAACGGCACTTGAACACCTGTCAGATGCAATGTCGGCCGTAAAGGGGAAGGAACCCGGGGAGGTAATCGGTTAATGTCAGAAAATCCCATTGTCAGAAAGAATGATGAACTTGTCCCGCAGGAAGACGGTTCGGTAGAGCCTGTGTATGGTAAAGTCCTGAAAGTCACTCCCGGGACGGAGGGCTTCGATATCAACGGAATGCTCGCCAAGCTTATGCAGTACGCCAATATGGCGGATGCCTTGAGCCACGTCGATAAGACCCTTGAATATGTAGTCCAGATCCCCATCAAGCACCGGGAGGCTTTTGATGCCGGAGAGGTGTTCCTCAACCAGAACACGAAGACCGGGGTCATGTGGCCGACCCTGTACGAGACTCTGGAGAATGGGAAAAGGAAGTTTGTGGACAACCTGCCCATTAAGCAGGAAGAGATCATCCACGGGAATCCGTTCGAAAGCATGGCGGTCAGCTACCATAACCTGTATATGCAGCAGCAGATCGCAGAACTGGCGGACGCCCTGCAGGAAACCTACCAGGCTGTGAGACGTATCGAGCAGGGGCAGATGGATGACCGTATCGGGCTTTTGATAGCCGGCCGGGATCAGATCCGGTTTTCTATAAATGCGTCTCCTGAAGAGAGGGTTGCTGAAATGGCAGCTGGACGCTCTAATCTGCTTAAAGCGCAGAAGCAACTGCTCCAGACCTTTAAGAGCCGTGTCAGCGGGTTTGAGCCTCTCCCCGAAGGCAGCTTCTCACGGTTCTGGATGGAATTTGCGCATACCGGGGCACACAGACGCAGAGACCGGGAGTTCACGGAAATCCAGAAGTATTATGCGTTGTACCTCCAGGCCACACAGATGGTTGCAGCATCCTACGCCATCTGCGGCCAGATGGATGCTGCTGAGCAGGTGTTCCTTGAGGCAGAGGCGGAAATGAAGGAGATTGACTTCGGGGCATTGCAGACACTCCGTTACATCCATAAAAAGAACACGGAGATGTTTTATTACCACGCGGCAGACTATATCGCAACAGAGCGGGAGATCTGCCTGGAAGATGCACAGGAATACGATGCGATTAGCTTACAGATAAGCGGAGAAAAACTATTGGAGGTGTTCGAGAATGGAAGAACGGAAGAGGTTTCAGAATCAGGCGCTGAACAGCGAAGACTATGAGAAGACCGAGGAAGGCGCACAGGCAGTAAAAAACGGCGGGAAGGTTCTCGCCGCACTTGCCCTTGCGGTTGGTGTTGGCAAAAAGTATGGGCCGGCCCTCCTGAAGAATCTCAGCAAGCTGCGGAAGGTCTGATGCGGAGGCATCAGATTTCCCGCTTGTCAAAACACAGAAACAAAGGATAGAGATATTCCGATTTAACAGAAACTGTAACGAAAATACAATACAAAATAAGGAGGAAAAACTATGCAGATTAAGTTTGAAATTCTTAAAAAGGGCGAGACCGTACTGAATGTATGGGAGAATCATATTGCTGTTCAGAAGAAGTCAGGGGAAGTGGAAATATACCAGTTTTATCTTGATGAGGATGGAATGCCGCGGTTGAGTGAAAATACTATTCTCATTACCCATGGAAACGGTAGCATCTCCGCAAAGGCGGAGAGCGGTACAGTTGAGATTAAAACCTTCTGAGGAGTGGGCCTATGAGATGTAGTATTTGCGGTAAGGAGGGGCATAATGCCCGTACCTGCCCGTATAAAGATAAAGATATGCCTCGTAATCGGGGGCTGTGGGTAAAAGTCGATAATCTGACAGAGCGAGAAGAATCTGATCTTCTTGCGCAGATTATTAAGGACAAACGCAAAATCGCCCCGAAAGGAAGAGCAACATCGGCAAATGGGGATGTTAAGGAATTGCCTGATCGCATTCGGGATGCCTTAAGACTGCCTGGACGAAGCGGAGATGAAAATGGGACAAAAAAGAAGTAGTGAACACATACGTGCTCAACGAGAGGGAAAGGAACTGGATCAATATGTTTGCTTCTTCTGCCTGAGACAATTCCACGGAAATCATGGCCACCATATTATGCTTTATAGTGAGGGCGGAGAGCCATCCGTTCGGAATATGGTGACCCTATGTCCAGAATGCCATCGTGAATATCACAGCGGAAAAATCAAACTGGATTTACATCGATTTTGAATTATGTTCTATTCCGTATGGTCGAATAGACATGTTCCCGTGAACTCATTGACAAGGAAACAGTCGATAATGAAGATATAAGTCGAAGAAGATCCCTGTCACAGCTTTGTCACAGCTACGGTAACAGCCCTGTCACAGAGCCAGAATAAATATTTTTGGAAAGTTTCACTGTTACAGGATTGTCACAAGTCCTGAAGTAAGGCCAGTCACAGCCGCCCGATAGAGTTTGCAATGCAAAAGCAACAGACAGCATTGTAGACGAAATGGACGGGTGACAGAATTTGGAACAAGGTAACCAACCGGAGGCGGTTGTTTTTGCAGAAAACTGCAGAAGCA
>CAMOJA010000037.1 GCA_946616535.1 uncultured Bacteroidales bacterium | reverse complement strand
TGCGGTATACGCATTACGTCGTATCGGGGGTTCGAATCCCTCACTCTCCGCAAAGAAAATGAAAAGGATGTCCGTTTGTGGGCATCTTTTTTTTTCAATTATCTAGAATTGATGTTTGGCACAGAAATTGTAGATGCACATGCGTGTTTCGAAAATGGCTGATATTAACTGTGTCTCTAATGTCCGTGCTTCCTTTGGCAGCACGGAGACATAAATCAGTTGTGCCGGACTCGCTACAACGGATAGACATAAAGATTCATATTGCAGGAAAAGATAGTTCGGACGGAAAAGATAGTTCGGACGGAAAAGACAGTTCCTCCGGAAAAGATTTGTATCTTACCATGCAACGGGTAGAGGGCGGTTCGTTTTTGATGGGAGCAACAACAGACCAATACGATCCGGAGATTTATACGGACAAACCTGCACACCTTGTCTTCCTTTCTCCCTATTATATAGCCACCACAGAAGTCACGGTCGAATTATGGCGTGCAGTCATGCCCGAAAGCGAAATCATCAGCCCAAAGGGTTATCCGACGATTCCTATTTCATATGTATCATGGAACGAATGCCAGGAATTTGTGCGTCGTTTGGATAGTATTACGGGGCTTCCGTTTCGTCTCCCCTCGGAAGCGGAATGGGAATATGCCGCACGCGGAGGAAACAAAAGCAAGTCTTTCCGTTTTGCGGGAGGAAACATAGCAGATAGTATAGGGTGGACTTATTCTTGTTCCGGAAACTGGAAACATCCGGTCGGACGCAAACATCCCAATGAATTAGGCTTGTACGACATGACGGGAAATGTGTCCGAATGGTGTCAAGATATTTATGGTGCTTATCAGTTAAGTACTCTTCCTAATCCGTGCGGCGCAGACACCGGATCCTATCGTATTGTACGAGGTGGCAGTTATGACGAATGTAATGCCAACAGCCACTTGTCTGTACGTCGATGGTATGTCCCTGAGACCACTGCCGAATATATCGGCTTTCGTGTGGCATTTACCTTGCCGGACGACCCCATGATGCAAGTGCTACAGGAAGAACCTCCTTTGACTCGCTCCGTTCGCATTAAGGGAAAGAAAGTCCGATTCGTCTATGTGCCGGCGGAGCAACCCTATTATATTTCGGAGGAAATACCATGTAATCTATGGCGAAAAATCATGCAAAAAGATGCACCGGATAAGATTCAAAATATCGCTCTCGGAATGAGCAAGAAGGAACGTGTGCGCTTTGCCGAATATTGCAGTCGTTTGGCTAACGATGCACTATATGTAGCGTCTGCCGAACAGATAGTAGCCGCGGAACAGCAAGGAATTATTGAGCCTTTCCAACCGGATGTAAGTCATCGGTATAAGAAACGGAATGTTCATCAAATTCAGCGAAAAAGAAAGGCTGTTGATAAATTTTCTCCATGGACGGAATTAGTAGGCGTGAAGTTGCCAAAACCGGATGATCCGGTGTTATTACAATTCAAGAAGGCGGACGATGAATCCCGTCCACTAAGATTAGTTATATATACATCAAAACAATGAGCGTGCAATATAGGTGTAGCCATCGGAATTTTAGGACTCTTACTCGGACTTTGGGATAGAGGTAGCGAGTTATACAATATTTTGTAAAAAATTATGCTTGGATGGGTACGATAAGTTCGGAGATAGTGCCGTTGATTTCGAGGGCGAGGATGAACGATTGTACGGTTAGCTTGCTGGAAAGACGCAGATAGCCGGCCTGTGCCGTAGGCAGGAGGGCAGCCAGGATGCTGTCTAACATCCGCCGGAGGGCTTCGGGCGAGATGGTGATCTGGTTGACGAATGGCGTGAGACGTAGTTGTGGCGTTAGTCCAGCGTCGCGAATTTCCGCCTCATGGCTGGCGAGCCAGGTGGTTAAGAAGGCGTTGAGGTGCACGTCGATGGTTCCCGGGTCGTACAAGAAGCGTTCTCCCCAGACCTGATCGATCAGCTCGTCCCGCGAGCAGAGTTTGTTGGGGTGTGAGCAGAGATACTCTAGCAGGCCGAACTCCAGGCTCGTCAGATGGATATCTTTTCCGTCCTTACGCGCGCGCTTGAGTACGCGATCTATTTCTATATGCGCGTTAATGGGGGTAAACATGGTTTTGTCATATTTTTTGCCAAAAAGTCTTGCAAAAATACAGAAAAATTGTGAAATATGCAAATTTTTGGTAGTTTTTTGCGATTTTTCTTGCATATATGATAAAAAAGTATTACCTTTGCAGCCGTTTTTAGTATTAAGTCAACAAAAATAACTAAAATCAAATAATTTTATTAACCAAAAAATTACAAAAGAAATGAAAAAGTATTTTGCATTTGTAGCAGCGTCGCTGATGCTTGTCAGCCTCGCATCCTGCAACAAGAAAGGTGGTAATGATCCGGAGCCGGATCAGGACGCTGCGTTTAAAATTGAGGTAAGCGACGTCGCTGCTACTTCGGTAAATGTTAAGGTAACTCCGTCTGATTTAGAGAAGACTTACTTCTTTAGTGTTTTTGCGGAAGAGGAGATCGCTGGTCTGGCTGATACCGCTATTATCAGTGCTGTAAAGGATCAAATGGACTACTTAATTATGTATTATGAATACTTTTATGGTAAGACTTATACATATGCTGACTTCCTGAAGAAAGGTGTTCAAAGTGGTCCGATTGATGAATTGAGTCAGAAGACCAACTATGTTGTTCTTGCTTTCTACATGGACGAAGAGGGTGTTGGTAGCGCTCCTGTTATTAAGAAAGCATTTACGACCCCTGAACTGGTAGCTGAGAAAACCGAAGACATTAACTTGACCGATGCAGAATGTCATGACGCATGCGAAGCTGGTGGTTGGTGGCAGTTAGTTGCTGCTCCTGCTGATTCGAGTTATGTCATTAGTATTTCCCCGAAAGAGGCTTTGCAGTTGGAAGGCGAATGGACAATGGATGATATGGATGCTGACTATACTTATATTGCTTTTGCTGATAGAAGTTATGCAGATTTCGTTTCTATGAATGTACAAACCAAGGTAGAGAATGATTTGTTCATCTTGACAGGAACCGCTCTGGCTACCAATGCAGTAGAGTATCACTTCAATATCTCTGCAAAGATTAATGTGATAGTTCCTGATGGAGGTGGCGCAGAGGCTCCTGCTCGCAATGTAGAAAAAGGCAAAATAACAATGCATCACCCGCTTGCTATTCCTGCACAGCATTCTGCAATCCGCAAGTAATCTATCGCAACAATACATAAACACGAGAAAACAGTCACTTCGGTGGCTGTTTTTTTTGTGAAAATGGAGGCAGAACGGGGTATGTAAGGAGGCAGAACTGTAGTCAAATGTACGCGTAATAACCAAATAATAACTAAATAATAACTAAATAACAACTAAAGAATAACTAAAGAATTATGTAAAATAGTACGCAGAAATTTTCGAAAAGTCTTGCATATGTCCTAAAAAAGCAGTATCTTTGCAAAAAATTTCGATTATGAAGAAGATTTTGTCGATTTTATGTGTCGTATTTCTTGCGCTGGGCGCAAAAGCTGAGGGAGTAGGGATGGTCGCTCAGGAGGATAGTATTCGGATCGATGGTAGCAATCTTGTGTTCGCGGAGCAATCGTACGGGGCCATGAGTTTCGGCTATTTGACAGGCGGTTCGACCGAATGGATAGTAGAAGGCTATTTGTTTTCGAATGGCAGTTATTTTAAGACGTATTCTTCCGAGGCGAGTAATATTCAGATAAATGTGGTGGATTCCAACAAAGAAGCATTTCGATTAGTAGTCTCGACCGCTACGTTTTCGCAAACCGCGACCGGCAGTCTTTTTACTGCGAGCGGTACAGACTCTTTAGGCCGTGCGTTTGATATTCATCTGACTTATACCAAATCCACGGGAATCGATACAGTCCGCTACACCTTTACCGAGCAGGCGTATATTGATGATTACGGACCGGATTACTTCTTGGTGGCAGAGAGCGATTTGTATCTGTTGTATCTGGATTACTACAGCGATACAGAGGCTGGTGTATTCAGTTCCAAGAATAATGATTTTTATGCCAAGTACACCATTCTTTATAAGATTTTCGGTACCGACACGATTCCGATGCGTTACAAAGAGATCAATGCCGTCATCACCGAGGATGCGACGGGTTTTGATATTCAGGTAGATTATAATGCCAATTCCGGAGTATATTATATCTTCACCGCTCGTAGCGAGAAGGCTCATGCGGAAGATACCGTCCAGATCTGTCTCACGGATGCCGTTTTTGAGAAGTTGTCTCCATCGCAAGTGCAAAGCAAAGGCTATTCGCATCATATAACTGCCACTCCGGCCGATATGTCTTATACGATTGTCTTTGCCGTTGTTCCGTCAAATCTGGAGGGTTCGTTTACGGAGGAAGATCTGAATGCGGATGAGACCTATATACATATAGGCGAGGAGTACTTCATGATTGCCGACGCGGAGTTTAGCGGAAGACGCAATCAAGATGGAAGCTATACGTTAGAGGGCTGGTTCCTGGCGAAGAACAATATTTTGTATGAGTTTGTTTTTGCACCGTCGGCAGAAGTTTTAGAAGTAGAGAATGCCGTCAAGTGCACCAAGGCCGTCAAGTATTTGGAGAAAGGTGCGCTTATCATCGAGAAAAATGGTGTCCGGTATAATGCGCAAGGATCAGTAGTTCGTTAAAAAGTTCAACGGGGGATTGTTGAAAACTTTTTATTTTGGACAACTTTTAATGTTTTTTAAAAATGCAAATTGCTGAAAATAAGCGATTTGCATTTTTGTTTTGGATAACTTTGCAAAATTGTTGAAAAATTTTCTTGCCAAAAAATTTGCACAATTCAAAATTTTATAGTAATTTTGCACTGTTTTTCGGCCGCGTTCGGTGGTTATATACAAATATACAGAAATACAGAAATACAGAAATACAGAAATACAGAAATACAGAAATACAGAAATACAGAAATACAGTTATACTATACACTATATTATGGAAACATACATTATCAAACGTGACGGTAAACGCGAGTTGTTTACCCTTGACAAAATCAAGAATGCGATCAGTAAGGCATTCTTAGCAGTAGGCGCCTTTGCAACGGAAGAGACGTTGGGCGCCGTGTTATCTCACTTACGCGTACATGACGGACAGACCGTTGAGGAGATCCAGAACCAGGTAGAGGTGGCGTTGATGGCAGAGGGATACTACCAGGTTGCGAAGGCGTTCATCCTGTATCGCCAGGGCCATACGGAGGACCGCGAGACGCAGCAGCGTCTGGATTTCATGATGAACTACGTTCAGGCAAGTAATGCGGCAGAGGGTTCGAAGTTTGATGCGAACGCGAACGTAGAGCACAAGAACATCGCTACGCTGATCGGCGAGCTGCCGAAGCAGGGCTTCATCCGTCTGAACCGCCGTCTGCTGACCGAGCGCATCAAAGAGATGTTCGGCAAGGAGCTGAGCGACAAGTACATGAGTTTGCTGAACCAGCACTTCATCTACAAGAACGACGAGACGAACCTTGCGAACTACTGCGCGTCGATCACCATGTACCCGTGGCTCATCGGCGGCACGAAGTCGATCGGCGGCAACGCTACGCCTCCGAAGAACCTGAAGTCTTTCTGCGGCGGATTCATCAACATGGTGTTCATGGTGAGCTCGATGCTCTCAGGCGCGTGCGCTACGCCCGAGTTCCTTATGTATATGAACTATTTCATCGAGAAGGAGTACGGCGAGGATTACTACAAGCGCGCGGACGAGGTGGTGGATCTGAGTCTGAAACGCCGCACGATCGACCGCATCATCTGCGACTGCTTCCAGCAGGTTGTTTACAGCCTGAACCAGCCGAGCGGTGCCCGTAACTTCCAGTCGGTATTCTGGAATATCAGCTACTACGACCGCTACTATTTCCAGAGCCTGTTTGAGAACTTCCGTTTCCCGGACGGCGAGGCGCCTCACTGGGACAGCCTGAACTGGCTGCAGAAGCGATTCATGAACTGGTTCAACGAAGAGCGTACGCGTTCGGTGCTCACGTTCCCGGTAGAGACGATGGCGCTGCTGGCGGAGAACGGCGATATCAAAGACAAGGAGTACGCCGATTTCACGGCAGAGATGTACGCGAAGGGTCACTCGTTCTTCACCTACGTGAGCGACAACGCGGACAGCCTCTCGAGCTGCTGCCGTCTGCGTAACGCGATCACGGACAACAGTTTCAGCTACACCCTCGGCGCCGGCGGTATCTCGACGGGTTCGAAGTCGGTATTGACGATCAACCTGAACCGCGCTATCCAGTACGCCGTACGTAACAACATCCCTTATCAGGCGTATGTAGAGGACGTGGTCGATCTGATGCACAAGGTTCAGCTGGCTTACAACGAGAACCTCAAGGCCTTGCAGGCGAAAGGCATGCTTCCGCTGTTCGACGCCGGCTACATCAATATCGGCCGTCAGTATCTGACGATCGGTGTGAACGGTCTGGTAGAGGCGGCAGAGTTCCTCGGTCTGGAGATCAAAGACACGCCGGAATATGCGCATTTCGTTCAGGAGCTGCTCGGTATCATCGAGAAGAAGAACAAAGAGTACCGCACGAAAGATGTGATGTTCAACTGCGAGATGATTCCTGCGGAGAACGTGGGTGTGAAACACGCCAAATGGGATCGCGAAGACGGTTATGTCGTTCCGCGTGACTGCTACAACAGCTATTTCTACATTGTGGAGGACAAGAGCCTGAATGTGCTGGATCGTTTCCGTCTGCACGGCAAGAAGTACATCGAGCACCTGACCGGTGGTAGTGCGCTTCACTGCAACCTGGAGGAGCACC
>CAMOJA010000036.1 GCA_946616535.1 uncultured Bacteroidales bacterium | reverse complement strand
TCAAAGAAAGTATCCGGCCTCCCCGGATCAAACACCTCATTGCAATACATCACCGTCACCAAATCCTCCGTCTCGCTCAAATTAATGATATTGTGCGTGTACCCCGGCAACATATGCACCGCCTGAATCTTATCACCAGAGACCTCCCACTCCAGCACCTTGCCGGAAGGGTCATTCAGATTTCGCTGTTGAATCAAACCATGTCCGGCAACAACGATAAACTGTTCAAACTTGGTATTGTGCCAATGCTGCCCCTTCGTAATCCCCGGCTTAGAGATATTGATGGACACCTGCCCGCAGGAAAGGGTATGCACCAGTTCCGTAAAAGAGCCCCGCTCATCCACATTCATCTTCAGAGGGAAGGCGGCCTTTTCATAAGGCAAGTACGAAAGATACGTAGAGTACAACTTCTTGGCAAACGAACCATTAGGAATCTCCGGAATCATCAACGTCTTGGGCTGCTCTGCAAAGCTCTTCAAGAGTTCCACAATCTCTCCCAGCGTCACCTTGTGCGTCACGGGGCAGTAGCAATAACGCCCGGTCTCAGAGGGAATCACATCCAACCCAGAGAACTCACAGTGATGTTCTTTACCCTGCAAGCCGGCAATCATCTCATCCACAAGGTCATCAATATACAGCAGTTCCAACTCCACCGAAGGATCATTCACCGTATAAGGCAGATCGTTGGCAAAGGCATTGCAGAACGTAGCCACAGCCGAATTATAATTAGGCCGACACCACTTGCCAAACAAGTTCGGGAAGCGGTACACCAGCATCCGGGCACCCGTTTCACGCCCGTACTCCAGGAAAAGATCCTCGCCGGCCTTTTTCGAACGGCCATATTCGCTGTCACCGAAGCGGCCGGTGAGCGAAGCCTGCTGCGAAGAAGAAAGCATCACAGGACATTTATTCCCGTGCTTTTTGAGAGTATCCAGTAGCGTAGAAGCAAATCCAAAATTTCCAGCCATAAATTCAGACTGCTCCTTCGGCCGGTTCACTCCTGCAAGGTTGAACACAAAGTCAGCCGATGCGCACCACGCATCCAGTTCCTCCGCAGTAGAGTCCAGGTCATACTCATAAACGTCAGAAATGGAAAGTTCCGGAAACCTCCGGTCCTTTCCATCCTTGATATTCTTCAGCGCCCAGCAAAGGTTCTTTCCTACAAAACCCTTGGCGCCCGTCACTAGAATTTTCGCCATACCATTTTATTTACAACGCCAACATAACTCTGGATGATGCGAACCACCTTGGTGCTTACATTCTCATCCACATAATCCGGCACAGGAATGCCGGGGTGACCGTCACGGATCAAGGAAACGGCCACATCAACGCTTTGCAGCAGGCCGATGGTATCGATGCCGGACAGCACGAAGCAACCCTTGTCCAGCGCCTCCGGACGCTCGGTCGAAGTGCGGATGCACACAGCAGGGAAAGGATGGCCGATGGAAGTAAAGAAGGAGCTCTCTTCCGGCAGCGTACCGGAGTCAGACACAACTGCAAAGGCGTTCATCTGAAGGCAGTTGTAGTCATGGAATCCCAGCGGTTCATGCTGAATCACGCGAGGATCCAGCTGGAATCCGGAAGCCTCCAAGCGCTTGCGGGAGCGGGGATGGCAGGAATAGAGGATAGGCATATCATATTTTTCCGCCATCTTATTGATTGCATTGAATAGCGACATGAAGTTTTTCTCCGTGTCGATGTTTTCTTCGCGGTGGGCCGATAGCAGGATATACTTTCCTTTCTCCAGACCCAGCCGAGCATGAATATCAGACGCCTCAATCTCGGCCAGGTTGTTGTGCAGCACCTCGGCCATCGGCGAGCCTGTGACATACGTGCGCTCCTTGGGGAGGCCCGTATCGGCCAGATACCTGCGGGCGTGCTCGGAATAGGCCATATTCACATCGGAGATGATGTCTACGATTCGCCGATTGGTCTCCTCCGGCAGGCATTCGTCCTTGCAGCGGTTGCCAGCTTCCATGTGGAAAATGGGGATGTGCAGACGCTTGGCGCCGATCACGCTAAGACAAGAGTTCGTATCCCCCAGCACCAGCACGGCGTCCGGCTGCACCTCCACCATCAGCTGGTAGCTCTTGGCAATGATGTTGCCCATGGTCTCGCCCAGGTCGTTGCCTACGGCTTCCATGTATACGTCGGGATCGGCCAGTTTCAAGTCCTTGAAGAACACGCCGTTCAGGTTATAGTCGTAGTTCTGGCCGGTATGCGCCAGGAGGCAGTCAAAGTACTCGCGGCACTTGTTAATCACGGCCGCCAGGCGGATGATCTCCGGGCGGGTGCCCACAATGATGAGAAGCTTAAGCTTTCCGTTATTCTTGAATGCAGCCATATTACTTCACAATGTTAGGAATGCCATTCAGTTCGTTCTGGATATACTCCAGGCTGGCGATCTTCGCCTTGGTTTCCTCCAGGTTAAGCCGGCGGGTATTGTCGCTGTTGAACTCCTCGATGGTAGCGCGCTTCACGTCACCCTCCTTGAAGTACTTGTCGTAGTTGAGGTCGCGGTTGTCGGCCGGCACTGCGTAGAAGTTGCCCATGTCGATGGCCTTCGCGGCCTCCTCCTTCGTCAGGAGCGTCTCGTACATCTTCTCGCCGTGGCGTATGCCGATGACCTTGATCTCCTCCTTCTTTCCGCCGAAAAGCTCGCACACGGCCTCGGCCTGCGTCTGGATGGTGCAGGCGGGGGCTTTCTGGACCAGGATGTCACCATTCTTGCCATGTTCGAAGGCGAAGAGCACCAGGTCCACCGCCTCCTCAAGGCTCATGATGAAACGCGTCATCTTGGGCTCGGTCAAAGTGATAGGATTGCCCTTGCGGATCTGGTCGATCCACAGCGGAATTACAGAGCCGCGGGAGCACATCACATTACCGTAACGCGTGCAGCAGATCTTCGTGTCGCCGGAGAGACGGCTCTTTGCCACCGCGATCTTCTCCTCAATGGCCTTGGTGATGCCCATCGCGTTAATCGGGTAAGCAGCCTTGTCCGTCGAGAGGCAAATCACGCACTTCACCCCCGCCTCAATAGCAGCGTCGAGGGTATTATCCGTGCCGATGACATTCGTCTTCACCGCCTCCATGGGGAAGAACTCGCAGCTCGGCACCTGCTTCAGCGCGGCAGCGTGGAACACATAGTCTACGCCCTTCATGGCGTAAACCAGCGTGCTCTTGTTGCGCACATCGCCGATGTAAAACTTGATCTTGTTCGCCACCTCCGGCATGCGGGCCTGGAAGTCGTGACGCATGTCGTCCTGCTTTTTTTCGTCGCGGGAGAAAATGCGGATCTCGCCGATATCCGTCCTAAGGAAGCGGTTCAGCACCGCATTGCCAAAGCTGCCCGTACCTCCGGTAATGAGCAGCACTTTGTCTTTAAAAACGCTCATATTTTAAGTTCAAATTATTCTTGCAATAAAAACTTACAAATTTAGCAAAACTCTTGCTCTAATCAAAACTGGCAATCCCTAAAAACGCTTACGCCATCCAGGCATTCAGATGCTCAAACGCGGCCTCGATGTGTTCCTGCTTGAAGAGATTCTTCTTACGAGCAGACCAGTTCTGAATCTCATGAATAGTATCGCCCACGCCAATACCCGGATGTTCTCTCCGCACGTAGGCGACAGAGGCCAGGACTTCCAGCGAATAGGCCGATTCATATCCATCGATTAACTTCAGAAGCTGTTTGATATGGACGATTTGAGCCGGCGCCAAAGAATTGTGCACATATTCCCCTACTTCTGCTTTCCGTTCATAATCCAGCATCAGCGCTTCAAAGGGCTTTGCATCCATCTGCTCTAGTCCATGGATATACTTTCCATTCACCGCATTGAGCATGTGGCCGACACTTACACTTGCAAACTCTTTTTCCCCAAGTATCTGGTAGAAATAGCTCAGTTTATTGGCCACGAAAAGACTGCAGCGTTCATCGTGCACTTCGTAGCAGAACAACGCATAAAGCAGCATAGCGCTTGCCGGAGTCAGGTGCGCCGACGCATTCCGTGATTGCTTAGCCAAAAGTGAAGAGATCTCAGCCGAAGGCTCATACACAGTAATGTCGATATCCTTCAAGGGAGCCAAAGCCTTCTCTATCATCTCCTTGACAACGGCCCAGTCCAGGCCGCCATTGCCACAGCCCAGCGGCGGGATTGCGATGCTTGTAATCCCATATTCTCTTATAACACGGACAAGGTCCTTAAGGCCCTCTTCAATGTACTCATACCTGGAGGGATTCCGCCAGTGAACCTTGGTGGGGAAATTAATTATAATCCTTTCTCCCAGAGCCAGATTAGAATCCTTGACTACTAACATTTTACCGGGGACCAATTCTCCCCTCTTGCAGGCTCCGGCATAAACGGAGAAGTTGGATGGGAACGCCTCCTTGAAGTGCAAGGCAATCCCCTTCCCCATCACGCCAACCGTATTCACGGTGTTGACAAGGGCCTGAGCCTTTGAAGAAAGCAAATCACCTTTTGTATAACTAATCATATCCCCTATAATAGAACTCGTTTTTCGTATCCACTTTTAAATGGCAGCCAGGCAGGATGTCGCCCAACACACCACCTGGAGGAATGACCACGACCGTTTTATTTGTCCTTTTGTCGATGATATCCGGATTACCAATTGGGACGAAGTTCGGATCCTGCACCGGGCTCAGTTTGGACCACAGGCCGTTCTTGACAATGAAAGGAACATTGTCAATATGGGTCATCCGGTAGATGAACAAATGCTGTTCTTTTTGTTGTGCCATCCGTCCAAATCGATTCTCAAAGTTACTGCTTTATCGATGATTATCCAAATATCTCATCCTGAGAAGCTAATCTCTTGGAAATGTTTGAACTAGCAAAGGCTCACACCCAGCATTCCCCTCATCGCGGGCCTTAACCCGCGATCTCCATCACATCCTCTGGGCCGATATTACGAGGAATGAAGATTTCCTCTTCGAGGATGGCGTCTGGTGCGAAGTGGTGCATCTGTTCAATTTTCGATGGCAATCAGGTGTTCAACTTTGGGTGGCAGTGGACAAAGGCCGATGCCCGTAGACATCAGCCCTTCACAAAACTTCATGCCCGGCTCGACCGGACATTTTTACCGATACTGATTCACATGCTTATACCGCTCCCCTAACTCATTTTGCCGATGAGCGCCCTCCGCAGGCTTGCCGATGCCACTCGGTCGTTTTTCCGGGCCGATGGTAACCACGCCACCGACGTGGCTTCGCTACGATTATTGCTGCATTCGGGAACCAGGCTTGAAACGTTAAAGCTTCAACACCCCTATCACCATCATCCCGGCCAACACTGCAATAAGAATACTCAACAGAGTTCCTGCCCGCACGTATTCAGTCTTGGCAGTTTCTTTATCACCAAAACGAATGATCGACTTCGCCGCTATCAACAGGCCAAGTGCCTCATACCGCTGCATGCACACAAAGATTAGTATCAGCCACCTTTCTATGGTACCAATCAGAGCACCGGCATTAAAACCACTCTCTTTATCCTCCGGCATATTCACGCTGTAGTGTTTCAGCATCAACTTGATAAAAAAATTCGCCGGCTTCCAGCAAACAAGCAAAGCAACTACAACCGCCACATGCCACAACTCTATACCAAACGGCAAGCACCAATCATGACACCTGGTCCATACATATGCCACTCCAGCTAACACCAGCAAATGCATTACCTGATCCAAAGAAAACCATACAACATTATCCTTCCGGTACGACTTCCATATATCAATGCCCAAGTGTGCCACACCAGTCATCAACGCACCCCACCAGAAGCTAGCATCCCATGATACAAGCCATGACAATCCAAATACGATTAAAGCATGGACATAGTGATGAGGGCTTTTCCAATGTCTCTCCTTCTTGTCCTTGCATGACTTTCCAGTCTGCAACATAAAGTCCGCCACCAAATGAGCCAAAACCAGGCTTAAAAATAATTCCATCATCATTATTCAATCCTTTCTGCTTCTTAATCTTTTAAAACTTTTTTTCAGATTCATACCTCGCCAATGCACGTTGAATTGCGTTCCAACCAACAGCAGCAGCATGCTGGTTCACCGTAGGCTGTTCCAGACCCAATATCTTGGCAATCTGCATCTGCGTCTCACCGAGCAGCAATCGATATAACACCTGACACTGCTTACCAGTTGCCCGTGTCACCACAAACCCTAATATGTCACACAAAGCAGAATAGCCTCCTACGTTCATCTCGCTTGAAACGAGCGAAAGAGTTATACTGTCCGATCCTGACAACTTATCCAGTTCGCGGCCAGAGTTGTAAATAGCCTCGCCGTCAATTATGCCATTATTCTTGTCATTTATTCTCAGTGAGCCAAGACCAATCACAACCCTTATTCCCTTCTTCTTCATAGCTCTGCTGGCTGAATCAAAATTCAACGTCTTCACATAGCATTTCAAGAGTAAAGCAATTCGTAACGATTGCGCAACATCTGGTATTACACACTCCACGGAGTCGCCACGAGTTACCCTTCCCCAAGCTTTGTCGCAAAACAACTGCATCACGGGGAAAAAGCCCTCAAGAGACTCTTTCAATTTGACTGTATCTTCAGCTGAAAGTGAAGTTGAATCTACTATATCAGCAGATAGTGTTGCATAAACCCTATTCATATTGACTGCAAAAATACACCTATTATTTCATTCAACCAAGAAAATATAGGTAAATAAAACTATAATTACAAAAAATAGGTTTATAATACTATAAAAAAAGACTCTTACTACTTGCCGATGCCACTCGATCGTTTTTCCGGGCCGATGGTAACCACGCCACCGACG
>CAMOJA010000035.1 GCA_946616535.1 uncultured Bacteroidales bacterium | reverse complement strand
GGAGCACAGCCAATGACGAAACATGTAGTTGAGCGCCGTGACGATCCTTCTGGTAAGTATCACGATATTCTGGTGTATGACATCCGGCTTACCCGCAAACAGGTGCTTGTATACGATTTGGATTTTATTGGCACAGTCTGGCGGGAAACTGTTTTCGGGACAAATCTCAGGCGGATTTTGAAGGAACGTGGGATAACCCAAAGAGTGTTTGCGAAGATGATCGGGAAGAAACAGGACAGCGTAAGCTGCTGGTGTACCGGGCGAAGTGAACCGACATTGCATACGCTGATGCAGATCAAAAAATCGCTGGAAGTAACGTGGGATGACTTACTGGAGGAGCGCAATGAGTCTGGACAAAGGGGTTGAGCACGGCAAAGAACATCGAAAGCCGTATACCGGGGCAAAGGCTGTAGACAAGAACTGCCGGAATCATGGGAGTTGTTCGTGGTGTGAAGGTAACCGCAGGCATAAGTTCCGGGACAGGGAGCCGGAAACAAGGAAAGGGGATGACCTTGATGATTGATCTGGCAATTGCATTCGGGGCTGGAGCGTTTTTCGGAGCGTTTATCGGAGTATTGTTGTTTGCACTGTGTGCGGCATCCAGGCGAGACGATTAACCACAGGTTATTTGCGGTGGGTAAACCAAAAGGGTAAAATGAATCATAAACATTTTTATCTGGAGGTTTTACATGAATACAGTACATCTTATGGGACGGCTTACAAATGACCCGACAGTCTACCAGAGCAAAAGAGGAGACGGAAGCATCAGCTGCGCGAAGTATTCTCTGGCAGTGCCGAAGCCATACAGAAAGGATAAGGACAGAGAAACCAACTTTATTCCGGTGGTGGCCTTCTCGCATAATGCGGAGTTTGCTGCGAAGTACCTGAAGAAGGGAATGAGAATCGCGGTTGTTGGAGAGATCAGCTCCAGCGGACTCAAGAATTCTGATGGAACCACAAAGCGCGTGTTTGAAGTCATCGCAAGGGAAACGGAGTTCTGCGAGAGCAAGGCAAAGACCCAGGATACAAATATCCCTGAAACACCAGCCGATGCCGGATTCGTTGATGTCCCTGATGATGCAGTAGAAGATGAAGGAATGCCATTCAACTAAAAAATAGAGCGGTGGGGTAAACTTTTATGGGAAGCAGAGCAGAAAGAAGAAGAATAGAAAGAGAATTAAAGCGTCACAAGAATGTTGGGCATCCTGTTCAGGCAGTACCGGAATACCTTATGGCAAGCCCGGTATCTGTCGGGATCCTGAAGGGTAAGATCGCCAGGGAGACAGACGAAAAGCTCGGAAGCAAATACATGGACATGGCTCTCAAGGAAAATGACGATATCAAACTTGAGATACTTGCTCCGATTATGGCTCTGGCAATAAAGGATGTCTACCCGGAATTTGGTCAGAAACGCATAGGGCGGCTCATACAAGCATTTGTCGATAAGCGTGACGAGTTTGTCCTGAATTACGATTGTGATCTGGATCAGCTGAAAAAGGATTGCGAAGAGCGGACCGGTCTGACATTTGAGTTTGACGGGAAATAGAGGATTACATGAACGTTGTATGTCTGCAAGGGTATATTGCAAAGGACATTGAGGTGGTTGTCACTCCGAACGGTGCCAAGGTGGTGAAATTCACCATGGCCGTGAAGGATGATGCCAAGGACAAAACCGGGAAGTACCCAACATATTATATCCCGTGCGAAGGCTGGAATACCGTGGCTGGATACATGGAGCGGTACTGCGAAAAAGGCCAGAGGATCTGCATCCATGGGAAAATCAAGACCGGCAGCTATGAGAGCAAAAACACCAGTAGAAAAATCTATTACACCCTGGTTGTGGTGGACAAGGTGGAACTGGCACTGAACACGAAGGAATTCAATACTGCAGCTACTTTGCGTGAAGAAAAAATCGGGAACGGGATCATGGACTTTGTGTCGGTCGGAAATCCGGCAGATGCAGCATATGATCCGGGAAGTGTTTTCCAGTAAGGAGGGTGCCTGTGATTATCATTGAGGATAAAGCCCAGCAGGAAGGTAAACACTTGCTGAAACATCAGTATTGGGATAAGTATGGCGTTGAATACCGCAGATACCCTCTGCCGGTGGGTGACTACATCATGATGAGCGAAAAGGTAGAGGATGTCATCCGCAGAAAAGAAGCCCGGGGCATTGAAGTCAAAAAGATGGATTTCGTTGGCACCTACAATGTTTGCATCGATACCAAGAAGGACATTCAGGAACTGTGTGCTGATATCTGTGGTCCGCAACATGACAGGTTCCGTGACGAAGCGATCCTTGCCCAGAACAACGGCATTAAGCTTATCATCCTGGTGGAAAACAAAAGCGAACTGATAAAGGGGACTTCCAACATTTACAATCCCTATATCAGCTGTCTGGAAGAACTTCACAAGTGGAAGAATGACCGGCTGTTTATCATGAAGGGCGGTAAGCAGATGTATCCGAACGCAACGAAGGGTGTAACACTGATGAAGGCAGCCATGACGATGCGGAAGAAGTACGGCGTGGATTTCCTTTTCTGCACTCCGGTGGCGGCAGGAAAAGCCATTGTTGATATTTTGGGGAATAGTAGTGAAAGTCATTGCTGATATTTTGGGAGATGCATCATGGACTGCGTAAACGAGGACGAGCTGAGAAAAGGTTTGATGGGACTCCGGGAAGACGGAGAAATCTTTGAAGTCAGGATGATATCATCTGATGGAAAAACAAACTACAGCGGATATTTCCAAAATGCGGATACCCTGATTTCGGCACTCGAAAAAATGAACCTCCGGGATTTCAACATCTACTGCTCCCTGAACGGCGTAAATTCTGCATGTTATTCCAGACCGCAAAGCGGAAAGTTTCTGAAGAATCCGAAGAATACCACATCTGATGCAGACATAGCTGCCATCAATTGGCTTATGGTAGACCTGGATCCGAAGAGACCGGCGGGAACATCATCATCAAACGAAGAACTCAACAAAGCGAAGCTGCTCGGAAATAAAATCTTCCTGTTCATGCGGAATCTCGGTTTTAACGAGCCTGTCACTGCATACTCCGGGAACGGTGTACATCTGCTGTATAAGGTAGCACTCTCCAACACAAGCGAAAACGTAGAACTGCTGAAGCGATGTCTCCAGGCACTGGCAATCCTTTTCAGCGATGATGATGTGGAAGTAGACCAAAAGACTTTCAACCCTTCACGGATCTGCAAGCTGTATGGCACTCTTGCACAGAAGGGATCAAACACAAAGGACAGGCCCTTCAGGATGTCCCGCATAAAGACGATTCCAACGCAGATAAAACCGAATGACATCAATTACCTTCGGAAACTGGCAGACATGATGCCGGGAGAACCAGAGAAACCACAGCGATATAATAACTGGTCTCCGAGAGATTTTGACATTGAAGCATGGATGTCAAGGTACGGGATCGCTTACAGAAAAACGAACTTCGGCGGTGGCAATAAATATATATTGGATCACTGCCCATTCGATCCCTCGCACAACGGCAAGGATGCCTGCATCTTTCAAAGTCCTAATGGTGCCATTGGATTTCATTGTTTCCATAACTCCTGTGCTGGGAAGACATGGAAGGATGTCCGCATAAAATTTGAGCCTGAAGCATACGAAAAGCGTGAGCAGTGGATGGAGCGCCAGATGTATCGGAACTTCAACCGGAACAAAAAGCCGGAGCCGGTACACATCACAGAAGAAACCGGGAATCCTGTTTTCTATACTGCCATGGACATCTTCAATATGCCGAAGCAGGAAGAATCCTTCATACGGACCGGGACAACGGAAATCGACAGAAGGATGAGAGGTCTTAAAAAAGGTGCCGTCTCTCTGGTATCAGGCCTCCGTGGAGCATCGAAAAGCACGATCCTTTCACAGTGGTGCCTGGATGCTGTTGACAATGGTTTCAACATTGGCTGTTATTCCGGTGAGCTCTCGGCGAATAATTTCATGAAATGGATGTGGCTGCAGGCTGCTGGAAAAGGCCATGTGGTAGCATCAGAAAAATGGGAAGGGTACTACACTGTACCAAGGGCAATTCAAAAAAAGATCTCCGAGTGGATGGGCAAAAGGTTCTGGCTTTACAACAATGCTTACGGCAATGATTTCCATGCGGTTTTGGAACAGTTTCATAAGCGGATAGAAGATGATAAGCTGGATCTTCTGGTGCTCGATAACCTGATGGCATTCAACATAACAGGCCTGGCCGAAACAAAATGGGATGCCCAGACAGCATTTGTCATGAGCCTCCACGAACTTGCCCAGCAGAAGGATGTCCACATCGTGTTTGTTGCCCACCCGCGTAAAGCGTTAGGATTCCTTCGCCTGGATGACATTTCGGGAACGGCAGATCTGGCAAACGCAGTAGACAATGCCTTTATCGTTCACAGGAATAACAAGGACTTCCAACGAATGACCAAACAAATGTTCGGCTGGAAGGATGACAACGAAGTCTACGAATCAACGAACGTAATCGAGATTGCCAAGGACAGAGACGGTGGCACCCAAGATGTTTTTGTTCCGCTTTTTTATGAGCGGGAATCGAAGCGCCTGAAGAACAGCATCGCCGAATCAATCATTTACGGATGGGACAAAGTCAGCAGTGATGGCGGAGGTTTCGTAGACATTCCACCTGATGATGACATGACAATCCTTGCGGAAGAGTTTACAAGTTTAGACGGAACTATGGAGAATCCATTCGGATGACGGTACCACCCTGTTTGCGAATTGTGTACACAAAATAAAAGGGGAAGGGTACCACCCATAGTAAAAAGCAATTTTTATAAATAAAAGGGGACTATATGGCAAGTGTAAAATTTGAGAAGACAAGCAGAGAATTTCAGTTCTTTCAGGATGTCTGGGGACTCTGCCAGAAACATTGGAACCCTGAGGAAAAGCCGGAATTCTGGAGCGGTTTAGTGGATGACTGCGACAAGTTCTCTCGGAAATACTGCGATGATGACTTTTATGATTTCGCCATGGGAGTCGCACAATTGTATGCCGGATTTATCGCCCGGAAGTTTAAAAGAACGAAAAAATAGAATGAAGGCCTCTGGAAGACGATTCTGGAGGCTTTTTCTTTTGGGCGGATGATTTTATCGCCAAGATCACTGGAAGGGCAGGAAGTGGCGATTTTGAAAGCCACAGACACCCGTACCACCCCCGTGCGAAATGCTCCAACAAAAAAGAGAGGGGATTAGCCTCTCAGTTTTGATTTCAGCCGCTGGATGATCTCGTCATCGGAACCACCCTTGGCAAGGACCCTCGCCATCACGAAGGCTTTCGCCGAGCAGAACGCCCGGAGGAATTCGCCGGAAGCTCTGCCGGTATTGATATACCAGTTGAGCGGAGACATCATCCGGGAGGCCGCATCAACGCCGACCCGGTGCATCATGTAGGAGTAGACCTCCCACAGCTTGTTATCAATAGCAGTTGCCGACATAACAGCCTCCTTTCCGGGGTGCCACCCCTGTGGGCGCGTAAGCGCTTTTTGTAATGGGGGATCACTGGAATTCCAAGTGCTCGGGATCCGTGTCCCCGTTAAACACATGCTCACGCCACTCGGTCCAGAAGCATCCCGGGGCGATGCCTTTATTGCGGACCGCGCCATCCAGAGTGACCTCAAACATGGTGCCCTGGATCTGGTCATCCGGCTGGAGGGTGAAGTAAATCGAGCTACCCTTAACAACCGGATCGGTCACGATGTCGTGACCATGACGCTGCCGGATACCGGCGATATAGCCCTGAACGTTTTCCATAACAGCTTTCATAGCATCCTCCTTCACAACCCTCTCTAAGAGTGAGAGCGCCCACTCAGGGGCTTTGTTGACATCAGCATCCCAGTTTTCCAAAGTGCGGACCGGGATTTTGTACCTGCGGGAGAATTCTGCCCGGCTAACACCGAGCAGGTCCCTGATCTCACGTGCGGTCATTTTACCTCCTTCAGGAAAGGATCTCAAAAACAACTGGATCCTCAATAATGATTTCTCCGGGATCTTCGCCATATTCTGCACGATATCCAGCAACGATGGCAACGTGCTTGCCAAAGTAGGCAGAGAACTTATCTCCTTTTTTGGTCAGGAGATAGTTGACATTGATAGCGCAAACACCAGGGAGCTCTTCGCCGGTATCATCGCCATTGTCCCAGATATGGGAGACATGTGTCATCTCCCCAAGGGTGAATTCTTCTTCCTGGACGCGGAGGCCAACGTAGTCATAATCAAACTGTGCGGCCTTGATCTTATCCGCATTATCCTTCGCCATTTTGCACAGATCAGACATCCTTGTCATTATTTTTACCTCCGCTTTCATCGTTTTCTCCTTTCGATCCATCGGGGATTTCGTGTCCCCTCATCTCTGTTGTGCCTTTAGTATACCACCGAATCGGTGGAATGTCAAGAGGTTTTCGGAAAGTTTTTCAACTTTTTTTCGCCATTGGTATCACCCTTTGCGCATCGCCATTTTTGGCTTTTAAAGGGGAACTATACCCGTGCCACCCTTTGCCCGCAGCGGATTTTTCGCCATAGAAGGGGTACCACCCCTTGCGCGGCGTGACTTTCCAAACTAAGTCCGGGGGTACCACCCCTTGCGTGATTGCGATCTGCAAATACACTCCGGGGCCTCTCTGCTGGAAGGGTACCACCCCTTGTGCGATCGGGAGGATTTTTTTAATCCTGGGGGTATGAAGATTCTTCATAGGGTATGAAGTTTTTTCACAGGGGGATGTCGTTTTCCCCTCATAAAACCATAGTGAAGTATATTAACAGGGGATATAAAAAACATAGGTTTTCTCCTGTTTATATAAAACTATAGTCTTTTATAGACAGTAGTGGTAGAGATACATTATAGGGTTTATCAGTAAACTATAGCTTTATACAAAAAAATAAAAAAACCACTACTTAATCTCTTTATCCTTTACTCTCTTTTTATTCTTCTTTTGCTTCTTTTCTTCTTGTTTTCTCTCTTTCCTTTTCTCTATCCTTTTTCAGTCTACTTCGTAGCCTTCAAAAGGTAGGAGCCTTCGGCTATTGAGATTAACACTGACAGGAGATGGCTTCGCCATGATGATGTTTACTTACATAAGACCTGGCCAAAGAGGCCCCGCCTGGCTGTGCCAATTGTGCCATGCTTGGTAGAACGCTCAAAATTGCCCCTAAAATCGATTTTAAACGGTGGACGGTAAAATTATCGACCGAGACGCTAAAAACGAAAATAGGGGCATTCT
>CAMOJA010000034.1 GCA_946616535.1 uncultured Bacteroidales bacterium | reverse complement strand
AAGTACTACTTCCTGAGCGGTTTTACCGCTAAGTTGGCAGGTACCGAGCGTGGTATCACCGAGCCGACTCCGACTTTCTCTGCTTGCTTCGGCCAGGCATTCTTGGAGTTGCATCCGACGAAATATGCTGAGGAGCTCGTTAAGAAGATGGAGAAGAGTGGTGCGAAGGCATACCTCGTTAACACCGGTTGGAACGGAACGGGCAAGCGTATCTCGATCCGCGACACCCGCGGTATCATCGACGCTATCCTCGGTGGTGACATCCTCACTGCTCCGACGAAGAAGATTCCGTACTTCAACTTCGAAGTACCGACTGCTCTGCCGGGTGTTGATCCTGCTATCCTCGATCCGCGCGACACTTATAAGGACGCTGCTGAGTGGGAAGTTAAGGCAAAAGACTTGGCTGCTCGCTTCATCAAGAACTTCGATAAGTACACTACGAACGAAGCTGGTAAGGCGCTTGTTGCTGCTGGTCCGCAACTCTAATTGTTCGCACAGCCTATGGCTGAAGATAAAACAAAGAAAATCGCCATGTACCGCCGTTGGGCGTACATGGCGATTGCTATTTTAGCAGCTGCTTTGCTGCCTTTGTCTTCTCCCTTATCGTTTCTGCAAGACGAGGGCATCATCTACATACGCAGTTTTACGATGAATCAGGAGCGTTTTATGATGCTTCAGACCGAGTTAGACAGTGGTGTTACCGAAGTAGCGGCCACGATGTCGGTTAAAGGGTTGTATTATTGCTATTGGGCGATGCTGATAGGGGCTATAGGTGCTTTGCTATGTATGATGTCGCCTTATGCTCGTCTTTGGATGTGCGATATCACGATGGTGGCAGCAGGAGCCTATTATGTGCTTTTGATTATCTATGCGCTGCGCATAGGGGATGTCTATTTCCCGACCATAGGAGTGTCTTGGGGAACTTTCTTACCGGCCATTGTCTTGGAGATGATGGTTCTCACGCATGGTAACGTGCACCGATACGGTCATTATCTGGATGACGAGATAGAGGGAGAAGAGGATTAGGTCAAGGTATTGGGTTCGTACCGTCTCCATTTCTCAATGAGGGCGGTCATGTCTTCCGGCCATTGGCTATCAAAGAAAAGTCTTTCTCCCGTGCGCGGGTGCGTAAAACCTAATGTACGCGCGTGTAATACCTGTCTGGGGCAGAGCGCGAAGCAGTTTTCGATATATTGTTTATATTTCTGGGTGCGGAGTCCTTTGAGGATTTCGCATCCTCCGTATTTCTCGTCGCAGAAAAGCGGATGCCCGATGTGCTTCATGTGCACGCGTATCTGATGGGTGCGTCCTGTTTCCAGACGACATTCCACTAAAGTCACATACGGAAAACGCTCGAGTACACGCCAATGAGTGATTGCGTCTTTGGCTTGCGGGCAGTCCTCGAGATCCCAAACCCGATAAATAGTTCGGTCTTTATTATCACGGGCCAGCGCCCCTTCTATGGTACCGCTGTCTTCTTGGAACGTGCCCCATACGAGTGCGTTATAGGTTCGTTCGGTCGTATGATTGAAGAATTGCTTGGCGAGATTGGCTTTGGCTTCCGGTGTCTTGGCTATGAGAAGCAGACCTGAGGTGTCCTTATCAATGCGATGGACGAGGCCGATTGATGGATCATTCATGTCAAGTTTCTCGCCGAAATAGTACGCGAGAGCGTTCAATAAGGTGTGCTCATAGTTCCCATGCCCGGGATGAACGACCAGTCCGGCCGGTTTGTTGATGACCATCAGGTCATCATCTTCGTATACAATGGTTAGAGGAATATTTTCCGGCGTGATGGTAAAGTCGTGCGGTTCATGGTCAAGAAGGACCTGTATGACATCGCCCGGTTTCACGCGATAATTGGAGGCCACAGGTGTTCCGTTCACCCATACATTACCTGCATCCGCCGCAGTTTGTATACGGTTTCTGCTGGTATTGGTCATATGCTCCGCCAGATATTTGTCAATGCGTTCTTTGCCTTGACCCTTATCTACTTCGCAACGCCATCTCTCCCAAAGTTCTTCGGATTCAATGGACTCTATGTCTTCGTTCTCAACCATTTAGAACCATGTTTCTTCTTCGTGATCCGTATTGGTTACGGTTGCTGTTTTCTCGATATCGGCGGAGAGGTACATCGTAACCGTTTCGCCCTCTAAGAGAAGATGTCCTTCGGAGGGTTGCTGACGATAGACGTATTGCGGCACGCCTTCTTCGGACGGTTCGTCATAGTAAACCGCTCCTACGGTGAGTCGGTTTCTAAGAAGTGTGCTTCGTGCTTCCTGGAAGCTTAAACCGATGATGCTCGGAACCTCCACCTGCTCCGTTCCTTTTCCGAAGCCTACTACCAGCCGCACTTTGGTGCCTACTGCAATCTTCTCGCCAGGCTGTACACTCTGTCCATGGGCTTTCACATCCAGTACCAAATCGCGGAAAGCGGAAGGTTCGTAATCATATATCGTGTCTACGATGAGACCTAATCCACGCAAGGTAGTCTCAGCTTGTCGATAACTCATATCTTGGAGGTTCGGCATCGGAATTTGTCTTTTACCCGAAGCATTGACCGTAACATACACCGCTCGTCCGAGTTTGGCATGGCTATCAGGCATGGGGTCTTGCTCTACGATGGTACCGAAAGGCACTTTCTCGGAATAGGTAGAGTCGATGACCACTAAGCGCAGACCTTGTTGATCCAGTACAGCTTCTGCTTCTTCTTTCGCTAACCCGCGTACATTCGACACTTCCACTTCCACTCCATGCTGGGTATAACTCTTGAGGTACGCGATCAGGGACACTAAAATAATGACTACTACTACAATCGCTAAAAGTATATTTATACCCAGAAAAATGGCGTCAGATTTATCAAAAATACTCTTTTTTTTCATAAAATGCAAAATTTATTGCGCAAAATTACAATTTTTTTTGGATATATGCAAAAAATATCGTACTTTTGCACCGTTTTTCGCAAAAAGGCGAAGACATAACATAATTTTTAAGCTTAAAAAAACAATTTTGAGTATGAAAAAGATGCTTCTTATCGTAGCTGTTGCTTTCGCTGCAATGGCTTGCGGAAACAAGTGCGACAAAAAGTGCTGTGAGGCTGAGGCTGAGGCTCCTGCTGTTGAGGCAGTAGAGGCTCCTGCTGAGGAAGAGGCTGCTCCTGCTGAGGAGCAAACTCTGATCGAGCGCGCTGTTGAACTTGGTGAGGATGTTGCTGCTGAGGCTCAGAAGTAATTAACCTTTACTTACGTAGAGGAAACTCACAAAAAGAAGCGACCCTTTCGGGCCGCTTTCTTTTTATTTAGTTTTTGATCAAGCACTTACCGGTCATTTCTTTCGGCTGCTCGATGCCTAAGATATGACAGATCGACGGAGCTACGTCGGCGAGAATACCGTTCTCTACTTTTGCGTTCGTATGGTCCTTGCTGATATATACGAAGGGTACAGGATTGAGCGAGTGAGCGGTATTCGGCGAACCGTCGGCGTTGATGGCATTGTCGCAGTTACCGTGATCCGCAATGATGATGATCTCGTAGTCATTGCGTAAAGCCGTTTCTACGGTCTCGTTTACGCAGATATCGATAGCTGTGATGGCCTGCTGGATCGAGTTGTACACTCCCGTGTGACCTACCATATCGCCATTGGCGTAGTTGAGGATGATGCAGTCGTATTTCTGGCTGTTGAGTGCATCGCGCAGCGCGATGGTCACTTCCGGAGCCGACATCATCGGTTGCAGGTCATAGGTAGCTACTTTCGGACTCGGGATCAAGATACGGTCTTCGTTCTCGAATTCCGCTTCACGACCACCGTTAAAGAAGAAGGTTACGTGTGCGAACTTCTCCGTCTCAGCTATACGTAACTGCTTGAGGCCCAGCTTGCTGACTACTTCTCCGAGGGTGTTGCTGACATTCTCTTTGGGGAACAGCACGTGCAGACCTTGGAAGGACGAATCGTACGGGGTCATGCAGCAGTAATGGAGGTTCGGAATGGTCTTCATTCCATTCTCCGGCATGTCTTGCTGCGTGAGTGCGATCGTGATCTCTTTGGCGCGGTCGTTACGATAGTTGAAGAAGATGACGGCATCGCCTTCTTCAATCGTAGCGATCGGTTTGCCGTTGCGCACATGTACGATCGGCTTGATGAATTCGTCCGTTACTTCTGCGTCATAGCTGGCTTGCATCGCTTCGTGCATGTTCTCGAAAGCAGCACCTGTGCCGCTTACCAACAGGTCGTATCCTACTTTGACGCGTTCCCAGCGTTTGTCACGGTCCATGGCATAGAAACGACCGCAGATAGAAGCGATCTCACCGGCCGATTTCGCGCAATGTGCCTCGAGCTGGTCAATGAATCCGATACCCGAACGCGGGTCGGTATCACGACCGTCCATGAAGCAATGGATGAAGGTTTTGCCTTGCAGTTCGTATTTAGCTGCTATGTCGCAGAGATAGAACAGGTGCTCGAGGCTGGAGTGCACTCCTCCGTCCGAAGTGAGGCCCATGAAATGGATCTTCTTGCCGTTCTCCTTAGCGTAACTGAAGACGGCTTTGATCTCCGGATTTTCTAAAATACTACCGTCTTTGCAGGCGCGGTTGATTTTTACTAAGTCTTGATACACCACGCGACCGGCTCCGATATTGAGGTGACCTACTTCGGAGTTACCCATCTGGCCATCGGGAAGACCGACATTTTCGCCACTCGCTTGCAACTGCGAGTTGGGGTAGGTTTGCAATAACTTGTCCCAGTGGGGCGTGGAGGTACAATGGATCGCATCGGCCTTGTCTTTATGACCGATGCCCCATCCGTCCAAAATCATTAATAATGCTTTACTCATTTTGCTATATTGTTTGGTTGATTTCAATTTTGCGGCGCAAAATTACTGCTTTTTTTTGACATACGCAAGAAAACGGTAAAAAAATTCTGAACCTAACTTTCTCAACGACAATACGACTTTAGTCCAACAAGCCTCCGATTTGCCTCTAATAAAAGTCTAATTAATTTAGAAAAACAAAAAACGGGTGCATAAATGGATTTTTAGGGAAAATAGCGCAAAATTTCTAAAAAAATTTGCGTAATTGAAAAAAATGTTGTATCTTTGCGCACTTTTTGTGTGTCGTGCGCGAATGTGTGCGCTACGCATACGCGAAAAATTGCATATTATATTATTAAAAATACACAACAAACAATTATGCAAAACAAAGGACTAATTCGAATTTTGGCCGTATGTCTTTTCTTGGCATGCGCCTACTATCTGTCGTTCTCTTTCAGAACGCGCCAGTACGATCGAAAAGCCAAAGCCTATGCTGAGGCTCAGGCCACGGTTGACGGGGTAGTGAATGACTCTGTAGCGAAAGTGAAAGAGGCATTTTTCTATGACTCGATTGCAACCAAGAAGATTTGGTTTGGTAACACGCTGAAGCAGTGCCGCGAGAAAGAGATCAACTTGGGTCTTGACTTGAAGGGCGGTATGAACATCACGATGGAGGTTTCCGTACCGGAGATCCTCGATGCGTTGAGTGGTCATAACACTTCGGAGAACTACAAGAATGCGATTGCTGCAGCTAAAGAGAAACAGAAAAAGAGCGGCGATGATTTCCTGACGCTGTTCTTCCAGTCTTTCCACGAGGTAGCTCCGAATGCTAAGTTGGCTTCGATCTTTGCTACAATGGAGTTGAAGGACAAAGTGAAGAGCAACATGGAGGACGCAGAAGTTGAGAAAGTGATCCGCGAAGAAGTAGAGGACGCTATCAACAACTCGTTCAACGTGCTTCGTACCCGTATCGACCGTTTCGGTGTTGTACAGCCGAACATCCAGAAGTTGGCTCAGTCCGGTCGTATCCTGATTGAGTTGCCGGGTATCAAAGATCCGAAGCGTGTAGAGAAGCTGTTGCAAGGTAGTGCTAACTTGGAGTTCTGGGAGACCTATGAGTTATCCGAGATCCTTCCTGCTTTGGCACAGATCAATCGTGAGTTCGCAGCAATGGCTCCTGAGGCTGAGGTTGTAAAGGAAGAGGCTCCGAAAGCAGAGGCGAAAGAAGAGAAGGCAGAGGGTGATGACCTGGCTGACTTGGTGGAGAACCTGAATGCGGATTCTGTTGCAGCTGCAGCTAACCAAGAGGCTCAGATTGCTGAGTACAAGCGCAACAACCCGCTGTTTGCCCTGTTGAACACGCCGATCAACGAGAATGGTCAGGCAAGTCGTGGTCCGGTAGTAGGTGCTTATGTTCACTATTCGGATACCGCCAAGGTAAATGAGATGTTGCAGTCTCGTATCGCGAAGACCGTTCTGCCGCAGGATGTACGTTTCTGCTGGTCGGTTAAGCCGGTAGATGAGCGCGGTTCGTACTATCAGGTGATTGCTTTGAAGGCAAAGGCTGATGGTCGTGCAAGTCTGGAAGGCGATGTGATCACGGATGCTCGTGCTGACTTCTCGCAGATGAGTGTTTATGCCGAGGTTTCGATGGCTATGAACGCAGAGGGTGCCCGTAAATGGCAGCACCTGACAGGTCAGAACATCGGTAAATGTGTAGCTATCGTATTGGACGGCTATGTATACAGTTTCCCGAAGGTTAATGATGAGATCGCGGGTGGTCGCAGCCAAATCACCGGTAACTTCACCGTAGAAGAGGCAAAAGACTTGGCGAACACCTTGAAGTCCGGTAAGATGCCGGCTCCGGCACATATCATTGAGGAGAGCGTTGTAGGTCCGTCTCTGGGTCGCGAGGCTATCCGTGCCGGTTTGCTCTCGTTTGTATTGGGCTTCGTGCTGATCCTCATCTACATGATTTTCTATTACGGTTGGATCCCGGGTCTCATCGCCGATGCGGCTTTGGTATGTAACGTCTTCCTGCTGGTCGGTATTCTGTCTTCGTTCAGTGCTGTTCTGACCTTGCCGGGTATTGCCGGTATCGTCTTGACGATGGGTATGGCGGTCGATGCGAACGTGCTTATCTACGAGCGTATCCGTGAGGAGTTGCGCGGCGGTAAGGGTATGCGTAAGGCTATTGAGGACGGTTTCAAGGGAGCCATCAGCGCTATCGTCGATGCGAACGTAACTTCGTTCCTCACCGGTGCTATCTTGGCTATCTTCGGTACGGGTCCGATCAAGGGCTTCGCTGTAACCTACATGATCGGTATCATCTCGTCCTTCTTGACGGCTGTGTTCATCACTCGTCTGTTGCTGGAAGACTACTGCAAGAAAGAGGACGCAAAGGAGTTGAGCTTCACTACGAAGTTGATGCAGAACTTCTTGCAGAATATCCACTTTGACTTTGTCAATGCTCGTAAGATTGCTTACTGCGTATCCGGCGTTGTATTGATCTTCGCTATCCTCGGTTTGGAGCCGCACTTGTTCGGTAAACTGAACTTGGGTATCGACTTCTCCGGTGGACGTAACTATGTGGTTCGTTTTGATCAAAACATCAACACGCAAGAAGTACGCGCTAATCTGGATAAAACCTTCAGCGCTACGCTTGAAGACGGTGAGTTGTTCTCGTTGAATGTAATTACCTATGGTAATGACGCTAACCAGGTACGTATCTCGACCAACTATCGTATCAACGATGAGTCGGCTAATGCGAACGATAAGATCGACTCTCTGCTCTATGCGGGTTGTAAGCCGTTCTTGGGTGAGAACATCACCTATAAGGACTTCACGACGACGGAGTCGAATGCAGAGGTTGGTATTATGTCGAGCCAGAAAGTAGGACCGGCTATTGCCGATGATATCAAGACGAGTGCCGTTTGGGCTGTCTTGGCGGCATTGGTAGTTATCTTCCTCTATATCCTGCTCCGATTCCGCAACTTCGCTTACTCCGTAGGTGCTATTGCTGCCTTGGCGCACGATACAATCATCATCCTGGGTCTGTATGCTATCCTCTGGAAGATCATGCCGTTCTCCATGGAGATCGACCAAGCGTTCATCGCGGCTATCCTGACGGTTATCGGTTATTCGATCAACGATACGGTGGTTATCTTCGACCGTGTACGTGAGTACAACACGCTCTATCCGAAGCGCGACCGCAAGATCAATATCAACGATGCATTGAACAACACCTTGAGCCGTACGTTCTCGACCTCTATGAGTACGTTCGTAGTATTGCTGGCTATCTTCGTATTCGGCGGTGAGACGATCCAAGGCTTCGTATTCGCGCTCCTCATGGGTGTGATCGTAGGTACTTACTCGTCTGTGTTCATCGCTTCGCCGATCGCTTATGATATCCAGATGGCAACGGCTAAACGCGCAGCTAAAAAAGCTGAGCAGAAATAAATTATGCAAAACGATTTTATAAAATACGCAGTTGCGCAAGGCCTTAACTCCATGCATGTGGAGAAGGTCTTGTCGCAAAGTGCGCATCAGGTAATGGATAGTGGCTATATATCGCCTACTATCCTGGAGGAACGTCAGTTGAACGTGAC
>CAMOJA010000033.1 GCA_946616535.1 uncultured Bacteroidales bacterium | reverse complement strand
TCTTGCTCTCCATCTCAAAGAGCTTGTACTTGATACTGCTACTTCCGCAGTTTAAAACTAAGATTTTCATGATATTATTATAACTTTAAACTTTCTACTTTAAACTTTCAGCTTAGCGAATTGCTTGATTCGCTGTGATAACTACCATCTGCACAATGTCTTGTACTTTGCAGCCGCGGCTCAGGTCATTTACCGGCGCTGCGATTCCCTGCAGAATCGGTCCTACTGCATCGGCGCCCGAGAAACGCTCTACGAGTTTGTATCCGATATTACCGGCTTGCAGGTCCGGGAAGACCAATACGTTCGCTTTGCCGGCAACCGGACTACCCGGCGCTTTGGTCTTCGCTACGCTCTCGATGAGCGCTGCATCAGCCTGTAACTCACCGTCGATCTGTACATCCGGAGCCATCTCTTTCGCCAGTTTTGTAGCCTCGGCTACCTTATCTACCAACTCGTGTTTTGCACTTCCCTTCGTGCTGAAACTCAACATCGCTACGCGCGGCTCGATGCCCGCAATAGCGCGTGCAGTCTCGGCTGTCGAAACAGCGATCTCCGCTAATTGTTTGGCATCCGGATTCGGGTTTACAGCGCAATCTGCGAAGAGCAGGAAACCGTTTTCGCCCAGCTGTTTAGCCGGAGTGAACATCAGGAATGCACCGCTTACAATTGAGCATCCGGGACGAGTCTTCAGAATCTGGAAAGCAGGACGAATCGTGTCCGCTGTCGTACCACGCGCACCGGCTAACTCGCCGTCCGCATCGCCGGCCTTGATCATCAAGCAACCCAGGTACAAAGGATCTTGCGCTTTCTTCTTCGCCTCCTCCTCCGTCATGCCTTTTGCTTTACGCAACTCAAAGAGCAGGTTTGCATATTCCGGCATCTTCGGATCGTTCAACGGATCTACGATTTTGGCCTCTTGAATAAACTCATAACCCTTCTCTGCGGCCATCTGACCGATCTTCTTCGGATCACCGATCAGGATGATGTGCGCGATCTTATCGCGAAGCAGAATATTCGCTGCTTCCAGCGTACGGGGTTCATCGCCTTCCGGCAATACAATGCGCTGCGGATTTGCCTTCGCACGCGCGATCATTTGTTCCAAAATATCCATATGAATAGTAAATTTATTTAATCGCTTGAAATATGGCACAAAAGTACAAAAAAAAAACCACATGTGCAATACTTGATGTAAAAAAACTTTTTTTTCGCCAAAATATTTGCATATGTCAAAAAAAAGTAGTAATTTTGCGGCCTGAATTGTGATTGTTGTAAACAAACAGTCTCTTTTTATGAAAAAAGGATTATTTATATTATCATTCCTATGCCTCTCAGGTTTGTTAATGGCGCAGGAGCAGGAGGTTAAGGGTGCCCACCCGTATAAAGTGGAGGAGAATAAGAATGCTGCGGGTGAGTTTTCGCATTGGTCGTTGACGCCGCATGTGGGCTTCAATTACTTCGATGGTGACTTTAATTCGGAGATGAAGCACGCGGTGGCCATTCCGAATGCGGGTTTGGATCTTGAGTATTCGTTCAATCCGGTTTGGGGTCTTGGTCTGTCGTACATGTATGACATGTATACCGTGACCGGTAAGCCTGGTTTTGACAATGCGGATACCCTGCTTAACGGTAACATGCATAAGGCGGGTTTGTATGTCTCGATGGACTTTATGAACCTGTTCTTCCCGAAGGCGCAGAAGAAGATCTTCTCTGCTAATGCGATTCTTGGTGGTGGCTATGCATGGTATAAGTCAAAGACTTACTATCCGGATGACGATGCCCACGGACGTGGTCATACGGCTAGCCAGACGCCGATGAGCATGACGGGTTATAACGGCGAGTTATATCTCCAGGCGGGTTTGGGTCTTGAGTTCAACCTCAACCGTACCATGGCGCTCGGCGTTCGTGCTACCTATAACTATTTCATCAATGACTATATCGATGGTCGTGGTTACTCGGGTATGAATGCGGTGGCTTCGAAGAACAACGATGGTATCGTAGACGTGACGCTGAATATGCGCTTTAAGCTCATGGCCGTTTCGAAGACCCACGTGCGCAATATCTCCAACTTCGGTCCTTGGGAGGATAAGTTAGTGGCGCATGATACAGTCATTATCCGTCATGATACAGTTATTATTCGTGAGACGATTCAACAAACGGCTACGGCAAGCGTGGTGGAGCATGATAACTCGATTTACTACTACGTATACTTCGATAACAACAAGTCCAACCTCAACGATCGCGCCCTGGTTACTATCCAGCAAGTGGCTGATCGAATGCAGGAGGATGATGAGCTCTACGCAGTGGTTACCGGTTATTGCGATAACACCGGCTCGGCTTCGCTCAACTATGCATTGGGTGACAAGCGTGCGGAGAACGTAGTGGATGAGTTGCGTGCTGAGCATGGTATTGATCCGGAGCACCTCTATGCAATGGGTCTGGGTAAGGTAGTTGGTCGTCGTAGCACAGCTGCTTACGGTCCGAACCGCCGCGCCGCTATCCGTCTCGTCGACAAAGAGACCTTCGAGCGCATGAAAGCGGATCTGGATGAGAAGCATGATAGTCGTCCGGAGCAACAAACGCAAGCGCCGGTTCAGACCTTGTCGCTCTCGGAGACCGCGCGTCCGGTGAAAGTAAACGAATACAAGCAACGCGAAAGCGAAACGGTTGTTACGGATAATTCAACGACGCTGTCTAAGTTAGCACGTAAATACTACAACAACACCTATTGCTGGGTATACATCTACATCGCTAACATGGATCGTATCAAGAACCCGAATGCGTTGAAGCCGGGTACTGAGTTGATTATTCCGGAACTGACGGAGGAAGAGACCCGCATCTATAAAGACGCAAGTCTCCGCCTCTACAACAGCGTTCGCAGCGGCAAATAACAATAGGAAGGTACTAACCCCTTCCTGAGGAATCCCCTCCTAAACGGGGCATGGTCCTATAGCTCAGTTGGTTAGTAGCACCTGACTCATAATCAGGGGGTCCTTGGTTCAAGCCCAAGTGGGACCACGACAGGAGGATAGTCCCGCGACTACCCTCCTGTTCTTATAAAAACAATGAGACGTCTTTGGTTCATACTGCTTTCGGTCTTTGTGCTCTCTATCGTTGGAGAGCCCTTGTACGCTGCGCCTGAACCTGCTGCGACTACGAGTGCGCAGAGAAAGAAAGAAGCGGCGCAGAAGAAACGGGAGGCAGAGAAACGCAAACGCGATGCAGCGCGACGTAAAGCGGCTGAGAAACGACGCAAAGCGGCGGAGAAGAAACACCGCGAGGCGAAGCGCAAACGCATCAAAGAGGGTAAACCGCTGCTCTACGTCTATTCCTTCGATAAGCGCTCAGGTGATCCGTTGCCGGAAGCCCATGTCACGGTGCAGGATATCCATGCATTGCCTGCCAAAAAACCGCGTCTGAGCAAAGAGACGGATGTCAAACGTTCCCGTGTATCCAAAGGTCTGCCGGAAGGTAAATACTGGGCTGCAGCAGCGCGCACCGGTTATTTCCATTCCGACACGGTTTTCTTTACCCATCGCGAAGATGAGGATACGGTACGTCTCTACCTTTATCCCGAGACGCGTCTGACTTTTACTGTTACTGATTCGATGACTTCCCGTCCGGTTGCGGCAAATATCATCGTCTATAATGCGCAGCAGCAACGCATCCTGCAGACGACTTCCGATTCCTTGCGTTCACTCTTGGCTGTCCTGCTCGACGATCGTGTGCCGTTCTATACGATTGAGGCTACGGCCCCTACCTATTACCCCTTCCATGACACCATTGCTGACTTTACTTTCTATCGAGGCGTGAAGATGATGCCGCGTGAGATCAAATCGTTCCTGTTGCATAATATCTATTTCGCTACCGGCAAGACGCGTATCTTAGAGACTTCCGAACCTGCACTTCGCGAGTTGTACGAATATCTGATAACCCGTCCGGACCAGCGCATCCGCATTGTCGGACATACCGATAACATCGGTTCCGATCGCTCGAACCAGATTCTCTCTGAAGGACGTTGCGAGGAGGTGAAACGCGCGATGATAGAACGTGGTATAGCGCCGGAACGCATCGAGATCAGCGGACGCGGAGAACGCGACCCGATTATGCCCAATGACTCGGATGAACATCGCCAGATGAACCGACGGGTCGAGATCGTACTCTTGTAAAGAACCGAGCTCTTTCGAGATCGTACTTCTGTAAAGAACCGAGCTCTTATAGAGATAGTACTCCTATGAAAAAATCGATATTTATTCTTTGTGCGGTAGGGCTGTTATGCGCCTGTGCCCGCACGGATCAAGCCCCTATGCAAGTGAATAACTCCGATGCCCCTTGCGGCGTGCAACAAGCCCAAGCGCTGTGGACCGCTATCGATGGTTCGCAAACGGACTTCGAGCAACTCGCGCAAGAATATACCTGCGCTACTGATAGCGAAAGGGTAGCGCTGTATGAGTCGCTCAGCCGAATCCTGGAGAATTGTTTCCAGTCGGCCGATATGTTGACGGTCGAACTGCTCCGTCCTACCCAACTCACCAATGCGGCGGAACCGCAGACACCCGATTGGATCATGTCCGCTTATAGCCCCTTAGCGCATTTCTCCGATGATATGTTCGCCAACCAACTGGCGTTCATCACCATCCTCAATTTCCCGCATTATACGCTGGATCAGAAGAATCGTTTGGGAGCGGATTGGAATCGTCAGCAGTGGGCTTTTGCTCGTATGGGCGATGTGTTCACCACGCGTGTTCCGGCGGCTACGAAAGCCCGCATGGCGCAGGCGATGGCGAATGCAGAGAACTATATCGCGGATTATAATATCTACATGGGTTCGCTGCGTACGGAAGACGGTCGTCAACTCTGGCCGGAAGATAAAGTGCTGTTGAGTCACTGGAACCTGCGCGACGAACTCAAGGCGCAGTATGCGGCTGAAGATGGACAGGAGAAGCAAGAGATGATCTATAAGGTGCTGCAACGTATTGTGAACCAGACCATCCCGCAAGCAGTGATCAATAACGGCGAATACCTCTGGCATCCTTATTGCAACCAAATCCTAAATCCTAAATTTGAAATCCAAAATCCTAAATCTGAAATCCTAAATCCCCTCTCCCCGGAACCCTACACGCGTTATGAGCGTATTCTGGAAGTGGCGCACGCCTATTTCGAAGAAGATCCATACTGCCCGACGGCGCCAACAGGTATCATCCGTAATTTCGAAGAGGGAATGGAGTTCCCTGCGGCGGAGTTGGATAGTCTCTTCCGCGCTTTGGTGGGTTCGGAGCAGGTGAAAGAAGTGGCGGACGTTATCCGTGCTCGTTTGGGTCGTGACCTTCGTCCGTACGATATCTGGTTCGATGGGTTCAAAGCCCGTGCTTCGATGGACGAGGATGCGTTGACCGCTACTACACGTGTACTCTATCCGGATGCAGAGGCGTTTGAGAAAGACATGCCGCGTCTGTTGCAGAAGATGGGATTTGATGCAAAGGAAGCACAAGTCATTGCAAGCCATATCGTGGTGGAACCTGCCCGCGGTTCCGGTCATGCATGGCCGTCTTTGGGGCGAAAGGAAGAAGCGCGTTTGCGCACACGTATACCCGCGTCTGGTATGGATTATAAGGGATATAACATCGCCGTGCATGAGTTCGGCCATTGCGTGGAGCAGGTGCTGGATATGTACGAGATTGACCATTATATGCTCTCCGGTGTACCCAATACGGCTTATACGGAAGCATCTGCTTTCCTCTGGCAGCACCGCGACCTGCAGTTATTACCCCAATCACCAATCACCAATCAAAAATCTGAGATGTCGCAAGACGAAGTCTTCGACCAGTTCTGGTCCATGTACGAGATCATGGGAGTCAGTCTGGTAGATATGCAGATGTGGCAGTGGATCTATGCGCATCCGAAGGCTACGCCGAAAGAACTATGCGAAGCTACGCAACAGATTGCGAAAGAGATTTGGAATCGTTATTACGAACCCGTCTTGGGCGAACATGACTGTATTTTACTGGCGGTTTATAGCCATATGGTGAATGCTCCGATGTACTTGCCGAACTATCCGCTCGGCCATATCGTGCAGTACCAATTGGAGGAACATCTGGCGCAGTATAAGACGCATGAAGAGTTTGCTAACGAATACGCGCGTATCTATCGTTTAGGACGTTTGACGCCGAAGCAATGGATGATTCAAGCCGTAGGAGAAGCGCCCTCTATTGAACCCATCCTCCGTGCCGTAGATAAACTCGTTAAACCCTAAACGTTAAACGAGTTCCTAATCTGCTGCACGCGTTGCTCAAAGGTGTCCCGGTCTCCGAGGGCACCGTTTTTCATTTTTACGCGGTAGTTACTGATGGTATTCGGGCTGTAGCAAAGCAGGTCGGCTATCTTTGCGCTACTGGTGATACCCAGCAGAATCAGGGCGAAGATGCGTAACTCAACCGTCATTCGTTCTCCCGGTTTGGGAGTGATACGCAGTTCAGGTTTCAGCAGCGCGTTGAAGTCCTGCACGAACGAGCCGTAGAGCGAGAGGAAGGTGTCGTCAAACGAACGATAGAAGTTCTCCATCTCCCGATCCATGAATGCCGCAGAGTCTTTCTCTCCCGCCTTACGCGCCATGGTCGTTAACCGACGGATATAATCGCTATAAACCTCCAGATAGCGGCAGATATACTGCTCTTTTACTTTATCGGCCTCTTTCAACTGCGCATTGATGGCGGATAACTGGGCATTCAGTTGGTGAAGCTTCCGGTTCTGACGCCGGCTGTGAGCGGCGATGATGATAGCGGCGATAAGAGCCAAACCAAACAGTCCCAGCGCTATCGATAGTCGAATAGTGGCTTGCCGGTGCTCATGTTCGTAACGCGAAGCAATGAGGTGACCCGGTGTGAAGTTCTGAATGAAACGGGTAGGGGCATTGAAGAACGTTGCATTCGTTAGCGAGTAATCGCTCAGCTTATATGCACGCCGGATATCTCCCGCTTCGAAGCAGTCTTGCGCAATCACCCAGGATGAACCGTTGTCCGTGATTCCGCAGCGCACATCGGTGATTGCAGAGCGAACGAGCCATTCCATTCGTTTCTCCTGATTTCCCATTTGCTCGTAGAGCATAGCCTGACCGTAGGCTAAGATGGCATATTGGTTGTCGTTTGGCGAATAGCGATTCATCAACTGCTCGTTATAGTATATCGCCTCATTCCAGTCATGTCGGTCTTGCGCACGATAGGAGGCTAACCAAAGCGCACTCTCTTCGGAATAAGCGGCTTCGTGCTCCAGCTCCACCATCATCGAGTCGTAGTACTGCTGCGTTTTCGCCTTCGCTTCCTCCTGCATGATGGGTATCTGCGCATTCGATGCTACATCGCTGTATAATAACCATGCTGACTTATATCCCTCCGAACTCTTGAATGTCTCCGGGTCCTCTTTCTCCCATACAGCGATGGCATTGCTGTAGTGACCGGATGAAGCGAGCAGTCGCACCATGCGGATATAAGCTTCCGTACGAATGGCCGGTTCTGCATTTTGCAGCTTCAGATACCATGCGCGCGAAGAGTCGCTCTGGAAATGCTGATATTCCTCGGCGATCTGCAATCGCACCGCATCTGTCATCGGCCGAACAGCACGCAGCGAATCAATCATTGCTTGCCGACGCGTTATATAGATATCCGCTTGCGCTACCTCCTCATCTAAAACGGTAAAGAGAGAGTCCAATGTGCGCTCTGCCGTAGCGAAGAACGAAACGGCCATAAAGGCGCCTAAGAGAATAAGTCGTTTAACCATATATGTGCAAAATTTGGCGCAAAATTAGTAAATTTATTTGACATATGCAAATTTTTTCGTACTTTTTTTAGGTATGAAAATAACTTAACCGCCTGATATAGTGTAAAATAAGTGGTACTTATAGGTACTTTTGCTGTACTTTGCGCGCATGTGCGATTGTGGGTGTAAAATAAATAATGTAACTTTGCGACGATTTATCACCCCAACGAAATCATTTATTCAAATTGTAAATACCATGTACAACGCATCCCCTGAAAGATATACAGCCTCGACAACGATCTATAATCGTTGCGGTCGAAGCGGAGTTCTGTTGCCGAAAGTCAGTTTGGGCTTCTGGCATAATTTCGGAGACGATGCGCCTTTTGAGCGTAGTCGTGCTATCTGCCGTTATGCGTTTGACCACGGCGTGACGCATTTTGATTTTGCGAACAACTACGGTGTGCCGGCCGGTAGTGCGGAAGCGAACTTCGGACGTCTGATGGACGAAGATTTCCGTCCGTACCGGGATGAGCTCTTTATCTCCACCAAGGCGGGTTATCTGATGTGGGACGGCCCTTACGGAGAGTGGGGTAGCCGCAAGTATCTTATGTCCAGTCTCGACCAGTCGCTCAAACGGATGAGGCTCGATTATGTGGACTTGTTCTACTCGCATCGTTACGACCCCAACACACCTATCGAGGAGACCTTGCAGGCTCTCGTAGATATCGTTCGTGCCGGTAAGGCGCTCTATGTCGGTATCTCCAACTGGCCGCTGGAACCGCTCAAAGCCGCTGTTAAATATTTGAAGGAGCATGATGTACCGCTCTTGATCTATCAGGGAAGACTAAACATGTTGGATCGTGAGCCGATAGTAGAGGGAATCCTAGACTTTACGTATAAGGCTGGTGTAGGGTTCATTGCCTATTCACCTCTGGCGCAGGGTCTGTTGACCGACCGCTATCTGAACGGTATTCCAGCAGACAGCCGCATGGCCAAGGAGCATTTCCTGAAATCCGAACGCCGTACGCCGGAGCTCTTGGAGTACCTGCATCAGCTCGAAGCGAAGGCGCAAGCCTCCAACCGCTCCATTGCGCAGGAGGCGCTGAAATGGGTGCTTGATCAACCCGGCGTCACTTCCGTCCTTGTCGGCGCCAGCAGTGTAGAACAA
>CAMOJA010000032.1 GCA_946616535.1 uncultured Bacteroidales bacterium | reverse complement strand
TCGAGACAATTACCGCGAGCGCTCCTGAGAAATCGCTTGTGTTTGGTAAGACCAAGACCGGTGGTCGTAACAACGTCGGAAAGATGACAATGCGTTACATCGGCGGTGGTCACAAACAGAAGTATCGCGTAATTGACTTCAAGCGCAATAAAGATGGTGTTCCCGCAGTAGTAAAGACTATTGAGTACGATCCGAACCGTAGTGCTCGTATCGCTCTGTTGTTCTACGCTGACGGAGAGAAGCGCTATATCCTTGCACCGAATGGACTGCAAGTAGGTCAAACTGTAATGTCGGGAGAGAATGCTGCTCCTGAAGTAGGCAATGCACTGCCTATGTCTGCAATTCCTCTGGGAACGCTGATTCACAACATCGAGCTTCGCCCGGGTCAAGGTGCCTCTATGGTACGCTCGGCAGGTACGTTCGCTCAGTTGAGCAGCCGTGAGGACAAGTACGCTATCATCAAGTTGCCTTCCGGTGAGCTTCGTAAGGTGCTCGCAGCATGCAAGGCTACAGTTGGTGTAGTAGGAAACAGTGATCACGCTTTGGAGAAGAGCGGTAAGGCAGGTCGCAGCCGTTGGCTGGGTCGTCGTCCGCGCAACCGTGGTGTCGTTATGAACCCTGTAGATCACCCGATGGGTGGTGGTGAAGGCCGTCAGTCCGGTGGTCATCCGAGAAGCCGTAAGGGTCTGCTCGCTAAGGGATACAAGACACGTCACCCGAAGAACCAGAGCAACCAGTACATTATAGAAAGACGTAAAAAATAACCTATTAAAGTCACATTAACATTATGAGTCGTTCATTGAAAAAAGGACCGTTTATCAACGTTAAGTTGGAAGACAAGGTGTTGGCTATGAATGAGTCCGGCAAGAAAGAAGTTGTCAAGACTTGGAGCCGCGCATCTATGATCTCCCCTGACTTTGTAGGTCACACAATCGCAGTTCACAATGGAAACAAGTTCATTCCTGTTTATGTAACGGAGAACATGGTTGGTCACAAACTGGGCGAGTTCGCTCCGACCCGTACCTTCCGTGGTCACTCGGGCAATAACAAGAAGTAATCCATTGAAATCCAATTAACATTTAAAATTCCAGATTAAAATGGGTGCAAGAAAACATAACAGCGCTGAGGCAATGAAAGCCGCTCGCAAAGAGCAGTATTTTGCCAAAGCAAATAACATTCCTACCAGCCCGCGCAAAATGCGTCTCGTAGCAGACATGGTTCGCGGCATGGAAGTGAATCGTGCACTCGGTGCGCTGCATTTCTCCACACGTGAGGCAAGCCGCGCGCTCGAGAAGCTCCTGAAATCTGCTATCGCTAACTGGGAAGTAAAAACCGGTAAGAAAGCAGAGGACGAAACTCTCTATGTAACGAAAATCATGGTTGACGGCGGTATGTCGATCAAGCGTATGCTTCCCGCTCCTCAGGGTCGTGCTTATCGTATCCGCAAACGTTCCAACCACGTTACAATATTTGTAGATACCAAAGATACTAACGCTGAAAAGTAATTTTTAACCATGGGACAGAAAATTAATCCTATTGCTAACCGTCTGGGCATTGTCCGCGGTTGGGACTCCAACTGGTTTGGAGGCAAGAATTACGGCGATACGTTGCTTGAGGACAGCAAGATCCGCGAGTACCTCAACGCTCGTCTCGCAGAGGCAAGTATCAGCCGTATCGTTATCGAAAGAACTCTGAAACTTGTGACTGTTACTATCTGCACCGCTCGCCCCGGTTATATCATCGGAAAAGGTGGAGAAGAGGTTGACAAATTGAAGAAGGAACTCCAGAAGATCACCAAGCAGGACGTTCAGATCAACATCTTCGAGGTTAAACGCCCCGAGTTGGACGCTACCATCGTAGCCAACAAGATCGCTCGTCAGCTGGAAGGCAAGATCGCTTATCGTCGTGCCGTTAAGATGGCTATCCAGAGCACCATGCGTATGGGCGCTGAGGGTATCAAGATTCAGGTATCCGGCCGTTTGAACGGAGCCGAGATGGCTCGCAAGGAGATGTACAAAGAGGGTCGTACCCCGCTGCATACACTCCGCGCTGACATCGACTACTGCCACGTAGGTGCTATCACCAAAGTGGGTGTAATCGGCGTAAAGGTATGGATCTGCCGTGGAGAAGTGTATGGCAAGAAGGACTTGGCTCCTAACTTCTCGCAGAAGCAAGAAGCAGGTCGTCCCGGCATGGATCGCCGTGACAACCGTGGAGACCGCAAGGGCTTCCGCCGCAACAAAAAACAATAATGTTTAACCGATTTGTAGATTAGAACCATGTTACAACCTAAGAAAACTAAATTCCGCCGTTGCCAAAAAGGCCGCATCAAAGGTTTCGCTCACCGCGGTCAGGAGTTGGCATTCGGTTCGTTCGGTATCAAGAGCTTGGGTACCGTATGGTTGACCGGTCGTCAAATCGAGGCTGCCCGTATCGCCGTTACCCGTTATATGCAACGTCAAGGTCAGGTTTGGATCCGCGTATTCCCGGACAAACCGATCACGAAGAAACCGTTGGATGTCCGTATGGGTAAAGGTAAAGGTGCTCCGGAAGGATTCGTAGTACCATTGGAGCCCGGTCGTATCATCTTCGAGGTAGAGGGCGTAAGCTACGATGTAGCTAAAGAGGCACTTCGTCTCGCTGCTCAGAAACTGCCTGTAACCACTAAATTTGTCGTAAGACGCGATTACGACGCAACACAAAATGCATAATTAAGGATTATGAAAACAGCAGAAATTAAAGAATTAACAACTCAAGAGCTCCAGGAGCGTCTCGCTGCAGAGAAAGAGGCCCTGGTGCGTATGAAGTTAAATCACAGTATTTCTCCGCTCGATAATCCGTTGCAGATTAAGGCTGCGCGTCGCAATATCGCTCGCCTTGCAACGGAGTTACGTGCAAGAGAAATTAACAAGTAAAAAACGACAAAGACAATGGAAAGAAATCTTAGAAAAGAGCGCGTGGGCGTAGTTGTTTCCAATAAGATGGAGAAGACCATCGTGGTCGCTGTCCGTTGGAAAGAGAAACACCCCATCTATGGCAAGTTTGTCAATAAAACTCGCAAGTTCCATGTTCATGACGAGAAGAATGAGGCTGGTATCGGCGATACCGTACGCATCATGGAGACCCGTCCTCTGAGCAAGACCGTGCGTTGGCGTTTAACTCAAATTATCGAAAGGGCTAAGTAATTATGGTACAGCAAGAATCTCGTCTCACAGTATGTGACAACAGCGGTGCAAAGCAGGCACTGGTGATCCGCGTTCTTGGTGGTACCAAGAAGCGTTACGCAAGCCTCGGCGATACTATCGTAGTAGCCGTTAAGGGCGTTATCCCTTCGAGTGACATGAAGGACGGTACGGTTAGCCGTGCTATCGTAGTGCGCACGAAGAAAGAGGTACGTCGTGCAGACGGAAGTTACATCCGCTTTGATGACAACGCATGCGTGTTGGTCAACAACGCCGGTGAACTCCGCGGCAGCCGTATCTTCGGTCCGGTGGCTCGTGAGCTGCGTCAAACAAACATGAAAATTATTTCTCTGGCACCTGAAGTGCTCTAATCATCTAAACAATTACAAAAATGGCAAAACTTCATATCAAAAAGGGTGACACCGTTTATGTAAACGCAGGTGCTTCGAAGGGTCAGACCGGCCGTGTGCTGGAAGTGATCGTTGACAAGCAACGCGCTATCGTAGAAGGCGTCAACATGGTATCCAAGAGTACCAAGCCCAACGCAAAGAATCCGCAAGGCGGAATCGTTAAACAGGAAGCTCCTATCCATATCTCCAACCTCAACCCCGTTGAGAACGGCAAACCGGTTCGCGTTGGCCGTGTGAAGAAGGATGGCAAGCTCGTTCGTGTATCTAAAAAAACCGGTAAGGAGATCTAAGTATGAATACAGCAAGTTTGAAACAAGACTATCAGGAGCGCATCGTGCCTATCCTGATGAAGGAGTTCAACTACACTACTGTCATGCAGTGCCCGAAACTCCAGAAGATCGTCCTCAACCAGGGTCTGGGCGAGGCTGTAGCTGACAAGAAGATCATCGAGGTCGCTCTCCAGGAGATGACCGCTATCGCTGGTCAGAAAGCAGTCGCAACTGTTTCGAAGAAAGATATCGCTAACTTCAAGGTTCGTAAGCAAATGCCGATCGGCGTTCGCGTTACCCTCCGCGGGCAGCAGATGTATGAGTTCCTCGAGCGTCTCGTTCGCGTAGCTCTGCCGCGTATCCGCGACTTCAAAGGTATCGAGAACAAGATGGACGGCCGTGGTAACTATACCTTGGGTATCACCGAGCAGATCATCTTCCCTGAAATTAACATTGATAACATCACCAAACTGCTGGGTATGAACATCACGTTCGTTACCACAGCTAAAACCGATGAGGAGGGCTTCGCACTCCTGCGTGAGTTTGGTTTACCGTTTAAAAAGTAATTCAGACTATGGCAAAAGAATCAATGAAAGCCCGCGAGGTAAAACGCGCTAAGCTCGTTGCTAAATACGCAGCTAAACGTGCACAACTCCTCAAGGATGGTGACTATGTAGGGCTCCAGGCCCTCCCGAAAAACGCAAGTCCGGTTCGTCTGCACAACCGTTGCAAAGTGACCGGTCGTCCGAAAGGATACATGCGTGCATTCGGTCTCAGCCGTATTCAGTTCCGCGAGATGGCTTCCAAAGGCCTTATCCCCGGCGTAAAGAAAGCGAGCTGGTAAAACAAGAATCGATAGGGATACAGTAGGGCTAATCCCGACAGTCAAACGACGGTCAAACGACGGTCAAAGCCAAGATCAGTATGGGATAAGCCCGCTGTAAACCCTGACCGATAAGTTAACATTATTAAATATTGTCCCGACAGGCGGGATTAATTTAACAACAAAAAACAATGACAGATCCTATTGCAGATTACCTCACTCGATTGAGGAATGCTATCAAAGCCGGCCACCGTGTGGTAGAAGTTCCGGCTTCGAATCTGAAAAAGGAGATCACTCGCATCTTGTTCGAGAAGGGTTATATCCTCTCGTACAAGTTTGTGGAGGATGGTCCTCAGGGCACTATCAAGATTGCCCTCAAGTATGATCCGGTTAACAAAGTTAACGCGATCAAGTGTTTGAAACGTGTATCCACTCCGGGTTTGCGTAAGTATGTAGGTTATCGTGAGATGCCTCGCGTACTGAACGGTCTCGGTATCGCTATCCTTTCGACCTCGAAAGGCGTGATGACCAACAAAGAGGCCCTCGCTCAACAACTCGGTGGTGAGGTTTTGTGTTACGTTTATTAATAAGGAGGAACAGCTATGTCAAGAATTGGAAAACTTCCTATCGCTATCCCCGCAGGTGTTACCGTTACGGTAAGCCCGGAGAACGTAGTGACCGTTAAAGGTCCGAAAGGTGAGCTCAGCCAGGCTGTTGATCCCCTGATTACCGTAACCGTAGAAGGTGCAGTTTGCCACGTTACCCGTCCGAACGACGAGAAAGAGGCACGCGCTAAACACGGTCTGTATCGCGCACTGATTCATAACATGGTCGTAGGCTGCAGCGAGGGTTACAAGAAGACTCTTGAACTCGTCGGTGTAGGTTACCGTGTAGAGCTGGCTCAGCCGCAAGTGCTGAACTTCTCCCTCGGTTATACGCACCCCATCTATCTCGGCTTGCCGAAAGAGGTGAAGGTAGAGACCAAATCGGAGCGTAACCAGAACCCGTTGGTAATGCTTGAGAGCGCTGACAAGCAGCTTCTTGGCCAGATTTGCGCTAAGATCCGCTCGTTCCGCAAACCGGAGCCGTATAAGGGCAAGGGTGTTAAGTTCCAAGGTGAAATCGTTCGTCGTAAAGCTGGTAAGTCGGCTGGTAAATAATTAGAAAGGAAACAAGTTTATGATTAAGAAAATCGCACGTCGCCTTAAGATTAAGGCATCTATCCGTACCAAAGTAAATGGTACTGCAGAGCGTCCTCGTCTGACTGTTTTCCGTTCTAACAGCCAGATCTACGCTCAAGTGATCAACGACCTCGAGGGTAAAACCCTCGCAAGTGCTTCGTCGCTTGCCATCAAGGACAAACTGACCAAGACCGAGAAAGCCGCTGAGGTAGGTAAACTCATCGCAGCTGCTGCTATCAAGGCCGGTGTCAACGAAGTCGTATTTGACCGTAACGGATACCTCTATCACGGTCGTGTTAAAGCCCTCGCTGACGCTGCTCGCGAGGCTGGTCTCAAATTCTAATAACTGACGATAATATGCAAAGAGTTAAAACAACACAAGACCTCGAGCTCAAGGAGCGTCTGGTCGCTGTCAACCGCGTAACGAAAGTTACCAAGGGTGGACGTACCTTCACTTTCGCAGCTATCGTAGTTGTTGGAAATGAAGATGGTATTGTAGGTTACGGTTTGGGTAAGGCAGGTGAGGTTGCTGCTGCTATGCAGAAAGCTACCGAGGCTGCTAAGAAGAACCTCATTCAAGTGCCTGTTCTCAAGGGTACTATCCCTCACGAGCAGTTCGCTAAGTTCGGCGGCTCGCAGGTATATATCCAGCCGGCAACGCACGGTACCGGAGTAAAAGCCGGTGGTGCTATGCGTGCTGTGCTTGAGTCCGCAGGCGTTCACGACGTCTTGGCTAAGTCCAAAGGTTCGTCCAACCCCCACAACCTCGTTAAAGCTACTATCCAAGCGCTCGCAGAACTGCGTGACGCTCGCACCGTAGCTGCTAACCGTGGCGTAAGTCTCTCTACAGTGTTTAACGGATAAATTCTTCTACAACTATGGCAAAGATTAAAATTCAACAAGTACGTAGTACTATTAAGTGCCCGAAGGTGCAGAAGGAAACCATGCAAGCGCTTGGTCTGCGCAAGATGAACGCAGTCGTTGAGCACGAAGCAACCCCGGCTATCCTGGGAATGGTAGAGAAGGTAAAGCACCTTGTTAAAGTTATTGACTAACCCTTAAAACGAAATTGACATTATGGAATTGAATAATCTTACCCCTGCAGCTGGTTCGGTTAAGACCGCAAAGCGTGTCGGCCGTGGTGCAGGTTCGGGTCTGGGTGGAACCTCTACCCGTGGTCACAAGGGTGCTAAGTCGCGCTCCGGTTACAGCAAGAAGATCGGTTTCGAAGGTGGTCAGATGCCTATGCAGCGTCGTCTGCCGAAGTTCGGTTTCAAGAACATCAACCGCGTGGAATACAAAGCGATCAACCTCTCTACGCTCCAGGCTCTCGCTGAGGCTAAGAAACTGGAGAAGATCGGCTTGATCGAGCTTCACGAGGCTGGTTTCATCAACAAGACCCAACTCGTTAAGATCCTGGGTAACGGTGAACTGAAAGCGAAACTGACTGTAGAAGCTAACGCCTTCTCCAAGAAAGCAGAAGAGGCTATCACCGCAGCTGGTGGCGCAGTAGTAAAACTCTAAGTTTAACGAACGATAATTACAACAATTATGCGTTTTATTCAAACAATCAAAAATATCTGGAAGATTGAGGACCTCCGCAATCGACTGCTGACCACGGCGCTGTTCGTGCTCATCTATCGTTTCGGATCGTACGTCATTCTTCCGGGTGTTAACCCTGATGCCTTGACAGCATTGAAAGGTCAGACGGAAGGTGGTTTGATGGCTCTGCTCGATATGTTCTCGGGAGGTGCCTTCTCCAATGCGTCTATCTTCGCGCTGGGTATCATGCCTTATATCTCTGCTTCCATCGTAGTGCAGCTGCTCTCGATAGCAGTGCCCTACTTCCAGAAGATGCAGAAAGAAGGCGAGTCCGGCCGTCAGAAGATGAACCAGATCACCCGTTACCTGACCGTAGCTATCTTGCTGTTCCAGGGCCCGAGTTACCTTTTCAACCTGCGTGCGCAGATTGCAGCAGCAGTACAGAGCACTCCGGCTTTGGCCAACGTAGAAGTACCTGTCATCGGCTTTAATGGGTTTACTATCACTGCCACTATCCTGTTGGCTGCGGGCTCTATGTTCGTGCTCTGGTTGGGTGAGCGTATTACCGATCGTGGTGTAGGAAACGGTATTTCCTTCATCATCTTGATTGGTATCATCGCTCGTCTCCCGGGTGCGTTGATCCAGGAGTTCTCGAGCCGTGTTTACGATGCAGGTGGTGGTCTGATCATGTTCCTGCTGGAGATCGTGATCCTGCTCTTCGTGTTCGCTTTCGCGATCATGTTGGTTCAGGGTACACGTCGTATTCCGGTGCAATACGCTAAGCGTATCCAGGGTAATAAGCAATATGGCGGTGTTCGTCAGTATATTCCTTTGAAGGTCAATGCTGCGAACGTAATGCCGATCATCTTTGCGCAGGCTATCATGTTCATCCCTATCGCTTTTGTGGGCTTCCGCAACAGCGAGGCAGGTGCTTTCGCACGTGCATTCATGAACAACGATGGTTTCTGGTATAACTTCGTATTCGCACTCCTTATCATCGCCTTCACCTATTTCTACACCGCAATCATCATCAACCCTGTCCAGATGGCAGAGAACTTGAAGGTGAACAACGGATTCATTCCGGGTGTAAAACCGGGTAAGAAGACGGCTGAGTATATTGACACTATCATGAGTCGCATCACATTGCCGGGCTCTATTCTGCTCGCCATCATCGCTATTCTGCCGGCATTCGCTCGTCTGCTCAATGTGCAACCGGGCTTCGCGCAGTTCTTCGGTGGTACGTCCCTGCTCATTATGGTAGGTGTCACATTGGATACTTTGCAGCAGATTGAGAGTCACCTGCTGATGCGTCACTACGACGGATTCTTCGAGTCTGGTATGCGCATCAAGGGTCGCTCCGGTGCTATGGCCTACTAATTTGTCACAAAGATGATTTTTCTCAAGACTGACGAAGAAGTAGAACTCATGCGGGCAAGCAACATCCTGCTTGGTAAGACCTATGCCGAAGTGGCAAAGGCTATCAAGCCGGGTGTTACTACCGCCCAACTGGATAAGATAGCGTACGAGTTCATCATGGATAACGGTGGTCGTCCTGCCTGCCTGGGTTACGAAGGTTATCCCGCTACGCTCTGCACGTCTGTGAACGAGCAGGTCGTACACGGCATTCCGTCGGACAAAGTAGTGCTTAAGGACGGCGATATCATCACGATAGACTCGTCTATCGACCTCAACGGCTGGCATTCCGATAGCGCTTATACCTTCCCGGTGGGGGAGGTGAGCCCGGAAGTGATGCAACTCCTTCGTACTACGAAAGAGGCGCTTTACCTGGGTATCGAGCAGGCTGTTACCGGACGCCGCCTCGGCGATCTGTCTTTTGCGATCCAGAACCACTGCGAGAAAGCCGGTTATGGCGTAGTTCGCGAGTTCGTGGGACATGGTATCGGACGTCAGATGCACGAGGACCCGGAGGTTTGTAACTACGGTCGCAGAGGTAACGGACTGGTCCTCAAATCCGGAATGACACTGGCTATCGAGCCGATGATTACGCTCGGTCGTCGTAATGTGCTCATCGAAGAGGATGGTTGGACTGCTCGCACGATCGACCGCAAGCCCGCCGCGCACTATGAGCATTCCGTATGCGTGCGCAACGGCAAAGCTGATATCTTATCCACTTTTGACTACATCCAAGAAGTATTGGGAGACAGATTCATCTAAAAATAACAAATTATGGCAAAACAAGACAGCATTGAAGTAGATGGAACGGTAGTTGAGGCATTGTCCAACGCGATGTTCCGTGTGCAACTCGAGAACGGACCGCTTATCATCGCCCATATCTCCGGCAAGATGCGTATGCATTACATCAAGATCCTCGCCGGAGACCGCGTGAAAGTAGAAATGAGTCCGTACGACCTCACGAAAGGACGTATCTCCTTCCGCTACAAGTAAATTAACAACTAATTAAAAACACAGTACAAAAATGAAAGTACGTGCTTCAATTAAAAAACGCAATGCCGATTGCAAGATTGTTCGTCGCAAAGGGCACTTGTATGTAATCAACAAGAAGGATCCGAAAATGAAGATGCGTCAAGGATAAGCGCAATCTTTAATTCGAATCAACCACTTCTAAAATCAATTATTTTTTAACAAAATTATCCTTAGTATTAAATTATGGCTATAAGAATTGTCGGTGTAGATATACCGCAGAACAAATGTGGCGAA
>CAMOJA010000031.1 GCA_946616535.1 uncultured Bacteroidales bacterium | reverse complement strand
CCGAGCTGTTTGCGTGGGGGAACGTGCGGATATGCAGGGTGAAGAATGAGCCGAGAGATTGTGGACAGGTGTGCAACGTGTACAGGAATAACAACGACGAGGATTAACATGACAACGAACCGATTAACAACCGCAAAAGAATATCTGAACCAATACCGAGCCGCAAAGGAATTACTCCGCCAATGTGACGCCCGACTTCTTGACATCAATGCCGAGCTGACCGGGCTGGATGTCGGAACCATTCGGTCACCGTGGCCGGACGGACAGCCTCACGGAACCGGAACGACAGACCCGACCGGAACCGAAGCGGCTGCCGATGCGGACCGGATGAATGAGGCAAGGAGGAAAGAGCTGCAGCGGATCCTTGAGGGCTTAAAGGTCCAGACCGAACGGCAGCGGGCCGAGCTGTGGAAGAAGCGGGAAGAGATCGAGGCGACAATACAGGAAGTCGGGGACACTACCCTAATGGCTGTATTACATCGCCGCTATATCCAGGGCCAGACGTTTGAGCTGATTGCCGTTGAGATGTCCTATTCATGGCGGCACACCATTAGACTGCATGGTGAGGCGCTGGCTGCGGTAGATAAGATTTTGCGGCGGAAAAAGTAATCATGTCATTGAATGTCATATACATCCTGTATTATTGTTAAGCTGTGGAAAACACGAAGACGAGATTCGTTTCTCGCTTTATCACACCTTAATACCTAATTGCACAAGCGACAAGCAGAGCGCGGGCCGGACTTACTGGCCCGTGTTTTGTTGTGGGGGAAGATATGGGACAGGACAGAGTCAGAACTGACCGCCTCCCAGGACACCGGGGGGCGTTTGAAAAAGCCCGGGCCAAGATACTGGCCACCCGGGATACATGTGGGATCTGTGGCAAGCCGGTGGACTTCAGCTACAAGTATCCACATCCGCTATCGCCGACAGTGGACCACATCATTCCAGTCAGCAAGGGAGGACACCCGAGCGACATTAGTAACCTACAGCTCGCGCATCGCTGCTGTAACCGGCAGAAGTCGGACAAGATCCTGGCCGAGGCCTATACTGACAGCCTTGGACCAGCATCGAAGAAAATAATATCCAATAGAGTGCTCGAACAACACGCTGACTGGATTAATTATAAAGAAAATAGGGGGGTATAGGTCCCCCACGGGCCGCCCTCTGTCGCTCGCGCCGTCACTGGGCGAAAAAACACACGGTAAATCATGGGAGTAGAAAAATGGCAGAATATAAAGGCATGAACTACCTGAAAAATAAGCTGGCCGTAAAACAGGTCCGGGTCCGGCTTCGTTATTCATATTACGAGATGAAGAACGTAGTTAAGGACTTCGGCATCAGTACGCCACCGGATCTGAAATACTGGATGGGGTGCCTGGGGTGGTGCGGGAACGCAGTGGACAGCCTGGCAGACCGGATCAGCTTTCGGGAATTCAGCAACGACCACATGGATCTGAATAGCATCTATAACCTGAACAACAAGGATGTCATGGTTGACAGCCTGGTTCTCGGCGCGCTTATCAGCTCATGTGATTTCATCTACATCACAGCGGACGAACACGGCGATCCGACTATGAGGGCCATTGACGGCGCACATGCTACCGGCATTATTGACCCGATCACCAACATGCTGCGGGAAGGGTACGCTGTTCTTGAATTCGATGAGTATGATAACCCGATTATCGAGGCATATTTCACGAAGGAATCGACCGCGGTATATATGAACGGCAGGCGTGTGGGCGAAATGCCAAACCCAGCCGACTACCCGCTTCTTGTCCCGGTCATTAACCGGCCGGACGCAAAGAGGCCTTTTGGTCACAGCAGAATTAGCCGGGCGTGTATGTCGATCGTGGCTTCTGCGGTCAGGACAGCAAAGCGGTCGGAGATTGCTGCGGAGTTCTATTCATACCCGCAGAAGTATGTTCTCGGCATGGACCCGAGTGCGGAGGCAATGGACAAGTGGAGAGCTACGATGTCCTCGATGTTCCGGGTCGACAAGGACCAGGACGGCGACCATCCGGTGGTTGGCCAGTTCCAGCAGCAGAGCATGGCCCCACATACCGAGCAGATGCGCATGTTTGCCGGAATGTTTGCGGGGGAAACAGGGCTGACGTTGGACGACCTCGGATTCCCAACGGACAACCCGAGCAGCTCCGAAGCGATAAAGGCATCCCATGAAGCACTCCGGCTGAAAGCGAAGAAAGCCCAGAAGAACTTTGGGACAGGCCTGCTAAATGCTGGGTTCCTTGCTGCATGCGTCAGGGATAAGCGGGCGTATAAGCGCAGCGTTCTTTATGACATACAGCCGAAGTGGGAACCGATATTCGACACCAGCATGACGGCCCTGTCCGGCATCGGTGACGCTGCATTGAAACTTCAAAGCGCATTCCCCGATTACTTCACGGATGAAAAGCTCCGCGACCTTATGGGGGTGTAATCGATGGATTTTGAGAAAGCTATAAGGGATGAATTCACAGGCCTGTTTGAATCAAACAAGGCCATTGAAGCGGTTTATAAGCAGATCCGTCGAGGCGTGGCAACTTACGAAGATGCCCACAAGTTTTCCCTTGAAGTCGGTCGGATCCTCCGCCGGTCGTTCGATGCCGCGGCGGTTCATGTGCCGGATGGCGCAGATCTTGGAGAAATCGCAGACGCTGTGGTTGGTGCCCTGGAACAGAATGGCAAGCTAACCTCGCTTGTTTGCGAGACTATACAGGATGAGCTCAATTCCATGGCCGGGATCGGAGTAAACGCTGTTAATCCTGGCGTAAAGGCTGAACGGCTTGCGGCTGTCCGCGATGCGGTGACAAATGCGGACGACATCGTAGCGGCCAAATTTGCCATCGATGGCGAGCTTGTTACATACGCCCAGAGAGTAGTTGACGACTGGGTAAGGTCGAACGCTACTTTTCAGCGAAACCTTGGCCTTGAGCCGGTCCTTGCCAGGAAGTGGTCCGGCAGATACGGCAGCCACGACACGAAACACACTGATTGGTGCAAGGATCTGGAGGGTGTCTGGAAATACGGAGACCATCCAGAAAATGTATTCGCGAGGCACACCGGCTGTTCCTGTACTGTCATGTATTACCCTAATGGCAGCGTACAGGGAAGAATCACGGCCCTGGCTAAAGGCGAAAAGGACACCGACAAGGTCCTGTGGAATACAGGCGAAGTATTCAGCAACTCAAGGAATGCGGAACTCCGGCGGCGTCGGCAGATGTACGGCAAGGAAGAGGCCCGCAAGATACTCAATGAGGAATGGCGAGGCGGTCGCAACGGACAGGCTGAACGGCATTTCACATAGAAAGCTAATGTTTGAACCAAGGAGGACGGTATGACATAGCAAGGAGGATAACATGGATACACGTTACGGCAATCAAAGCCCGACGGTATCCGTAATCGAACCTTACACATGCACAAAAGGCGGCGAGGCTGTGGCCTTGTACAATGCTACCGAGCGGACAGTTCTACCGTGGCAAGAAGCTCTGTGTTACGACCTGATGGCGGTCAGCGAGGATGGCTTTTGGGCGCATCAGAAATTTGGTTATTCCATACCAAGGCGAAATGGTAAGTCTGAAAACGTCCTAATGAGATGCCTTTGGGGATTGGCGAACGGGGAGCGAATCCTGTACACAGCGCACCGGGCGAGCACGGCCCATGCGGTATGGGAGCGGCTGATGCGACTTTGCGAAAAGTCCGACATAGCCGTGACGTCCACGTTCAGAGCTTTTGGCAAGGAACATATTTACTGTGCGAATGGGGCTGTAATAGAATTCAGAACCAGAACGTCCACCGGAGGCCTGGGCGAGGGATACGACCTGCTTATTATTGATGAAGCCCAGGAGTATACCCCAGAACAGGAAACAGCTCTAAAGTACGTCGTGTCGGATTCAGCGAACCCGCAGACCATCATGTTAGGGACGCCACCAACGGCAATATCAGCCGGAACGGTCTTCCCAAAGTACCGGGATCGAGTGCTGCAAGGAAGCGGTTTTGAATCTGGTTGGTGCGAATGGTCGGTCGATAAAATGACGGACCCGCACGATATAGACGCGTGGTACAAAACCAACCCATCACTTGGCTACGTTCTAAAGGAACGGACCATCCGGTCAGAGATCGGCGAAGACGAAATAGACTTCAACATTCAGAGACTTGGCCTGTGGCTCAAGTACAACCAGAAGTCAGCTATCAGCCGGAACGAATGGGACGCTCTCTGTACAGACCATCTACCGGACCTTAAAGGTAAGCTGTTCGTTGGCATCAAGTTTGGTCATGACGGTGTCAATGTATCGATGTCCATTGCGGTAAAAACCACAGACGGAAGAATCCTCCTTGAAGCTATCGACTGCCGACCGACCAGAGACGGCATGGGCTGGCTTTTAGACTTCCTGAAGTCGGCAGACGTCCAACAGGTGGCCGTGGATGGCGACAATGGAAAGGCGATGCTTGCTGACATGATGAAGGAGGTAAAGCTAAAATCGCCGGTACTGCCGAAAGTCGCCGAAGTGGTCAAGATGTACTCGCTTTTTGAGCAAGGAATTGCGCAAGGCACGATTTGCCACATGGAGCAATCGGCGGCGACCCAAGTTGTGACGAACTGCGACAAGCGGGCAATCGGATCACACGGCGGCTTTGGCTATACCTCGCAGATCGAGGGCGCGGACATCTCCATTCTTGACAGCATGGCGTTGGCGCACTGGATATGTGCAGACAGTAAGGAACCGAGAAAACAAAGAATTAGTTATTAAGAGCATCGACGTCTTGTCGGTGTTTTTTAATACGCCAAAATTACGGATACCACCCGGAAAGTGGGAAAGGAGTTATCATGACAGATTTCAAAATCATTGAAACCCAGGAAGAGTTTGACGCAAGAATCAGCGAGAGGCTGAAAAGGGAAAGAGAGACCAGTGCGAAAAAATACGAGGGCTGGACGTCCCCGGAGGCCCTGGCAGAAATCAACGCCGAACACGAAAAGAAGATCAAAGCCCTGCAAGATTCCGTGGCAGAGGCAGAGAAAAAGCTGTCTGACAAGGACGAGGAAATTGCAGAGAGTGCAAAGTACAGGGCCGACCTGGAAAAAACGCGAATTGCGCTTGCTGCCGGGCTAAAGATCGAATACGCCGACAGGCTCAAAGGCGACAATGCGGACGAATGGAAAGCGGACGCCGAGACACTTGCCAAAGACTTTGCGGCAAGCCACGCGGTAGCACCAATCGGAAGTAATGAGCCGACGCAAAACGACAATGGAACGTCGAATGCTTGGCGGGCTATGTCTGCCGAGCTCGGCAATAACATCTAATCAAGAAAGGAAATAACAATTATGGCTACCAAAACTACAGCAACCACTAATTTCCCTGCGCAGCTTGTATCTGACATGTTCAATGCGGTACAGGGACATTCCGCACTTGCCAAGCTGTGTGCAGCAAAGCCGATTCCGTTTGCTGGCGAAACTGTATTCACCTTCGCAATGGGCGGTGAAGTTTCTATCGTGGGCGAGGGCGCAAACAAGCCCGCTGGCGATGCGGCAATCGGTCCGAAGACAATCAGACCGGTCAAGATGGTGTACCAGCACAGAGTCAGCGATGAGTTCCTGAATGCATCCGAAGAGGGCAGACTCCCGATTCTTCAGGCATTCGCTGATGGATTCGCCAAGAAGATGGCAAGAGGCCTGGATATTGCGGCTCTGCACGGCCTGAATCCGGCAGACCTGACTGCAGCATCCTTCAGGGCAACAAACAGCTTCGACGGCCTGGTCAGCAATACCGTCAACTATGCGGCTGCAACTGTGGACGACAACATTAACGCTGCGGTTCAGCTGGTTGTCGGTGGAGAGAGAGTCGTTAATGGCATTGCAATGTCTCCGGCTGCTGGTTCTGCGCTGTCCGCCATCAAAGTCAATGGTGTTGCGCAGTACCCGGAATACAGATTCGGCCAGAACCCGGACGCATTCTACGGCATGACTTCCGATGTGAACGACACAGTCGCCAAGATCGCTACCGGCGGCAAGGCTGACCATGTCGTAGTTGGTGACTTCCAGAATGCGTTTAGATGGGGCTATGCTGCCAACATCCCGCTTGAGGTTATCGAATACGGCGATCCTGACGGACAGGGCGACCTGAAGAGAACCAACGAAGTAGTCCTTCGTTCAGAAGCATACATCGGCTGGGGCGTCCTCGATGCCGCGTCCTTCGCTATCGTAAGAGAGGCGTAACCATGAAGTACAGGAATGTAAAGACCGGGGCCGTCATCGACGTTGCGTCCACGATCAAGGGCGAAGACTGGGAGCCAGTTAAGGCTGAACCGGTCAAAGACGTTCCGAAGACTGCGCCGAAGAAAGGCAAGGCGAAAAAATGATTGGATACGCGACTCCGGCGGAAGTTGCGCTTCTGACCGGAAGAACATTCACATCAGAGGAGCTGGAGCGGATCGATGCTCTAATTCCTCTGGTTTCCGATGCGCTCCGGATGGAGGCGCGAAAAGTGAATAAGGACCTTGACGAAATGGCCGAAGACGAGAGTTTTGCCAGCGTTCTAAAGATGGTCACCGTGGACGTCGTTCTTCGTGCGATGCGGCAACCAAGCGACGGTGAACCGATTTCCCAGGAGTCGCAGAGCGGCCTTGGCTATACATGGTCTGGAACTTATGCGGTTCCTGGCGGCGGCATCGCTGGCTGCATAATGAACAACGACCTTAAGCGGCTGGGGCTTCGGCGTCAGCGGTACGGCGGCCTGGATATGCTCGGCGGAAATGGCGGTGGTTGCTGTGGGTAGACTCAAAGGCATCACCGTCATTCTGTACGAAGAAACCCTGACCGGCTACGACCGCATCGGTGCCCCGATTTTTGAGGAAACGCCAGTCGAGGTCGAAAACGTCTTGGTGGCTCCGACATCATCGGATGAAATGGTCACCGACCTGTCACTGTACGGCAAGCGGTCCGTCTACACTTTGGGGATTCCAAAGGGCGACGAACACGATTGGCGGAACAAAAAGGTCGAATTCTTCGGCCAGACATTCCAGACATTCGACATGCCAGTTAAGGGCATCGACGAGCTGATTCCGTTAGATTGGAACATCAAGGTTAAGGTGGAACGCTATGAAAAAGGTTAAGGTCGTACTGAACAAGGGCGGTGTCCGGGCATTACTCAAAAGCCCAGAAGCCACCCAGATTTGCATGGAACATGCGATGGCTACACAAGCCGCCGCTGGCCCAGATTATGAAGTCACAGAGCACCGCTACCCGGAGCGGAACGGGGCATCCGTCCATCCGGCGAATGCTAAAGGTGCCCGTGACAATTTGGAGAACAATACTTTGCTGAGGTCACTGCGATGATTATTGAGGAGCTGGCCAGAAATTACCTGGCCGAAAAACTGAACTGTCCTGTTTGGCTTGAAATCCCCAAGGGTGTCACTGTACCGGACGAATACGTCCTGGTCCAGAAGACCGGCGGGGGCAAGTACAACCACGTCAAATCAGCCGTCTTGGCGATACAGTCACACTCCGGCTCACTGGTCGGGGCTATGGATCTGAACGAGGCGGTCAAGGACGCTATGGACAACTTCATAGAGGAAGTGCAGGTCAGCAAGTCTTCACTGAACAGCGACTACAACTTCACGGATACACAGTCAAAAACCTATCGGTATCAGGCTGTGTACGACATCATTCATTTTTAACAACTAACAGGAGGTAACCAATATGCCTACTAACCAGAACAGCGCGGCAAACGTCTCTACCGGCAAGCCGTGTATCACTGGGGCTATTTTCGTGGCTCCGGCTGGTACTGCGCTCCCGGAAGATCCGACAACCGCACTCGCTGCGGATTACAAATGCCTCGGGTACGTTTCGGAGGACGGCCTGACCCAGACGATTACCAGAGATTCCGAAACCATCAAGGCTTGGGGCGGTGACACCGTCAAGACACCACAGACCGAGTATCAGGAAGAATTCGGTTTCACCCTGATTGAAGCTCTGAACACCGAAGTCCTTAAAGTGGTCTATGGTAGTGCCAACGTGACAACGACCCAGGGAGTCCGCAAGGCTACAGCTAATTCGGCAGAACTGGAAAGTCACGTCTGGGTATTTGATACGGTCATGTCCAACGGCAAGGCCCGGAGAATCGCCGTACCTGATGCCAAGATTACCGAGATCGGAGACATTACCTATGTGGATAATGAGCCGATCGGTTATGAGCTGACCGTTACGGCTGTGCCGGACGACAGCGGGAACACATCGTACACCTACGACGACGTCAGTGCATAAGTGCTGATGGAAACGAAAGGAGAGGGCAATGATTAAGGGAAAACTGAAATGTGGCTTTGACGTTGAAGTACCGGACGAAGCCCTGGATGATTTTGAGCTTCTTGAGGATCTGGCGGAAATCGACGAAACAGAAAATGCGGCGAAAGTGCTTTCTGTGTATAACAGGCTTCTTGGGGCGGAACAGCTCAAGGCTCTCAAGGAACACCTCCGGGGCGAATCCGGCCGGGTCAGCACCAAGCTGATGATGGATACGCTGGCCGAGATTTTTGAACTCAACGAAGAATCAAAAAACTGATAGCCCTCTCCGGCGTCATGGGTGCATATGAGACCGAGTTAATTTGTGATTTAGCAGAGACTTACGGCATCTATGAATATAGACGGCTGCCGCCCAGAACGGTGGCCGTCCTTGTCGCCGGATTGGGGGACGAATCAAGACTTAAGAAGAAAATAACCGGAGTAAACGTGTCACTGACCGACCAGCTTCTTGCCATCGTGGCGGACCGGCTCGGTGCTCTGATGAACGCCTATGGCGGCAAGGTAGATTTCTCCATCTATGACAGGCTGATGGGGAACGAAAAGCACCACGGGGGCGGGCAGAGCGGTCAGGCGTTTACATCCGTTGAAGAATTTAACAAGGCAAGGTATGGAGGTTAGAACATCATGCCAGGCGGAACTACATTAGCAAATGCATACGTTCAGATCCTACCGACCACCAAGGGGATTAAGGGCAATCTGGAGAATGAACTGGGCGGCGTCGGAGATAGTGCCGGGAAGTCAGCCGGTGGCAGATTCTCCGGGGCTTTTAAAAAGGTGGCCGTTGCCGGTGCTGCTGCCGTTGGTGCGGCTGTCGGCAAGTCCATCATGGAGGGAGCGGCTCTGGAACAGTCCATCGGTGGTGTCGAAACCCTGTTCGGCAAGTCGGCCCAGACGGTGATTAACAATGCCAATAAGGCATGGAAAACAGCGGGCATCTCGGCCAACCAATACATGGAACAGTCAACCAGCTTCGCTGCGTCCCTGCTTCAGTCCTTGGACGGTGACACCAAAAAGGCGGCTGCTGCGGCGAACACTGCCATTATGGACATGTCGGACAATGCCAACAAGATGGGCACCGACATCGAGTCAATCCAGATGGCCTACCAGGGATTCGCTAAAGGCCAGTATATGCTTTTGGACAACTTGAAACTCGGCTATGGTGGAACCAAAACCGAAATGGAAAGATTGCTTGCCGACGCTGAAAAGCTGTCCGGTCAGAGCTATGACATCGACAACCTGGCCGACGTCTACGAAGCTATCCACGTTGTACAGGAAGAATTGAAGATAACCGGCACGACGGCCAAGGAAGGGAGTTCAACCATTTCCGGTTCTTTCGCTGCTATGAAAGCATCGGCGGAGAATTTCCTGGGCAACCTGTCCATGAGGCCGGAGCTGGTCAACGATTCGCTCATGGATCTGATTGATTCGGCCGGTACATTCTTATTTGATAACCTTGCCCCGGCTCTAGGCCGGGTCTTTTCTGCGTTACCGGGAGTGGTGACCACTCTGATTCAGAAGGGCATCCCGCAGATCGTGAATTCCGCCAAGGGCTTAATCAACGGCGTGATGGGCATGATTGGCGACGGTGACATTCTGTCGAAGATTATGCCGATGTTAGCCAATATCTCGGCAAAGCTCCCGGCTATGGCTGGCGGTCTGGTCAATGCCGGTATGGCTCTGCTTCAGAAGCTGGCGTCAGGCATCGCTAAAGGCTTACCCGCCTTGATCCGGTACGCCCCGACCATCATTACCAATCTGGCAAACGTCATAAACCAGAACGCACCCAAGATTCTGGCCGGGGGCTGGAAGATCGTGGTCACTCTGGTAAAGGGAATCATCAGCGCCATTCCGCTTCTGGTCCAGAACGCCCCGCGGATATTTAAGGCATTCCTTGCGGCGTGGGAGGCGGTCAACTGGCTGAATCTCGGCAAGATTGCATTCAATGGAATCAAGAAGGGCATGGCGGTCGTAATCAAGACCCTCAAGCCGATGGTCAAGAAAGCATTCACTGGAATTAAGAATGCGATGACCGCACCGGTCCGGTTGATGGTCACTCTGGTAAGAACGGCCATTCAGAAGATTAAGGCGTTCTTCAATCTGAATCCGATTGTTGGCAAGGTCAGAGGAACGTTTAACAAAGTCAGGGACGCAATCACCAGACCGATACAGGCGGCAAGAAGCAAGCTGTCAGGCATCGTGTCCAGGATAAAAGGCCTGTTCCCGCTGTCCATTGGCAAGATATTCTCGAACCTGAAAATACCCAGCATTTCGGTTTCTGGCGGCAAGGCTCCGTTTGGAATCGCCGGAAAGGGCAGTCTGCCGAAGTTCCATAT
>CAMOJA010000030.1 GCA_946616535.1 uncultured Bacteroidales bacterium | reverse complement strand
ATGATTCGAAAATGATTCGAAAATGATTCGAAAGCCCTCTACAACGAATTGAATATGAAAATGAAACAATATATTTTGAGAATGTTGAGTTGCGCCATGCTCGCACTCGCATCAGTAGTAAGTGTTCACGCCGAGAACGGTTTTATCGACACGACTCAGATTAACATCTGTTCGGGCGATACGGTTCGAATAGTGATGAGCAACAGTAAGCCAGTAACGTTCTACAAGGACACGATCGTTTACGACACGATCCATGTAACCAAGGCCACGGACGACAGCATCCACAAGTATATCGCCCGTGTTTTACCGGTTTATTCGTTTGTTGAACCCGCCCGCAGTTTGCCGCTCTCCGGCACGCTGGAATGGCGAGGGTTGACGATTACGGAGCCGGGAACGTACCAGCAGGTATATAAGACGACGACGTACGAGTGCGACAGTATCTACCGGGTAGATGTCTATCGCACGCTAGAGGAAGAAGAGCATCGCCGGATCTGCTTTGGTGACTCGACGGAGTGGCGTGGTCGCTGGTATCGGAATGCAGGTGTGTTCACGGATGTCGTTCGTACTCACGACAATCTGCGCGACAGTATTCTGTATCGCTTACGTCTGGAGGTGAAGCCGATTCCGGTGACCGACGTGAGTCATTCGATCTGCCGAGGCAGTTATTACGACTGGCGTGGAAGACGTCTGACGGAGAAAGGTATCTATACCGATACGCTGGTTGCGACGGATTTGGGTTGCGACTCTATTCTTCGTTTGACCCTGAACTTCCTGGACGAGGATGCTACGTTTGCGCCTGTAGAAGTAGAGAAGTACTTCAGTATTTGCGACGATGAGAGCGTGACGTTCAACGGCCAAACCTATCGTAGTGCCGGTACGTTCTACGACCGATTCACGTGCGACACGATCTATAAGATCGTGATCACGAAGAATCCGACCTCGTTGCACTACCAGACGGGTGTATTAATCGGTTCGAACCCCTTCTACTGGACCTACCAGTATAATGGTGAGCAGAAAACAGATACGTTGACTGCTCCGGGTCACTATGAGTACACGACGGTAAACGAGGAGACAGGCTGTAATGACTCGTGGGTACTGGAGTTGACGAAAGACGCCACTTCTTACCATTTTGTAGAGGAGAAGATTATCTGCGCGAATGAGCCGTTCAGTTGGCGCGGTCGTGAGAATCTGAACCAACAAGGGATTGGTCAGACGATTCACTATTTCGACAACTACCGTACGATCAGCGACCAAGACAGTATCTATGAATTGATCCTGACGGTTAAGCCTGTATTGACTTCGACCCAGACCATCAAGTACTGCGGTTCGATCACCGTACACGGCGTAACTTACTCAGAATCAAAGGTTTTGGTCGACACGTTCACTTCCGCTCAATACAATTGCGACTCGATTGTAACGACCATTCTGGTGAAGGGCGAGGCCTTCCATCTGCACGACACCTTGACCTTAGTTCCGGGTGAGACAGCTACATGGCGCGGTCAGACGATCAACCATGACGGTATCTACGAGGAGCGTCATACAAGCAGTTTCGGTTGCGACAGCATTTACAGCTTAGGCGTAGGTTACAAAGCGGCTACTCCGGTAACGAACACCCACACGGACAAAGTAGCTATCTGTGAAGGCAACTACTACGAGTGGCGCGGTGACAAGTACTTCAACAGCGGTATTTTCAACGACACGGTATATGTCAATGGAGACGTAGCACAAGGCATAGATTCCATTTATATCCTGAATCTAACGGTTAATCCGATCTATCACAGCACAGAGCGTATTACCTTCACTTCTTTCCCTGCTACCTATCGCGAGCACATCTTTGCTGCTCCGGGTGGTTACTGGGATTTCCGCTATCAGTCCTCTACGGGTTGCGACAGCATCATTACCGTATATGCTGATTTACAGGTAATTACGCACGAAGAGACCGCTTCTGTATGCCGTAGCGAGTTGCCGTATAGATGGCGTGACCATGAGTTCTACGAGTCCTATCGTTATGTAGAGACCGTGAAAGATGGAGCCGGCAATGATAGCGTTCAGTACATCTTGAACCTCACGGTAAAAGACAATGTAGAGACGCGTATCACCCAGACGATCTGCGAAGGCGGCAGTTACACCTTCGGCGACCGTGTACTGACGGAGACCGGTGTTTACCGCTATATCTTCCACGATTTCGGTTGCGATTCGTTAGTTGTTCTCTCGTTGAACGTTCTAAAACCGGACACCAACCGCTTCATCCACCACATGGATGACGGTCAGTATTATGACTGGAACGGCACGCGTTATACGGAGACCGGCGTATACTATGACTATCGCACCAACCGCTTCGGTTGCGACAGTATCAATATCTTGGAACTCACTGTAAATCACGTAGATACGGTGGATACAACCGCTGTTATCTGTCCGAATGAGATTCCGTTCTTCTGGCATGGTATCCGTGCTTACCAGACGAATGACTACACCAATATCGAGCAGAGCACGACCGGTGAGTATACCTATTACAGCCTGCACCTGACGGTTCGCGAGATTGTAAATATCGACACGACCTTCACGATTTGCGGCGATGAGAGTGTAAGTTTCAACGGCAAGACCTACAACCAAGGCGGTAAGTTCTACGATTACCTCAGTTGCGACACCTTAGTGGAGATCAACATCGTCAAGCGTCCGCAACAGGTATATGAGACAACAGCCAGCTTAGGCGGCGACCACGGTTACACCTGGACGTACTGGGACAACGGTACTGAGCAAACCCAGACCTTTAACGAGCCGGGCACCTACGAGTACGAGAGTCCGAATGCAACGACCGGATGTAGCGAACTCTGGCGCTTGATCCTCTCGAAGGACGAGACGGAGTATCATTTCATCCAAGACACGACGATTTGCGAGGGAGATGACTTCAGTTGGCACGGTATGGATAACCTCAGCCACCAAGGCATCGGCGTTATCAGCAATTACTTTGTTAAATACCAGACCCGCACAGGCAAAGACAGTATATACGAGTTGCGTCTGAAGGTAGAGCCGCTCAAGCGCACCACGAAGATCATTCCGTTCTGCGAATCTTATACGCTGAATGGTCAGACTTATACCAGTTCGACCACCGTCATTGAGCGTTTGGCTTCGAGCACGGGTTGCGACTCGGTAGTCACCTACATGTTGCAGAAAGGTAGTAGTTTCCATCGTCATGACACGGCAACTATTATCCCAGGTGAGACGCTTAACTGGCGTGGTCAACTGATCACCAACACCGGTCTCTATACCGATTCGTACACTTCTTCGACGGGTTGCGATAGTATCTACACCCTCGGCGTAGGTATGAAGGAAGATGCGCCGCACATGAAGATGCGCACATGGAATGAGGATATCTGCGAAGGCGACACCCTCACTTGGCGCAATAAGAACTACTTCAACACCGGAACCTATGTGGATACCCTGTATGTAGGTAGCACGAACATCGTGGATTCGCTGTATGTATTGAATCTGACGGTTCATCCGACCTATTATATCCGTGAGCGTATCACGTTCCATTCGTTCCCGGCAGAGTACCGCGGTTACACCTTCTCAGAGGGTGAGACTCATGAGTTCCATTACACGACTGCTGACGGTCATTGCGACAGTATCATCGCCGTAGTAGCCGAGTTGGAAGTAACCCGTACCGAGGAGACCGTCACGATCTGCGACGGCGACACTTATATCTGGAAATGGAACGGTTCGACCTATACGGAGTCCGGCCGATACGTAGTAACGGTGAAGGACGGTCTGGGCAATGACAGCGTAGAGCATATTTTGAACCTTACCGTTCGTTATATCCCTGAAACATTCGTCACGAAGACCATCTGTAAGGGCGGCAGTTACACGTTTGGCGACCGCACGTTGACGGAAGCCGGCGTATATGACTACACCTTCCAGAGCGGTACGTGCGACTCGTTGGTTCACCTCTCGCTGAACGTAGTGAACGCGGATACGAACATCTTAGTTCACCATATGAATGCCGGCGAGACCTTCTCGTGGGGCGGCCAGATATACAGCGAGACCGGTACATACTTCCAATACGGCACGAACCGCTTCGGTTGCGACAGTGTATCGGTATTAGAGTTAACTATCAACCATGTCGATACCGTTGACACGACGCTGACGATTTGTCCGAATGAGATTCCGTTCGTATGGCATGGTATTAGTGCCAGCCAGACGGGTGACTACCAACGTGCGGAGAAAAAGACGGATGGATCGTATAATTTCTATCGTCTGCACCTGACGGTTCGCGAGATCACTCGTATCGACACGACCTTCACGATCTGCGACGATGAGCAAGTGATCTTCAACGGCCAGACCTTCAGTCAAGGCGGCACGTTCACGACTTACCTGAGTTGCGACACATTAATCTACGTACACATCAACAAGCACCCGCAGCAAGTCTACGAGACCAGAGCGGCGCTTGGTCAAGATAAATACACCTGGACGTTCGGCCCTGCGGGTCAAACCCAGACCGAGGAATACACCGAACCGGGTACGTATGAGTTTGAGTTCCCGAACGCAGTAACAGGCTGTAGCGAACTATGGCGCTTGATCTTATCGCAAGACATGGATGAGTACCATTTCGAAGAGAGTCTGACGATCTGTGAAGGCGCTGACTTCAGTTGGCACGGCAAGGAAAACCTCAGCCGCCAATTTATCGGAGAGACACACGACTACACGGCGGAATACAAGACCCGCAACGGCAAAGATAGTATCTACACCTTGCACCTGACCGTTACTCCGATCCAACGCACCTATCGCACGATCCGGTTCTGCGGCGAGACCGAATACAAGGGCATCCGCTATACCAACTCAGCACAGGTTTACGATACCCTTACGGCAGCGAACGGATGCGACAGCATCATCCTCATCAACTTAGACAAGGCACAGTCCTACCACTTCTATGAGACGAAGGATCTTCCGCAAGGAACGGTATATAAATGGCGCGACAAATACGATATCTACACCGACGGTGTTTATACCGATCCGTATGTAACCGAGTTTGGTTGCGATAGTATCTACGAATTGCGTGTAACGATTATCCCGGCTACCCCGCAGACGAACCAATACTCCGAAGAGTGGTCTATCTGTAGCGGCGACTCCGTACTCTGGCGTGGCAAAGACCTCTGGAGACCGGGTCAGTATGTGGATACCGTTTGGTCGGCTGGTAAAGAGAAAGTAGACTCTATCTTCACTCTTAACCTTATCGTTTGGCCGAGTTACAGAGATACGATCATTCGTCACTTATATAACTGTAACGAGGGCGCCATCCAGTACAACGGTAAGTTGTTCACCCAAGATACGGCACTGGTATCCGTCTTCTCCACCTCGCAGGGTTGCGATAGCATCGAGAAAGTATTCATGCATTTCAACATGGTATTGAACCAAAGCGACACGGTGAAGATCTCCGATAAGCAACTGCCTTACACTTGGAACTACACATTAGGCGGTGTGACACGCGACACTGTGCTGACCAATGCCGGCACGTATTACCATACGGAGAAGACCCAAGGCGGATGTTACAACCAAGAGGAACTCGTTCTCATCGTATATCCGACTTATCTCTTCCAACTGGATACCACCGTCTGCGAAACCAAACTGCCGTTTAAGTGGCAAAGCGGTCCTGCGGATCATCAGAATGACGATTTGTATGGCGAAGTAGGTACGACCAAGATGATCGAATACCGCTATAACTCCGTCAACAATACCGATAGTATCTATCGCTTGAACCTCACCGTCGATGCTGCTCCGAAGGCTACGGAATACCACTGGGTATGTAGCGGTACACCGGAGTTGATACGTGGTAAGGTATACGGTAACACGACCGCAACGATGGATACCGTTTACCGCGACACCATCAATCAAAGCGACCCGAACGGCTCGTGCGACAGCATCATTTACTTAGAGGTATTTGTTTCGTCGCTCAAGCAGCACACGGAGACCCGTGTATTGTACCAAGGCGAGACCATCGTTTGGGGCGATTACACCATCGAACGTGGCGGCGACTACAGCGATACCACCAAGACGGCTAACGGTTGCGATAGCATCAGTATCCTCCATGTAGTTGAGGAGATGCGTATCGAGAAGACGATCTGTAGAACGGATACGATGGAAGATACGCCTGCCGATAAGAAATATCCGTATGTATGGGTTCACCAACGTCCGGACATCCCGAACGACACTCTCTATACCTCGGGTATCTATACCAGTACGGTTGAAAATGAGACTACCGGTATGCTTGAAGAGTACTACAGCTTGCACCTCACTATTGTTCATCCGTATGACACCACAATATATGTTCACGGTTGTCAGAATAAAGGAGCTTGGTGGTACGGTCAACCCAATGAAATCTTCCATAACGATACAGCCTTTATCTATCGTAAAGAGGTTTCACCGGCTGACCCGAATGCACCTTGCGACTCGATCTTCTATGTTAATGTGAAGATTGATACGATTTATGACTACCACTTCAAAGATACAATTTGCGAGCAATATCTGCCGTATATCTTCGGTCGCGTTAATCCGGACACCCTATGGGAAGAAGGCACCTGGAGACACACGTTCGACACTACGTCCTGCGGTTGTGACTCCATCATTACCGTTGATCTGCGCATTATTCCGGAAATTACAAAGAATGACTCGACCTTCATCTGCGAAGAGGAAATCGCGGTGAACCCGGTTGTGCTTGGAAATCTGGTTAATCCTAAGTTTGACGAGTACAATGGCGGCACGTTCCATGGAAAATGGGAAGGCAAGTGGAAAGGTGTTTCCTATACGAAAGATACGATTGTATGGAACTGTGACAGCAGTTATTACCATCATATCATCGTTCGTCCGAAACAGGATGTTCCTGCAAAGGATACCTTCTATCTCTGTCAGGGCGACTCCGTTCAGCTCTTCTGGCCGTATAAAGAGGATTGGGTTTATACCGAGGGTGTTTACCGCGACACCGTGAAGACCTATTCGCCCTTCGTGGATGAGACTCACGGCACGATGCATTATGACAAGAACTTCCTCTGCGACAGTATCATCGAATGGACTGTCTTCATGCTGGATACCATTCATGAAGATACCATCGTGCATATCGCAATGGGCGACTCCTTATTCTGGAATAACGAATGGCGCTACGCTACGGGCTTGTACGACTCGATCTCATATGATGGTGTACCAGGAGTAGGACCTACCGCTATTCAGGGGGCGAACGGATTAGACTTACCGGTTATCGACTCACGCGGTCAGTACTGTAAGTACGTAATGACCCTGCACCTGTTTGTTGACTCCACCTATCATTTCCGCGACACCCTGAGTGTCTGTGAGTTCAAGAACAAAGACACGCTCTATATCTGGGCAGATGGTCATGAGACGGAGTTCAAACTGCCGAGTCACGACACGGCTTATCACCTGATCGACACCCTGCCTACTCTGCTCTATCGCTTCGATAGCATCTATGATCTGTATGTGGATTACCATCAGAAGTACTTCACCCAGATTTACGACACTATCTGCGAAGGCACCGAGTATCGCTTCGATGCGCACCATCACGATAACACCCAGACCTCGCGTCTGCTTACCTTGAAGGGCGTTTACTACGATACCATCCCGGCCCTCAACGGTTGCGATAGCATCATCGAGTTGTACCTTGAGACACGTGATAGCATCAAGACGACCCATAAGTCCCTGACGATCACCGATCGCGATATCCCGTACTACTGGACCAACACGTGGAAGAAACTCGACGGAACAGATACCACACAAGTCGATACACTCCGCTCTACCGGTATCTACTCCATCACGATGTGGAACAAATACGGATGCGACAGTACGATCGTTCTCGACTTCAAGGTTCACCAGACGAACGTCTTCCGTGATACACTGGAAATTTGCGAGTTCTCGAATACCACCGTCACCTTCCCATGGCCGACGAACTTCGAGAGCCGGTTCAACACTCCGAACCAAGACAGTGCGCACTTCCATGTATATGACACGCTGCCGACACGCGTTTACTTGGATAGTATCTATGATCTGTATGTTGTCTTCAAGCAAAAGACCATCCAGTACATCGATACCAATATCTGCTTCGGCGAATCCATCCAGTTCGGTTTGACACGTGCTCATACGCAACGCTTCATCAGCAAGTCCGGTATCTATCAGGATACGCTGGTTCGTACGACGAACGGTTGCGACAGCATCATCGAACTGCGTGTGAATGTACGAGACATCTATGCGAACGAAGTGACCAAGCATATCTCGATTGCAGATACTCCGTATATCTGGACGCACATAGGTACCGGTGGTCTGGTACTGCCTTCCGATACGCTCTATGCAGATGGCACATATATCCATCGCTTCGAGAGCCAGTACGGTTGCGACAGCATCGATACCTTACATCTCTTCATCCATCAGCAGTATCTCTTCCGTGATACGGTTCAGATATGCGCAGATGAGACGCCGTATGAATGGGGTAACAAGAAAGATATCTACACAACCGGCGAATACATCCAGAACTTCCGTACTGCGGACGGTATGGCGGACAGCACGCACGTGCGTTACGTACGCGTGATGCCGATAGAGCATGATACGATTCAGGCATGGATCTGCGAAGGAGACTCGATGCGCTTCGGCTTAACGAAGGCAAACAAGCCTCGCTTCCTCTACACCAGCGGCCTTTATAATGATACCCTCACCTCTATCCACGGATGCGACAGTATCATTACACTGCGTCTCAATGTCTTCCCGCGGTATATGAAAGATACCACGGTTCACATCGCTGATGTCGATACGCCGTATGTATGGAAACATTACCAGAGCGGCACCTTGATCGATACCGACTCGCTCTATATAACGGGACATTATGGCTATAACTTCCATTCCCAGTATGGCTGCGATAGTATCGATAGTCTGCATCTTTTCATCCATCAGACCTATCAAATCGCCGATGATACGATTAATATCTGCGCGAACGAAGTACCATTCACCTGGCGCGGTTTGGATAACATCACTGCCACCGGTGACTATATCTACGGCGAACAGACCATCGAAGGCTACGATAGCATCCATACTGTTCATATCAACGTCTGGAAACAAGTGTACGATACTATCACTGCGTTCATCTGCGAAGGTGACTCGATGCGTTGGGGTCTGACCAAGGCGAACCAACCGCGTTACATCTATAACGCAGGTCTGTATAACGATACCCTCGCTACCATCCACGGTTGCGACAGTATCATCGTGCTGCGACTCAATATCTACCCGCGTTACTTCAAGGATACCACGGTTCACATCGCCGATGTCGATACCCCGTACGTATGGAAGCATTACCAGAGCGGTACGCTGATCGATACCGATAGTCTTTATGCCGACGGTCGTTACGGATACCGCTTCCCGACTCAGTATGGTTGCGACAGCATCGACAGCTTGACGCTCGTCATCCATCCGACCTACGAGTTCCACGATACGGTAACAATCTGCTATAACGAGACGCCGTATACCTGGTACAACGCTGATAGCAGCGAGGTATTCAAGAACGACATCTATACCACCGGTACTTACTATAAGTATTTACAAACTAAAGACTTATATGATAGTATATACGTGCGCTACGTGCGCGTGATACCGGTTATAACCGATACCGTTCGTCACTCTATGTGCGAGGGATCGGAGTACTCCTTCAACGGAGTTCGCTACACCAAAGGCGGCACCTACACCGACACTCTCCGCTCCAATCTTGGTTGCGACAGCATCGTGACCCTGCTGCTCACGGTGAATAAACCGGTTTACATCCACGTTCCGGTAGATATCTACGAAGGTGAGAGTTATTTGTTCTACGGTCAGCCGTACACCACTTCGGGAACCTATCGTCACTCGGCAGTGACGCCGGAGGGTTGCGACTCCATCACGGAACTCTTCCTCACCGTACATCCGCAAGTGGACACCATCGTCACACTCTGTACGAGCGAACTGCCTTATATGTGGGTGAATAAGTGGAGCGGCGAGCAGAAGCCTCTCTACACAGCAGGCACCTATCGAGATGACACCACCTACGTCAACGGTAAGCGTACTTTCTACACCTTGCAACTCATAGTGAACCAGCCGGTACAAGACACGATCCGCGTATCGATCTGCGACGGTGAGTCTTATCAGTTCAAGGGCGAAGCCCTCACCACCACCGGTATCTACCGCGATACCGTACGGGCTGCTAACGGTTGCGATAGCGTGATCAACCTCGTCCTGACAGTTAATCAACCCTATTACAACTACCAAGTACAGCATATCATCGAGGGTCAGACGGTATCGTTCTTCGGCACCGACTATTCGACCACCGGCACGTACACTCACTTCGGCACCACGCCGGAGGGTTGCGACAGCACCTCGATCCTGCAACTCATTGTGCACCGGATGGTTGATACGGTTGTCACTGTCTGCTCACCTGAGTTGCCGTACATGTGGATCAACAAGTGGGATGGTTCCGTCACTCCGCTCTACACGGCCGGTATCTATCGCAACGATACCACCTACTATCAGGGCGAGAAGATGTACTACGGTCTCCAACTCGTAGTTAACGATCCGGTACTGGATACCACACGTGTAGCAATATGTCAAGGTAGCAGCTATCGATTCATGAATATGGATCTTACCGAACCGGGTATCTACCGCGATACGCTGAGAGCATCGAATGGATGCGACAGCATCGAGACGCTCGTCCTCTCCGTCAACGCTCCGTATTATAATACGATCCGTGAGGATGTACTGCAAGGTCAGACGGTAGACTTCTTCGGACAGACCTACTCGGCT
>CAMOJA010000029.1 GCA_946616535.1 uncultured Bacteroidales bacterium | reverse complement strand
CTTTTGAATACAGAAAAGCAACTAAATTAAAACGCTGGGGACACATGTCCCGCACTTTCACCAAGTTAGGCAAAGAAATTACTATCGCTGCCCGTGAGGGCGGACCGGATCCGGATTCGAACCCTCGTCTGCGTGCGTTGATCCAACAATGCAAGCGCGAGAATATGCCGAAGGATAACATCGACCGCGCCATCAAGAAAGCGACCGATAAGTCTTCCGAGGGCTATAAGGAGATCAACTACGAAGGATACGGACCGCACGGCATCGCGATCTTCATCGAGACAGCGACCGACAACCACATGCGTACCGTCGCTAATATCCGCTCCTACTTCACCAAGTTCGGCGGTACCCTCGGTACACAGGGCTCTCTGCAGTTCCTCTTCGACCGCAAGGCTTGCTTCACCGTCACCATGAAAGACGGCATCGACCTGGACGAACTCGAGCTCGAGCTCATCGATTTCGGTGTAGAGGAACTCGGCGTGGATGAAGAGGAGAACACCATCGTCATCTATTCGGACTTCAACGAGGCGATCAATATGCAGAAATACCTCGAGGAGAACGGCTTTGAGATCCAGTCTATCGAGTTTGTACGCATCCCTAACGACACCAAGGAGCTCTCCGACGAGCAACGCGAGTCCGTACAGAAACTTATCGACAAGATCGAGGAGGACGAGGATGTACAGAATGTTTTCACCAACATGGCAGAATGATAATCAAAGATTATTTTCATCTCTCGCCGCGCCAGGCTGAGCAGTTTGCTCAGCTTGACGGGCTCTATCGTGACTGGAACGGTAAGATCAACGTCATCTCCCGCAAGGACATCGATAACCTCTACGAGCACCACGTGCTCCATTCCTTGGCGATCGCGAAGCTCGTGCCTTTCCAGCCCGGTAGCACTATCCTTGACGTCGGTACCGGTGGTGGCTTCCCCGGTATCCCTTTAGCTATCCTTTTTCCCGAATGCCGCTTTACCTTGATTGACTCCATCGGAAAGAAGATCAAGGTCGCTACCGAGGTCGCTACGGCACTCGGCCTGACCAACGTCGTCTGCAAGCAGGAACGCGCAGAGGAAGAGAAGCAGAAGTTTGATTTCGTCGTCTCCCGTGCCGTCATGCCCCTGCCCGATCTGGTCAAACTGGTGAGGAAGAATATCTCTTCCTCCTACCGCAACGCCGTGCCCAACGGCGTCATCGTACTCAAAGGCGGCGACCTCACAGAAGAACTGCGACCCTTCAAGAACGCAGAAGTAACGCCTTGCTCCACGTGGTTCAAAGGCGAGTGGTTCGAAACCAAACAGGTGATCTACCTGCCATTATAAATTTTGCTATTAAATTATGACCAAGCATTATCTGAACTATCTGACATCCGTCATGTCGCATCAGTGGAACGACGCGGCGCTGACCGATTATAATGAGAATCATGAGTATAGTTTTGGCGAATTAGCCATCGAGATGCTGCGCCTGCACGTGCTCTTTGAGCAGCTGGGTATCCACCCGGGCGATAAGATCGCCCTTGCCGGACGGAACTGCGCTAACTGGGCGGTAGCGTACCTCGCTATCGCCGCGTACGAAGGCGTCTGCGTCAGCATCCTGCAGGACTTCACCGCCGAGGATATCAACCACCTTCTCGACCACTCAGATAGCTCGATGCTCTTTGTCGGACCCTACGTCTGGAAAGAGCTGCAGCACCAGACGATGCCGTCCAAACTGAAGGCGGCGGTCTCCTTGCAGGACTGGGCGCCTCTATACCAAGCGGAAGGAATCAAAGTGCCTGCCAAGGAAGCCATCGACAAGCTCTTCAAAGCCAAATACCCGCAGGGGATCGAGCCCGAGGATATCTCCTTCACCGCCGATCCCGACAAGCTCTCCCTCATCAACTATACCTCCGGCTCTACCGGCAGCCCCAAGGGCGTCATGCTCAACGGAAGGTCGCTCAGTAACAACGTCGAGGTCGGCATGAAGATGCTGCCCGTCGATCCGGGACAACGGCTCGTCTCCATGCTTCCTCTCGCGCACATGTTCGGCCAGATATGCGAGCTGCTCTACCCCCTTTGCTCCGGGACGCATATCTATTTCCTGACCAAGAGCCCTACCCCGTCCATCCTGCTCAAAGCCCTCAAGGACGTGCAGCCCTACCTGGTGGTCACCGTGCCGCTGGTCATCGAGAAGATCTACAAGCAGAAACTCGACCCCACGCTCTCTAAATGGGCGATCCGCTCTTTCTGGAACGTGCCTATCATCGGCGATTTCCTCAAGAGCCGCGTCAAGAGCGGTCTGAGGAATGCGTTCGGAGGCAAGCTGCGGTACTTCATCTGCGGCGGTGCGGCGATGAACCCCGTCGTGGAGAAATGTCTCATGGATATCCATTTCCCGCTCTCTATCGGTTACGGCATGACCGAATGCGGACCCCTCATCGGCGGGAACCCGCCGAAATACTTCAAAGCCCGTACGGGAGGCGTGCCGGTGATGAATATGCAGGTCAAGATCGACAACCCCAACGATGCCGGTATCGGCGAGATACTCGTCAAGGGAGAGAACGTCATGCTCGGTTACTACAAGAACGAAGAGGCTACCAAAGCCGCCTTCACCGACGACGGATGGCTCCGTACAGGCGACCTCGGACGGCTCGACAAGAAGCAGAATATCTATATCAAAGGACGTTGCAAGACGATGTTCCTCGGCGCTTCCGGACAGAATATCTACCCCGAGGAGATCGAGGACAAACTCAATAACCAGGAGGCGGTCGGCGAGTCGCTCATCGTCGAGCGTGAGGGCAAACTCGTGGCACTCGTCTTCCCCGATGAGACGCTCACCAAACGCATGTCTTTCGAGGAGATCCAGCAGCTCATGAAGCAGAACCTCGAGAAGCTCAACCACCTCATCCCCTCCTACAGCAAGGTCTCGAACATCGAGGTGCAGGACAAGCCCTTTGAGAAAACTCCCAAACGCTCCATCAAACGCTTCCTGTACAAATAACCAATTATCAATTGTCAATTATCAATTGTCAATTATCAATTATCAATTATCAATTGTCAATTATAAATGACCTGGGTCATTTTAGCCTTTCTCTCTGCCCTCTGCTTGGGGTTCTATGATATCAGCAAGAAGGTAGCTTTGCGCGATGGCTCGGTGGTCGATGTCCTGACCGCCAGTGTCCTCATCTCTTCGTGCATCCTGCTCGTCCCCCTGCTGCTCTCCCGTCTCGCACCGTCTCTGATGACTGAGACGGCTTTTTTCGTGCCTGCGCTCGATCTCCGCGGCCACCTGCTGACCGTCCTCAAATCCGTGATCGTCCTCAGCTCCTGGCTCTGCGCCTATCTCGCGCTCAAGCACCTCCCTATCTCTATCGTCAGCCCTTGGCAGGCGACACGACCCATGTGGACGCTCATCGGCGCGATGCTCATCTTCGGCGAACGCCTCAACCCCTGGCAGTGGATCGGCGTCCTCCTCGCCATCGGCAGTATCTTCGTCTTTCAACTTTCTTCTTCCGACTTTCGACTTTCTTCTTCCGACTTTCGACTTTCGACTTTGAGCAGGCCTCGCCTGCGGTCTAACTACTACCTCGCCCTTGCCCTCGCGATTATCATCGGTGCCGGCTCCGGGCTGTACGACAAGTATATCATGCGCCTCTACGACCATAATGCCGTGCAGGTGTATTATACGCTCTATCAGGCGGTGATGATGATTATCTTCTGTTACATCCACCATCGCCGCCACCCCTCGTCACCGGGTTTTCGTCTTTCGACTTTCGACTTTCGTCATTCGACTTTCGACTTTCGACTTTCGACTCTCCTCCCCGTAGCCCTCATCTCTGTCTTCCTCGTCATCAGCGATAACGTCTATATGTTAGCGCTGCAGGACCCGGATTCGATGATCGCCGTCGTCTCCACCATCCGCCGCGGAGGGACGGTCATCGGCTTCGCCTATGGGCTCATCTTCCTAAAAGAAAAGGACCCTTATAAAAAGGTCCTTTGCATGCTCGGCATCCTCGCCGGTCTCATCTGCCTCGCCCTCGGCTCATAGCAAGTGCCAACTTACCGTCAGTCCCGCCATGACGATACTGACCATCGACATCAGCTTGATGAGGATATTCAGACTCGGGCCGCTCGTGTCTTTGAACGGGTCACCTACGGTGTCGCCGACGACGGTCGCCTTATGGCAGTCGCTGCCCTTGCCGCCGAAATGACCTTCCTCCACATATTTCTTCGCGTTATCCCAAGCGCCGCCGGCGTTCGCCATGAACACGGCTAACACAAAGCCCGTCGCCAGACCGCCGATGAGCAGTCCTAACACGCCTGCTACGCCCAGTACCAGACCCGTGATGATCGGTACGATGATCGCGAGGATCGACGGCAGCAGCATCTCGTGTTGCGCACCCTTGGTGGAGATAGCTACGCACCGGGCGTAGTCCGGATCGGCCTTGCCTTCGAGGATACCTTTGATCGTCCGGAACTGCCGGCGTACCTCCTCTACCATCTTCTGCGCTGCACGGCCTACCGCGTTCATCGTCAGACCGCAGAACAGGAACGCCATCATCGAGCCGATGAAGATACCTACCAGCACGATCGGGTTCATCAGATTGACGTTATAGGCGTCCATGAAATCCACCAGCGTCGCTTTCGCCGCCTCTACCCCGTTCGGCAACGCTTCGCCTGTACGGATAAGCGCTATCTTGATCTCCTCGACATACGATGCCAGGAGCGCCAACGCCGTGAGGGCGGCACTACCGATGGCAAAACCTTTTCCCGTCGCTGCTGTCGTGTTGCCCAGGGCATCCAACGCGTCCGTACGCTGCCTGACTTCGGCAGGCAGACCGCTCATCTCCGCGTTACCGCCGGCGTTGTCGGCGATAGGACCGTAAGCGTCGGTCGCCAAGGTGATACCCAAGGTCGAGAGCATTCCTACCGCCGCGATACCGATACCGTACAGCCCCATACTCAGGTTCGCCGCGCTGAACTCTACATGGAAGCCGTTCGCACAGAGGTACGCCAAGATGATCGCTACCCCTACCGTGATCACCGGCACCGCCGTCGAGAGCATGCCTAAGCCCAGACCGCTGATGATCACCGTCGCCGGACCCGTCTGACTGCTCTCACTCACTTTCTGCGTAGGTTTATAACTCTGCGAGGTGTAGTACTCCGTGCTCTGACCGATGATCACGCCGGCGAGCAGTCCCACTACTACCGACAGTCCCACCTGCCACCACAGACTCGTCTCCGTGCCGAAGAGCCAGGCGAAGATGCCGAACGTTGCAGCGGCAATCAAAATCGCAGCCGTGTTCGTACCTATCGCCAACGCACGCAGCAGCTCTTTCATGCCCGCGTCCTCTTTGGTCTTCACCAGATAGATACCGATGATACTCAGTAGCACGCCGCACGCCGCTATCAGCGACGGAGCCAACACCGCCTTCATCTGCATCCCTTCTACCGCTGCCCCGGCAAAAGCCGACGCACCTAACGCCATCGTCGCAAGGATCGAACCGGCGTAACTCTCATACAGGTCCGCACCCATACCCGCTACGTCACCTACGTTGTCGCCTACGTTATCCGCTATCGTCGCAGGGTTACGCGGGTCGTCCTCGGGGATGTTATACTCGGTCTTGCCTACGAGGTCGGCACCTACGTCCGCAGCCTTCGTGTATATACCGCCGCCCACGCGGGCAAAGAGCGCCTGCGTCGAGGCACCCATGCCGAACGTCAGCATCGTCGTCGTGACAGTGATAAGGTCCGCGTCCGCGCCTACGAGCGCGAGCAGACCCGTCTTCTGCAGGATCAGGAACCATCCGGAGATGTCCAGCAACGCCAGTCCCACTACCGTCAGACCCATCACCGCGCCGCTGCGGAAGGCTACCTGCAGACCCGCGTTCAGCGTCTGACGAGCCGCATTAGCCGTACGGGCTGACGCATACGTCGCCGTCTTCATGCCGAAGAAACCCGCCAGACCCGAGAAGAAACCGCCCGTCAGGAAGGCGAACCAGACGATACCGTTCTGCAGGTTGAAATACGCCATTACGGCAAAGACAACCGCCAGTACCACAAAGACGATCGTCACTACTTTGTACTGTTGTTTGAGATAAGCCATCGCTCCTTTACGAACGTGCGAAGCGATCTTCTTCATCAGCTCGGTGCCTTCCTCTTTTCCTAACATCCAACGGTAGAAATAATAGGCGAATCCGAGCGCTAAAACCGATGCCGCCAATACGACGTACATCAACGTAGTTACATCACTCATAGATTTGTGTTTTTATATATTAGATTTTGTGTTTTTCCAATTTCGCTGCAAAATTACAAAAAATTTAGCATATGTGCAAATAAATTTGCATAATTCAAAAAAAAATTGTATCTTTGCACCGCATTTTGTGAGAAACACATTATTCAATAAAAAATATATCTTAAAATGGAAAAGAAAAAAAGAGTTTACACCTTCGGTAACGGTAAGGCCGAGGGTAACGCGCAAATGCGTGAGCTGCTGGGCGGCAAGGGCGCTAACTGCGCAGAGATGAACCTCGTCGGCGTGCCCGTTCCTCCGGGATTCACCATCACCACCGAGGTCTGCAACGAGTACTACCAGGTCGGTCAGGAGAAGATCGTAGCCGAGCTCACCGCAGAGGTAGAGGCAGCAGTCAAGCACGTGGAGGAGTTGATGAACTGCAAGTTCGGCGATCCGAAGAACCCGCTGCTTGTCTCCGTTCGTTCGGGTGCACGCGCATCCATGCCGGGTATGATGGATACCATCCTCAACCTCGGTCTGAACGATACCGTAGCAGAAGGCATGGTAGCCAAGACCAACAACCCCCACTTCGTGTATGACTCCTACCGCCGTTTCGTACAGATGTACGGCGACGTCGTTCTGGGCATGAAGCCGGTGAACAAGACCGACATCGACCCGTTCGAGAAGATCATCGAGGAGGTGAAGGAGATCCGCGGCATCAAGCTGGACAAGGACCTGAACGTAGAGGAGCTCAAAGAGCTCGTTAAGCGTTTCAAAGCCGCTATCAAAGCGCAGACCGGCAAGGATTTCCCGGACGATCCTATCGAGCAGCTCTGGGGCGCTATCTGCGCCGTATTCCGCAGCTGGATGAACGAGCGCGCTATCCTCTACCGTAAGATGGAAGGAATTCCTGACGAGTGGGGAACCGCTGTTTCCGTTATGGCAATGGTCTTCGGTAACATGGGCGAGACCTCCGCTACCGGTGTTTGCTTCAGCCGTGACGCCGCAACGGGCGAGAACCTCTTCAACGGTGAGTACCTTGTAAACGCACAAGGCGAGGACGTAGTAGCAGGTATCCGTACTCCGCAGCAGATCACCCTCGAGGGTAGCCGCCGTTGGGCAGCGCTCCAGGGCATCAGCGAGGAGGAGCGTGCCAGCAAATATCCGTCGATGGAAGAAGCCATGCCGAAGCTCTACGCCGAGCTCAACGAGATCCAGCAGAAGCTCGAGGACCACTACCGCGACATGCAGGATATGGAGTTCACCGTACAGGAAGGCAAACTCTGGTTCCTCCAGACCCGTAACGGCAAGCGTACCGGTACCGCGATGGTGAAGATCGCCATGGACCTCGTACGCGAGGGTGTGATCTCCGAGAAAGAGGCGATCATGCGCTGCGAGCCGCAGAAACTCGACGAGCTGCTCCACCCTGTCTTCGACAAGGACGCGCTCAAGAAAGCCAAGGTCATCACCCAAGGTCTGCCGGCATCTCCGGGTGCTGCATGCGGTCAGATCGTCTTCCACGCGGATGACGCACAGGAGTGGCACGAGAACGGTCATAAGGTAGTCATGGTTCGTATCGAGACCAGCCCGGAAGACCTCGCAGGTATGTCTGCTGCCGAAGGTATCCTCACCGCACGCGGCGGTATGACTTCGCACGCTGCCGTAGTGGCTCGCGGTATGGGTAAATGCTGCGTCTCCGGCGCAGGTGCCATCCTCGTGGATTATAAAGCCAAGACCGTGAAGATCGAAGGCGTGACCTACAAAGAGGGCGACTATATCTCCCTTAACGGTTCGACCGGTCAGGTCTATGCAGGTGAGATCCCGACGAAAGCAGCTGAACTCAGTGGCGATTTCAAGGCCCTCATGGACCTCTGCGACAAATATACCAAACTGCAGGTTCGTACCAACGCCGACACCCCGCACGACGCTCGCGTAGCTCGTCAGTTCGGCGCTAAGGGTATCGGTCTGACCCGTACCGAGCATATGTTCTTCGACGACCAGAAGATCATCGCTATGCGTGAGATGATTCTCGCCAAGGACAGCGAGGGCCGCGAGAAAGCACTGGCTAAACTGCTGCCGTACCAGAAGGCTGACTTCAAGGGTATCTTGGACGCTATGGACGGCCTGCCTGTGAACATCCGTCTGCTCGACCCGCCTTTGCACGAGTTCGTTCCGCATGATCTGAAGGGACAAGAGCAGATGGCGAAAGAGATGGGCGTTTCCGTTGAGGAGATCCAGACCCGTGTAGCTCAGTTGGCAGAGAACAACCCGATGCTCGGTCACCGTGGTTGCCGTCTGGGTATCACCTTCCCGGAGATCACCGCTATGCAGACCCGCGCTATCCTCGGTGCCGCTTGCGAACTCAAGAAAGAAGGCAAGAACCCGATGCCGGAGATCATGGTGCCGCTCATCGGTATCCTCTATGAGCTCAAGCAGCAGAAAGAGATCATCCAGCGCGTAGCCAAAGAGGTCTTCGCCGAGTACGGCGTAGAGGTAGAGTACGAGATCGGTACGATGATCGAGATCCCGCGTGCCGCGCTGACCGCAGACCGTATCGCTACCGAGGCGCAGTACTTCTCCTTCGGTACCAACGACCTCACCCAGATGACCTTCGGTTACAGCCGTGACGATATCGCTTCCTTCCTCCCTGTATACCTCGAGAAGAAGATCCTCAAAGTCGATCCGTTCCAGGTACTCGACCAGAACGGTGTAGGTCAGTTGATCAAGATGGCGGTAGAGAAAGGTCGTGCCGTTCGTCCGGGACTCCGTACAGGTATCTGCGGCGAGCACGGTGGTGAGCCGAGCTCCGTTAAGTTCTGCGCCCGTGTCGGCATGAACTACGCATCCTGCAGCCCGTTCCGCGTTCCTATCGCACGCCTCGCCGCCGCTCAGGCAGCAGTCGAGGACGAGCAATAAGAACGCTTGGGACAATACAATTCCAACCTCTTCGTGCGCGCAGTCGCGCAAAACCTTAATTGATCGTGCGCGTATATGCGCAAAGCCTTAATTGAATCGTGCGCGTATATGCGTAAAACCTTAATTGAATCGTGCGCGTATATGCGTGTGCATAATGTGAAACACGGCAGGCATCGCCCCTGCCGTGTTTCTGTATCCGCTCTCTTTGTTATGACAAGCATTTTTCTTGCTCCGTTTCACTCCGCAAAATAAAAGAGGGAAAGAGAAAAATAGTAGAAAATACGCTCAAAAAGAAGAAAAATAAAGATTTTTTGCTTTTTTCTTTTGCTACTCCCATGTTTTGGGAGTTAAAAGCAGTAATTTTGCAGCGAATATCAAAAATTACATGCTTATGTTAGTCTACAATCTTATGAAAATTGCACCAAATAATGGTGAGTTAGCGAACATAACACTTGGATTGTTGTTTGGTTTGATGGAAGCGGGATTAGCTATATGGTTTACCGTTTCGATGTTCATGAATTTCTAAACCTACTATTATGAACGATTACGACAAAATAATGGAGTCCATTGATAATACGAAGGGACTCATCCTCGGATTGATATGGGACATCATTAAGCTTATCTTCTTTGGTGCTCTTGCTATAGAATTGATATGCAATTAGAGAATTTTGCCCTGATATTCAGACAATATGCAAAATCATTTGCATATTTTGGAAAAAAGTAAATATCTGGAGTACTTCGACAACCTACCCTAAAGGGGACCCTTCGAAGGTAGTTCTTATCTCGTACAAATATGCTCGAACGATTATTTCGCACATTTGTGCCAATACCAATGATTTTCCATTAAAAATCCAAATATATTTGATTTTTACCGCCAAATCCTTGTATATTCCAAATATTTGTAGTAACTTTGTACCCGATTTTGTGTGCCTATGCAAAATAGATTAATCAAATAGCTAAATAGTTCGAACATGGCTGATATAGAAAAACAGAATTCGCTTATTCCGCTATCACAAGCGGTGGAGACCATCAAAACGGCTATCCTACAAGGTCAATACGAAGCCCTAAAAGGTACGAATCGCATTCAGTTGGCAGTGTATTTTGCAATCGGTAAATATCTATCTAACAACACGCGTAGACTACCTTATGGTGCAGGTGCATTGAAAGCAATAAGTGACCAACTGCTTCGAGAATTACCCGGATTAAGAGGCTATTCAGCAACTAACTTAAAGTACATGCGTCTATTTTATGAGGCATGGCAGATGTTAGATGTAGATTCATCGGTTGCAACCGATAATTCACAATCGACAATTGCAATGGCCGAATCTTCGCAAGAATCGTCAGTCGCAACTGACGAATCTCCCATTACCAAATCGTCAGTCGTAACTGACGAATTGCAAATCGCTGATAACAAGATAGATATATATCACTCCATCTGTATTCCAAATGCGGTTGAGTTCCCTGTAGAAGACTTCTTTTCGGTGCCATTTACTCACCATGTGGAAATCTATCAGAAAAACAAAGACCTCGAAGCCCGTTACTACTATATCCATCGCACTGCGCAGGAACACTTGTCTGTAGATGCATTGGAGAAACTCATCAAACAACAAGCCTATGAGCATCGTGAGGAGATACCGAATAATTTCTCCAAAGCGTTAGTAAATTCCTCAGTAGCACGCAAAGCAGTAATGATGTTCAAGGATTCATATGCGTTGGATTTTATCAACGTAGAAGAGATAGGACTTCGGGATAAGATAGATGTGGATGAACGTGTTATCGAGAAGGAGATTGTGCAGAACGTAAAGAATTTTATCATGACGTTTGGACATGACTTTACCTTTGTTGGCAATCAATATCATCTAGAGGTGTACAACCATGACTTCTTCCCCGATTTGCTTTTCTTCAATCGCGAGCTGAATGCGTTAGTCGTTGTTGAACTCAAAGCGGGCGAGTTTAATCCTTCCTACCTTGGTCAGCTCACTACGTATTTGCAGATATTAGATGATAAGGTTCGCAAACCGCATGAGAATCCTTCTATCGGTATTGTACTTTGCAAGTCGGCTGATAAGGCGTTTGTAGAGTATGTCATCAAACGATATGATAGTCCTATGGGAGTGGCTACCTATACCACCGCAGATGACATGCCGGAAGATGTTCGCAGAGCATTACCAGATATAGAGGAATTGAAACGAGTACTTAATCAAGAGACAGAGAAAGAAAAAATCGTTCGAAATAATCGTGCCCCTGTGGCAAAGAACATAGTGAGATAAGAATAAGATTTTGAACGAGGCGTTCAGAATTGTCGCGCAAGTTGAGAGACAATTAAAAAAGTGAGACGTGTCTCACATATTGGGGTATTAGCTCATCTGGCTAGAGCGCCACGCGTATCCTTGATCGTATCGAGAAAGCGATGGGCAAAGCCGTTTCCGGTCGTGATAGCGAAGAAACCAAACGCGAGTTTGGACATACAATTTAATTAGCAAACAACATCAACAATGAATAAACAACAATTAGCAGCACGCATTTGGGCGTCGGCCAATAAAA
>CAMOJA010000028.1 GCA_946616535.1 uncultured Bacteroidales bacterium | reverse complement strand
ATGTGCCGTTGATGATTTCGGCAGAGATACTTGCGCAGCAGAGAGCTGCGATAAAAAGTAAAAGTTTTCTCATAATCGTATTGATTTAATTGTTATTATTTTTTTTTGTAACCCGGCGGGAAACCAATCCCGCCGAGCTTTGTACATTGTACTTTGTACTTTGTCCCTTTGTACTTTACTTCACTTCTGCGCCTTGTGCGTTATAGGTCTTGCCGTTGCGCTCGATGAGGAGTTGTCCATCGCGGAGGAGTTTATGGGATCCGCCAAATGTGGCGGATGCATCGGTGTTGTCGATAGCGGTAGCGCCGCCTTGGTTTTTGGTCATTTCGAAGACAGCAGTTACCGTCATGTCGGCGAGGATGTTGTTAAACTCGCGGTCCCAACCGATGAAGGTATAGCCTTCTTTGGCCGGTTCGGCAGGAGCGGCAGCCGCTTCGCCGTAAGCCACCTGCTGCTCGTCCAGCAGCGTGTGATCCCAGTTCTGGAAGGTCACCGTATAGGTGCGTGCGCTCTCGGCAAAGAGGGCATCAAAGGTCACGTCTTCCAGAATAGTAGCCACTTCGGGTGTCCAGCCGGTGAAGGCATATACTTTCGATTCGGTAGAAGCCTTTGCCGGCGTACCGAGCGGATAATAGATGCTGGAGGCGTTCATGCCGTGTACGGCTCCGACGGTATAGGTCACTTCGCCTTCCACGCGGTAGGTAACGGTATAAACCGTCTCGGTGAAGACCGCCTCTACGGTGATGTTCGCTGTGATATGGGTCATGTCCACATCGTCGCCGGAGGTGTAATCACGCCATTTGACGAAGGTGTAGCCCTCGCGTGTAGCGATCACGCCTTGCGCAGCCTCGCCGTCGGTCACTTCCTCCGTACCGAGGTCAGCGCCGTCCCAGTTCTTGTAGGTCACGGTCCAAGTCTTGGTGTCCTCGCCATAGAGGGCTGTGATGTCGATGTCGGCTTTGACGGTGGTATAAGGTTTGTCCCATCCGGTGAAATGGAATCCGCTTACCTCAGGAGCCGTCGGAGGCGTAGCGTTCTGGCCTTCTTCGATGCTTTGTGTCTCAATCAGCGGCGAGCCGTCCTTGCCGTAGAAACGAACGGTGTATTGCGGAGCGGCAGGGATCTCCTCCCATTGGGCGGTGAACTCCAGATAGGGGTCGCTGATAGCCGGAATTTTCAGGTAGGCGTCGTCGTCATACTCGGTCGTCGTCTCGTTCTTCCACCCGATGAATACATATCCGTCCATCTCGGGGTCAGCCGGCGGCAGAACGCTCTCGCCCACTTTGGCAACTGCGGCATAATAGCCGTTGTATTTGCCCATGCCTTGCGCGGAGAAGTCAAACTGCTTCGGATAGCCGTTGCCATAAACGCCATCGAACCAAACCACTTTCTTTTGGGTTGTCACGTTTACCGTCTCCGTCATACCGGGTCCCAGCACATAGTGCAAGCCCTCATCGGAGGTGCCATCCTGTATGGAGGCGGGATGGCGTACGAAAGCAAAGTCCAGTCCTGCGCCTTTGAAGCCCTGACGATCAAGGATAAAGATACGCTCGCCGGACTTGGCAGGGATGATGCTGCGTGTGCTGTTGCAATAGAAGCCGCCTTCGTTGGTTAGTACTTGTACGGTCTGGTCGGATTCCACCAGCAAGGGGTAGTAGATCTGTATCTCCATTGCCTCGGAATATACGTTCTCGCCTGTGCCGGGTCCTGCTGCGTAGAAACGGTAGTAGCGTTCGGTCTGGAACGGCAGTTCGTTGTTATACTCTACAGCAGCGGTCACTTGGCGGTCAAAGGTCATCACTTTGTTTACGTCGTAGCCGGTTATCTCGCCTACCTTGGTGGCAGTGGTCCAGCTGAGTTCGCCGTTGCTATTCAGTTGCCCCGACTGGAAATAGACGTTCACAGGTGTGTTGGTCTTGACGGACGCGCGGAAGGTGATGTTGTCGCCCGCCATCGCCATCGTCTTGTTGTCCTCGAATTTCGCCATCGTCCACGAAGCGAATTTCCAGTCCTCGGTCCTGTTGCAGGTGTGGCTCACTACATCCATATCCATGTCCACATATACATCGTATTTAGCGAACACTTTGAGCGGTTTGTGTACGTTGGTGTAGTCCTTGCTCCAGCCGGTGAACGTACCTTTCTTGGCTTGCGGCGCACGGTTGGCAGCCGGTGCGTTCTGCGCGCCGATGGCAGGCGGCGTAGCGTCCTCGCCGGCACTCACTTCTTCAGTTTTCAGCAGAGTAGCGTCCGCGTCGTAGAAGTCCACTTTGTATGTCGGGGTGTATTCATCAATCGATACAGGGCAAGCCGGCATGGTCATCGATAAGTATGATTCTTTCTCCTCTACCTTAACAGGTAGCGCGCTGGTGTACTTGAAATCGCGGCAGTCGGCAGGCTTCTGATAATTGATTAACATGCCTGCAGGATACCATCCTGTCTCCTTGACGATTCCGTTGATATCATAGATGGTATAAGGATAGAGCGCACGCACTTCTTGTACGGCTGTTGTGTCGCTATGAATCCATCCGTAAGGAGCCTCATAGGACACAACGCGTGTGCGGAACCGGATACTTTCATGGTTGCCGGTAATGACACGCTGATAAGAAACCGTTGCGCCCTCGCGAGCCTGAACAGCTGTCAGCGCACCCGACTTCTGGGTAGTCCAACTTACGCCACCATCATTGCTCTCCTGAATGTAGTATTTGCATTTATCTGTAGCCCGAATAGTACTCTTAATCACCATCGGATCGCCACCATACTTAGCCTCTTGGGGAACTGAGAGGGAGATATTGCTAGCGGGAACAGAATAAGTAAAGTAATTTATATAAGATAAATTCCATATCTCATTACCTGTATAGTCATAGACACCACTATAATAACTATTCAACGATGTTACTCCTGTAATATTATCTTCGATTCTCCTATATGGGTCTATTATGATTATAATTTCTTTCCATCCTTTAGCGTATATTTCGGAAATAATATTTTTAACACTAAATTGCGATATAGTTACCTGTCCTCCATGACTACTGTATTGGTCTTCTATCTCTACTTCTTTGTCAATATATCCGCTACCATCTCCATAATTATAACAAAGATTACCTTGACCCCCTCGTTTTGTAATGAATTTGCATCCATAGTTTAAATCTGTACTATGACGTGGGTAAACTAATATCCAATATTCTCTGTTAAATGCCACATCATTTCTAAAATTATCAACAAAAGATAACGAGTTATTAGAAATGTCAAATTGTAGACCCGTTATATACCTTTCTGCCTCAATCGTGTCCAATGTGAAGTGCGGGCATTCCGCCCATGCGGGACTTGTAGCCATAAAGGCTGCAATGATGAATAAGAAGAATCTGTGTTTCATAATAATACCCTGATTTGTGTCGGGCACAACATTAAAGTTAATAAATAGAGTTAATTGTATGTTGGTTTTATGTTGGTTGTTTTTCCCTTTTAATCCTATAGGGTTACTATACCCTTGCTATACCCTTGCAGCCACTCTCGAACATATACGAAAAGACGGCGCGGATGAATATATATACTATACGCACGATCGAGTTGCAGGTCATTTCTAAACTCGTCCGTAAACGTCAACATAGTCGGTGTGCCCAGGTGTATCTGGAAATTGGTTAGGTATCTCGGGGCAGGGATAGTATCCGAATAGCTGGACGGACAATCCGCCCAGAGACTTGTTGCGCAGAAGAGCGCAGCGATAAAAAGGAAAATTTTTTCATAATGGTTGTTGTTTTTGTTGAGCCTTCGGCTCGGTTAATATATGTTGTTTGTTTTGTTTTGATTTTGTTGTTTCAAAAAAACATTAATTGGATTACCATTAAGGTATATTGCACCCCCAAAAAGTGCAAGTCTGCTTCTATTTATCCCTCAATAAGTGCTTGTTTTTATTAAAATCTCCCTTAATGAGTGATTTTTTAGCAAATTTATTTGCATATATCATAAAAAAGCAGTACCTTTGCAGCCGGAAACGTTAAATCACTTTGTGTATGGTAGACAATTCACTGATTGCGTATCAAAACGAACAACTGCGTAAGACGCCGACTTCTTTTCGCCGTTATATGTACGACCGCATCAAATGGAACGGGCGTATGTTCGGGCTTGTCGGTCCGCGCGGAGTAGGCAAATCGACCATTCTATTGCAACATCTGGCGCAAAGTCCCGACCGCGAGCGGAGTCTGTATGTATCTGCCGACTCCATGTATCTCACAACGCACACGCTTGTAGAGTTGGCAGATACCTTTGTTAAATACGGCGGTGTCCGTTTGTATATCGACGAGGTGCACAAGTATAAGAACTGGTCGCGCGAGTTAAAACAAATCTACGATACTCACGAGACGCTCAAGGTGGTCTTCACCGGATCCTCCATACTGGACATCATAGACGGCGAGGCGGACTTGAGCCGCCGAGCACCGATATACCACATGCAGGGGTTAAGTTTTCGCGAATATCTGGCATTGTTTCACAACATAAACTTGCCTGTATATTCATTGGAGCAGATATTGGCGCACGAAACGAAAGTCTATGATCAAATGGAACATCCGTTAATGTACTTCAAACAGTACCTGCAAAACGGCTATTACCCTTTTGGTAACGAGCCGGATTTTGCACTCCTTATCGAGCAGATTGTGCGCCAGACCATCGAATCGGACATTGCTCAATACGCGGATCTAAAAGCATCTACAGCACGCAAACTGATACAACTGTTAGGTGTCATCTCGGGTATTGCCCCGATGAAACCCAACGCAGAAAGTTTGTCTCAGGAAGTAGGAGTCAGTAAGAACAACATATCCGACTACCTCGTCTATCTGGAGAAAGCCGGCATGATCGGTCAGTTACGGGACAACACGGGTGGTTTGCGCGGTCTCGGCAAAGTGGAGAAAGTCTATATTGATAACCCCAGTCTAATGACCGTTCTTGCATATGGCAAGCCCGACACCGGCAACCTGCGTGAGACTTTCTTTTACAACCAGATGCGTGTCAACAATGACGTGCTTTCTTCTCGTGTCTCGGATTTCACCGTTGGTGAGTACACCTTTGAGATCGGCGGAAGAAAAAAAGGTAACAAACAGATAGAAGATGTCCCCAACGGCATTGTCGTGAAGGATGACATCGAATACGGTTTCCTCAATGTGGTGCCTCTTTGGGCGTTCGGTTTAAACTACTGAGTTCGGTAATCCAATATGTCAAAGAGCGATAAAGCTTAAGCTTTTTTGTAACCATGCAGGGTAATCAGCCCTGCATGGCTCGTTCATTCGTTCAACGTTATTTTATTTCCGCGCCTTGCGCGTTATAGGTCTTGCCGTTGCGCTCGATGTAGAGGACGCCGTCACGGAGGACCTTATTGGCTCTTCCCTTTAGGGAGGAGTCGGAGGTAGGCTGCTCTATGCCTTCATTGGCTTTGACTTCACGCGCCGGACGGACGGCATAGCCGTTGCAAGGCATAGCGACATTGACTTGGGCTTTTGGACTTTTGGAAATCATCAGCGCTTGTGCCATATCGTCGTATTGTGAAGAGGGTGTAGATGTCCAATAATAGCCGTTTCCTGCATTTAAACCATTGATATCCGTTCCATAGCGTGAACCTGCCGCAGGCAGGAATACAGCACCAGCTGCTTCCATCAGTTCCCAATCTCCCAACGTATATACATTCGTGGTGTAGTCGTTCGGGGTGGGGGTGAAAGTCAGAATCAAAGGGATAGTCCAGTTGTCAGGAAGCAGTATATATCCCTTTATATCATTCACGACCGCTTGTCCTTGCAGGCTGGCGGCATTTGGACGTGTGTTGAGCAGATAGTTCCATTCTTCGGCAGAGAGTGTGTACCATGTCTCGTTATTCCCGTTTACGATGGGGTTTGCCGTCCAATCGGAGAAAGAAGCATACGGCGCAGATTCTTTGGATGTTTCTACAGGATTGTTACCTGTTCCCCATCCGAAGAGGTCGATCCAGCCGGAGTAGTTGGCAGCGATATTTCCATTCTTTTGACCAATCATACTATACTGGCTATTTGCGAATGACCATTCGTTAGAGGAGGCTTTGTATCGTAGATTGCCTTGTGAGAAGATGACTTGCTTTGTATCGCTCACTTGGAATCTACCCTTCAGCACTTTAGGCGCCTCTTCCACTTCCTTTACCATACGAACGGCACATCCATAATCAAAACGCAGTACTGACGTGCTCGGTAGTGTCACTTTATCAGCATAGAAACTAATATCAAATCCTCCGAGTCCGTCAATACCATCAGAAGTCCAATAGCCTCCTCCGATATTCGAGTCAATTACGGCGCCGCCAAATCCGAACAAAGCGGCAGGAAGAAATACAGCTCCGGCAGCTTCCATCAGACGCCATTGATTGATGGAATACGTATTATCATTAAAGCCGGATTTTGTATCACTGGCATATTGACTATTTTCTTCTGACCACATAAATGATGTGGTTGTAGCAGGATAGAATTCCGCTCCGCTTGGCAGCGTCCAATCATCCGGTAACAAAATCAGTCCGCTCACATTAGCAACTTTTCCAAGACCGAACAGACTCTCCGCATTCGTTCTACCACGGAACAGATAAATCCATTCGTCCTTCGTCATAGTTCGCCATTCGTGTCCACCTCCGTTCTCAATGCCGCTTAGTCCCCATTCTGTAAAAGGTGCATATATATCGTCCTTATAAGCAGGGTCATCTCCGGAACCCCATGTAAAAAGATCTATCCATGTATTGAGGGGAATTCTGCCACGGATATTCTCGTTTTCCTTACCCAAAATATCGAATTGGTTCTCAGCAAACTGCCATGTGTTGACAGCAGGGTTGGTTGTCGGGTAGCATTGTAAATTGCCTTGTGAGAAATTAACCTTTGTTTCGTCACTTACAGAAAATACACCCGTTAAAGTCTTTTCTGAAGCAATATCTGGTTTCTCGTGCGGAATATCTTGCGCTAAGCGAACAAAATAGCGTTTTGATTCGTTTTTCGTATCAGTCACCAATACTCTGGCAAAATAACTGTTCTTTACATCAAGATGCAGCATATTAGCACGATGATTGGCTTCATCGCCCGATGTCCAATAGTCGCACCCTGTATATGCTGTTCCTGCAGCAGGTAAAAAGACGGCACCTGCGGCCTCTAATTTTTGCCATGCAACTTCATCATATACATTGTTCGCCCATTGATTTTTATCTTCCGTAAACGAAAGACCGTTAGGCAATTTGAAATTATCAGGGAATAATAATGCTCCGTTTACACCACAAACATATGCCAGGTTGCGTAATTTATCTGCATTTGGCCTTTTTGTTATTATATAGTCCCATTCCCAGCCTGATAGCGATCGCCACAAATCGGGCGCATTACCGCCGTTTTCGATGGAATTATACACTCCCCAGTCGTAGTTTCGGCTCTGCCGGATAAGAGATGAGTATCTCATAATGTAAGCCGACGGACCATAACCATAGGGATTGTATTGGGCGGTCTCTGTAGGGTCGCCGATGTTGATGGTGTCAGAAGAGGTGTCCCATGGCTGGAAATGGATGGCACGAGGGTCATTGGCCGTGTTGTCATAACCACTGGTTCCCCAACCAAAATTGTCAATCCAACCATTATAGTTCTCATCAACGAGTAAATTGTTGCATTTATTGCCACCCTCATATACACTTCCGATGGTAGCGTCTCCTACAAAGTCATATTGTCTTTCAGCAAACCGCCACGTTCCTTTAGCTGTAGTTCCATCTACACAAGAATGAGTGCCTTTAGCAGCATTAAATTGCAAATTGCCTTTTGAAAAAACAACCTGGTCACCATATTTATTAATGGTAAACGCACCGTGCAGGGCACCTTCGGTGGCATTTGCCAATCCTGCGCAGCAGAGAGCTGCGATAAAGAGGAAAAATTTTTTCATAATTGTATTGATTTAATTGTTATTATTTTTTTTGTAACCCGGCGGGAAACCAATCCCGCCGAGCTTAGAAGCTTATCTCACTTCCGCGCCTTGTGCGTTATAGGTCTTGCCGTTGCGCTCAATATAGAGTACGCCGTCGATGAGTTTCTTTTGACTCTTGACTTTTGACTCTTGACTCGTAGGCTGCTCTATCCCTTCCGGCCATGCTTCATATTGCGCCGTAACGGTCATAGCTTCTGTAACCTTGGAGAAATCTTTGTCCCATCCGACGAAGTCAAATCCTTCACGTCCTTCGATAATAGCTGGCGCCGATGCGCTTTCTCCTATCGCTACCTCCTCTGTGCTCAGAACCGTTCCGTCCCAGTCTTTGAAGGTCACGGTGAAGGTCTGTACATCCTCCAGGATGGCATCGAAGATCATATCATCCGTCACGTCTGTGTAGGCATCGTCTGCATACTCTCCACGTGCTTTCCATCCGCGGAAGATCTTGTTGGGAATATCATTTACGTCCGGCGGTGTAGTCGCATTGCCGCACAGCACCTCTTGCGGCTCATAGACGCCGTCGCCGTAAACCGTCCTCCAATACCCGTCAAAGTGTCCTTCCGCATAGAAGAGCACGGTGTGTTTCTTGTGACTAACATTGATGGCATTTGCTCCATAGCCGGTCGGCATGACGATATAGGACCAAACCACTCCTTCATCGGTCGTCTCGCTTCCCGTAACTGCCCCCGACCAACCGTTGGCTAAGTTGACCGACATCTCGCATATATCGTCGTTCGTATCAACAAACCATATGGAGTCTCCCGGACGAGCGTAGATAGTTCCGTTACCTATAATAGCCTGGCTTTCCGTCATAGCCCATAGGTCTTCATACTCGCCTGTGTTGATCGTAATCGGATAATAAGTATCTATGCGGATGGCATTGGAGTAAACATCGTTGGAGGAGCCGTTCATACGGGCACGTACGCGTATGTACCGGGCACGGCCCGGATCATACTTCGCGAATGCACTTGTGTTCTCCATGGTCTTTGTGGTTCCGACTTGTGCTTGTGCGGCTGTAAAGATAATTTCGGTCGTACCCTCGGACCAGTTCAGCTCCTGACCTTCCTCTTCAAGCAACGCAGTCTGGATATATGCCTTGGTGACAGTGGCGTTCGGTGTCTTGACGTAGATATTGAGGTTCACCTTCTCGCCTTCTTTAACGAATGTCAAACCATCCCTTTCAGCCAGTTTCACCTCAACGCCTTCTACGCTGTAGAGCGCATGGAGCGACATATCCTGTTGGATATTCGTGTAGTCGCCATCCCATCCGGTGAAGGTCATGCCTGCATGCGAAGGCACAGTAGGCGGCGTAGCAATCGTTCCTTGCGCTACCTGCATGGTCTTGAGAAGCGTGTAGTCGTAGTCGTAGAACTTAACGGTATAGAAATTATCTACCAATTGCAAGCGGACATTGCATGCCGGCATATAGAATTGATACCCCGAATCGCTTTGGGTCAACGTAACTGGAATATCACTTGTGATATAGTATTTTTTCCCTCCTGCCGGTGCAGGGAGCTGTATCAGTGTGGATCGTTTTACATAGGATCTGCCATCCGGTCCTTCATAAGAGTAATAGAAGGCAACGGTTTCCATGTCGCTATATGTATAGTTCTGGCGTACCGGGTCAAAAACCTTAAGACGATATTCTCGTTCGGCATCCATGCCGTTGGAGACGAAAGCGCGCTTGTAAGTAAACTGGTAGCCGTCCTTGGCTTCTGCTGCCGTGATGGTTCTCTTCGAGAGATCATACCAGAAATTGCCGTCTTTCTCGCGGTATTGGATCGTTAACGTTGCCCCGTGAGAGGCCTTGTATTTAGCCGTCACCTGGAAATTTTCGCCATAGTAAACATTGTGACTCGAAACATTAAGTTCGCATTGCTGCACTACCGGCAGGTCCACATCGATATAGTTGTTGTGGAATAAACCGCGTCCTCTGTCAGATCTGCTCTCAGTCTCGACCGGATACCATTCTGAGACGTAGTCCCAGTGCGGACGTGTCAACTCCTCAATAGCGATATGCAACTCGGTGTAGTTCTGTTCTTCCGCTTTTGTGATCACACTATTGAGGTTAATGGAAACCTCTCCGCCGGTATGACCTTCATCATCTATCTCCCATAAGTCCCACTCGTTGATGAGTTCCACTGTGCCGATCTCGTTTACGCAAATCCAATCAGGCGCTATTGTACCATAGTAATATTTGTTATCAGAGGGATCAGTAGCCCGATAGGCCTTGATAATAGACGATTTACCGGGCTTGCGCGAATACACATGCACCACATACTTGCGGTTCGCGCCAACACCTAAATGGAACTTGTCGTAGAATGTAAGGTTGTTGGTCTGCGGGTCGAAAGAATGATTCCATGTGTAATGACCTACTTCCGGCACGGCATCCACCATACGGTAGTTGAAACTGTCCGCCCAAACATTGCCGGTCAGTAATGCTGCGAACAGAAAAAGAATAATTTTTTTCATAATTGTATTGTTTTTGTTGTTTATCTCATTTCAGCGCCTTGTGCGTTATAACTCTTGCCGTTGCGCTCGATGTAGAGGACGCCGTCACGGAGTTTCTTTTGACTCTTGACTCTCGACTCTTGACTCGTAGGCTCCTCTATCCCTTGCGGATCGGCTTCCGTGACGGTAGCGGTAGCGGTATGGAAGGTAGCGAGCGTCTGGGTATCGTCCTTGGCAAGAATAGTGATATTATAGTTCTTGCCGTACTCTAAGCCGTTGACACGGAGTTTCCATGCTTCTCCTTCTTCGTACAACTCGTGCATCGGTGCGCGCGATGGTGCCCTACGCGTATAAGAAGTAACATGACCTTGGGTATCTATCGTCAGTTCCATCTCGAAACTACCATCCTCGGCTGTCAGAGTGACGACATAGACGGTAGCGCCTTCCACTTGGAGCCAGTTGATATAGAGCGAGTTTTCTCCGTCGGATTGTGCCGAGACCTCTACACCCGCCTCCACATACGTCGTCTTAGCTTTGAAAGCCCAGAGGTTGTGTACTCTCCAAGCAGGATCGTCCTTGAACTCCTGCAGCATAAAATCCCATACATAGACATACCGGTCGTTCGCTATCAAAGCGTCCTCTCCCAAACTCGGTACGAAGGTTGCCGCGCAGGTGATCTCCGTCAGTTTGTTGGTGAAAGCAAAAGCATTAGCACCTATCGTCACGAGCGTTGCCGGCAGATAAGCTTCCTCCATATTGCTGGCGAATGCAAAGTTGGCGGCGCCGATACCTGTGATTCCTTCGCCTACTACCAGCTCTTTTATATCCGAGATATATTGTGACCATGGCTGCTCCTGATAGGTTGTGTAATCCGGCATGGAGCCTTGACCGGTGATGGTCAGTTTGCCGTCTCCGGACATCTTCCATTTCAGTCCGTTGCCGAAAGTGCCTTCGTCGATAGCCGGAAGAGCACGGATGTTAAAGACACCCCAGCCGCCCTCGATATAATTCGGGATGCTGCCGTCATAGACATACAGATCCACTCCGCTCGGATCAAAACCGAAAGTCAGGCTGCTTCGAAAATCAATACCGTTGTCGTAGTCCGGTGCGTAATGGGATTTCATGATCAGCGTCTTGAGTCCCGTACAGCCAATGAAAGGCAGGAAATGCTGGTCCTCCGCTGCATAGTCGGCGGAAGAGAAACCGATGCTGCCTAAAGTAGATGGGAAGGTGATTTTCTCCAGATTATGGCAACTGACGAAAGCGCCGGTACCGATTGCGGATACGCCTTCTTCGACAATCACTTCCTTGATCTCGTCCTTCGCAGCGAAAGGCGAGTAGATAGGGTTGTCGAGCGTCAACTCGCCGCCATATTCGGGAGCGTCATCGGCGCTGGAGATGGTCAGAACGCCTGTCTCGGCCTCAAAAGTCCAGTTACATGTGCCGGTTTTGCCCGATGAGGGGAGCTCGGCATTCATTACGGCTGCCCAACTGAGGGCTGCAATAAATAGGATAAGTTTTCTCATATTGTTTTGTGTTTTAAAAGAATGATCAATATATACATAAACGCGCAAGCGGCGCACACAATCCGTGTACACCGCTTACTTACGCGTTGCTATTGTCTTTATACTTTCTAAATAATGCCCATTTGCAATATGGGGGGGGGTAAAATTAAACATCTGATTTATAGCGAGTTGCATAGGGGACTAAGGAATTGCTTTTAGTCAAACTAACAAAGTTCCCATAATACATAATTATTATTTTCGGCTGCAAAGATACACATTTTTTCGGAATTACGCAAGGTTTTTGGAAGAAAAATAATTTTTGCACGCTATTTTGTCGGTTTTGGTATGTTTTTGGGGGCGGTTTTATCCCATCGCCCCATCGGTTTTAAAGATTGTTTGTTAATATGGTTGGTTAGT
>CAMOJA010000027.1 GCA_946616535.1 uncultured Bacteroidales bacterium | reverse complement strand
TTCGTACACGCCCAGGCACCGGCCACGGTCACGGAACAAAAAAGAAAAGCCCGCATGGCGGGCTGTGATGCTGTTGTGATGATTAGTGATTTGTTACGATAACGTTGCCTGTTGTGATCGTGCCTCCAAGTGCAAGCGCGTTTCCTGCAAAGAATACATAACAGTTAGTTCCACCGGTTGAATAGTTCATGCAAGGAATACGGAAGTCTCCGAGACCGAACGCAGCGATTCCAGACGGGAAAGGTATTGCACCGACTGTTACTGTATTTGTTCCGCTAATGTCTGTCGGCGCTGTTATCGTGCCACGCATCCGGATAGTATTGTTTAAAAGATTATAGGTGATTAATGTGTCGCCAGATACACCTGTATTTGGAATCAGGTACCTGTTGATCGGATAGATTGCGGTTGAGAAGTCGCGGTTTACGATCTTCCTTCCGATCAGCTCAGCAAATACAGCATTCGGATGTACATAAACGCCCGGAGCGCTGGGATCCATCATGTATTGATAATTTGATGCATTTGTTTCACCGTCCGCGAACAGATTGATAACAGGAATGTTATTCGCCATGCCTGTCAATGTGATGACGGAAGCCATATCCCGCACATCTGTATACGATGTATTACGCTGGCCATTCTCTCCGAACTCGCTGCGGTAACTGTACGGCATAGCGATCAGGATGATCTCGCAAAGCTTATTCTTTAACCGGATGGAATTGATGCAGTTATTCAGAGTTGTTCTGAATGTATCGATTCCGGTTCCGATCTGCCAGTCATTTGTTCCGCAGTTGATAAATACGATATCCGTATCGGTCAGCTGCTGCGCTGTGATCTGGTCATAGATACCGCTGATCGTTGCACCTCCCACCGCATAGTTAGCGATAATCACGGAAGGAACCAGCTGCTTTACATACTGCCACATCGTGCCGTTGATTCCATCGCCCAGATTGGAAAGAGAATCACCGAAAATAGCACACCGCTTACCGGCCAGCCATGCGCTAGCTTTTGTAGCCATTACGCTATTTAATGTGTTGATCTGGGTTGTGTGATTGTTTACGGTTGTTTCTACTGCTCCAATGCGGGTTCCCTGCTGCGCTACGTTCTGGGTAAGGGCATTCAGATCATCATCAAGATCAGAAATGTTATTTTCTGCTGCCGTTGTCCGGTTCTGAAGTGCTGTGATCTTTGCATTGGTTTCAGTTTCCAGCGTGTTGATTCTCGTATCTGTTTCAGTTTCGAGCGTGGTTACTCTCTGATCCACAGTTTCGATTTCCTGATCCAGCTCAGCGAACAATGCGGAAAGATCGAAAACCTTTGTCCAATATCCGGTATTAGTGATCTGGACGTTATTCGGTACCGGTTTTGTGCTGATATAGGCAATTCCGGTAGCGGGATCAATAACAACGGTATTCGCCTGATACTGCGTTGTGATATTCCATTCGATCGGATCCGCATACTTCAATGAAGAATTATCAATTACAAACTGTAATCCCTCTTTTACTTCCATCAGCTCTTTGATAATTCGATCAAGATTGATTTCCTGAAAATTTGTGTATGGGAATTTATCATAGAATGCCATGTGTTTATACCTCCTTTTCTTAGTATACCATCAGGCAATAATGGCGTTTAAAGTCTTCCGCAATGATTTTATAAATATTATACTGCCGTCTTAATTCCACCTCATGCAATACCATTGCGCTCGATTCTGTGACTCCGATATTGCCCTGTTCAATGACAGTTCGTTTATCGGTATGCGCTTCCTGTCGGTTATTCGTGCTGGTGCTTGTGGACTGTGATCCGGATCCGCTGCGTTCTTCTCGTGTGTGCGTGCTGTCGGAATTGAAACCGGCTACCTTGTCCGTTTCGCTTGTACTCGTGTTTCCGTTTCCGCTTCCGCTTCCGCTCTGGATGATAGCCCCATATTCATTGATTTCTGAAATTGTTCCGTCTTTGTTCCAGATCGGATTATATTTAGCGGTTAATGCTTCATTGATTTTCGTCCAGCTTGGGAGCATCAGATTACTCCAATTAATAATGCTTGCCTGCATATATTCAGGATCAGCATAAATAGTTTCCAGCTCTGCGCACTGCTCCAGAATGTTCCATGTAAGCGTTTCATGATCTACTCCCTCCGGTAAACTCATGTTTTTGAATACATCAGTATTCCATCGATACAGCCCGAGAATTGATAATTTCGCTTTCACTTCCGTATGTCTCCCTTCCTTTGATTTCTCTCCAATCTACGGAAAGATCCAATCCAAACATTTTATTAGCTTCCTCGCATCCCGTCCGCAGATTTTCCAGCCACAATTCCGCTTTTGAATAGGTACTGACATTATTAGCATTTACTTCATCTGTAATAAGCCGTTCCTTTTTCTCCATGCCGCCGGTGTTGGGAATGCCGATCTCATTTTCAAACATGCGCTCGATTTTATCCATCGTTTCCAGGATCTCCGGAGCGATGAAGTTGTTCCGGAGATCCTGGGCAAACGTTACCCAGCGCGGTTTGCCTTCTTCATCAAACAGATTTTTATCGATGAACTGCGCGGGCTGTCCGGCATTAATATTGTCGTACATCTTTTTAAAGCTCTGCGCGGCTGTCTGATTATCAGACGCAAACACATAAGCTAATTTACTGTTCAGAATATTGATGCCCATGCTTTCCGCGGCTACTGCCATAAGATCCGCGTAATATCCGACCAGATCACAAATACCGCAATAATCCGGGGTAAGCTTGATTAATACACCGTTTCCGAACTCTCCCAGCGTGCGTTCCTGTGTTTCTCCGTTCATGATCGCAGGATTTGCGACTATAAACGATTTCGGCTGATAGAAAACGTTATAGCCCTTGTACGTGCAATACTGCGGGATAACGCCCATTCCCGGCACATCAAGAATGCCGATATAACCGGCTCCATAAAGCACATACCAGAAATAGTCCTTACTCCATGTGTCCGGGCATTTGATATCAAATACAGAAACGGCTTTCTGGAAAAGATACCGCCTGAAATATGCCCCGGTTGCGTTGCTTGCCGCGTGGATCGTTCCGGGTGACTGCTTTCCATTGTACACGTTCAGAAAATCATAATTGAACATGGTCAATCCCTCCTTTTTTCTTTCTTAATATCTGCCATTTAAAGAACCACCATTTAAAGTGATTCTGTGGATCCGGACCGGGCGGCGTGGGTGGCTCCGGTCCGGGACCGGGTTCATAAGTATTATATATGAAACCCTGAAACCTGTTTCCTCCGGTTAACTGCCAATTTTGCGACCGGTACCGCGTGCGATATGAGAAGACAGGACCGCCCCAATCGGACTCTGAGCATCGGATATATGAGCCGTCCGCGGATATTTCTTCCACGATCGCAACGTGACCGGAAAAGCATATAACCGCACCCAGCGCCGGTTCACTTCCGGTATTCATTCCGCGTGAGCGTGCCAGATTGAACCATCCGCCCGCGTTTATAGTCGGAAGCCGGCTGTCTATGCTGCCGTGGATCTGCTGATATCTGCCCCATGCCCAGCCTACACAATTAGCCAATGTACAGTTTGCCGTATACATCGGATATCCCAGAATACACGGCGAAACGCCCGCCGGGCTTTGGATCCACCAAGGATTCAGATTGGAAGGCAGCCGGTTACATGGAAACTCAGCCATAGAAGAAACCGCCCTCCAGATATGCCCGCACGGCTTCCGCTTCACCTGCAAATCCGTTTATATCCACTTCTCCGTCCTTAATGAGAAGGTAGCCGGGCAGCGTTGATATCCTGCGTATCTGGCATAACGGTCTTCCTGCGTGTTCGTTGTCTTCATCCACCGGCATATAAAATTCCTGATATAAGGATGGTGTGTAATGCAAGTGTGAAAAGCTTCCATTGGTTCCGACACTTGAAACATGCGGTATCATTGCTTTTATACCGTTTCCGATGGCCGACCCGGCGCTTGAAAAGATGCCTGCGACATCACCCATTATTGCGCTTGTGACCATGCCGCCGATACCGGATGCGCCGCCGATCGCCGCACTTAAATAATCTTTATTAACCTGTGACATCTGGATCGGAACGCCGACCTGTGCGGATTGTGTTCCTAACAGATCGTCATTACAGAACAGCTGCAGGGTTCCCATGCCATCAAACGGATTAATGAAGTAACGAATCCGGATGTTTGGGTTAGCTGCTGTAATAGTCGTGTCAATGTCAATGGAATTGAATGGCAGAAACTGAAACATTGCTTTTGTATATGGCGCGGTATTCAGATAGTTACCGCGTATATATGTCAATGGATGTTTTTCCAGATTAAATTCAAGCTCTGTAAACAGATCCGGCGCTCGCATGGACAGCTTTTTTCCATCAACTCCAATATCCCAATCCCAGATGTTAATTGATGCCGTTGTTCCCCGCAGGGTATCATATGGAATCGGTAAATATACCGCGCTGCGGATAAACTGCACCGGATCAATCATGGCTTTCTGTAATGGAATTGCAGCGTTTTCCGGTGAAAAATCGTGAGCGATAAGCAAATCATCCTGCAATAATGCTGTAATCAATTCAGAAAAAGAATCAAGTTCCAGCGCATAATATGCAATGCTACCGAGCTGTGCATCCTGTGAAACGGCACCGATCACGACACAACCATTATCGAACCTTGTCCACGGAAGATTCAGATGCTGGACGGATACCCGCGCTTCTGCCTTTACCGGATAATAATTATCGATAATGCTTCCGTCATAATCCGCGCTGGATCTTAAAACATACAAGTCACTGTTACCGATCTGATCCCTGAAGGTTGCCAGAATATCCGTTGTAAGATTTGCCATCCATAAACGATTTTCTACCCAAGTCCAATCTGAAACATAATAATAACGGTTGAACTGCGGAATATATGCATAATTCCATGACGGATCGCTCCCGGTTCCCATGTCTACGATAATCGATGGGTTTGCGATGCTGGAAGCTTCTTTTAATACGCAGGAATAAGATGCTCCAGATCCTCCCGGACGGTATGTACTGTTTTCACGTTTTGCAAAGTTATAAAAGTTTACTGTGAATGCCATTATATAACCTCCATAAAAAGAAAAGCGGACGCAACGCGCCCGCATTCCTTTTAATTAGTCCAGACAGATGACAAGCGCGTTTTCGGTATTGTCATTATACCATCTGGTTGTTTCGTGCCAGAACTGATTATAGTAACCGCCGCGCGCATTGAACGGTGTCGGCTGCGCCCACTGATTGACCGGGTTGATTCCTGCAGCTTCATCATCAAACAGGATTCCGATTACGGTACTGTTAGAGATCGCAACGGTCTTGATCATGCTGTCCAGGCTGTCTGATCCCTCAGCCAGATAGTTTACCATTGTTTCGATCACCTTCGGTGTAGCTGCATTCTGCCAGAATGTGACTTTTTCATAGTCCATCTTCTTCAGATAATCATCGTGGAATGTTGTACTGACAGCTACCGCTTCCGCGTTATTCATAAAGTCTGCATACATGTAAAGATGCTGCATAGACTTCGGTGTATGTCTGCGGATCAGCTTCTGCTCGCCGTCCTGATATGGGTTGACATGGTTCAGTATCGTTCTTTCTTCCATGCGGTCGGAAATGCTCTGAAGCTTACCAACGAACCACCGAAAGAAATCTGCGAAATTGCCCGGCTCCATGATGGTCACCGCGGTGTAACTGCCGCCGGTTTCCGTGTTGTAGTCGGTCAGTGCGTGCCATACGTTGCCCAGCGTAATGGTGCCTCCGATCAGGTTTACAATGCAGCCGCGCGCAAGATCTTCGCGTGCCTGGGCGAGCTGATCGGTCGCATTGCCCATCATCATAGTCAGGAAGTTTCCGAACTGTTCCGGACCGTTGAAGGCGGTGTCGAGCTGATCTTTCCAGATCGTCATGCTCTTCTGGTAGGTCTGAGATCCGTAAAAATTCGTCTGAAGCACTTCCGGCTTGTTGATGCGGTACTGATCCACGGTGTCGCCGTTAGCATGTTCGATTTCGGTGTCCTGACGCAGCCGGTTGTCTACTTCCAGCGGCTTATCGATCGGATTCAGCTTCCGCACATGGTTCCCCCACTTTACCGCATCTTTTTCAAGTCCGCGGAACTTTGCATTATACGGTCGGTAGGAAAAGATCGTACGGCTGAGTACCTGCGAAATCGCGGTAGCCAGCGGATCATAACCGCCCAGAAACGCAGTCTGCGCAATGGTTGTAAACTCCGCTGTGCTTACGCCTTCATTTGATCTGCCCTGCGCGTTAGCCAATACTGCATTAGCTACCGCTGAAATGTCGTCGATAGTAAATTTGTTTGCCATAAGATTTATCCCTCCTTTAAGGCTTTAGCCAAGATATCATCTACGCTCTCAGACTTCGCGGGCTGTGAGCTGTTCATAATATTCATGGCGTAAACCGCTTTTTTCAGATCCTGTAATTCCTTCAGCATCTGATTATTTACCGGTTCACTTTCCGGCTTTTTTTCTTCCGGCTTTTCTGCCGGTTTTGTTTCCGGTTCCGGATCCTTTTCCGGTTCCGGATCCTTTTTCTGTTCCGCTGCGGGCTGATTCATCTTTTCGATATCTTCTTTTGTATATCCCGCATCCAATAATTTAATGATCTGTTCAACGTTCATACTTTACCCTTTCAGAATTTCATCGATGCGCTTCTGCACATCGCCATAATTGAAACCGTAATGCTCACATAGTTTCTTTCGGTCGTTCCCATAGCATTCATACCACTGTCCGGTGCCGCGGATGATCGCACGCGCGATATCATCAATCGAATGATAATCCGTGGTCAGGATCTCATTTACGCGTTTCTGTACATCCTCCGGATCGAACCCATAGGAAGCTATTTTATTAAAACGTGTCTGCCCATAGCATTTATACCATGCCCCTCTTCCGCTGATAATTGCCAGTGCAATATCATTCAGGGTTTTATATGGGCTGACTGCCTGCGAACCGGATCCGATCGCATCAAACTTTTTCGGACAGTATATGAAGCCCTGAAACGCTGTGTTTCCCATGCCGGAGATATAACCGCTGCCGCCTCGGATGCACTTCACATATTCCCAGCGCGTGCCGCCATAATTTGACTGACTGCACATGATGTAATCATTTCCGATGCTTTCCACGATAGCAACATGTCCGTATTTGGTACCCGCCCAGCAGGCCACGGCACCCAGCGCGGGCTTCTGCCCGCGTGCATATCCTTCAAACGCTGGATACCATGTTTTCGCGTCCGTCTTCGGAAGCAATGGCTTTTCACCGATCAGTGAATACATGCGACCCCATGCCCAGCCTGTACAGTTTGGAAGAACGCTGCCGTTTTTCCGGTCAATAATCAGACATTCATTTAAACCGCCGTATGCGGTGCTGATCCAATGCGGATCGTTTTCAGCCGGTGCGCGTGTCCACGGAATAAATTCATTCATTAGTTCCGAACCCTCCGTGTACCGCATCTCTGAGATCCTGAAGCATCTGCTTCAGTTCCGCAAGTACGACTGTATTCTGGTTTAGAGATTCCCGCATAGCATCCATTTCTTCTTTATGCGCGGCTGTACTGTCCTGTAATGCCTTCCACATGATAAGGCATGCGACAATCGGAAAGCCCACGCTGGATATTAGCTGTGATAATGTCTGAATGTCCATGTTTTCACCTCCATATACTTTAGTATATGAAGTACGGCTTCATGGTGTATCAAGCCACGCGCGATCCTTCCGGGATCTGATACTGCGCCGCCGTACTTCACATAATATATTATATTAAGAAAACAATTTTTCAAATAATACTTGTGAAATTGACGTTTCAAATAACATATATCCGGACAGATAACGCAAAAACAGATAGTTATATGTTTTAACAAATCGCTTTTTATCGATATCCGTTGTGGTAAATACATGCGGTATCGTGCCGGATGCTCCGCAGCGGGCATAGTATTCTTTCCGGCTCTTGTGTTCATATATAACAAGCTCTCCGATCTTGACCACCGGTTTATATTCCTTCAGGCTCCGGCTTCTGATATGACGCGTGTCCAGATCGAACATATTCCGCAGCGCCATATTCTGGAAATCGTTCCCTGCGGTCAGTTTGTAAAGGCTTGTTTTTGCTTTCTGATCGCTGATCGGAGATTTCATAAACATATAAACCGCTAAACTCTTTTCCGGATCCTTGTATACTTCGATTCCTTTTTTCATCATCCGGGCGATCCTGTCCACGATTTCAAGTCCGATAAAAATCGGATTTGCCAAGTCGTTACTGTTTGCGGCTGAGATCATCTTTACAGGCAGCCGCCCTTGTAATTCCCGGTTACGGTTCACGGTTTCATAAACATTCATGAGTGCAGCATATTCATCTTTGATCGGTCGCTGATGCTTTTCCGGAATAAATTCATCATAAAAGATCACATCGACATCGGAGAGATCCGCGCCCCTGATCGTTGCGAACGTGGAAAGCGCACCCAGATATCCGATCCGGACGCGTGGATCTTCTTCCGTTTCTCCCGGTATCGTAAAACATGATAAGTTTTTCGATATGCTTTCGACGGCAATTTCTAATTTCGGGTTATCCATCATAAGCGCTTTAAACGGATTTGTTACCGCCGTGCTTATCATGTCCGCTTCCGTCTGTGTTCGCCGCAGCATCATAAACTTCACATGATGCTCAATAATATACTTAAGTATACCGTACGATTTTCCGGTACCACGCGCGCCGATCTCAAATATAAAATTATCCGCGCTGGATAATATGCGCTCCTGATCGATATATCCGGATTCTAAATATAATCCCATGTTTTCCTCCTTAAACAAAAAGCCCGCATTTCCTGCGGGCCTTTCTGATTCTACTGCAGATCCACCCAATCAACTGAGAATCCGCTGTTTCCGGCTTTGCTTGTGTACTGGTAGACTTTGAAACCGGCCTGCCCGTTGTTGATCGCTTCCACGGCTTCCGGATCTCTGCGCATTTCTTCGCAGACTTCCAGCAGGTGAGAAGGCAGATTTACCATCGTGTTTTCATTGATCGCGATGCATGCCTGCGGGCCATACTTGCCTTTTGTATTGATGTAGATGCCTGCGATCGCGAACACATGGCCCGATCCGTACTCTTTGAACAGATCCGCAAGGCTTGTATATGCCGGATGATTGATACGAACGTTGAAGATCGGTGATGCTTTGGAATACTTGTTTGCAAATGACATGATTTTAAACCCTCCTTTTCTTTATCTTAACTAATTGGTTAATTAGTCATGTCCGATTCAATCAGCCGCAGCAGATTCTTATATGAAGTGCTAAGGCTCAGATTATAGGTTGTTTCCCTTATGATAACATATGATGTAATCTCAATCAATTTATCATCGATAATGATCTGATCGGATTCCGGAAAATCTACATAATCCGCTTCCGTCTTTCCCGGATGATAGAAGATAAAACCCTCTTTGAAGTTTTCCAGCTTGCCCAGCTCTGCGGCTGCCTTTTTGCTTACTCCGGAGATCGTTATATGAAGATCTCCGCGCATGTCTTCATATGCATATCTTTTACTGCCCAGCGTGGAAAACCGTTGATATTCTCCGTCCGGTTCATATACTCCCATGTAATGAAGCTCTTGATTGGAATCGTATGCACACGCACCGGAAGCTTCCGATGCCTTGCGTGCCAGATCATTAAACTTCTCCCAGCTCTGCCCATGATCGACATACTTCACGCTGTCCGTATCGCAATATATGAAATCCTGCGCTCCGGCGATAATGATACCCTGTTCAAGACGGTAACGCGCCCATGCGGTACACCATACGCCCCACGCATAATTTAAGAATGTGCGCTTGCTATGCTTTGCCAATAGCTGCGCTGGATCTTCTTCCGCTTGGATGAACTCTGATCCTGTCCAGATTATCGTTTCCTGAATCGGATCCTGCGCACACATTCCATATAATCCGTTAAGAATGTTTTTCGATTTATCATACATAAGTTTATCGAACGGATCCGTTTTACCCTTCAGGGCGGTTTTCTGTTCATAATAGGAAGCGATAACCGCCCGCATGGGCTTCGGAAGATAATCGTATTCAGTAAAATATAATTCACTAATTACGATTTCAGTAAATTCATACTCAAATAGTAAAATCCGAAAATCAACATCGGTCAGCGCGGTTTTACAGATCGCCGCCGATAAGATACGCCCATTATCCGCAAGCACGCCCGCAGCCTGACATTTATCCGTACTGAGATATGGGACTGGCCAGTGCGGATTCTTCAGACGGATATCGGTAAACTCTGCCCGGAACATGACCGCATAGCCGTTCTGGATCAGATTCCGCAAATTCTCCGTTGATGCCTGACCCCTCCGCCATTTCTCCATTGGATATTTACAATTCATCAATACATCCGGATAGCTGCTGGATCTGTCGGATGATAAGATCCGCGCATGGATCAAATCAGAATCAACAATTTTACCGGCATAATACCGGTTTGCGTGCGTATTACCGCCCCTGAAACAATCTTTTAATAATAAGTATTGTTCATAATCAGGCTGCATCTCTGCCAGCCGTTCCCGGCTGTAATGCTTCATCGCATGCTTCATTTCCCGCCGTGGATAACCGGTGGAAGTCATGGGAATGGTATACAATGTATCACCATCGCGCTTCATCTGTGCCTTCACGGCTTCCACAAGTCCGCGAACATCATTGATACAATATTCCAGCTCCCGATCGGACAGATCAGTCCACGGATAACGCACCTTGTTGTAATTGAACTCAATTCCGGAAAGCTTCTGATGTTCCACGTTCATTTTGCGGGTGAATGCATCCAGCGACATATTAGTTAAGATGTAACTATCCCGGATCTCGAATGTTTTATCAATAACGCATTTAACCACCTTCCGGGAATCAGTCGCAAATACATCATCCTGACCAAACTTGAAAACGGATTTAATATACTGCCATTCATATGACAGGTTATGAACATATATGACCATCTGCCGCTTGTTCAGCCGTTCCCGCAGCCGAAACAGGAAAAATTTAAACTCCGACCACGTGCGACCGCAAACAGTTACATCTTCATCGATCTGGAACTGCCAGATATACATGAAGTTTATTTCCTTGCCCCTGATCGTTGTTGTAGTAGTTTCAATATCGAACGCGCCCACGCAGTCAATATAATTGATTTCCTTTTTCCGTCCTCCGGGGTTTCCTTTGGGTTTCTTCAGTACCGGATATTTCTTGATTTCATCCGGATCAAAGTCCGTCACATAGCACAAGCGCATAATTCAGATACTCCCAAGCATAACAGGATAAACAGAATAACGCAGTTAAACGCAGCGATTGCGTTTAAAAATATTTCAGGCTCTTCCTCTTTTCGGATGATCCAAAGGAAAAACAGAGTAGCCACAAACATTATCAAATATGATACAAACACATATAATTTCATATGCTTTCAATCCTCCGGTACAGTTCTTCCATGCAGTCCATCAATCCGGAGACCTCAAAGAGAAGCCCTGCCGCATCTGCTAATGGCTGCACATATTCATAGTATTCACTGTCAGTGCCTTCATGCAGAAACTTATATGACAATGAAAGAAGATCAAACGCCGTAATACTCCAATCCTTCCGATCGCGATCCTTGGCATGCTTCAGAATAGGTTCATCCCTTAACATCGATCAATACCTCCATATCAAGATCAAGATAATTCAATTTGCGGATCTGATTCACGCGATCCTCATAAGCGCATACAAATACCTGTTTATCACGCATCACGCGCCCCATCACTTTAAAACGATGCCCATTGATAATGAATATATCGCCGGATGTCAATTCTTTAACTCTTGTCCTTTTCAGCATTTCGCTTTTCCTCCTTATGAAAATGCTAACATAATTATGTTAGCATAGTCAATATATTTTATCTTCTCCGTCTGGATCTTCCAGCCCTTGCGCGTCTGGATGCCGTCCGGGCTTCCTGTTCTGCGGATCTACGATCGGAAGCGCGGACCGTGCGCGGATCCAATGCAATATCATCAAAATATTTATTGATAGGATTATCCCGCAGGACGCGGTTTACATCCTGACGCTGTGCGCGTGAATACAGTTCTTTCTGCTGCTGTTCAATATCTTTCATCACTTCCTTCACGCGCTTTTCAAATTTGCTTTGTGAGATCTTGCCCTTCTGAAATAATTCCGTCCAGAGTTCCGCGATCTGAGAAGAGGCATAATCTCCGCGGGCTATTCCTAGTGCCTTTTTCATTGCATTCATAAAGGAACCGAATTTAGCAATCTGATCTCTTGGCACATTAATTCCACGTTCGTTTAATGATTCCTGTATCTGCTTGTTACTTTCCCGGATGCCTGACAGGCTCCCGCGCTTCGCTGTCAAAAACTCCGAAACATCACCCAGCGCACGCACGACATCCGCACGGCTCATGCCTTTTAATTTCGGAAACTGATCCGGCAGCCGGTCATATGTTCCTGCGGCTTCGGGCTTTCCTTCCATGCGCTGTAACCGTTTATTTGCAATGGATCTTAAACGGCTATATTCTGCCCGCAGCGTTTTATCTGAAATTGCGGTAGCCCTTGCTAATTGCGGGCTGATCCATTCAAAACGCAGATCCTGACCGAACAGATCAAAGTCACGCGCACGCGCCCCGCCTTTATAAACGTTCCTTTTCTTCGCCATTGTTCAGATCCTCGTTAATAAGTCCGCGAACATATGCCGTCATGCTTTCCTGTTCTTCCAGCTTGTTAATTATTTTCTGATCTTTTTCCTTATCCAATTTCAGTACGATCTGCCTGTACTTGGTACGGATATATTCCGTAGGATTAAATGTTTTCATATCTGCACCTCCGTATCTTTAATTATAGTATGTTAGCATTGTTTTCGTAAATCGGAAACAACGATATAATTAATAAGGACGGCATGACGTCCTCCTTTCAGAAGTCCGCGCGGTACTGACGACCTCCCGTGCGGGCTTTTCTTTTTTGTTCCGTGACCGTGGCCGGTGCCTGGGCGTGTACGAA
>CAMOJA010000026.1 GCA_946616535.1 uncultured Bacteroidales bacterium | reverse complement strand
CCATGATCAACATCGGCTATCCTGCCGCAGACAGCAAACCATCGGCCATGCATGACACCAGAAAACCAATGGATGAGCTGGTGACGAGAGTAGATTAATCATCGGCCCGGAAGATGTGATGGAAATCGCGGGTGATAGAATTAGATTTACTATATTTGCAAAATAAACTAATAGCAGTAATACGAAATATACTAATATTTATAATACAAAATAAACTAATAATGATAGAGCGCTAAATACTAATATGGCTACTATACAGGAGAAAATGGCTGAGTCTTTGGCTGTTTTAAAAGCATATCAAGATAAACATGGTGACAATCTTGTTATTCAAGGAGCTGATACTCTGGGCCGTGTTCATACGGAACGTCTGGTTGATGCTGGTTATCTCAAGATGGTTATCAAGGGATGGTATATTCCTTCTTCGCCTGGCAGTGAAGGTGATTCTACTGTGTGGTATGTGTCTTATTGGGCTTTCGTCGCTGCATATCTTGAAAGAAAGTTCGGGGATCGTTGGTGTCTTTCTCCAGAATTGTCTTTATATTTCTATAGTGGCAAAAGTGTTGTTCCAAGTCAGTTAATTGTGAGGAGTGACATTGGGACGAACAATCGTCTTGATTTGCCTTTTGGCACATCTATCCTCGATATAAAGGCATCTCTTCCTCCTGTTATAGAGCGAGAGTCCCGGTACGGTATCCGCTTATATCCTTTGTCTTATGCATTGTTGATGGCCAGCCCTGATTATTATCGGAAGAATGCGTTGGAAGCACGTACGTGCCTCTCTCTTATTCGGGATGTTTCTCCTGTTATATCGGCGGCAATTGACGGAGGTCATACGACCCGGGCTGGAAGAGTTACTGGCGCGTTACGTTCTATAGGGCGGGAAGATCAAGCAGATTTATTGCTCTCAACAATGCGTCAGGTAGGCTATGTTATTAAGGAGGAGAATCCGTTTGAAGAGAACGTCCGCATTGATGTTATTGATAAGTCACCCTATGCTGCGCGCCTTAGACTGATGTGGCAGCAGATGCGCCCGGTGGTGATTTCTTGTCTTGCATCATCTGGTATCCAGCCGAAGCCCTTGGATGCTTCGTCGGTTCTTTCAATGATGGATGCGACTTACATCAAGGACAGTTACAACTCCTTGTCGATTGAGGGATACAAAATTACGGAAAGCTTACTGGAACGAGTAAGATCTGGGAATTGGGATCCGAAGGATGATGAAGAGGATAAAGAACGTAAGAATGCCTTGGCGGCTCGTGGATATTACCAGGCATATCAGCTACTAAAACAGTCTGTCGCAGATTCTATTGCAGGTCAGGATCCGGCTCAAATGTATGTTAAGAATCACCAGAGTTGGCATTTCCAGCTCTTTGAACCTTGCATTCGTGCCGGCATTGTTAAGACTTCGGATCTTGTCGGCTACAGGACTCATCAAGTGTATATTAGAAATTCTATGCACGTTCCGCTTAATCCGGATGCGGTGCTGGATGCAATGACGGCTCTGTCCTCGTTGATGCAGGAAGAACCGGATGCTTTTGTTCGTGCTGTCCTTGGACATTTCATTTTTGTGTACATCCATCCTTATATGGATGGGAATGGCCGCACTGCACGCTTTGTGATGAATAGCCAACTTGTGACCGGAGGTTATCCTTGGATTGTTATTCCGGTGGAGCGGCGTGATGAGTATATGGCTAGTCTTGAGAAAGCAAGTGTCGAAGAGAATATAGAGCCGTTTGTCCGTTTTATTCTATCTCTCTTTTAGGTGCTGGGTTGCGAGGTAGGACCGCAAGTTATTGAATCAGACCTTCCTGTGCATGCTGCACGTATGCCATAGACTCTTTGAATTGTTCGCCGGTGGGTATCATAATAATTGGCATTTAGCAGATTAAACAATGGTTTACGGCATCCCGATGATACCCTTGATGAAGTCAATCGCCCTTTTGTTCAGGAGCCCATTCAGTGTCTTTTGCTCCTGTTTGGCCAAGTTGTTATAGGCTTCCGCGTTTTCTTTGAGGAAGTCTTCCAGAACATCTTTGGCGAGGAGTCCGCTTACGCGTCCGAGGTCTCGAGGGAAAGAGACTTCGCCAATGTGACTTTTGACGTTGTCGAGGCGGGGCTCCGTAAAGAAGTCATCGGCAAGGGTGAATAGGGCGGAGACTTCATCGGCAATGATGCGCGGCTGCTTAGGCTCGTGCTTTACGGCCTTCTTCTCCGCAAAGCGGGCATTCTTGCTTTTGATGAGGATACGCGAACCGTTGGGGATGTAGAGCGGCTCCTTGGGGCGGATGACGACGCCTTCACATATATTGTCCTCGATTTCCGGGAGGCCGAAGTACTTGTAGAGCGTGCTTGGGAATGCGTTCGGGTAGGCGAGGCACTCGTCCAGCATGCCCTCGAAAAGCGTCTCGGCATAGAGAAAGCCGGATTCGGCGAAGATATGATTGGTGGTTTCGACGTCCAGGTAGAAGGATTCGTCGGGCGTGTATACGTAAATGTCGAAGCCGTAGAAATCATGCCCGGGGCAGTAGTAGACGCCCTTTTGGATGGCCGACATAGCCCCGATGCGCTTTACGTCCTTGTGCGGATATGCACCTCCGAACATCTCGCCGTAGACGATGATGGACTGGAGGTCGGAGAAGCACTCCTTAATCATCCCATGTACCTTAAATATACGCTCGCGATAGCGACCTGCCAGTTCCTGCCACTGGTAGAAGTCTTCTTCGCCGGATACTACGGCGGTTCTTTTGGCGAACTGGATATCCTGCCCGTCGCAGAGAAAACTGCAATTGGAGCCGTGTACCTTTTCTTGTACGACGAAACGAGTTCCTTCAGGGGTATGCATCCGGACCTTCTCCATGAAGGCACCGTCGAAATGGTTCTCAATGGAACTGTATTTTTTGAATGTCAGCATCGCGTTTTTTTTTGCAAAGGTAAGGCCGACTGAAGTCCGATTCCAAATCTTTGCAAAACTTGCAATGATTTGGAAAAGAGTGATCTAGTCGTAATAGAAATAACTCCGACAAATGCAATTTTTTGCAAGGTTTGCAAAGATTTGCAGGGCGCGAAGTGGCACAGCTGTGCCATGCGATACAGACTATCGAGGCTTGCCCTCATCGCGACGGCTGCCCTGTTGTGGACAGGATGCAGCGTACAGCCGTAGCCATCGGCCCTCCGTCTCCCTGGATATGCAGGTGCTCGAGTTACAACAATCCTCCCTGTATGAACGTGATGTGTAACGTATTTATTTATAATATGTTGTGAGATTTCTCCCCGGCGATTCATCCGGGGAGAATTTGTGTAAGTGATTGATATATGTGAAATTGCAAATCACGGCGAAATGCGTGTAACCCTCTTCCAAGAGCAACACGCACGGAGCCATTTGCATAATCATCAACAAAGCGGTATCTTTGAGAAACATTTTTACCTATGCCAGAATTCCTTTCGTCATTTAAGAGGAGGCGTTTTGCACCGCAGGCCGGAAACGTGGCCAAACTCATCCTTCGACTTGCCGAGACTTCGGAGGGGAAAGCAGTTCTTAAGATTCTTGATGAGAATGGACATGAAGTCCTTCCGGATTACCGGAGATTTCAAGGCCCGTTGTTTTTTCTTCTCCGCTGCGCGCATGCTGCCCATGTCGAAATGGAACGTCAGGTCTCCTGGGATGGCTCTTCAGGAGAACTTGTTCTGGCAGAGCATCCTCAATTGATGAGATGTCTCCCGGAATGTCCGGATTTTCAAGATAAGGATGGCTCGCCGATTCGTGCAGTTGCCGGCATCTATTCCCTTCGGCTGAGTCTTAAGGATGAGGGAGAACGGTATAAGCCTGTATGGGAGTTGGCAACGGAAAAAGATGGTTCGTCCCCTCGTCTTGGGAATTTTACCCTTCTTACCGACTCTTATGCCATAACGGATTCCCATCAGCTGGTGGAATTATTACCTGTTGGAGAGAACTATTTGTTGTTGAAGGAATTGCAGCAATCATTCCCGAAAGACCAGTCCTCGCTTTTTCTTTCCGTTGTCCTGTCTTCCTATGACCATGTTTCGCTGGATGGATGCCAGTGGGAGGAGCATGCGGTAAGTACGCAGCCTACTCTTGTGTTCGAGAAGGTAGATGAGGAAAAGTCCCTCTATCTGCGTGTTACGGAATCGATACCGGGTGTGCCGATGAAGTTTTTGGAAGATTTTTCTCCGTCGGTGCTTGCCGGATTCAGCCCCGATGGCCGTCTGACTGCTCGGCCAGTTTCTTATACAGATACATCGGCCATCCTCAAAGATATACGTAAATGTATCTCTTCCAGCGTACCGTCCAAACAGGACGCTAAGGAAGTTTATGAAGATGATGGTTTTTTCATCCTGCCGCATCAGGTGGCAGAACCCTTCCTTATAAGGCATCTTGCGTCCCTGGCTCGGAATTATGTGCTGATGGGTGCCGACAGACTGGGCTCATTCCGGATAAAAAAAGCTACTCCAAAACTGAGAATCAGTTCTTTTTCCGGTATAGATTACCTGGAGGGGAAGGGAGAAATAGATTTTGGCGAGAGCAGCCTTTCTATTGCCGATTTCCTTTCGCAGTATCGGCAAAACCACTATATCCAGATTGCAGGAGGCGACCGGCTTGTCATGGATGCAGATTATGTGGATCGCTTGGAAAGATTGATGTCCCGCAGCACGAAAAGCGGGAAACTCAAGATATCTTTCTTTGACATTCCGGAGGTTGTTGCAATGCTTTCTGATGTCCCGGATTCCGGTATTTTCCGACGGAGCCGTTCGTTCTATGAAGGCTTCAATGCTTTGTCCGGCCAGCGACTGCGTAATCCGTCTGTACTGAAGGCACAGCTTCGTCCCTATCAGGCGGAAGGCGTAAAGTGGATGCAGTATTTGTATGACAATGGGATGGGAGGCTGTCTTGCCGATGACATGGGCCTTGGAAAGACCGTGGAAACCATTGCTCTCATTGTTCGGAAAATCAAACCGGGCAGTCTTCCGGTGCTGATCGTGATGCCGCGCAGTCTTCTGTTCAACTGGCAGTCTGAATGGGCGTGTTTTGCGCCCGGAATCAAAGTGGTGGCATACTATGGCGCAGAAAGGGACTGGAATAAGGTGAAAGATGCCCAGGTTATTCTGACTACTTATGCTTTGGTGCGAAATGACATTGAAACGCTTTCGGCTGTGGAATTTGATACCGTTATCCTCGACGAATCCCAGCAGATAAAGAATCTGTCGGCAAAGATATCTCAGGCGGTATTGCTGCTCAAGGCTTCCCATCATTTCGCGCTGAGCGGTACGCCGATTGAGAACAATCTTGGAGAGTTATATGCGCAAATGCGTTTCCTCAACCCTTCGATGCTGGGCTCTGCGGAAGAATTCAACCGCCGTTATGCGAGCCCCATCCAGCACGATAACGACAGGGGCGCCATGGATCAGTTGCGTCGAAAAATTTCTCCCTTCATCCTTAGGCGGTTAAAGGGAGATGTCCTTTCCGAACTGCCCGACCGCATCGATCAGACTCTTATTGTTGAGATGGAGCCGGCTCATGCATCCTTCTACGAGCGCAGGCGTCGGTATTATGCAGAAACGGTCAGGAACACCATTCGGGAAAGAGGTGTAAAAGCTTCTCAGTTCGAGTTGCTCCAGGCCCTTACGGAGCTCCGGCGGATTGCTTCTATCCCGGAAAGTCTTAGCGACGGTGCAGTGTCGTCATCAAAGATCCCGGTTTTGGCCGATTCTGTAATGGAAGCGGTGGAGAATGGGCATAAATGCGTTGTCTTCTTCAATTTCATTGCCGGAATCGAAGTTCTGGGACAGTTACTCTCAGAGGCCGGGATTGAGTATGAAGTTATGACAGGGGCCACAAGGGACCGGGCGGCTATTGTTCAACGATTTCAGGGAGATCCCCGTTGTAAAGTCCTTCTGATGACGCTCAAAACCGGTGGCGTTGGCCTGAATCTTACTGCCGCAGACACTGTTTTTGTTGCGGAACCGTGGTGGAACCGTGCTGCAGAAGAACAGGCTATCGGCCGACTGCACAGAATGGGGCAAAAATCCTCTGTCCATGCTTTCGCACTTGTGACGAAGGATACCATTGAGGAAAAAATCAGGTTGTTGCAGCAGCAGAAAGCATCTCTGATTGAGGAACTTATTCAAAGTGAAGGAAGCGGAGGAAAGTTCCTTAGCGAAGAAGACATTAACTTTATTCTCAGTTAGCTATGGCCAGACTGTTTCATGAAGAAGAGGTTTTCTTTCATTTCAAGATTGAAGACGGGGAGTCATTTGACAGGTTGGTTAATAACCTGGATTACACATATTCCGCAGAACAGTTAAAGGATTATCTTTTGGAGATACAGCCAAAACTGGCAGGGCGTTGTTCTGTTTCCATGAACGGAGTAGAATTGAACATTGAGGATTACATCCCTTCGAAGAAACCCTATCAGTATCGAAAGAAAGATGCGGCCTTGTTCTGCGCTTTGGTACACTGTCATCCGGACAATTTGCGTCAGGTCCTTTCTCTTCTCCCTTCCTGGTACTCGGAAGCCGTTCGTCGGATGATAACGAATGGTTGCATTTCGCAGACGGAACTATCAGAAATAGGGGCTCAGTCTATGATCGTCGATTTGTCAAGGCGATACAGCTGGGATAGCTTCAAGGTGGGTAAATGCTGCTCGGTTTTTGGCGTCGGCTCCTCAATGTGTGTCGATTCTAAGAAACGAAGCTATTGGGATAGGGAAGGATATCTGTTTATACCTCGTGCTCTGACCAGGTCCTATGCCTTGGCATTGCTGCCAGATTTGTGCTCGGAGTCCCATATCATTCAAGATACAACGACGTACCATGTCCTTCCCTCGGAAGAATCCTTTCACCAGTCTTTCCCTTTGATTCAAGGACTTCAGCGACAGCAGCAGATACCCGTGACGGAAAAGCTGAAAATGTCGTCGGCCAGTGCAAAAAAACTTCGTTCTGGTATTCCCGAAGTCATTCCACAGTCTCTGAGGGAAACTCACAAATTCAATTCCGGACAATACTTCCTGCCGGGATTGTTGTGGGCATTGCAGAAAAGCAGGAAAGGGACTGCAGAGTATGTAAAGGCGGCTCTCTCGCGTCTTGTCCATGCCGGACCGGAGCAGATTTATCCAGCTTTTCTTCCTCATCTAAAGGGATTCAGGGCCAACCAATTCCGCTATGTGGCCGATATTTTCTGGATGGAAATCCTCTGTGCGTTCCTGGAAGAGTATAGCGTTTCCTGGCTTTCACTTCCGGGGCTTTCTGACAGACTTCATATTTACGGTGATGGATATTCGATTTCGATGAATCTTCTTGGGGCGTTGTTCCTTGAGAACACAATCACCGGAAAAGTAATTCGTCCGGATACACAGGGACGCGAAATTGACTTGGAGGTCCTTCGGGCAATGGCGTTATGCCTCTATGGATGGGGGATGGCCGATCTTGCTGTCGACGATTCTTTGGAATGCCCGGATACGCCCCTTGGCGCTGTCATGCAGGTGCGCCTCACTCCTTTCGGACGTTTTATTCTTGGGCTGGACAAAACGTACTCTCCGCCGGTTAGTAAGGCCGATGGAAATTTTATCCTTGATACAGAACGGCTTATCATTCATTCTTCAGGGGGAAACAACCCCTATGAGCGGCTGCTCATGGATACGTCGGATCCCATTGGATGCGGAAAGTACCGTATGAGTGCCGAGTCATTTCTGCGGCATTGCAAATCGGCGAAGGACGTGGAAGAGAAAGTTAAGTTCTTCGAAGATTATATAGACGGGAATCCGCCTGAAATATGGAAAGAATTTTTTGCTTCTATTCGTCGTCGCTGCAATCCTTTGGATAAGGTCCGCGAGGATTATTGCTTGCTCAAACTGAACCCGAAAGATGCAGAACTTGTGGAACTAATGACATCCAATCCCGCCATCCGGAAATTGATTATCCTTGCAGAAGGATATCTCTTTCTTGTCAGGAAAAAAGACTATGCTACTTTGGTACAGTTACTTAAGCAGCATAGTTATCTCCTTTGAGTCGTGATTCTGTCTGGTATTTTCCCGGAGGGTTGGAACTTGAGCCAGCGGGCTTTTGAGCGCAGCTTTTATCTACAGCGGCTTCGAAGACCCATCTGGGGAAGTATGGCATCGGCTTTTTTGTTGTCCCGAAACGTGTTTCCGTAAAAAAATTACGGATATATAAAATTTGTTTGTATATTTGCACCAACAAACAAACATTTGCGTTATGCTTGCTAAGTTTTCTGTAAAAAATTTCCGGGGGTTCAAGGAGAAGATTGAGCTGGACCTGACAAGGCACAGTAATTTCAGTTTTAACCTGTATGCCATCAAAGATGATATCATTAAGAATGGTATTATCTATGGCCCCAACGGCTCTGGTAAGACTAATTTCAGCCTCGCGATCTTTGATATTGTCAATCATCTTTCCCAAAAATGGAAAAAGGCGGATTATTATGCCAATTTTACCTATGCTGGAGACCTCAATCTGAAGGTTGAATTTGACTACCTGTTTCGCTTTGATGGGCAGAATGTGGAATATTCTTATTCCAAGAATTATCAGGGAATACTAACTGCAGAATCTATGGCTGTAGATGGTAAGCTTGTTTTCAAGCGGGCCGATGGAAAGTTCACCATCGACACGGATTCTTTTCCTATTGATAAGTCTATGCAGCGGAATCTGGCGGATAATGCCAACAACATCCCTATCGTGAATTTCCTGTTGATGTCCATCCCTTTGGCGCACGATCATTACTTGATAAGACTGCAGCAGTTTGTAAATGGAATGCTCTGGTTCCGTAATTTGGATGTGCGGGAGTTCATCGGCCTGGAGACGGGTGTCTCTATGATAGAGGAGTATATCATCCGAAATAAATTGATTGACGATTTTCGCCGATTCTTGCGGAATGTAAGCGAGCAGGAGTTTGAGTTTGCACAGCCCAGGGCAGGGGAGAAGGTTCTTTTCTGTCAGATTGACAAGAAGCGGATTCCGTTTATGGCGATTATCTCTACTGGGACCAAGGCCCTTGAGCTGTTATACTTCTGGATGCAGCGTATGGGGCAGGCCACATTTGTCTTTATCGATGAATTCGATGCTTTTTATCACTTCAAATTGGCGTTTGAGGTATGTAAGATCTTGTTCCAAAAAGATTGCCAGGTATTCACATCTTCCCACAATACCTATCTGATGACGAATGACCTTCTTAGGCCGGACAGCAACTTCATTCTCAATGAGAATAAGATTAAGCCACTGGTAGATTGTACGGATAAAGAACTCCGTTTTGGCCATAATATAGAAAAGATGTTCAGGGGGGACGCCTTTAAAGTATGATTCTGTTTGTTTTTGAAGGAGCAGAGAGAGAACCAAGGATCTTTAAGACGCTTGAGCGTTTGTTCTTCGGGAGGACAATGCGCAATTGCCGTCAGGCGTTAAATCGTCAGATTTCTCTGAAATCTATCTTTTCTTTGACTACGATTCCCAGAATACCAATTTGACGTTGAAGGAGATGAATGCGCGGCTGCAGGAAATGCTTGAATTGTTTGATAATGAAACCGACAATGGAAAGCTGTATATTAGTTATCCGATGGTGGAGTCGCTATACTATACAAAACAGTTGCCGGATGAGCATTTTGCAGAATATGCAATTTTCCGAAGTGACTGCGTGGATCGGCCTTTTAAGGATTTTGCCAGAGAGTTCAGTTTTTATGGCAGTTTGGATTTCATTGAATTGCCGGATTCTGCGCATCGTCGGCCCGGGAAAAGAGAGATTGCCCGGATTAGACAGAACTGGATTTGGTTGGTGCAGCAGCATACATCGAAGGCAAACTATATGTGTAATTATGCCATTGAATAAAGAAATTGTTGCTCAGCCAAGAATATTTATGGCTCAGTGTGAGTATTATTTGAGCGACGGAGAAAGGATTGCTGTACTGAATGGATTTCCGTTGTTTTTGTTTGAGTATTTCAAGGTTAGTTTTTGGCAATAGGAATTAACATAGAGCACACCATGACTCAAGACGAACTCTGGCTCGCCAAATGGCAGGAGGCCATCGACTTCCTGGAAACCAATCACCGCAAACCCTCCAAGTTTATCGCGGAGGAACGCAACATGCGCTCTTGGTGGAAGCACAACAAGAAGCTGCTGAATGCCGGGGAGTTGAAGGCGGAGCGTGTGGAGATGTTCAAGCAGCTGCTGGAGTTAGGGGGGCGGTATAAGCATGTGAATCAGTATCATTGAGTGCGGCCCGTTCCGTTGTTCTGCGCCAGGCGCGTGGTTGTAATTGGTTGATAATTAGGAGGATGCGTGTTTTTCTTTGGGCGATTTGGGAGGAGGGTTTTCGCTTAAAGTGTTGATGATGAGGCGACTATGTCCACGGTGAGTCGTGGCCACCAACCGCCGTCAAGTGGTCATGCCGCTCACGGAGGAGCTGAAAGGCACGAATGCCGATGCTTCCAAGAACGAGGATTTGCTACAAGGACGGGGCGAACAACTTCCGATAAGCCTCGGCCTTTTTCTCCAGCGCTAAGGGATAGGCGCGGGAGGTGGAGGGCATGCGCCAGAAGTGGAGGGGTCGGCCGTCAATAGTGAGGTCGATGCTGCCCCCGATTGGGGGAATGGCGCATCTGAAAGTTGCAGCGATGACCTCGGTGGCTTTCTGACCGGTGGTGACCAGGGTGTCGCACTGCGGGATGCGGGAGAGCAGGGCGGGTACATCGGTAGCTTTCGCTACCTCCAGAAAGGCGTCGGAGGCGTTGTCATGAAGGCGACGCACCTCGCAGGCTGTGTCGTAGAACGCCAGTCCTTCGGAGGTGCAGAACGCCCGGATCAGGGCCTCGTCAAAGCGCTTTTCTCCCGCCACGCAAAAATGCTCCTTGTCCCCAAAGAAAATCAGACCCATGATTCGCCAGAAATCATTGATCCAATTCGGGTAGTAGAACGGCATGCACCAGCGGAAAGGCTGGGGCGGGAAACTCCCGAGAAACAGAATCCTGGCGCCCTCCGGGAGGAAAGGCTCAAAGGGGTGTTTTTCGATGGGCGCAGGGCTGGGCATCTTGTCTGTCTTTTTCTCAAAGGTAAGGATTATTCCTGAAAAGCGTACATGAAAAAAATGCAGATGGCGTTGTGGGTGCCTCTTGCCCTCCACATGAATGATGGTCCTGACGTGTTTACGCCGATGAATGGAAGTTGGCGCGGGTGCTATCGTGCTGCGTTGGTGCGTGGTTGTAATCGCCTGATAATTAGGCTTATATGCATTCTCCTTCAGGCGATTTGGGTGGGAGGTTTTCGCTTAAAGTGCTGATGGTGAGGCGATTCTGTTCACGGCGAATCGGTGCCACCCGTTGTCGGCGAGTCGTGGTCTCCCGCAGTCGTTGCCTCTTGCGCTTCTCCGCATAAATACGTACCTTTGAACCGGCCCGGAGTTGGACTAAAATGCAAATTGTTATGGAACAGAAATATTGCCAAAGTTGCGGCATGCCGCTCACGGAGGAGCTGAAAGGCACGAATGCCGATGGCTCCAAGAACGAGGATTATTGCATCTACTGCTACAAGGACGGGGCGTTTACCCAGGCCTGCAGCATGGAGGAGATGATTGACTTTTGCGCGCAGTTCGTGGACGAGGTGAACAAGAATATGCCCAAGCCGATGACGCAGGAGGAGTACAAGCAGATGATGCGGCAGTATTTCCCCAAGCTCAAGCGCTGGGAATCGGCCCAATAAACTATTATGACCCAAGACGAACTCTGGCTGTCCAAATGGCAGGAAGCCGTTGACTTTCTCGAAACCAACCACCGCAAACCCTCCAAGTTTGTGCCGGAGGAACGCAACATGCGCTCCTGGTGGAAGCACAACAAAAAGTTGATGAATGCCGGGGAGCTGAAGGCGGAGCGGGTGGAGATGTTCAAGCAGCTGCTGGAGTTAGGGGAGCGGTATAAGCATGTGAATCAGTATCAGTAAAGATGTCCGGTCGGGCCGGGCATGAAGTTTTGTGAAGGGCTGGTGTCTGCGGGCATCGGCCCTTTTTGTATACATTTTCTTCTGATTTCCAAATCATTGCAAACCTTGCAAAGATTTGCTGGGGCGTCTCAGGTAGCGTAACTTTGCGGAAAAGGTTTTAGTATGAGTGTGAAAAGTCAGCAGTGGATCAATGAGGCCGGGACGTTCTACCCGGTGAGCGGGGATACGCGCCTTCTGGCGTCGCCCGGGGACGGGGTGTTTGTGGTGGTGGAATCGGCAACTCCGATGATGAAGCGTATCGGATTGAACCGGATCGGAGATAAGTTTGAGTTTGATTTCAAGCTCTATGAGTTGGGGACGGATCCCATTATCCGCCTGGTGAAGAAAACCTGGGAGTCCCGCATTTTTGTGGAAGGGAACAAGAATCTGGGCGTAATCTTCAATGGTATCAAAGGAACGGGAAAGACGCTGTCTGCCAAGCTCTTGTGTAATGCGATCGGCTTGCCGGTAGTGATTGTGCAGAACAACAGCGAAGGGCTGTTGCCTTTCCTGCAGTCATTGAATTTCGAGTGTGTCGTCTTTATCGACGAGGCGGAGAAGACCTTTAAGAAAGGGGAGGATGATGACATCCTGCTCCGGCTGATTGACGGAGTGTACAATGAATGCAGGCGCCTGTATATCCTTACCACCAATCAGTTGACGCTGAATGATAACCTGTTGGGGCGTCCGGGAAGAATCCGCTATCGCTTCGAGTTTTCAAACCTGCTGCCGCAGGCCATTGAAGCGTACCTGGATGATAATCTCCTGCCGGATTTGCTGGGGCAGCGGGCAAAGATTTTGGAGCAGATTGACCTGCTGGAGATTTCTACCATCGACATTCTGAAGGCGTTGGTGGACGAGGTGAATATCCATGGGCATTTACCGGAAACTCCGTGCCTGAATATCCCGGTAGCCAAGTTCGCGTATGAGATTCTGGAGTTCTATCACCTGGAAAAGTATGAAGACAAAGATGGGGTTCTGCAGTTTGTAAAGGAGCAGTTGGCGGAGAGTGGGTTCTCCTCCTTGTTAGAATGGCTGGGCAAGTGGAAGTCTGAAGATGGAAAAAAAGACGCAGAAGATCTTCTGGATGAGGAGTTTGAGTATGTATGTCAGCATTCGATGACATCAACGTCTTCCTCTTTGTGGAAAGAATCTACCACGTCTTTGAGGACGATTGTCCGGGAACCGGATGCCGACGGGTTCTTCCTGATGCGGCCGCGGTACGGGGATGAGGACCATTTGTGTGTACTGCTTCGGAAGAAAGAGTCGCCGTCGCTGTATCGTGGGATGTTGTTATAGTTTTGTTACAGTGTCTCACCAAAGTGTGGAATTCTTCCGTGTCAAACTCAATGTCGCGGAATAATCAATAGCGTTCTGCTTCGCTTTGCCCGCTGCGGCTCAGATATTCCGTGATGCCGATTGCGTATCGGTGGGACATCCAGGAGAGGGCCTCCCGATAAAGGTAATCGTCTCGTTTTATGCAAAAGTAAAGCAATGGTGTGCGTTTCCAAATCATTGCAATGTTCGCAAGATTTTGGAAATGAGGAGATTATTACTATGCTTTGTGTTCAGAGTCCGCAGTGCTCCTACCGGTCCATCGGCCTGTACCCCTGTGCGCAAAAATGGCCGATTTTGACGCTACTCTGCCGGGTGCGTGGACCGGTATGCGCACCCAGATTGTACGCAGAAGTAGGCTCCTCGAACCTTGCTGAAAACGACGGTATTACTAAACTCGTCGATACCCCCTGCCATGATTTCTATGAATCTGTGTGCGTAAACTCACATCAATTAGTGCTTTATAGTATTTTGACGGCCGCTTCTACGCTGGCCATGGTAATGGGCGTGCCGGTTTTTATCGGCACGTAGCGGAAATCGTTCAGAGGGCGTGAGCCGATGTAGACGTAGCGGATATTGCCGGTGAGAAGGCTGACACGAGCGACGATGGCTTCTTTAATCGGGATGGAGGAGTCGAGTTCGATGATGTCCGTAGCGATTTCTCGGATTCGTGCTGTTTCCACGAGCCCGATGTCGGCATCCTTATCTACGAAGACGATGCGGCGTACTTCGGGTGTAGCCCCATCGTCCTTGATTCCGATGGCGGCTTTGGCTGCGGCCACTTGTGCTTCAATCTTGGCTTTGACATCGGCAAAAGAGATGGGACGATAGTCATTGTTGTCCACGCCCACATCGTATTGGCGCGGGAATAGCATTTTAAGCCGTGGATGGTCCAGACCTGTATGGCTGGCGGGGCCGCTATGGACGTGTCCGAAGAGCTGCCAGACGTCACGGTAGGAGCCGCCGTAGCAGAGGAAAGGATTGTGGTTGAGGACGATAGCCTGCCCACCTACACGGATGGTCATTTGTTGGGCGACCAGTTCGAAGTGGCTCATGAATCCCTGGCGGATGGCTTTCATGTCATGGTTGCCCAGGATGAGGTATTTGTGGCCGGGGAGGGCATTGAGGATATCATTCCAAAGGCGAGAACTGCCGTGGGCGAAATCGCCCAGGTGGAAGATGATGCCGTCGTCCGGAACGGTCTCCCGCCATCGTCGAATGAGTTCGGCATTCATCTCCGCTGCATTTTTGAATGGTCGGTTGCAGAATCGGATGATGTTCTCGTGGCCGAAGTGGGTGTCGGAGGTGAACCAGACGTTCTCGGGCTGAAGTTTGAGGATGGGTTCCATGGGCTATATGTTTCTGCAAAGGTAAAGTTCTTCCCCAACCCCTGCAAGTCCTTGCAAGGTTTGCAAAGATTTGGAATTCAGCGAAATATTTATAGGGGCGCTGGCGGTAAGAGTGCGCTTCAATTGCCTTGGATACCTTTTGACGCCCTCGGGTGCTCCTACCGGTCCATCGGCCTGTACCCCTGTGCGCAAAAATGGCCGATTTTGACGCTACCATGACACATAAGTGGACCGGTATGGGCGGTTTTCACAATGCACTGACTGTGTTTGTTACAGAAAAGTCTTTCACCTGTTTTTCTTCCGATATTTCCAAATAGTTGCAAACCTTGCAAAGATTTGCCGGGGCGTCCAATGCGACGTAACTTTGCTCAAAAATGGAACGTTATGGGCAAAAGAATTGGACGAGAGGATGGCTTTTATAAGGAAGCGCTGGCTTGGATGGGATATCGGTATGCAATGGGGATGACGGATTATGTAGGGAAGAAGGGATACAGCGAGCTTGAGCGGTATCGGCAGTTTATGGATATCGAATTCGGGACGGAGGAGTTCCGGGCGCTGGTGGGAGCGTTCTGTGATTTTTTGAAGCGTAGGAAGATTAAAGATGTCATTGACCTCAAGGGACGGTATCTGGAGCAGGACTTGATTTGGCTGTCAAAGAATTATGCAATGGGGCGGCACAGTTATGCAGCCAGCCATTGGCAGGACATCGTCCGGTATGGATGTGATGTTTTGACGGAGGAACAACGAAGACATAACGCCATGGATATCAGGAGGATGACGGCACTTTACCTGCAGTTCGGCACGCCGATGTTTCGGATGCCTTACAATCTGGAAGAGCGTTACAGCCCGATGGATCTGTTTCTGACGTTTATCTCGGAAAAAGGGATAGGCTCGGAGAAGGAATTGGCGCGGTATAAGTCTGTCAGCGTAGAGATTACAACCGGAGGAAAGATAGCGTTTCAGGCGGTGATGCAGCCGGAAGGGAAGGAGCCGAATTCCCATTTCTGGGTACACAGTTCCATTGACGATTATCTGGGCTGGGATGCTTTGGCGTCATTCTTCTATCCACCCTGCCATAAAACTTGCCGTGTCAGATATGATGACAAAGAGGAACTGGTCCGCTATTTTGATGCCTGGCAGCGACGGTACAATGCCGACGGGAAAATGCATTATGAAAAGGTGAAGGTGCCCATTGACAAGTTCCGACAGGAGCCCTGGGCGGGTTGGTCGCTTAATGAGGAAAATGAGGTGGAGGATGAGGCGGATGAAAATCGAGTGATGGCAGATATAGTGTAGGTTGACGAGTACTTTGATGAGTTGATAGAAAAGGTGCGCCAGGACTATGCGAATTTATGAAATCCGTTATCCTGCCGCCGCCGGACCTATCGAGTTCAGGCATTATGGTCGCTTCAGTTTAAGCTTCTGGATGTCGTTGTCTTTCAGGAATATGGCGTGTCTTGAGTAGTAGCCCATGTGCTTTGGTTTTCGGTAACGTTAGGGCGTCGGAAGACGGATTGCAAATCGTTGCACGGTTTGCAAAGATTTGGAAATGTCAGGATAATCGC
>CAMOJA010000025.1 GCA_946616535.1 uncultured Bacteroidales bacterium | reverse complement strand
GAAATATTCAAAAATCTTTGGCATAGTGTTGGTTATTACATTTTGCGCTGCAAAGATACTACAAATTTTGCACATACGCAAACGTTCGGGCATTTTTTTGAAAAATAAAATGAAATTTTATCTGTTTAGCACAGACAAATGTTTGTTTCTTATACTCCGCGTAGGCAGGCTTGTTCTCTAAATTTATTGCTTAGACGTAAAGAGCCGATAGATGTTACAGCCAATGAAATTGCCGAGAACAATAGCGCCGTAGTATGCCGCGAGCGAGAGCCAGGGGATGTCCGATGCCGAAAAGAGATACACGCAACAGTAGAACGCATCGGCTACACAGTGCGGAAAGCCGCAAAGGATGAAAGCCGGTACGGCAAAGAGCAGCGGCAACCAGTCGGAGAAGTCTCTATTTTTGCGAGCAAAATCCACCGCCAGAGACATCAGCAGACCGCAGCCAATAGCGAGCAATCCTGTTCCCCACCACCCCACTTCAAGCCGTGAAGAGATGACTTTTATGGCCGCTTCACCCAGCGGTAGCGGCGACACTAAGGCCACAGACGCGACCGCCAGACAGCCGGCGATATTCCCGAGCAGAATGAGCAACAAGGACGGTAGGTCCCACCACGAAGAGAGAAATCCCGCCGTGCCGGTATAAAGACGCGTTTGGTATTTAACCACGGCAATGAGGCCGACGCAGAAAAGGAACATACCGAGCACCGGATTCGCCAGGAACCCCCATCCGGCAATGGCGATCAGTACGCCGGCAAAAAGGGAAGATTTGAGATTCGTCATCTATGATTTATGATTTGAGAAGCCCGGTAATGCGTGCGAGCGCGGTACGAATCTCGTCTTCGCTGATGGCATAGGAGAGCCGGATACAGGACGGACAGCCAAAAGCAGAACCGGAGACTACCGCCACATGGGCTTGCTCCAAGAGCCGCTCTGCCACTTCGTCACCCGTGCCCCACTTGCTGACATCGGGGAAGAGATAGAAAGCGCCTTCGGGTTCGTGAAATTTAAAGCCCGAAATCTCGGAAGCCAGAGAACAAATCAACTTGCGCCGTGAAGCAAAGACCTCACGCATCTCTTCCACGCACTCTTTTCCACCGGTGAGAGCCGCTTCAGCAGCCTTCTGAGCCACCATCGTCGCGCAGGTCAGCTGTTGCCCCTGCAGACGGATACAAGCATTGATAAAACCCTTGTTTTTCGACATGATCCACCCCACCCTATAACCGGTCATGGCATAGGCCTTGCTCACGCCATTGATAACAACCAGTCGGTCTGCAAAATCCGCAAACGAAGAGAAAGTGATGGGGCTTTGCGTATTGGTATAGAGCAACTCATTGTAAATCTCATCGGCGAGGATATACACGTCCGGATACTCGCGCAGGACAGCCAAAAGCGCCTCCAGTTCGGCATGGGAATACACCGCGCCGGTCGGGTTATTGGGCGAGCAGAGGATGATCAGACGCGTCTTGGGAGTCAGCGCCTTACGCAGTTCCCCTGGCGTCAGGCAATAGCGGTTCTCGAAAGTCGTTTGAACCGGAACTACCGTTCCTTCGGCTAACTTGACCATCTCGCTATAACTCACCCATGAAGGCATCGGGATGATGACTTCGTCGCCGGGGTTGATGATCGCCTGGATAGTGTTATAAATCGCCATCTTGGCACCCACGGAAACCACCACATCGTCCGCAATCCAAGGGATAGCATTGCCCGAGAGGCTGTTCTGGTAGTTGGCCACCGCTTCGCGTAAAGCCGGAATGCCTGCTACCGGTCCGTAGTGCGACCAATGGTCATCAACAGCCGCCTGTACCGCACGACGCACATGCTCCGGCGTGTCCATATCGGGTTCGCCCAAAGACATACTAACCACATCCACTCCGGCAGCCTTCATTGCCTTCGCACGCGCCGCCATTACCAAGCTTTGCGAAGCTTCAATTTTCAAAACACGATTTGAGAGTTGCATTTTTTTAAAAGATTACGGGATTACGTAATTACGGGATTACGAGATAAATTTTTATTGCAAGGTATGCGCTGATGAGCCATCGAAACAATGCGTGCAAATCTGATTGCGCGGCAAGCCGATAGCCCGGATCAGCGTTTCAAGTTTGGTGAACTTCAGGGAGTTGAGTCCGAACTTCTCCGCAATCCGGTCAATCATCTGTTTGTATTCGGGCGAATCGGTCGTGGAATACACCTTCACGCGCTCGTCATCAAGGGCAGCTTCCTGTCCTTCGAGTTCCGCAATGACGCGCCGGGTGATGAGTTCCATGACAGACTTGGATTCCGAGAAATTGATGAACGGACATCCATAGGTAAGCGGCGGACAAGCGATACGCATGTGTATCTCCCGAGCCCCGCCTTCAATCAGGCATCGGGCATTGTCCCGCAACTGCGTACCGCGGACGATGGAGTCATCACAAAGCAGCACGCGGCGGTCGCGAAGTATGGCGTTGTTCTGAATGAGTTTCATCTTCGCCACCAAATCGCGCATATTCTGATTAGCCGGCATAAAGGATCTCGGCCAGGTCGGTGTGTACTTGGAGATGGCACGGCGATAGATGACGTTATGTCCCTCCGAGTAACCGACAGCCATACCGATACCCGAGTCCGGCACGCCGCAACAACAGTCCACCTGAGTGTCGTCTTCCTTGCCCATCGCGTAGCCGATATAGTTACGCACATCCTCTACGTTACGGCCCTCGTAATTAGAGGTCGGGAAACCGTAATAGACCCAGAGAAACGCACACATCTGCATGTGGTCTTGGTACGGTTCTGCGAGCTGTTGTACGCCCTCGGTTCTTAGGCGCACAATCTCTCCCGGGCCTAAATCGCGGAGGTGGGTGTAACCTAAGTTGAGGAAAGAAGAAGACTCGGACACCACGCAATAGGCATCCTCTTTCTGACCGAGTATGACCGGCGTGCGTCCCCAAGAATCACGGGCACAGACGATACCGTCTTCCGTCAGCATGATCAGCGAGAGCGAGCCTTTGATCTTCGCCTGGGCATTGCGGATACCCTCCACAATCGAGTCTTTCTGGATGATGAGCAGCCCCACTAACTCGGTAGGATTCACTTTTCCGGATGAGAACTCCGAGAGGTGCATGTCACTCTGGAGAATCTCTGTAGCCAGTTCCTCCAGGTTCGCGATCTTTCCTACCGTGGAGAGCGCAAAACGTCCCAGATGGGAGTTGAATAGCAGCGGTTGCGCATCGGTATCGGAAATAATACCGATACCGGCATTCCCGATAAACCGCGGCAGCTCCTCCTCCATCTTCGTGCGAAAAGTGGTCTGTGCGATGGAGTGAATCACCCTGTTGAAGGTGCCTGAAGATGCATCATAGGTGGCGATTCCGGCACGACGCGTTCCTAAATGGGAATGATAATCCGTGCCGTAAAAGACATCGTTGATGCAAGGGTTTTTACCAATAGATCCAAAGAATCCGGCCATATAACAGACTAATATTTGTGGTTATTATTTGCTTTGTAAGTATGCTGAGATATTTTTCTCAATGCGGGCAGAGAGGTCGTGGGTTTCCTCGCGCACGAATTTGTCACCGGTGATGCCTTCGAACAACTCTACATACCGGTCGGTAATGGAGTTGACGATAGCCGGTGTCATTTCCGGCACTTGCTGACCTGTTTTTCCTTGGAACCCATTATCCATAAGCCACTCGCGCACAAACTCCTTGGAGAGTTGGCGTTGCGGTTCGCCTGCTGCAAAACGCTCGGCGTAACCGTCGGCATAGAAATAGCGGCTGGAATCCGGAGTATGGACTTCGTCCATGAGCATCACCTTACCCTTGTAGGAGCCGAACTCATATTTGGTATCCACGAGAATCAGCCCGTGCTGCTTAGCGATCTCCTGACCGCGGGCAAAGAGTGCCAGCGCATATTTCTCCAGCAGTTCGTACTCCTTCTCCGGCACTAATCCGCGAGCGATGATTTCCTCACGGGAGATGTCCTCGTCGTGGGTACCGATCTCCGCTTTGGTAGTCGGCGTGATGATCGGTGTCGGGAAGGCTTCGTTCTCGCGCATTCCTTCCGGCAGTTGGACACCGCAGATCTCCCGTGCGCCGGCTTTGTACGCACGCCAAGCAGAACCGCAGAGATAGCCGCGGACAATCATCTCCACCGGATAACCCTCGCAACGATAGCCCACAGAGGCCATCGGATCCGGAGTTGCCAACAGCCAGTTAGGCACGATATCCCGCGTGGCGTTGAGGAACTTGGCAGCAATCTGATTCAGGATCTGACCCTTGTACGGAATACCTTCCGGCAGAATCACATCAAAAGCCGAGATACGATCGGTAGCTACCATGCAAAGCAGGTCATCGCCCAGAAAATAGACATCACGCACTTTACCGTGATATACATCGGTCTGGCCGGGAAAGGAAAAGGAGGTTTTTGTTAACGCTTTCATAACGTATTTAGTTTATTTATTTGTACTCATCCCAGGACTTGATTGCCAGGGAGTCGAGAGGCACATCCAGGAAGGCATTGATGAACGCCACCGCCAGACGGGCATTGGTGATCAACGGGATATTGAGATCGACCGCCGTACGGCGCATCTTGTAGTAGCTGTCATGTACCGAATCCGCCAGTGTGTCCACGGGGATGCCGACAAAGAGATCGATCTTCTTCCGGTGCATGAGGTCGGAGACGATCGGCTGTTTGAGTTGGCCGAACTCATCGATGTGCTCCTTTTTATATACGCGCACGTTCGGGATGCCCAAGCCGTTGAGGAACTCACTCGTACCGCCGGTGGCGTAGATCGTATAGCCGCGCGCCACGAGCCGTTTGATGGTATCGAGCATGTGTGCCCGCTGCTTCGGACCGCCGATAGCGAAGAGGATATTCTTCTCCGGAATCCGCATTCCCACGGACAGCATCGCCTTGAGCAGCGCGCAGTTGGCGTCCTCGCCCAAGCACCCCACCTCACCGGTCGAAGCCATATCGACACCTAAGATCGGATCGGCGTTCTGCAGGCGGTTGAAGGAGAACTGCGAGGCCTTGACTCCCACGTAATCGAAGTCAAAGAGCGACTTATGGGGTTTCTCCACCGGCAAGCCCAACATGATACGCGTAGCGATGTCTATCAGGTTGATTTTCAACACTTTGCTTACAAACGGGAAGGAACGCGACGCACGGAGGTTGCACTCGATCACTTTGATCTCGTTCTCGCGCGCCAGGTATTGGATATTGAATGGTCCGGAGATATTCAACTCACGGGCTATCTGTCCGGAGATACGTTTGATTCGGCGGACGGTCTCGATATACAGTTTCTGCGCGGGGAACATGATGGTCGCGTCGCCGGAGTGCACACCGGCATACTCCACATGTTCGGAGATCGCATAAGCGATAATCTCGCCGTCACGCGCCACAGCATCCATCTCTACCTCTTTGGTATTGGTCATGAACTTGGAGATCACCACCGGGTGCTCTTTCGACACATTCGCCGCGAGGGCCAGGAACTTATGCAACTGCTCGTCGTTGGAGCAGACGTTCATCGCTGCGCCGGAGAGCACGTACGACGGCCGCACGAGCACCGGATACCCTACCCGGTTGACAAATTTCTCCACGTCGTCCATCGACGTCAGAGCGCTCCATTCGGGCTGATCCACACCGATGCGATCAAGCATGGCGGAGAACTTGTCTCTATCTTCCGCGTTGTCAATCGACTTCGCCGTCGTACCCAAGATCGGCACACGTTGCTTGTCCAGCTTGACTGCCAGGTTATTCGGGATCTGGCCTCCGGTCGAGACAATCACGCCATGCGGGTTCTCCAACTCGATGATATCCATCACGCGTTCGAACGTCAACTCGTCAAAATAAAGGCGGTCACAGATGTCATAATCGGTGGAGACGGTCTCCGGATTGTAGTTGATCATCACGGAGCGATAGCCGTTGTTACGGATGGTATGAAGGGCCTGAACGCCACACCAGTCGAACTCTACGGACGAACCGATACGGTAGGCACCGGATCCCAAGACGATGATGGATTTCTTATCGCCCTGGTAGTGTACGTCATTGGTGATGCCGCTGTAGGTGAGGTACAGATAATTGGTCTGTGCAGGGAATTCGCCGGCGAGGGTGTCTATCTGCTTCACTACCGGCAGGATGCCCAGACTCTTTCTGTACTTGCGCATCTCCACCACCGCCTCGTCCATCGGCATCTTCTTTCCGAGTCCCACAGCCCGCGCGATCTGGAAATCCGAGAAGCCCAACTGTTTGGCGCGCAAAAGCAGATCGTGTCCGAGATTCCTCAGGTCGCCTGTCTTCTTCAGTTCCTCATCCATGCGGATGATGTGCTCCAGACGCTGCAGGAACCAATTGTCGATCTTCGTCAGCTCATGAATGCGCTCCACGGAGTAGCCTTCGTACATCGCCTGCGCAATCGCAAAGATACGTTTGTCCGTCGGGGCTTTCAGCGCGGCATCGAGGTCCTCCACATGCAGTTCCTTGTTCTCCGTAAAGCCGTGCATCCCTTGACCGATCATACGGAGACCTTTCTGAATCGCGTCCTCGAAAGTGCGGCCGATGGCCATCACCTCGCCTACGGATTTCATCGAACTGCCCAACTCCCGATTCACGCCGCGGAACTTCGCCAAGTCCCAACGGGGGATCTTACAAACGACGTAATCCAGCGCCGGCTCAAAGAAGGCGGAAGTGGATTTGGTCACCGAATTGGTCAACTCAAACAGTCCATAACCCAGACCCAATTTCGCTGCCACGAACGCCAGCGGATAACCCGTGGCTTTGGACGCCAGCGCCGATGAACGGCTCAGACGCGCATTGACCTCAATCACACGGTAGTCCTCGGACTCCGGGTCAAAAGCATACTGCACGTTGCACTCGCCGACAATCCCCAGATGGCGGATAATACGGATTGCGAGCGCACGGAGTTTATGATATTCGGAGTTCGTCAGCGTCTGCGAGGGCGCAATGACGATGGACTCGCCGGTATGGATGCCCAGCGGGTCGAAATTCTCCATGTTACAAACGGTGATACAGTTGTCGTACCGGTCGCGCACGACCTCATATTCGATCTCTTTCCATCCCTTCAGGGACTTCTCCACCAGCACTTGCGGCGAGAACGAGAAGGCTTTCTCCGCAAGGACATTCAGTTGCTCCTCGTCGTCACAGAAGCCCGAACCCAGACCGCCTAAGGCATAAGCCGCGCGGATGATCACCGGGTAACCTAACTCCGCCGCTGCACGACGCGCCTCTTCGATGGTCTCACAAGCCTCGGATTTGATAGTCTTGACGTCTATCTGGTCCAGCTGACGCACAAAGAGCTCGCGGTCCTCGGTATTGATGATCGTCTCTACCGGCGTACCGAGTACCTGCACGTTGTATTTCTCCAACACCCCCGACCGATAGAGCGCCACGCCGCAGTTCAACGCCGTCTGGCCTCCGAAAGAAAGGAGGATGCCGTCCGGCCGCTCTTTCTCTATCAACCGCTCTACAAAATACGGCGTCACCGGCAGAAAATAGATGTGGTCCGCCACGCCTTCGGACGTCTGAACGGTAGCGATGTTGGGGTTAATCAGAATGGTCTCGACACCTTCTTCGTGCAGCGCTTTGAGGGCCTGCGACCCCGAATAATCGAACTCGCCCGCCTCACCGATCTTCAAGGCGCCGGAGCCCAGAACCAACACTTTATGAATATTCTCAAGTTTCATGTAGTAACCTATTTGAGGAGTTGAATAAAGTCATCGAAAAGGAACTCGGTATCCACCGGTCCGGAGCATGCTTCGGGGTGGAACTGCGCGGAGAACCAAGGCTCGCTAACATGCTTGATGCCCTCGTTCGAGCCATCGTTCATGTTCACGAAAAGCGGTTCCCAGCCTTCCGGCAGCGTCTTTGTATCCACCGCATAGCCGTGGTTCTGCGAGGTGATGAAGCACCGGTCGGTCCCCACCATACGCACCGGCTGGTTGTGGGAACGGTGGCCGTACGGGAGTTTGTAAATGGTCGCTCCGGCAGCCTTGCCCAACATCTGATTGCCCATGCAGATACCCGCGATAGGTTTATGGGTCTTCATATACGTGCGTATATGATCCGCCAGCGCCTGACAGGTGTCGGGGTTGCCGGGGCCGTTCGAAAGGAACAGACCGTCCGACTCCAGCGTGTTGAAATCGTAGTTCCAAGGCACGCGGATGACCTCTACGCCACGGCGGATGAGGCAACGGATGATATTGTGCTTCACGCCGCAATCCACGAGAATCACTTTCTTTCGGTCCTCGCCTTCGTTATAGCGGATGACCTCTTTGCAAGACACCTGATCCACAAAATTGATATCCTCGTACTGCGCTTCGGGAGCGGGCGCGCAGCCCTCTATCTCGATCGAACCGAGCATCACGCCGTTCTCGCGCAACAGCATCGTCAGCGCCCGGGTATCGATCCCGGTGATACCGGGTACACCCTCGCGGATGAGCCATTCGGATAGGGTCTCTTTGCCGTTCCAGTGGCTGAACTCGCCGCTGTACTCGCTGCAGATGATCGCCCGTGCATAAATCCTGTCGGACTCCATATAGGTCGCCAGACCGTTCGGTTCAAAGGAAAACTCCGGCACGCCGTAGTTGCCTACCAGCGGATAAGTCAGCGTCATCAATTGGCCCGCATAACTGGGGTCGGTCAGGGACTCCGGATAACCCATCATCGCGGTATTGAAGACCACTTCACCGCTCACCGGCACATCGGCGCCGAAGCTGTAGCCCTCGAACGTCACGCCGTTGCTAAGTCTCAATATTGCTTTTTTTATCTCCATATAGTAGCTTCGCGATCGGGGCCTACCGAAATGATCCGGATAGGCGTTTGCAGTTCGCGCTCCAAGAAATTGACATAGTTAATAAATGCTTCCGGCAGCTCCGCCTCTTTCGTGCAATGCGTGAGGTCGGTCTGCCAGCCGGGAAACTCCTCATAGACCGGCTCGACATTCTCATCGATTGAGAACGGGAAATCACGCGTCTCTACCCCGTTGACACGGTATGCCGTGCAGGCTTTGATGACGGGGAACGTGTCGAGCACATCGGATTTCATCATCAGCAGTTGGGTCACGCCGTTGAGCATGATCGTGTAGCGCAGAGCTACCAGGTCGATCCATCCGCAGCGGCGCTCACGGCCGGTCACCGCGCCGTATTCATGACCGATGGCGCGGATCTTCGCACCCGTCTCGTCAAACAGCTCCGTGGGGAACGGACCTGCGCCGACACGGGTGCAATACGCCTTGAAGATACCATACACCTCTCCCACTTTGCTCGGAGCGATTCCCAAACCCGTGCAAGCCCCCGCACAAACGGTATTGCTCGAGGTCACAAACGGATACGAACCGAAATCGATATCCAGCAGCGAACCTTGTGCGCCCTCGCAAAGGATGGACTTGTCCGCATTCAGTGCTTTGTTCACAAAGTGCTCACTGTCAACGAGTTGGAACCTGCGGAGGAACTCAATCGCCTCCATCCATTCTTTCTCCAAGGCTTCCAGACCCTCCATCGAGACAGCCGTTCCGCCTTTGGCTACCGCCGAAGCATTGAGACCGTTGATCATCTCGATATGACGGTCACGTGCCTGCCGGTACTTCGCCTCAAAACCCTCCAAAATATCGCCTACGCGCAGACCGTTCCGGCTGATCTTGTCGGTGTACGTCGGACCGATGCCCTTGCCGGTCGTACCGATCTTCGCCTTGCCTTTTGCCGCTTCGTTGGCTTGATCCAGAAGGCGGTGCGTCGGCAGAATCAGATGCGCTTTCTTGGAAATGAGCAGGTGTTCCTGCACGTTGTGACCCGATGCCGAGAGTTCCTCCACCTCCTTGCGGAAGAGCACCGGATCCAGCACTACGCCGTTACCGATGAGGTTGGTCTTACCGCCTTGGAAGATACCGGACGGAATGCTCCGAAGCACATATTTCTGGCCGTTGAATTCCAGAGTGTGTCCGGCGTTCGGACCGCCCTGAAAACGCGCCACTACGTCATATTTCGGGGTCAGGACATCGACCATCTTGCCTTTGCCCTCGTCGCCCCATTGAAGTCCTAAAAGTATATCCGCTTTTTTCTTAGCCACAAGGGCACGATTAACTTCGTTTTTCATAAACCTAACTGGTTAAAGATATAATCTACATTTTTCATGTAATAATCGAGTGTGAAGCAACCGTCAATCTCTGCCTCGCTCAGCAGTTTCGTTACTTCGGGTGTCTTTTTGAGCCACTCCTGCATCTGCCCGCCTTCCATCAGCGTCCGCATCGCGACGGGCTGCACGAGGTCGTAAGCCTGCTCGCGAACCAGCCCTTTTCCGATGAGTGCATTCATCACCCGTTGCGCAAAAATGGCACCATGCGTCAGACCGATATTATGAAGCATGTTCTCCGGATAAACCACTAAGTTCTCCAGGATTCCCATCATTCGGTCTAACATATAATCCAACAGCATCGTCGCGTCCGGCAGCACGATACGCTCGGTCGAAGAGTGCGAGATGTCGCGTTCGTGCCAAAGGGCGATATTCTCCGACGCCGTGCACATGTATCCGCGCATCACGCGGGCGCATCCGCAGATATTTTCTGAGGAGATGGGATTGCGTTTGTGCGGCATCGCCGACGAGCCTTTCTGACCTTTTCGGAAAGCCTCTTCCACCTCACGAACCTCCTGCCGCTGCATGTTTCGGATCTCCAGAGCGATCTGCTCTAACGAACCGGCAATGACAGCCAGCGTCGAGATATAGAACGCGTGGCGGTCACGCCCCAACACCTGCGTAGCAATCTTCGCGGACTCGATGCCCAGATGCTCGCATACATAGCTCTGGATGAACGGCGGGATATTCGCGTAGTTGCCTACCGCGCCGGACAGTTTGCCGGCCTCTACCCCTTTTGCCGCCATCTCGAATCGCTCGATGTTGCGTTGCATCGTGGCGTACCAGAGTGCCCATTTCAGACCGAACGAAGTGACGTCTGCATGCATGCCGTGCGTGCGGCCGATGACCGGCGTGAACTTAAACTCGTTGGCGCGTTTTTGCAACACCGCCATGAATTTCTGCAAATCCTCGCGGAGAATCGCGTTGGCTTGTTTTAGCAGGTAGCCGTTAGCGGTATCTACCACGTCGGTGGACGTCAAGCCGTAGTGAATCCACTTGCGCTCTTCGCCCAGGGACTCGCTCACCGTGCGGGTGAAAGCCACCACGTCATGCCGCGTGATCTCCTCAATCTCATGGATGCGGTCCACGTCAAAAGTCGCCTTCTCACGAAGTTTGGCGATGTCCTCTTTCGGCACTACCCCTAACTCCGACCAGGCTTCCGCGGCTAAGAGTTCTACCTCTAAATAGGATTGAAACTTATTCCGCTCGGTCCATATTTGGCGCATTCCTGCGCGGGAATAACGATCTATCATATTATTTCACGTTGTACGAAATACATTTGTATGCTTCCTCTACTTTGGCAAGCGCTTTTTCCACGTTCTCATCGGTCGCGAGCACAACGCCATAGCGGCGGTGTCCGTGAACTTCCGGTTTGCCGAAGATACGCAGCTGTACGCCGGGGATGGCGAGCGCTTTGTCGAGACCCTCAAAGAGCACCTCTTTGCCATCGCCTTCAATCACAATCGCCTTGCTGGCAGACGGACCGAAGAAACGGATCTCAGGAATCGGCAGACCCAATACCGCACGGGCATGAAGCGCAAACTCGCTCAGATCCTGACTGATCATCGTCACCATTCCCGTGTCATGCGGACGCGGGCTCACTTCCGAGAAAATAACCTCATTCCCGCGGACAAACATCTCCACGCCGAAGATACCGAATCCGCCGAGCGCGTCTGTTACCATCTTCGCTATCCGTTGCGCGTCCTTGAGCGCTTGTTCACTCATCGCTTGCGGCTGCCAGGACTCGCGGTAATCGCCGTCCACCTGATGATGACCGATCGGATTCAGGAAAGTCGTTCCGCCGATGTGACGCACGGTCAGAAGAGTGATCTCATAATCAAAATGAATGAAACCCTCTACGATTACACGACCGGCTCCGGCACGACCGCCTTCTTGCGAAGTAGCCCACGCGGACTCGATCTCGCCTTCATTATGGATGGTCGATTGGCCATGGCCCGAGGAAGACATAATAGGCTTTACCACACAAGGGATGCCGATCTCTTTGACTGCAGCGATGAACTCGTCGTGATTGTCGGCGAACTTGTAAGGAGCCGTGGGTAACTTCAATTCCTCTGCCGCCAGACGGCGAATCGCCTCACGGTTCATCGTCAGGAATGCAGCCTTGGCGGTCGGGATAACATGATAGCCTTCTTTCTCCAACTCCAGAAGCGTCGGCGTGGCAATCGCCTCCACCTCCGGAATAATCAGAGACGGCTTCTCACTCTCAACAATCTCACGCAGACGCGCGCCGTCGAGCATGTTAAAAACATACGACCGATGCGCAACCTGCATCGCAGGCGCATTCGCGTAACGATCACAAGCGATCACTTCCACTCCGAACCTTTGCAGTTCCAAAGTGACTTCTTTTCCTAACTCACCGCTTCCGAGAAGCAGCGCACGCGTGGCGATTTTTGTCAGAGGAGTTCCGATTTTCATTGTATTATGAGTTTTAATTGATTACTTTAAATATCTTTTAAACTTCATTTATACTTCTTTTTGCGCCGAATCGTTAGTGATTCGTTGGTTATAACTTGGTTATTCGTTGGATATTCTGCATACGTAACACTGGTATGTGTTGCGCATCAGCATGGCGATGGTCATCGGTCCGACACCTCCCGGGACAGGAGTGATGGCACCGGCAACTTTTGATGCGGATTCGAAATCTACATCGCCCACCAGTTTTCCGTCTTCCGTGCGGTTGATTCCCACGTCAATAACCGTGGCACCCGGCTTAATCATTTCGCCCGTAATCAAATGCGAACGACCGACTGCAACCACTAAAATATCCGCTTCGCGGCATATTTGCGCCAGGTCCGACGTGCGGCTATGCGCGATGGTAACCGTGCAGTTTTCATCCAAAAGGAGTTTCGCTATCGGTTTGCCGACGATATTACTGCGTCCTACCACCACAGCGTGACGACCTGCTAAAGGCGTGTGGGTTTGTTTCAACAACTCCAGAATTCCCATCGGTGTACAAGGTACAATCGCCGGCTGATTGAGCCATAGCCTGGCTACGTTCTCCGGGTGGAATCCGTCCACATCTTTCTCCGGCGCGATGGCATGAATCACCTCCTGCTCGTCAATATGCTTGGGTAACGGCAGTTGCACGAGGATGCCATCCACGGCCTCGTTTTCATTCAAATCCCGAATGATTCGAAGCAGTTCCTCCTGGCTCGTCGTCTCCGGAAGAGCGATTAGTTCTCCGTCCATGCCGCAAAACTCAGTCGCATTGATCTTACTCCGCACATACGTCTTGCTGGCAGGATTCTCCCCCACAATTATCACATCCAAACGGGGTTTGCGCCCGTTTTTAGCAGCAAGTTGTTGCACTTGCTCGCGTATCTCTTCTTTGAGATGTTGCGCTATTTGTTTTCCGTCAATTATCATAATGCCCAATGAGCTATGTCTTTTCTATAAAATAAATTCGTACAATGAATCTTTTCGATCTCTTGATACACTTTTTGCTGCGCGTGCCGGACGTCCTCGCCATACGCGATACACATCAGTACGCGTCCGCCGTTGGTCAGCAGTTTATCCTCCTGACGTTTGGTTCCCATATGAAGCACCAAGCCGTCAAAATCCTCTACCCCGTTGATCTCTGCGCCTTTGGTATAGGCACCCGGATAGCCGCAGGAAGCCATCACGACACCTACCGTAGCCTGTTTTCGCCAAGCGATCGCTTCCAACGCTTCGCCGGTGGCGATGGCATGAAAGACCGTATAGGCGTCACTCTCCATCAGCGGCAGAACGACTTCCGTCTCCGGATCGCCGAAACGGGCATTGAACTCAATGACCTTGATGCCGTCCTTCGTCTTCATCAATCCGCCGTAAAGCACGCCGGTAAGCGGTTTGCCTTCTGCTACCATCGCGTCAGCCACCACTTGCAGAATATGCTCTTGTGCCCATTTCTCCTCTTCTGCAGAGATAAACGGTAGCGGCGTATAAGCACCCATTCCACCGGTATTCGGTCCCTTATCGCCATCAAAAACCCGTTTGTGATCCTGGCTCAGCGGCATAGGATAGACGCGATGGTGATGCACAAAGGCCATGAACGAGAATTCCGGGCCTTGCAGGAAATCCTCAATCACCACTTTGCCCTTGCCAAATGCCTCTCCAACCAACATATCGCGTAAGGTCTCATCCGCTTCTTTCTCGTTTTGCGCAATCACCACTCCTTTTCCGGCGGCAAGGCCGTCGTACTTCAGTACAGCGGGATACGTGTTCCGCTCGCGAACATACACCATCGCCTCCTCGTAGTTGGCAAAAGAGCGGTAAGCCGCAGTCGGCACGTTATATTTCGCCATCAGCTCTTTCGCAAACTCCTTGCTGGCTTCAATCTGCGTTGCCGCTTTCGAATGGCCGAAAACAGGAATACCCGCCTCACGGAAAACATCTGCCACACCGGCATTCAAAGCGGCTTCGGGTCCCACGACACAGAGATCGATACCTTGCTCTTTGGCAAAAGCCAACAATGCCTCCACCTCCGTATCTTTGATAGCCACACACTCAGCCAACTGCGCAATACCGGCATTTCCCGGCGCACAGAAGATCGGACCGACTTGTTTACTGCGGCTCAACTGATACACGATGGCGTGCTCACGACCACCGGATCCTATGACGAGAACTTTTTTCATGCCTGACGAGTATATTGGATTAGTGACGAGTGTTTTTTTTATTAGTGTTTAAAATGCCGCATACCCGTGAAGAGCATCGGTATCCGGTGTTGGTTCGCAGCCTCGATACTCTCGCTGTCACGAACACTTCCGCCCGGCTGAACGATAGCGGCGATGCCATATTCCGCGGCGCTCTCTACGCTGTCGCCAAAGGGGAAGAAACCATCCGATGCCATCACCAGATGCGCTGTATGGATATCTTTTCCTTCTGCCGCCAGAGACGCTTGAGCTTGTTTCAACGCGATCTCCGCCGAACCGACACGATTCATCTGTCCGGCTCCGACACCGTACGTGCGACCGTCTTTAGCCACCACAATCGCATTGGATTTCACGTGTTTCACAATCCGCCAAGCGAACTGCAGATCAATCATCTGTTCCTCTGTCGGTTTAGCCTCCGTAACGCACATATCGGCTTTCAGGAGCAAAGTCTCTGTATCCTGGTGTTGTGCCAGCAGACCGCCGTTCACCGACACATACTGCATCTGTTTCGTTGCCAACGGAGACATATCCACTTCCAGAAGACGCAGGTTCTTCTTCGTCGTCAATACTTCTAACGCTTCGGCGGAGAAAGAAGGCGCCATGATGATCTCCAAGAAAATCGGTTTCATCAATTCCGCCATCTCTTTATTTACCTCGCAGTTGGTCGCCACAATGCCGCCGAAGATAGAAACGGTATCTGCTTCGTAAGCCTTTTTCCAAGCCTCTACTCCATCCTTTCCGATGGCCGCGCCACAAGGATTCATGTGCTTGAGACCGACGCAGAAAGGCGTGTCGCCAAACTCGCGAACGATATTGAGCGCCGCATTGGCATCTTGGATGTTATTGTACGACAGTTCCTTTCCGTGCAACTGTTTTGCAGAAGCCAATGAATACGGCACACTCTCCATCGAGGCATAGAATTTCGCATCCTGATGCGGGTTCTCACCATAGCGCAGACCTTGTTTGAGGTCGTATTCGAGGAACAGTTTCTCGTTGAGACCTGCAGCTTTGCGCATATACGTCGCGATACACATGTCGTATTCGGCGGTGTGCGTATAAGCCTTGGCGCTCAGCTCGAGCCTCGTCTCTTTCTTCGTGTTGCCTTCCGCCTGAATCTCACTCAGGATGCGGTTATAATCGCTCGGATCGCAAACGACCGTCACGTCATTCCAGTTCTTCGCCGCAGAGCGCAACATCGACGGACCGCCGATATCGATCTTCTCGATAGCCTCCGCCATGGTCGTTCCCTCTTTGGCAATCGTCTGACGGAAAGGATAGAGATTGACGCACACAAGGTCGATCAACTCAATGCCGTTCTCAGCCAAAGCCGCCATGTGAGAAGGTTCGTCACGACGCGCCAGAAGGGCTCCATGCACCTTCGGATGCAGGGTCTTGACGCGGCCGTCGCAGATCTCCGGAAAACCCGTCACTTCGCTGATGCCGATGGTCTTCACGCTGCTCTCTTCCAGCAGTTTTTGCGTACCGCCGGTAGCGATGATCTGCCATCCTGCCGCCTGCAGGCCCTTGACGAACTCCACCAAACCGGTCTTATCGCTTACGCTTACCAATGCTCTTTTCTGTGCCATATATCGTTTGTATTGATTTATCGAATGATATTTTCTCCTGCGCGGACGTGCCCTAATACATAAGTAACCTCCCCTGTATGGTCTAGGATTCGTCTTACTTTCGTCGCATCTTCCTCCGAAACAGCAAGCACCATTCCTATGCCCATGTTGAAGATATTGAACATCTCGCGGTGAGGAATGTTTCCTTTGGATTCCAGGAATTGGAAGATCGGCAGAATCTCCCAGGAGCCTTCCTCAATGTCGAAGCCCTGTCCGGGC
>CAMOJA010000024.1 GCA_946616535.1 uncultured Bacteroidales bacterium | reverse complement strand
TGCGTTCCATAGAGATGCGCAAAGAGTTGACCGACGAATGGCAACGCGCGGGTATTACGGAGCACAAAGACTTCGCCATCCTGACGAATGTGTTAACGAAGGCATGGAGCGGCATGACAACCGGCGAGTACAAACGCCATAAAGGGCTGACCAAAGAGAACCTACGCGATAACATGACCAATGTCGAACTCGCGCTTAATACCTTGGCCGAAGTGGCCACTACAGAGCTTTCTCGTCAACGCAATCCGAAAGGTATGTTTGAAAGTCAGCAAGCAGCACAGGCAGGAGGCAAAGTGGCGAAGAATGCGCGCGAAGACCTGGAACGTCAATTAGGTCGTAGCGTAATCTCTTCCGAACGTGCCTCCGATCATATCCGCCCGATTGGAGAAGGGAAGGCACAAGAATTGCCTTCTAAAGACGAGGATAAAGAAGAATAAATCGTGTCATTTTTACCAATTTATTTGTATATTCCAAATAATAGTACCGAAATAGTACCGTCATTCCCAAACGAGTCTCGAAATTTGAGACTCGTTTTTTATGCCTATCTTTGCACCAAAATTCGAAGAATATAGAAGGCAGAGGGTAGACCAGGCGGACGGGCGGACACCCTTTCCGTAAAAATTATACACACCCACGCGTGGGTGAGATTTATAAACGAGGGTGCCCGCCGGTCTACCCGTCCGCCTAAAATGCCGGGGAATAGAGAACGTAGATGCCGGATTAAAGTCTGGGTCGGAGCATCGCTCCCCGCGGCTCCTCCCGTTCGAATTGCCAAGTCAAGGCAATTCTCCATGGCGGAACAGAAGAAAGAAAACCGCGGAATACCGCGAGGAACAGAACATACGAAAAAGACGGGACGTAGATGTCCGTAATGGTCGCGAGATGGTCGCGGGATTGGACAACAAATGGAGGGATAAGAGCGGCTTTTAGGGTATAAAATTTAAATAAATTTGCATTTTCTTGTAAAAATCCTTGTGTATTCCAAATTTTTGTTGTAATTTTGTAGCCGAATTTGCAATATTGCGTAAAAACCATTATTAAACAATTTTATATGCATATGAAAAAAGGTTTATTCTTTAGCCTCATCGCTGCTGTAGTGGTGTTGGCATCTTGCAACAAGACGTTGCAAAACCCGGAGCAGATTCAGGTGAACCCGAACCCGCTGGTATTGAAAGGCGGTAAGGTACAGGCTACCATTACCGGTACTTTCCCTGAGAAGAAATTCGCCAAGAAGGGTGTTCTCACCGTTACTCCGGTGCTGAAGTACGAGGGCCAAGAGGCTGTTAGCAAATCCGTTACTTATGTAGGCGAGAAAGCCAAAGAGAACGGTACGACCGTTAACTACCGCGAGGGTGGCCGTTACAGCCAGACTTGCTCCTTCGACTATGTTCCTGAGATGGCTAAATCGGAGTTGTACCTCCGCTTCAAAGCTACCGTAGGTAAGAAAGAGATCGAGATTCCGGACCTCAAGATTGCTGACGGCGTCGTTACGACCGCTGCTCTCGCTACTGCGAGCGACAACAGAACCGCTACTACCCCGGATCGGTTCCAACGCGTGATCCAAGAGCTCACCGAGGCGGACATCAAGTTCCTCATCCAAAGCGCTAACCTCCGCAGCTCGGAGACCAAATCCGCAGAGATGAAAGCCCTCGAGGATGCTATCAAGGACGCTAACCAGGCTGACCGCAAAGAGATCGCAAGCCTCGAAGTTGCCGGCTATGCTTCGCCGGATGGTGGCGTAGCTCTGAACGAGAAACTGGCTCAGAACCGTCAGAAAGTAGCTCAGGACTTCCTCAAGAAGGGTCTGAAGAAGAACAAAGTGAATGCCGATATCGAGTCGAACATCACCGCTGAGGACTGGGAAGGCTTCCAGAAAGCAATGGAGAACAGCAACATGCAGGATAAAGACCTCGTTCTTCGCGTCCTCGCTATGTATAGCGACCCCGAGGAGCGTGAGGCTCAAATCAAGAACCTCAGTTCTGTTTACGGTACCATCAAAGATGAGATCCTGCCGGCTCTCCGTCGCAGCCGTCTTATCTTGACCACCAACCTCATTGGCAAGACCGATGACGAAATCCGCGAGTTGGCTAAGAACGACCCGGCTAAGCTGAGCGTTGAGGAGTTGCTCTATGCAGCTACGCTGACCAACGACAACGCAGAGAAGAAAGCTATCTATCAGAAGGCTGCCGAGCTCTACAACGACTACCGTGCTTACAACGGTCTGGGCCAGGTTTACTTCGAAGAGGGTAACATCGCTGAGGCTCGCCGTAACTTCGCTAAGGCGCTTGAGCTCAACCCGAATAATCCGGACCTGAACTACAACGCAGGTGTAGCCGCTATGGCTGACGGTGATCTGGAGAAGGCAGAAGAGTACCTGGGCAAGGCAGGTGGCACCAAGGCTAACCTCGACGCTGCGCTCGGTACCCTCTACACCCAGAAGGGCGACTATGACGCTGCTAAGAAAGCATACGGCAATACCGCTACCAATAATGCGGCTGCTCAGCAGATCCTCGACGAGGAGTATGACGCTGCTGCCAAGACCCTGGATGCAGTAAAAGAGCCGAACGCTACCACCGCTTACCTCAAGGCTATCGTAGGTGCTCGCACCAACGACACCCAGGCTGTACTGGAGAACTTGAAAGTAGCCATCGCGAAAGACCCGGCAATGAAGGCTCGCGCAGCTAAGGATATCGAGTTCGCTAAGTTCGCGGAGGACGAGGCGTTCAAAGCTATCGTTAAATAATGTCGGTTTTATTTCCGAAAGTAAATAAACCCCGTGAGTGGGACTACCGCCCCATTTACTACGACGAGGAAAAGGAGGCGCGCAAGGATAAAAAACTTGCGCGTCTTCATCACGGGTCCTTCCGTGAGGAGCACGAGAAGATGCAGAGCCAAAAAGCCAAAGCCAACAAACAACAGAACCGTCTGGTGTTCTGGCTCGTGCTCTTAGGCCTTCTCCTCTTCGCGTTTTTTTATCTCTTTTAGAGCCGTCAACTTTAAACTAGAGGCTCTGTCCCGTTCTTTCAACTTTCAACTTTAAACTTTCAACTCTCAAGTGGATATCATTCATCTATTACCGGACAGCGTAGCTAATCAGATCGCCGCAGGTGAGGTCATTCAACGCCCCGCCTCGTGCCTGAAAGAGCTGGTGGAGAACAGCCTGGATGCCAAAGCCAAACGCATTCAGGTCATCGTTCGCGATGCCGGTCGCACGCTGCTGCAGGTGATAGATGACGGTATCGGCATGAGCGAGATGGACGCCCGTCTGGCCTTCGAACGCCATGCCACCAGTAAGATACGCGAGGCGCAGGATCTCTTCTCGCTTCGCACCATGGGTTTCCGCGGAGAAGCGTTAGCTTCTATATGCGCCGTAGCCCAGGTGGAGATGACCACCCGCAGAGCCGAAGACGAGACCGGTACCCTCATCGAGATACAGGGTTCGGACGTCGTGCGGCAAGAGGTGTGTGCCTGCCCCGTAGGCACCAACATCAAGGTCAGCAACCTCTTTTTTAACGTACCCGTTCGACGGAAATTCCTTAAGACCGACCAGACCGAGTTACGAAACCTGCTGACCGAGTTCTACCATATCGTGCTCGTCTATCCGAAGGTGAATTTCACCTTCGTGCATAACGACGAGATCCTGCTCGAACTGCCGGCCGGTACGGAGAAACAACGTATCGAGGCCGTCTTCGGCAACCCCAAACGCAATGTCTATACATCCGCCTTTGTGGATGTAGCGACCGATACGGACCTGGTGTCTATTCATGGTTTTGTCGTCAAACCCGAGAATGCAACCCGCAAAGCGGAGCAGTATTTCTTCGTCAACGGCCGTTACATGCGCCATCCGTATTTCCAAAAAGCCGTCCTTACGGCCTACTCCGGGATGTTAGCCAATGACTATCAACCCTCTTTCTTCCTTTATTTTACGATCAACCCCGAAGCGATAGACGTCAATATCCACCCCACCAAGACCGAGATTAAGTTTGCCGACGAGCAGACGATCTTCCAGATCCTGATGGCCGCCGTGCGGGAGGCATTGGGCAAATTCACCTTAGCCCCCACGATCGACTTCGATACCTCCGGCCAGATTGATATCCCCGTGCTGCACGACCAACCTGTGGTACAACCTCAGGTGACCGTCGATAACTCCTATAACCCGTTTAAAAAACGGGACACCGTCATCTATCCCGACCGTCAACCCGCCCCGCGTCACTGGGAGACGCTCTACGAGGGTCTGCAGAATACCGACCGTCTGGCGGATAAGACGCCTGCTGAACCCGAAGAGGATTTGCTGAACGCAACCGACCTCGAGTCCTGTGCGCTCTGGCAATACGGAGGAAAATATATCTTAGTGCCTACGCAGCAAGGTCTGGTGCTCGTGAACCAGCATCGTGCCCATGTGGCGATCCTCCATGCGCAGTTCATCGACCAGATCCGCCTTACTCAAGGCGCCATGCAGCAACTGCTCTTCCCCGAGGTGCTCAGTCTCAGTCCGGAGGACATGGTCCTCCTGGCGCAGATCGCTACAGACCTGCGTACCATCGGCTTCGATATCGAGCAACTGAGCCCCGACAGCTATTCCATCCAAGGCGTACCGGCGCAACTGATCAACCAGTCGCCGATACCGATATTGCAACATATCCTGTCCCAAGTGCGCGAACGCGGAGCCGACACCCCTACCGAATGGCGCGAACAAATCGCCCGGACGATGGCCGAGAGTGCCGCTATTCCCTACGGGAAAACCCTTACCGAAACCGAGATGCGCGATATGATGCAGCGCCTCATCGCCCTGCCGCAGTACCGCCGCACCCCGGAAGGAAAAACCATCTTGTCGCTCCTGAGCGATGATGAAATAAGTAAACGTTTTTAATCATGAAAAAGACACTTATCTTTGTGGTAGCAGCCCTGTTAGTAGCTTGCTCCAAACCCGACCACCTCACCATCCTGCACACCAATGACACCCATTCGCAAGTAGAACCCAATGCGAAGAACTTAGGAGGCTATGCACGCCGTATGGGACAGATCGAGCAGGAGCGTAAAGCCGACCCGAACCTGCTGTTGGTTGATGCCGGGGACTTCAGTCAGGGCAGTCCTTTCTTTAATTTCTTCCGCGGACGTGTAGAACTCGATGCGATGAACCGCATGGGCTATGACTGCGGTACGCTCGGAAACCATGAGTTCGACAACGGGCTGGATACCTTAGCGGCTGTGCTGAAGACCGCTCAGTTCCCTATCGTCTGCGCGAACTATGACTTCACCGGTACGGCTCTGGAAAATATAATAAAACCCTTCACGATCGTGAACAAAGGCGGCCTGAAGATCGGTATCTTCGGTCTGGGTTGCGACCCGAAAGGCATCATCTCCGATAAGAACTTCGCTCCGGCGAAATACCTCGCGCCCTATCCCGAGTTAGCGCAAGCGATGGTGGACACCCTGCGGGCACAGAACTGCGACGTCGTGCTATGCCTCAGCCACATGGGTACCTTCGGTAAAGCACCCGAAGATTTCAGCGATGTAGGCCTGGCGCACAGCACCCGGGGCATCGACGCGATCATCGGCGGACATACCCATGAGTTGCACGTCAACCACTTCGAGCCGAACCTCGACGGAGATAGTATTCCTGTAGCCCAAATGGCCAAATCCGGCGTCTATTTAGGTAAGATAATGCTACTTCTGGGTGACAAAAACGAAAAATAAAACAAAAAAATTTGCGTATTTCAGAAAAAAGCAGTAACTTTGCGCCGATTTTCCGAAATATGCGGAAATCAAAGATTTCGAAATTTAAGAAAAACATACATATTAACTTATTTATTAAAGACTAAATATTATGGCAGAAATTGATGCAAAAGTAAAAGCAATTATTGCTGATAAACTGGGTGTCGAGGAATCGCAAGTAGTTAACGAAGCTAACTTCCAAACCGATCTGGGTGCAGACTCTCTGGATACCGTAGAGATGATCATGGAGTTCGAGAAAGAATTCGAGATCGAGATCCCGGATGAGGATACACAGAAGATCGCTACCGTAGGTGACGCTATCGCTTACGTAGAGAAGAAGCTTGGAAAGTAATAGTCTTTTCAATGGAGTCTGCGAGTTTACGGGAATACTGTAAACTCGTATGCTGTATATAAGGACGAGGGGTTAGAATGCAATTAAAGCGAGTTGTTATAACAGGTCTCGGAGCGTTAACGCCGGTTGGTAATTCCGCTCCGGAGACATGGCGTGCGCTGGTGAATGGCGAGAATGGTATCGCTCCTATCACCGCCTTCGATGCGTCGCAATATAAGACGCAGTTTGCCGGTGAAGTCAAGGGTTTTGACCCGACGACGGTAATCGACAAGAAAGAGGTGCGTAGGATGGATCGTTATGCGCAGTTCTCCGTGTGCGTAGCTGATGAAGCCCTGCGTGACAGTGGTCTGGACCTTGAGAAAGAAGACCGGAGTCGCGTGGGTGTAATCTGGGGAAGCGGTATGGGCGGATTGCTGACGACCGAAGAGGAGATCATCGACTTCGCCAAAGGCGACGGCGTACCTCGTTTCAACCCCTTCATGATCCCGAAAGCCATCCCCAGCATTGCGGCCGGACATATATCCATTCGCTTCGGTCTGGGTGGCCTCAGTTTCTCGGTCTCCACGGCTTGTTCCTCTTCGTCGCACGCAGTAGCCTCTGCGTTTGACCAGATTCGTCTGGGTCACGCGGATGTACTGCTCACCGGAGGTGCGGATGCCGATGTGACCTTCAGCGGTATCGGTGGATTCTCTGCCATGCATGCTCTCTCTACCAATAACGAACACCCCGAGACAGCCAGCCGTCCCTTCTCGAAGTCCAGAGACGGATTTGTGTTAGGTGAAGGAGCGGCTTGTCTTATCCTGGAGGAGTACGAGCATGCCAAAGCACGCGGCGCGAAGATATACGCCGAGATGGTAGGTGAAGGTATGACCTCCGATGCGTATCATATGACGGCACCCGACCCCGATGGAAAAGGAGCGGAACGCGTCATGCGGCTCGCCATCAAAGATGCCGGACTGCAGCCGGAGGACATCGATTATATCAATACACACGGTACCTCCACTCCGCTTGGCGATGTGACGGAACTGAAGGCGATCCAGCGCGTGTTCGGCGATCATGTCTATGACATGAACCTGGATTCCACCAAGTCGATGACCGGTCACCTGATCGGTGCGACGGGAGCCGTAGAAGCTATGGCGTGCGTCATGGCCCTCAAAGACGGTATCATCCCGCCAACCATCAACCACGACCCCGAAGACTTGGACGAGAACATCGACTATCGCATGAACTTCACCTTTGACAAAGCGCAGAAACGCGATATCCGCTATGCCCTGAGTAACACCTTCGGCTTCGGCGGACATAACGCCTGCCTGCTCTTTAAGAAGTGGGAGGAGTGATCGGTGATTGGTGATTTGAGATTTGAGATTTGAGATTTGAGATATAGGGAAGGATGCCCCTTAAAAGCATCCGTATTAGTCACAAAAAATAATTTAAGGTATTATGATTACTAAAATCGGTGAGAACGCAGGCCTCGTATGGGGTGCTCTGCAAAATGGTGCTCAGGGTATCAAGGCTCTGAAAAAAGCAACCAAACTGAAAAACGAGGACCTCTTTTTGGCTCTCGGTTGGCTCGCTCGTGAGGGTAAACTGACCTTTACCGAAGCTGAAGCTGACACCATTGTAGCTCTGGCTTAATATGGTTATAGCTATCGTTGGCGCTTCAGGCGCCGTCGGACAGGAATTGCTGGCTGTTCTTGAACAGCGGCAATTCCCCGTTTCCGAACTAAAACTATTCGGTTCGGAACGGAGTGCCGGAACAAAGTACACATTCTGCGGCAAGGAATACGAAGTACAACTGCTGCAACATAACGACGCTTTCAAGGGCGTCGATATTGCTTTTGTCTCCGCGGGCGCAGGCGTGTCACGTGCGTATGCGGAGGACATCACCCGCTTCGGTACCATCATGATCGATAACTCATCCGCCTTCCGTATGGAGGAGGATGTGCCTCTCGTAGTACCCGAAGTGAATCCCGCGGATGCCTTCCATCGTCCGCGTAATATCATTGCGAACCCGAACTGCACGACCATCCAAATGGTCGTAGCCCTACAGGCCATAGAGAACATCACGCACATCCGTCGCGTACATGTAGCTACTTATCAGGCCGCTTCAGGAGCAGGTGCGCAAGCGATGAAAGAACTTGAGAACCAATACCGTCAAGTGCTGAACGGAGAAGAAGTGACGGTAAACAAATTCGCGTACCAGTTAGCCTATAACCTCATCCCTCATATCGATGTCTTTACCGAAAACGGCTACACCAAAGAGGAGATGAAGATGTTTAACGAGACGCGTAAGATCATGCACTCGGATATCAAGGTCAGCGCTACTTGCGTGCGTGTACCCTCCCTCCGGGCACATAGCGAGAGTATCTGGATCGAAACAGAACAACCCATCAGCGTAGAGCAAGCCAAAGAGGCTTTTGCCAAGGCGCAAGGGTGCGTACTCATGGACGATCCGGAGAATAAGATTTACCCCATGCCGCTGTTCCTCAGCGGTAAAGATGAAGTGTTCATCGGACGTATCCGTAAAGACCTCACGGATGAGAACGGACTCAGTTTCTGGTGCGTAAGCGACCAGATCCGCAAAGGTGCCGCCCTCAATGCCGTACAAATAGCGGAGATTTTAGTCGAAAGTCAAAAGTAGAAAGTCGAAAGATGAAAGACCCGATTGAAATAATGGCTCCGGTAGGATGCTGGGAGAGTTTGGCTGCGGCGATACAAGCCGGAGCTACCAGCGTCTATTTCGGTATTGAGCACCTGAATATGCGTGCTCGTTCGTCCGTCAACTTCACGACCGACGACATGGCTACCATCGTAGCTACCTGTCGCGAAGCAGGGGTGAAGACCTACCTGACGGTCAATACCGTCATGTATCCCGAAGACCTGCCGCTCATGCGTCAGATCGTGGATAAAGCCCACGCCGTAGGTGTAGATGCCGTCATCGCCAGCGATATCGCGGTCATGCAATACGCCAACAGTATCGGTCAGGAAGTGCATCTCTCTACCCAACTCAACATCGCGAACACCGAAGCCCTGAAGTTCTATGCCCAGTTTGCGGACGTCGTAGTCTTGGCGCGCGAACTGAATATGGATCAGGTAGCCTCTATCTATCGCGACATCCAGGATCAACATATCTGCGGCCGCAGTGGAGAGCTCATCCGCATCGAGATGTTCTGTCATGGTGCCCTCTGCATGGCGGTCAGCGGAAAATGCTATTTGAGCCTCAATAACTACGGCCTATCCGCTAACCGCGGAGCGTGCGTACAGGTATGTCGCCGCGGCTACACGGTTAAAGACAAATCGTCGGATCTCGAACTCGACATCGATAACCAATATATCATGTCGCCCAAAGACCTGAAGACCATTCATTTCCTCAATAAGATGCTGGATGCCGGCGTACGGGTGCTGAAGATCGAAGGCCGTGCACGCGGAGCCGAATACGTCGATACCGTTGTGCGCTGTTATCGCGAAGCCGTGGAAGCATGGCAGAACGGCGAGTACCGGAGAGCCTCCGGAGGCGAACAGCCATGCGGGATTGATGCTAAGATAGCCGACTGGAATGAACGCCTCAGCCGTGTCTTCAACCGCGGGTTCTGGGACGGGTATTACCAAGGCCAAAAACTGGGTGAATGGACCCACTCCTACGGCAACAAAGCTACCCGTAAGAAGGTCTATGCGGCCAAGTGTACCAATTTCTTCAAGAACCTGAGTGTAGCCGAGTTCATCGTAGAAGCTGTTGACGCTATCGAAGAGGGTCAGCCGCTACTCATCACCGGCGAGACGACCGGTGTCTACGAGTGTACCGCCACCGGTATGCACGACACCAACGGTAACCCCACCAAGCGCGTACGACAAGGCGAGTTCTTCTCGCTTAAGACCGACCGCTTGATCCGTCGAGGCGATAAACTGTTTATATGGGAAGAAACGAATGAATGAGATCGCGCACATAGTATCTTACTCGAGTGCTGCTTGGTGCGGCTGGTTGATGTTCGGTCTCCTGCTCCTGGCAGTGCTCAGTGAAGCGTTTCAACCGGGCGTCATCACCCAGGCGAAGAACTCCCTGTCGGCACAGACCGACCGTATGTACAAAGAGTCTCCGGCTACCTTGATGGGACAACTGCTCATGGGGATCTTCCGCATCGGTATCATCGCCATGGCGATCTATCTTTGCTGCACAACCGAGGCTTTTACAATAAAGGGCTATGGTGTCATCTACGGCATCGTTCTGGCCGGACTGAGTATCAAAATGCTATGCCATCTGTTCATCGATTTCACCTTTGACCTATCCCGTCATTTCGGGTCCCCTTACGAGCATTACGGCAATATCGTCACGCTCGTTACAGTCCTCCTTTACCCGGTGCTGTTGATCCTGATGCGTGTGGGTTCGCCTACACTCAACAGATGGTTGGTCGGCTCCATCGCCGCGGTTTTCTTACTGATCTGGTTCTATCGTTCCTGGAAACAATTTGTCAATAGTCCTATCGCCATCCTTTATTTGCTTATCTATAGCATTACCCTGGAGTTGCTGCCTTGGGCACTGCTATTCATTATATCCGATCAAATAATTGCTATCCTATGATACAAAAACTACTTTTTTCTCAACCCCGTCCATCTACGGAGCACAACCCCTATACCCGTTTGGAGACGCAGTTTGGTGTGAAATGCGATTTCTATCAGTTCATTCATATCGAAGGACTGGAAGCACGTGAGTTTCGTCAGCAGCATATCAACCCCATGGACTACACGGCGGTTATCTTGAACTCCAAACTGGGAGCGGAACACTATTTCCGTATGTGCGAGGAGATGAGACTGAATGTACCGGACTCGATGCACTATTATTGCAATTCCGAGTCGGTAGGACTGTACTTGCAGAAATTCATCAACTATCGCAAGCGTAAAGTCTTCTTCCCTGAGAGCGGCAATAAATTCGAAGATCTGCTGCCGGCTATGCATCGCCGTCCCAATGAGAAATATCTGATGGTACTATCGGATATCCATACAGACGACCAGATCAATATGTTCGCCGAGAACGGCATTGAAGTGACACCCGCTATTATGTACCGCACGGTGACCACTCCCTGGCCTTCGGACAAACCGTTCGACTACGATCTCATCGCGCTCTTCACGCCGGCTGGTGTTACGTCCCTCAAGGAGAATTTCCCGGACTGGAAACAGGGTAAGACCCTTATTGCAGCCTTCGGTAATGGTACTATCCGCGCTCTGGAAGAAGCCGGTTTCCGCGTCGATATAGAAGCCGGACAAGGACTGCCCTTCGCATCCCTGCCGCTGGCTATTGCGGACTACCTGGAGAAGAATGAATGAGTGGATGAGTGGTAATTGGTGATTGGTGAGTGAATGAATAGGTTTCCTAAGGAACATAAACTATGCGGACAGCTGCGCATCGCACAACTGTACAAAGAAGGTCAGCGCTTCACGGCTTGGCCTTTACGTGTGACGTTTCAGGAAATCACCAATAACCAATCACCCATAACCAATCAGATTCTCGTCTGGGCGCCCAAATCCCTCTTCAAAAAAGCAGTCAAGCGAAACCACCTGCGTCGCCTGATGCGCGAAGCATATCGCCTTCATCAAGACTTACTGGGCGAAAAGCACTATGAGATCGCGTTCAATTATATGGATAAAGACCCACAATCCTTCGCCGTCATCGAAAAAGCCGTATGCAAAGCCCTGAAAAAAATAGCGGAGAGTTAAATCAAAAACCGGAGATGAAAAATCAATCTCCCATGTCCAATTCCCAATGGAAAACTTTTATCCGAAAGTTTTTCCTCCTCCCCGTCTATTTCTATCGGGTCTTTATCTCACCGTTGACACCTCCCTCCTGCCGCTATACACCTACCTGCAGCCAATATATGGTAGAAGCGGTACTCAAATACGGTATTTTTAAAGGAGGCTGGCTGGGTATCAAACGGATCCTCCGTTGTCATCCTTGGGGCGGATCCGGCTATGACCCGGTGCCATAAAATTTCAAATCTCAAATCTCAAATCTCCAATGCGAATAGATATCATCACCTGTTGTCCCGAATTACTCGAGTCGCCGTTAAACCACTCTATCATCCAGCGCGCAAAGACCAAAGGTCTTTGTGAAATATACGTGCATAACTTACGTGATTGGACGCTGGATAAACATCGTAAAGTGGACGATTATGCTTTCGGGTTCGGTGCCGGTATGGTGCTTCAGATAGAACCCATCGACCGTCTCATCACCCATCTTAAATCCGAACGCAACTACGACGAGATTATCTTCACCGCACCGGACGGAGAACGCTTTGACCAGAAAGCGGCTAACAGCCTTTCCCTCAAAGAAAATATCATCATCCTTTGCGGTCATTACAAAGGCGTAGATCAGCGCGTGCGCGATCATCTCATCACGCGCGAATATAGTATCGGAGATTTTGTGCTCACCGGAGGAGAGATGCCGGCGGCCATGATGACAGACGCGATCGTACGTCTGTTGCCCGGAGCACTGGGCGATGTAGAAAGCGCACTCAACGATTCTTTCCAAGACGGACTACTCGAAGCCGGTGTATACACACGCCCTGCTGAATATAAAGGATGGAAAGTGCCCGAGATCCTACTCAGCGGACACCAGGCTAAGATAGAGGAATGGATGTACGAGCAATCCTTGGCGCACACCAAAGAAAGGAGACCTGATTTATTGGAAGAGAACTAAAATATTCTATTCTGCCAGTAATGGCTACATTTTGTAAACTGCAATTGACAGAATGAAGAAAAATGACACTTTTTTGATAAAATATTTGGTCAGTTCGTCAAAAAGCAGTACTTTTGCACCGTGTTTTTCATGGTATTAGATTTAAGGTTAAGTAAAAAGATTGGGTTGTCGTGAGACAACCTTCTTTGTTTTATAGAGGTTTTCTTTTGAAAAATCAGCGCAAAGGATAGTTTTTGCGCAAGGTCTCAAATCGCTCCGGATATGCTTTGAGCGCTTCGGTAATGGTTTCAAGCCAATTCTTCTCCTGCACCTTTTTAGGCGGCAAAAGCGGTAAAGAAACAGCCGGTAACTGAAATTCTTCTGTAATCCGATTCAAGCACATCTGCGAAGCATTCCATTTTCCCTCCTGTGAATAGCCCGCAATATGCATAGAGGCGCGAAAAGCACCGTTTAAGACCTTTCTATCGATAGCCGGTTCATTCTCCCAGGTATCCAAGATATACGAATGTCCGCTCTCTAATAGTGCTTTTTCATCCACTACGCCTCCACGTGCCGCATTGATGATGAGTGCACCGGGTTTACAGCGCTTCAAAAACGCTTCATCGCAGAGATGGAATGTAGAACTATCCAAAGGAGTGTGGAAAGTAATGATATCCGCTTTTTCGGCTATCTCGTCAAGCGGAACACCAATTCCTTTAGGCGGATCATTCAGCAGTACGTTCATCCCCCTTCGCTTAGCCATTTCGGTCACCAACGAACCGACATGACCCACTCCCACGATACCGATAGTTGAAAAATTGGAAATGGGAAATTGGAAATGGGAAATTACTTCCTCTATCGCTTCTTCGATATATTCGCAAACCGCCTTGGCATTACAGCCCGGACAAGACGCCCAATGAATACCCTGCGCTTCACAATAGGCCGTGTCTATATGGTCAAAACCAATCGTAGCCGTGCAGACCAGCCGCACGCGTGAACCTTCTAATAATATCTTATTAACCTGCGTGCGTGTGCGCACGACTAATACATCCGCTTCCCGTACTGCCAAAGCATCGATTTGTTCCGGTTCAAGCGGACAAATCTGCACCTGCGGCCAGTTCATGCGGACCGCTTCTACGAGATACGGAATATGTGCGTCGCAAACAAGGACCAATCTCCAATTACCAATTAGTATTTGATATTATCTATCAGTCGAACAGGACCGCAATAGACCGTCACACACCCGATAGCATGCTCAAAACCCGCAGCAGGTAACAAAGTCGTCTGGTCCACGATTTCGTAATACTCCACTTCCAGACCCTCTACCGCATTGATGGTATCAATAACACGTTGCTGCACTTGCGCTACCGTAGCCCCTGCCTCTTTCGCCCATTTTAACGATTCAAAAAGTGTCTTACTGATAGCCAAAGCAGTTTTTTTCTCGGCATCCGAAAGGCGTTCATTACGACTGGAAAGCGCCAAACCCGATTCCTCTCGTACAATAGGACAATTCACGATCTGCAAGTTTCCGAACGTACCGGCCATAGAACTGCGTTCTACCATATGATGGATGATCGCTAACTGCTGAAAATCTTTCTCACCAAAATAAGCCTTATCAGGTTGTACCAGATAGAACAGACGACTTACCACCTGTACGACTCCGTTGAAATGTCCGGGACGCATCTTACCTTCCATCATCGTATCCAAACCCGCAAAATCAAAAGCGAAGGTCGAATCCATCTCTTCAGCGGTGTACATCTCTTCGGGCGTAGGGGCAAACACAAAATCAGCACCGATCCTCTGCAATAACTCCGCATCGCGTTTGATATCCCTCGGATACTTCGCCAAATCTTCTTTGTTATTAAACTGAGTAGGATTCACAAATACCGAAACGAAACAGACATTGTTCTCATTCACCGCACGCTCCACTAAACTGGCGTGCCCCGCATGTAATGCTCCCATCGTAGGCACCAGTCCAATGGTTTTACCGGACGTTTTGCAGGCTGTTACTATAGCCTGAAGTTCTTTTTTGGTAGTTATTATTTGCATAATAAAAATGATAAAAATAGGTACTTTTTCACAAAAAAACGCGCAAAGTTAGTGAAAAATTATTGAAAAATAAAATTTTTCAGCACTTTTTTAGCTTTTTTTTTCGTTAATCCAATTTTTTTTTGTAATTTTGTAGCGCGAAAAAATGTGCATACGCCTATGAAAGAGCCGAATCGTATTTTATTTATCTCGCAGGAGATATACCCTTACTTGGCAGAAGAGACGCCTGTACGCTTGCTGAATCGTCAAATACCTGAGTATTTTCAGGGGCACGGCTATGAGACACGGACCTTCATGCCCAAGTTTGGTGAAATCAATGAGCGCCGGAATCAGCTGCATGAAGTGATTCGTCTCTCGGGTATGAATCTGATCATTGAGGATTCGGATCATCCGCTGCTCATTAAAGTAGCCTCTATCCAATCGGCTCGTATTCAGATTTATTTCATTGATAATGATGACTTGTTCCATCGCCGCAAAGGCGTGAAGGACGAGAATGGCGTAGAGTACAGCGATAACGACGATCGCGTTATCTTCTATGCGCGCGGTGTGATCGAAACGGTGAAGAAACTACGTTGGACGCCGGATATCATTTTATGCTCCGGCTGGCTGAGTGCCTTGGCACCGCTGTACCTGAAGCGCGTCTTCAATGACGAACCGTTCTTCGCGCATTCGAAAATAGTGCTGATGCTGGATGATAACGAATACGAACGTCCGTTCCCTACCCGCTTCACGGAGAAACTGCGTATCGAGGGTATCACCAATACCGATGTGCGCGGTATTGACGGCTTCCCAGTAGGCTATGAGGAACTGATGCGCTTGGCGGTTGATTTCTCGGATGCCATCGTATATGCCACCCCTAAAGTGAACCAGCGTGTTGCGAACTACGTGGAGACGAAGGGAAAACCAATATTGCCTTTTGAACAAACAGAAACACCGGTAGAGGCCAGCAAGCGTCTATGGGATTTCTGCCAGACTATCTTGGAGAAAGAAACAGAGTAGAATGAGTAAAAAACAAGCGTTGATAGGGTTCATCCTCGCCTTTGTAATTGCCTTCACGGCCTGCAAAGACGATGTGGCGAATACAGGAGAATCGGTGCTGACCATCGAGGACGAAGTGATTGTATTGGCTGATACTTTTGCTTTTCGTTCGGCGGTGGATAGTTGTCGGGCTATTATTTCCCAGGCAGACTCCTTCTTATTGGGTGAAATCGAGTCGGACTACGGTGTACTGCATGCCTCTATCTTAACGCAATTGGCCTGCCCGGAGGGCTATCATTATCCGGAGGGCTTCTCTCTTGAATCGGTGGACTCGATTTGCCTTTTCATGTATTATCAGAGTTGGGTAGGAGATGCTAACTCGCCCTTGGCGATCAACGCATACATGATGGATCGGAATACCTTCCGTTATTCCGGGACATATCCCACGAATATCAATATCTCGGATTACTGCTCACGTGACTTGAGTATCCTGCAGAACCATCGCATCGTTGTGGCCTCGGAGAAACTGGATTCCATTAAGAATAGCGACGGTACCTACTCGCCCATGCTTCGCATGAAACTCAATGACGACTTCACGCAATACTTCGCTGCGATCCAGACTTTCGAGAGTCAGGAGCGTTTCAATGAGCAATTCAAAGGCTTGTTAATTGAGACGTCGTTCGGTTCCTCTACCATCCTGAATATCTCCGATATCGCATTAGGCGTGTTCTATCATTTCACGTACTCCAAGAACGGAAAGGATACCACAGTGAATGACATGAAAGCCTTCTATGCCAACTCCGAAGTACGCACGGTGAATCATCTCTTTTACGAGGATAAAAAGCAGTTGGTAGAGGAGATGCAACAGGACTCCGACACCTATAATTATATCGTAGCACCCGCGGGCGTGTACACGCGCCTGGAGTTTCCGATGGAAGTGATCGCGGATACTATTATCAGTAGCCTGATATATGATACAACATGGAATGCAACCCACGATAGCGTTACCATTCTCTTCAAGCGCCCGTACGTTAATAAAGCGCAGGTACGCGTAGAGGTAACAAATGTATTCTCCGGTGCTACAGTCGATGTCACACGCGATGATTGGTTACAACCGGCCGCGTACATGTTGCTCATCAAAGAGAACAGCATGGAGCGTTTCTTTAAGAATAAAGAACTGCCTTCGGACACCTGCGCCCTCTTATCGGCATTGCAACAAGGCACTGACTCATTAGGTAACACGACGTATTTCTACTCCTATGATCTTTCAGATTTCTTAACAAATCAGCTTCGCAAGGAGTCGGGAGATTCCTACTTATCAATGATGCTAGTGCCTGTGACGGTAAATATTAATAGCAGTTCCGTAGTTACCTCGGTAAGGCAGCAACAGACAGTCTCAGCTACGCAGATTCGCTCCGCTAAGAACGGAATGTCATTGGAGATAGTGTACAGCGGATTCTAAGACTAACCCGCTTTCTGAAGACGCGTCAGACGGGCGCGATCTAATTTCTCTTGAACAAAAGCTTTGGTAACGGTGAATGATTTTGATTCACCGATTTTTTTATGACTCGGTAAGTCGTACATCAGGTCGTTCATCACGGACTCCATCAGTCCGCGTAATCCGCGTGCGCCGAGTTTATACTCGATGGCTTTATCTACGATGAAATCGAGCGCATCATCATCGAAGGACAGCGATACGTTATCCATCGCCATCAACTTCTTATATTGCTTGGTAAGCGCGTTTTTCGGTTCGGTAAGGATATTACGCAGCGCTACCTTATCAAGCGGCTGCAGATAGGTCAAAACCGGTAAACGACCGATAATCTCAGGAATCAATCCGTACGACTTAAGGTCCTGCGGAGCGATATACTGCAGCAAGTTGTTCTTATCCACCTGAGCGGCCTTCTCTTGCGCAGCAAAACCTACCGTTTGGGTGTTCATGCGCTGCGAGATCATACGCTCAATACCGTCAAAGGCACCGCCGCAAATAAAAAGGATATTCTTCGTATCCACCTGCAGCAACTCCTGCTCCGGATGTTTACGTCCTCCCTTGGGCGGTACATTGACGATTGAACCTTCCAGCATCTTCAACAAACTCTGCTGTACGCCTTCGCCACTCACGTCACGAGTGATGGACATATTTTCCGATTTTCGCGCGATCTTATCGATCTCATCAATGAAGACAATACCTCGCTGTGCTTTCTTCACATCGAAGTCCGCATCTTGCAGCAGGCGGACCAACAAAGACTCCACGTCTTCGCCTACATATCCGGCCTGCGTTAAGGCAGTCGCATCGCCGATAGCAAAAGGCACCTTCAGCATCTTCGCTATCGTACGAGCCAATAACGTCTTTCCCGTACCCGTCGAACCCACCAGCAAGATATTGCTTTTCTCGATCTCTACATCATCATTGCTGATTTCCTGCAAGAGACGCTTGTAGTGGTTATAAACGGCTACGGAAAGGTAACGTTTGGCCTCATCTTGGCCAATGACATATAAGTCCATAAATTCTTTCATCTCTTGCGGAGTTGGGAGGGTTTCCATATTTAGGGAATCCTCCGCAGTACTTTTCTTCTTCGGCATCGTAGCGATCATCTGATGACCGGCTTCAATGCACTCGTTACAAATCAGCACTTCGTCCGACATACCTGTGAAGAGGTGCTCCATCGGACGACCGCAGAAACTACAAACTCTTTGTGACTTACGTGCCATTATTCTTTCTTGGTGTAAACACGATCAATCATACCATACTCCAAGGCCTCTGCAGCTGTCATCCAGTGGTCTCGATCCGCATCTTGGCGAATCTGCTCCATAGACTTACCGGACTTATCGGAGATGATTTGATAGAGTTCGTCTTTCAGTTTAAGAATCTCTTTGGCTGTAATCTCAATATCACTCGCCTGACCCTGGATGCCTCCTAAGGGTTGATGAATCATCACGCGGCTATGAGGCAATGCAGCACGCATTCCTTTCTCTCCGGCTACGAGTAACACCGCACCCATAGAAGCTGCCAAACCCGTGCAGATAGTGGCTACACGCGCCTTGACAAACTGCATCGTGTCATAGATGCCCAAACCGGCATAAACAGAACCGCCCGGCGTATTAAGATACAGGTTGATATCGCGCTCGCTATCCGTAGAGTCCAGATAGAGCAACTGCGCCTGGATGACATTGGCCGTATAGTCATTCACCTC
>CAMOJA010000023.1 GCA_946616535.1 uncultured Bacteroidales bacterium | reverse complement strand
CGATGGTCATCAAGGACGACCCGACGCTGATGTTCACCAACGCCGGCATGAACCCTTGGAAGGGTATCATTCTCGGCAATGATCCGATCAAATATCCGCGTGTGGCAGACAGTCAGAAATGTCTGCGCGTGAGCGGCAAGCATAACGACCTGGAGGAAGTAGGGCATGATACCTACCACCACACGATGTTCGAGATGTTAGGCAACTGGTCTTTCGGCGATTATTTCAAGCAAGAGGCGATTGATTTTGCGTGGGAGTATATCGTCGATGTGCTGAAGATCGATCCGGCTAACCTCTACGCGACAGTCTTTGAGGGTTCGCCCGAGGAGGGGCTGATTCGCGACGACGAGGCGGCTTCGATATGGGCTAAGCACCTGCCTGCGGATCATATCTTGAACGGCAACAAACATGATAACTTCTGGGAGATGGGTGAGACGGGTCCTTGCGGTCCGTGTAGTGAGATCCATGTGGACAGTCGTCCTGCCGAGGAGCGCGCCAAAGTGCCCGGACGGGAGTTGGTCAACAAGGACCACCCGCAGGTCATCGAGATATGGAACATCGTCTTCATGCAGTTCAACCGCAAGGCGGACGGTTCGTTGGAACCCCTGGCAAAGAAGGTGATAGACACCGGTATGGGCTTCGAGCGTCTCGTGCGGACCATCCAGGGCAAGACTTCCAACTACGACACCGATGTCTTCCAACCGATGTTGAAGCAGATCGGCGAGATCTGTCATTGTGAGTATGGCAAGGATGAGAAGACCGACATCGCCATGCGTGTCATCGCCGATCATATCCGTACGATAGCGTTCGCTATCACCGATGGCCAGCTGCCGTCGAACGAGAAAGCCGGTTACGTCATCCGTCGTATCCTGCGCCGTGCCGTGCGGTACGGTTATACGTTCCTGAACATGCGTGAGGCATTCCTCTACCAACTCGTGCCGCAACTCATCGCGGACTTGGGCGAAGCGTACCCCGAGTTAGTAAAGCAGCAAGCGCAGATCGTGCCGGTTATCAAATCCGAAGAAGAAGCATTCCTCCGCACCCTTGACAAGGGTATAGGTCTCTTGGATAAGCTGATGGACGAAGCGAAGAAAGCCGGCAAGACGGAGATCAGCGGTGTCGATGTCTTCACGCTCAAAGACACCTACGGTTTCCCGCTCGACCTGACGGAACTCATCCTCCGCGAGAACGGTTTCACCACCAACGAGGAGGAGTATAACAAAGCCCTCGCGCACCAGAAAGAGATGGGGCGCTCGGCGAACAAGCAGGACTTGGGCGACTGGAATATCGTCAATGAAGGCGAGCCGGAGTTCGTGGGCTACGACGAGCTCTCCGTAGAGACGGAGATCCTTCGTTACCGCCGTGTCGAGCAGAAAGGCAAGGCGTTCTTCCAGGTCGTCATCTCCAAGAACCCCTTCTATGCGGAGATGGGCGGTGAGGTAGGCGATACCGGTTGTCTGCGTCTGGATAATGAGTGCTTTAAGGTGCTCGACTGCAAGCGCGAGAACGGTCTGCCGGTGCTGATCATGAACGAGGTGCCGTTCGTCACCGGCGGCGTGGCAGGTGTCTCCGGCAAACTCACTGCTGAGGTGGATGCAGCTCGCCGCGAAGCGATCATGTGCAACCATACGGCGACGCATATCTTGCACTATGCGCTGCGTCAGGTCTTAGGCGCCCACGTCGAGCAGAAGGGTTCGCTCGTGACCGCCGACAGTCTGCGTTTTGACTTCTCGCATTTCCAGAAAGTGAGCCCCGAGGAGCTGCGCGAGGTAGAGAAGGTAGCTAACCGTCTCATCCGCGAAGACATGCCGCTTGAGGAGAGCCGCCATACGCCGATCGCTCAAGCCAAAGCCATGGGAGCCATGGCGCTCTTTGGCGAGAAATACGGTGACGACGTACGTGTCATCAAGTACGGTCCGTCGATCGAGCTTTGCGGCGGTTGCCACGTGCCTTCGACCGGTAAGATCGGTTCTGTACGTATCGTCATGGAGACCTCTGTAGCTGCCGGCGTACGCCGTATAGAAGCCGTGACGGCTGCCAAGGCGGACGAACTCTACTACGCTGCGCAAGACATGCTGAGCGGTCTGCGCGGACTCTTTAATAACGCGCCGGATCTGGCAGGTGCCATCCATCGCTCTATCGAAGAGAACGCCGGTCTCAAGAAGCAGATCGAGACCTTCATGGCGGAGAAAATCGAGCGGTACCGCGACGAACTTATTGCACGCGCCGAGGACTTCGGAGAGATCAAACTCGTGCGTCTGCAGGGCGAAGTGAACCCGGAGATGATCCGTGGCGTCATGCCGCTCTTGCGAGGAAAGTTCACCGATGTGAAGTTCGCTGTGGTAGGCGCTACGCAGTTTGAGGGCAAACCTACGATCGCCGTCTTCCTCTCTCAACCCCTTGTTGACGCAGGCAAGAACGCCGGCGCGATGATCAAGGCGGCAGCCAAGAATATACAAGGCGGTGGAGGCGGTCAGCCGTGGATGGCTACTGCCGGAGGACGTGACGTCAACGGACTCAATGCCGCGATGGAAGAGCTGCTAAAGGGCTTAGCGTAATCCCGCAATTACGTAATCCCGTAATCCCGAAAAGACTATGAAACTCCCGACCCGATATCTCCCGGACAAGACCCGTAGTGCCGTGCGATTCTTCTTCGTCGGCACCACGGGCGCTGTGCTGCAGACGTGGTTCTTCATGGCGGCGCTGACGGTCATGGACGAACCCGACAAAGGCACGGCGTTGTACTACGTCGCTTTCGGTATCGGATATATTCTGGAGATGATCCCGAATTATTTCTTCTCGAATTGGTACACGTTCAACACGAAGCCCACGAAGAAGAACGCAGGAGGATTCCTCTTTGCGCGGGCAATCAACCTCGTCGTGCAGTTCGGTCTGCTGCCATTAGCTCTGGCGGCTTTCCCATCTTGGCGGGATGACCTCATCAGTATCTTCGTCATCTTCATCGGAGGCTGCATCAACTACTTAATCTGTCTTATCTTCTTTAAGAAACCCAAATCATGAAAATCTACAGAGCCAATATTATCCATACTCCTACGCCCGGTCGGTTGGAGATCATCGAGCACGGCTATATCGTCGTCAAGTCCAACGGGCTCATTGAGGGCGTGTATAAGGACCTGCCGTCTGATCTTGACTGGCGGAGACAAGTGATGGATTTTGGCGATAAACTGCTCATCCCGGCTTTCAACGACTTGCACGTTCATGCGCCGCAGTACCGCAATATGGGTCTTGCGCTGGACTTAGAGTTACTGCCGTGGTTGAATACCTATACTTTCCCTGAGGAGACCAAGTACGCCGATCCGGAGTACGCAAAGCGGCTCTATCGTCGTTTCGTGCATGAGCTCTGGATGCAGGGCACAATGCGGTCGGCGGTCTTCGGGACGATTCATCCGGAGTCCACACGTATCCTCGCGGATCTCTTTATTCAGGCGGGCATGGGCGCTTACGTAGGACTCGTGGGCATGAACCGCAACTCTCCGGAGACTCTCCGTAACACCACGGAGGAGTTGATGGATGGCATGCGGATGCTTAAGGCTCATCTCGACGAGCACGGCAACGGGCTCGTCAAGCCGATCATCACCCCGCGCTTTGTACCCTCCTGCTCGGACAAGATGCTTACCGCCCTCGGCGAGTACGCCCAAGAGACCGGTCTGCCCGTACAATCCCACCTCTCCGAGAACCGCTCGGAGATTGATTGGGTCAAGGAATTAGAGCCCGAGGCTACTTGTTACGGCGATGCCTATAACAAATACGGCCTCTTCGGTCAGACGCCGACGCTCATGGCGCATTGTTGCTACACCGACGGCGAAGAGATGGAGCTGATGAAGCAAAACGGCGTCTATGTGGTACATTGCCCGACGTCAAACAGTAACCTCTCTTCCGGTATGGCACCGATCCGTAAGTTCCTCAACGCAGGTATCCACGTGGCGCTGGGAACGGATATCTCTGCCGGCCACCATATGTCGATGCTGCGTGTCATGCAGTATGCCATCCAGGTCTCCAAACTCAACTACGCCCAGACGAAAGGCGAGATGTCGTTCCTCAGTCTCTCTGAGGTCTTCTACCTCGCTACCAAAGGCGGCGGATCGTTCTTCGGCAAGGTGGGTTCGTTTGAACCGGGATACGAGTTCGACGCCCTGCTCATTGACGATAGTTACCTCAATTATGACCACTACACGCTCCCGCAACGCCTCGAGCGTTATCTCTACCTCGGTGATGACCGCGATATCAAACGCCGTTTTTGCCGAGGAGTAGAGCTAACCGAGCCGGCTTACTAAAGACGGCTCGATATATCGAAGTATCGATATTTCGATTTTTCGAAGATGAGAATAATTAAGCAAATAGAGAATCTCCCGCTGGAGGACTACCTCGCCCTCGAAGCTGAGATGGTGAAGACGGTTACCGAACCGACGCTCTTCACATGGGTCGTCGATCCGACGGTCATCTACGGCCGTCATCAACTGCGCGAGCAGGAGGTGAACGAGGCGTATTGTGCGGCCCACGGCGTGCGAGTCGTTCAGCGGCAGAGTGGGGGTGGATGCGTTTACGCCGATCGTGGCAACCTCATGGTCTCCTTCGTCTCTCCTTCGACCCACTCGCAGGAGGTCTTTGATGAGTTCCTGACGCTTCTCTCCGGGGCTTTGCGAGAGATGGGCTACGAAGCCGTCACCACGGCGCATAACGATGTCCTCGTGGGAGACCGCAAGGTAGCCGGAACGGCGTGTTATACCACGCCTACGGGCACGGTCGTACATGCCTCGATGCTCTATGATGTCTGCCTTGAGGCGCTTGAGCAAGCGATCACGCCTTCGGCGACGAAGTTAGCCAAACACGCCGTCTCCTCCGTTCGTCAGCGGGTTCGTAACCTCCGCGAGATACGCGACCTCGGCGATATAGAGTCCTTCCGAGCAGAGTTGGAAAAAGAGCTATTAATTTTGAATTTTTAATTTTTAATTATCTATATGGAAATCTCCTTACGTGCCCAATCCATGCCTGAATCGCCGATCCGTAAGTTGGCGAAGTACGCAGATGCTGCTAAGTTAGCTGGTGTCCACGTTTATCATCTGAATATCGGTCAGCCGGATATCAAGACCCCGCCGCAGGCGCTCGAAGCCGTGCGTAACTACTCGACGGACATCCTCGAGTACTCGCCTTCACAGGGTCTCAAGTCGTTGAGAACGAAGATGGTCAGCTACTACGCCGAGTACGGCATCGACCTCTCCCCGGACGAGATCATCATCACCGCCGGCGGTTCGGAAGCGATTATGTTTGCGTACATGAGTTGTTTGAACCCGGGCGATGAGATCATCGTCACCGACCCCTCGTACGCGAACTATATGGCATTCGCTATCTCTGCAGGAGCCGTCGTCAAGTCCGTCAAGACCGACATCAAGAACGGCTTCAAGCTGCCGCCGGTGGAGGAGTTTGAGAAGCAAATCACGCCGAAGACGCGCGCGATCCTTATATGTAACCCTAATAACCCAACGGGGTATCTCTATACCAAGCAGGAGATGCGGCAGATACGCGACCTTGTGAAGAAATACGACCTCTATCTCATCTCTGATGAGGTCTATCGCGAGTTTATCTATACCAAGTCGCCGTATATCTCTGCCTGCCACCTTGAGGGCATTGAGGAGAACGTCGTGCTCGTGGACTCCGTCTCGAAGCGTTACTCCGAGTGCGGTATCCGTATCGGCGCGCTCATCACGAAGAACAAAGCCGTCCGTGAGTCGGTGATGAAGTTCTGTCAGGCGCGTCTCTCGCCCCCTCTCTTCGGTCAGGTCGTTGCCGAGGCTTCCCTCTCGACACCGGAGGAGTACATGCAGGAGGTGTACGACGAGTACCTCACGCGCCGTAACTTCCTCATCGACCAGCTCAACCAGATACCCGGAGTCTTTGCGCCCGCGCCGACAGGGGCTTTCTATGTGATGGTAGAGCTACCGGTGGACGACGTGGAGAAGTTCTGCAAGTGGTGCCTCACGGACTTTACTTATGAAGGCGCAACGATCATGATGGCGCCGGGAACGGGTTTCTATACCAACCCCGAAGACGGACGTCATCAGGTCCGCATGGCGTACGTTCTCAATAAGGAAGATCTGGGCAAAGCGATGATCGTCCTCCGCAAAGCCCTTGAAGCCTATAACGCGTTATAGTATCCTTTTGGTCTCCTGATCTTTATTAAGCTTATGCTAATTGGCTTTGGACGACTTGTGCCACCATCTTTCCGTCTGCATTGGGCAGCGCGGTTTTGATTGCTTTGACAAAGAGTCCCATGTTTTTCTTTTCCGCAGTCCAACCGTTGGCTTCTTTGGCTTGGTCGAAGGCACGAACGATGTCTTCTTCGGACGCTGCTTTCGGCAGGAAAGTCTCCAAGACGTTTATCTGGGCTTGCTCAGCATCGGCTAACTCTTTACGGCCGGCGGCGATATATTGCTCCACGGACTCTTGACGTTGTTTGACCATCTTCTTGATGATCTGGATCTCATCCGCTTCGGACAGTTCTTTACCTGCATTCTCTTTGCTGGTCTGCCAATTAAGGAATGCACTTTTGATGGCGCGCAGGGTCTCGGTGCGCACGGTGTCATGGTTTTTCATTGCCTCCATGATCAAGGCATTGATTTCATTCTTCATATTTTATGGTTGTTTATTTCGTTGCTGATTTCTGCCGGAACGTCCACGATTCGTGCTACACCGGCTTTGATTAAAGCATCTCGGCTCACGAATCCCCATGAGCACGCGACAAACGGCACATGGGCATTCTCAGCTGTGTCTCGATCGACGAGACTATCGCCAATGTAAAGTACCATAGGGTCATTTGCCTTTTGGTCATTTAGTTGCGCCATGATGTCCTTTACGATTTGCGGATCGGGTTTGCGGGGAATGCCTTCTCGTTCGCCGAGGATGACATCAAAGACCCCGGGGAAGAAATGGGATACAATCTTCTCTGTGGCCGCCTGGTATTTGTTGCTGGCTACAGCGAGCAGATGACCTTGCGCTTTGAGCTTTTGCAAGACTTCCGGAATGCCTTCGTATGGGCGCGTGTAATCGCAGTTATGCTCGTTATAATAGGGTACGAAATATTCTCGTACCCGCCATATATTCTCCTCTGTCCGTTTGGACTCCGGCAAAGCACGGCGGATGAGATTATTGATTCCATTTCCTACCATTCGAGGGTAGTTTTCTATCTGATGCGTCGGAAAGCCGGTGTGCTCCAATGCATAATTGCACGCATAACCCAAGTCATCAATCGTATTGAGCAGCGTTCCATCTAAATCAAAAATGACAATCATTCGTTACAATAACTACTATCTAATTATTTACGGCTGCAAAGTTACTGCTTTTTTTTGAGATATGCAAGAAAAAATGCGGCAATTTTGCTGAGACTCTTGTATGATTGATAAAAAAATTGTAACTTTGCAGCAGATTTTAAGTTTGTTCAATTATGAATGCTACTCTCTTATCCTTTCTTTTTGCTGCTGTATTTTCAGCCAGTGTGATTAATTATCAGGCGGATGACGCGACGACTTTCCCGAACCCGGAACGTGGCTTTACCGACCAGTTAGGCGGCGAAAAGGCTTTGAGTGACAATAATAACCATGTGGTTCAACCGGAAGAAGATTGGTATTGGGACCAAAGTGACTCGCACTACGGCGAGCGCAAGAACCAGAGTATCGTCATGTTGATGTATTACCTGAAGAACTACAAGACCAAAGACCTGTCCAATAAGATCCTGCAGGGTTTTGACGAGGATATGCAGATCCTGCGCAACCACGGCTTCAAATGCGTGCTGCGTTTTGCGTATGACTGGGGTAGTAAGAACGATGCTTCTTTGCAGTGGGTACAGCGTCATGCGGCGCAGTTAAAACCCTATCTGGCGGCGAATGCGGATGTGATTTATGTGATGGAAGCCGGATTTGTAGGGCAATGGGGAGAGTGGTATTATAGTTCTAATTTCGGCAACGAGACGCAGAAGATGAATGACAACCGAAAGGCAGTGCTGACTGCTGTTTTGGACGCTTGTCCGGCGGACCGGTTTGTACTGACGCGCTATCCGCTGATCAAGATTGGATATCTGGGCGATGAGAATACCTTGACCCCTGCGCAGGCGCATGACGGCTCTGTTCGTGCTCGCATCGGACACCACAACGATGCCTTTTTGGCAGAGTGGGGTAATGATGGTACGTACGGTCGCGACGGCGACGGACCGGATGACGACCCTGTACTGCGTCGCTATATTGCTACCGAGACACTTTATGTGCCTAACGGTGGTGAGACGAATGTAGAGGACGATGGTCCCGCCAGTACCGTGGCACGACACGACACCACGATTGCCGAACTGAGTCGCTTCCACTGGTCGTTCTGCGGGGCCGAGTATTCCGAGAAGGTAACGGGAAAATGGCGCAATAACGGTACGTTTGCGGAGATGGAGAAGCGATTAGGCTATCGTTTCCAGCTGAAGCAAGGTTCCTATCCGGCGCAAGCAGCGAAAGGTGGTACGATGCCGATCCGGATCACGCTGGAGAACAAAGGTTTTGCGCCGATGTATAACTACCGTCCGGTGTATCTGGTACTGAAGAATGCGCAGCATACTTATTCCTTGCCGCTGCAGGCCGATCCGCGTAAATGGACTGCTGAGGCAGGCACGATTACCATCAATGAGGCACCGGATCTGCCAGCAACGATGGCAGAGGGTACGTATCAGATGTATCTCCATCTGCCGGATGCCTACGAATCGTTGGCCGGTGATCCGCGTTATGCCGTGCGGTTCGCCAACCAGAATGTCTGGGACCGGAATACCGGAATGAATAACTTGGGCGCGTCAGTAGAAGTGGTGAGCGGAGGAGAAGGTATAGAGGTTCAAAATGAAAATCCGACCTCGTACACGAAAATCATGCGCAGTGGTCGGATCTATATTCTTCGAGGCGAGAAAGCCTATACGTTGCTTGGCGGCGAAGTAGCTACATATTAGCGTTATAATATTGCGGCAGGCCGGTTACTTCTTCTCCGATCCAATCGGGACGAAGGAATGGCTCGTGCTCGTCTCCCAACTCAATCTCCGCCAGGACACGTCCTTCCAGCCGGTCGTGGAAGACATCTACCTCCCAACATCGCTTTTCTCCATGATAGGATGGAGCAGGGATGATATAGCGGGTCTTGGAGATCGCTCCGGGAAGGCAAAGCTTCATCAGTTCCTGTGCGTCCTGCAGGTCAATCTCCCGTTCCCATTCGAACTTAGCGAGACCCTCTCGAAGTGTGCTCGACTTAATAGTAAGGAACGCGCGCGTATCGCGTACACGCACGCGAATGGTCTTGTCGGGATCCTTGCAGAGGTATCCCTGCAAGATGGAGAAATGCTCTGTGGCCTCCTTCATAAAGGCATCTGAGCGAACCAGAAACTTACGTTCTATCTCGGTATTATGCATACAAAAGGCGCGAATGTATTTGACATTCGCGCCTTGCGGAGAAAGGGGGATTCGAACCCCCGGTACGGTTACCCGTACGACAGTTTAGCAAACTGTTGGTTTAAGCCACTCACCCATCTCTCCTCGCGCTTGCGCGAATAAATGTTCTGTGCTTAAATTTCAAAAGCGGGTGCAAAGGTACTGCTTTTTTCTGACATATGCAAATTTTTTGGCAAAAAAATGTAAAAAAAGTAATAGCGTGATTACAAAAGACAAAAAAAAGAAGGTTGTCTCCCGACAACCCAATCTTTTCATTTAACCTTAAATCTAATACCATGAAAAACACGATGCAAAAGTACTGCTTTTTGCCGATATGACCAAATATTTTTGCAAAAAAGTGTTAAAAATCTTAGAATTGTAAAATTTAGTTGACAAAACGAGGTGTACCGCAGTGCTTTTGTTTCAAAATGCTGCTAATCGCATAGGGAAAACAAATCTTCTCTGGGATTTATCAACATCACAGGTACCAAAGCCCGTTGAATCGCTTTTCGTTCAGGCGGCCCGAAGAGAATATCGTCCAGCCCATAGTCTCTGCTGGCGGTTAGGATCAGCAAGTCGTGTTGAAAATCCCGTTGCCGCTCTGCCGCTTCCTGAATAAGTGAGAAGGAGTCCTTGCGAGCTTGAACTATTTCGTACGATATTGGTTCTTCACTTCGTTGTGCAACTGCGTTGATATGTGTGACGATGCGGTTGACATTCTGCCGTGCATGTGAGCCGTAGTCATTAGCCTGCAGAAGGATGATATGTGCGCCCGTCTTACGCGCCAGATAGGTACATATCTCCGCTTTGTAGGTCTCCTCCTCCAGCATCGAAACCGGTACTAACAGCCGCCTGAGAGGTTTGATAGTCATCGTAGGAGTGACAAAGACGTACGGTCGCCTCTCCTCGCGACAGGCGTTGAGTTGGCGTTGGATAGCACGTTTGTTATTCTCGCACTCCACTAAGCGGATATCGTCGTTATTGTCCCAAATCATGGCATTTATTCATTTATCATTTGGTCGTTTACCATCTGGTCATTGACCCAGTGGATGGTATCCATCGTGTGGCGGTACTGGCGCGCTGCGGCGGCGTGACTGCTGTAGGTCGAGGAGAAGATATGCGTGTTATTCAGCTCCGGACTTGCGCACATATATAGGTAATCGGTCTTGGGCGCATTGAGCACAATATCCATCGTCTCCGGCGCCGGACAACGGATAGGTCCGGGGGGCAGACCGGGGTTCTTATAGGTGTTGTAAGGCGAATCGACATTCAGATGGCTGTACAGGATGCGGCGGAGTTTAAAATCCCCCACTGCATATTTGATGGTCGGACAGGCTTGCAGCGGCATGTTCTTATGCACGCGGTTGAGGTACAGGCTGGCGATGAGAGGCAGTTCCTGTTTGTTATGACTCTCGCCTTCCACGATGGAAGCAACGATACATACTTCCACCGGCGTGAGGCCTATCGAATCCGCTTTTGCGCGACGAGAGTCGTTCCAGAAACGGTTATATTCACGCATCATCCGGTCGAAAAGCTGCTCCTCGGTGATATTCCAATAGACCTCGTAGGTGTTGGGGATAAAGAGGCAGCGGCTGGTCTCACGATTGAAGCCGTACGGCGCAAGGAAAGCATCGTCTTCCAGCAACCTAAGAAGGGTAGTGCTGTCCATCTTCAGGTGCGTCGTCACTTTGCCGGCGAGTTCTTCACGCGTCCTGACATAGTGATTCCAGGTGATACGCACCGGCGTCTGGCGGCCGTATTTGAAGGTCTCAATCAGTTCGCGGTCACCGATCTTCGCCGGCAGCACATAGTGGCCCGGTTCCGGGTAACGGAAGAGAAGGATACGCATGTGCATCTTCAGATCTGCGTCAGCGCCGATCTCATAATCCTCTTCTATCATCGTCATCAACGAGTCAATACTCGTTCCCTCGTAGATGTTATAGGTATGCGGTTCGCCGTCGCGGGAGACGAAGTTACTTACCTTCCAGCGGTAGTATTGCTCGATGACAAAGGCCATGATCAGGCAGAATACCCATCCGGAGATACCTAAGGTCCAACGGAAGATACGTGCTTTGGTCCAGTTGTTTTTCTTCATGTACTTCATATTATTTACCTCCTACCAATCGTTTTATTTCGGATAGTTTATTGAGTGCCTCCAACGGCGTGAGGTTATTGATATCCAGACTTTTGACTTCATCGCGGATCTGCTCCAGGACGGGGTCGTCGAGTTGGAAGAAACTCAGTTGCATACCTTCCCTCGACTCGCCGATATGCTCAATCGGTTTGGCGATGTCGCCGTTCTTGGCAGCGCGCTCCAGGTCTGCCAGAATCTGATTCGCGCGATCGACAATAGATGCCGGCATGCCTGCTAATTTAGCTACGTGAATACCGAAACTGTGCTCACTGCCGCCGCGTACGAGTTTGCGCAGGAAGATCACTTTGCCGTTCACCTCACGCACGGAGACGTTATAGTTGCGGATTCGGTCGAAAGTCTTCTCCATCTCGTTCAGCTCGTGATAATGGGTGGCGAAAAGGGTCTTGGCATGTCCGCGGTTCTCATGGATGTACTCCACAATCGCCCAGGCGATGGAGATACCGTCGTACGTGCTGGTACCACGGCCCAACTCGTCGAATAGAACCAGACTCCGCTCGGAGAGGTTATTCAGAATCGAGGCGGCTTCGTTCATCTCCACCATAAAAGTCGATTCGCCGAGGGAGATATTATCCGACGCCCCGACGCGGGTGAATATCTTATCCACGATGCCTATCGATGCGCTGTCGGCAGGTACGAACGAACCCATTTGTGCCATGAGGACGATCAATGCCGTCTGACGCAGCAGTGCCGATTTACCGGCCATGTTCGGTCCCGTGACGATGATGATCTGCTGGCCGTTATTGTCCAGCAGCACATCGTTGGCGACGTATTGCTCTCCCGGCGGCAGTTGTTGCTCGATGACGGGATGGCGTCCCTGACGGATGTCGATGACGAGGCTGTCGTTGATGTCCGGACAGACGTATCGGTTCTCTGCTGCCACCGTTGCAAACGACAGCAGGCAGTCCAACTGCGCCAGCACGTTTGCGTTCAGTTGCATCTGCGGAACCCACTCGCTGAGCGCTAACATCAACTCCTGATAGAGCCTGTTCTCGATGATCTGTATCCGCTCCTCGGCAGAGGTGATTTTCTCCTCGTACGACTTGAGTTCGTCGGTGATATACCGTTCTGCGTTGACGAGTGTCTGCTTGCGGATCCATTCCGCAGGCACTTGCTCTTTATAGGTGTTACGGACCTCCAGATAGTAGCCGAAGACGTTGTTATAGCCTATCTTCAGGCTCGAAATACCCGTTCGCTCTATCTCGCGTTGCTGAATCTGCAGGAGGTAGTTCTTGCCGTCCGACTGGATGGCGCGTAACTCGTCCAGTTCGGTATCTACGCCCCGGGCGATGATGTTCGGCCTGCCTTGTGCAATAGGCGGATCGGGTACTATCTCCCGCTCAATACGGCTTCGCATCTCTGTGCAGGGGTCTAACTCTTCGCCCATGAGCGACAGATAAGCATTGTCCGTAGCGGCTTCGCATACCTCTTTGATCGGTTTGACTGCCCGTAACGCACGACCGAGTTGTACCATCTCCCGCGGACCGATACGTCCGGTGGACACTTTGCTGACGATGCGCTCCAAGTCGCCTACTTGTCCCAACGCCTCACGGATCGTCTCGCGTGCCTCGGGGGTCTTAAAGAGGTGCTCGACGACCGTCTGGCGGTTACGTATCAGCTTTACTTCTTTGAGCGGAAAAGCCATCCATTGATGTAACTTCCTTCCGCCCATCGGCGTGATCGTCCGGTCGATGATATCATATAACGTCCGGCTCTCTGCCGTCTGACCGCCTAACAGTTCCAGGTTCCGGATCGTGAATTTGTCCAGCCATACGTATTTGTCTTCCTCAATGCGGCTAAGATGCTGTATATGACCTGTCTGCAGGTGTTGCGTCATGTCCAGATACATGAGTATTCCACCTGCTGCAGTAACGCCGGCCGGCATCTTCTCCAGACCGAATCCCTTGAGCGAACTAACACCCCAGAGTTTCTGCAAACGCTCGCGCGCCGTCGATTCCACAAGCATCCAGTCCTCCAACTCAAAGGTGAAGAACTTGGAGCCGAACAGGTTCTCGATATCGTTCTTCCGTCCGCGCAGGTACAACACCTCTTTCGGCGCAAAATTCGTCAGCAGTTTGTCGATATAGTCGTTCTCTCCTTGGCCCGCAAGGAACTCTCCGGTGGAGATGTCCAGAAATGCTACACCGATGACATGTTTGTCGAAATGAAGGCATGCCACCCAGTTGTTCTCCTTCTGCGTGAGGGTGGTGTCCGAGTAGCTCACACCGGGTGTCACTAACTCCGTCACACCGCGTTTGACCAGTTTCTTCGTCAGTTTGGGATCCTCCAGCTGGTCACAGATAGCAACCCGCAATCCTGCGCGAACGAGTTTCGGAAGGTACGTATCCAAGGCATGGAACGGAAAACCGGCCATCTCTAAAACCGGCGCAGCGGACGAACCGCCGTTGGAGCGGTGGGTCAGCGTGATATTCAGGATCTTCGACGCCTTCACGGCATCCTCTGCATATGTCTCATAGAAATCCCCGCAACGGAACAACAGCATCGCGTCCGGATACTGCGTCTTAATGTCCCGGAACTGCTTCATCATAGGGGTTAGTTCTTCTGCCATATTATCTCAAATCTACTGTTATTTTCAAATTAAATCGTCTTCCCGTCAGGTAGTTCGGGCTGGCCCATTGTGCGCCGTAAGCGTCAGCTACCCAGAAATACGAGTTCACGTTGCGCCATCCCACGAGGTTGAACACCTCAAACTGGATCGCCCATTGCTTGACATGTTTGGCGCTTGGTGCGCGCATAAACTTGGCGGTCTGCGCATTGAAGGTATAAGTTGCGCCTATGTCGATACGTTTGTAAGTCGGCATTCGGCCCCAAGCCTGGTTATTTCGCGGCGCGTAGTAAGGCTGGCCTTCTGCAAACTGCATCTTCAGGTGAAATTTCAACTGCGGCAATCGCGGTATGTAGTCCTGGAAGAGCATCGAGAAGTTGTACCGTTGCTCCGTGGGGCTCGGAATCCACAGGCTTGAACCCAACAGCCTTTGCCGCGCCACCATCGTGCTGAATGAGATCCAGCTGTCTGCGCCCGGAACCAACTCGCCGTAGAGCTTCAGGTCCAGACCGCCGGCGTAGCCCTGCGAGTCATTGCGACCCGAATACCGTACCCGCACATTGTCCACCGTATAACTCTCCATCCGGTCGATATATTTGTAATAGCCTTCCGCCGTCAGTTTGAACGGCCGTCCCCATGCGCGGAAATAGTAGTCTCCGCCTAACACTACATGCACCGAACGCTGTGCGCGAAGGTCTTTGTTGAGTTGGATACGCGTCACGCCGAGCGCGTCGGTCACGGTGTCGCGCAACTCCTTGTAGAACGGCGCCTGATAGTACATACCCGTTGCCAAACGGAAACATAAGTCGCGTTTCCATCCGGGAATCCATTCGACCGATGCACGCGGAGAGGGGAGTACCTCGTTGTTCCAGCTCCACCACTGCAACCGGCCGCCGACCGTCAATATCCATTGTCCCGAACGGGTGTGCCAGCGATGTTCATTTTGGATGTATCCTTGTACGCGCGCCGAACGCATCGCACTGTCCCCGCGTAAGGCGTAATAGAGTTCCATCGACTTGCCGTCATTCGGCAGCGAATAACCCGCCGAGTCGCGCCATTCCCATTCGCTGATATGATCCCGGATCAGTTCCGCCTGACCGCTCACGCCCCATTTCAAGTCGTTATTGCCGCTATGCCAGGTCCCCGAATGAGCTACCGTAATCACACCGGCCTCCAGGCTGTTGCGTGCGTGTTGATGAAATAGTCCCGTTCCCAAGGCGTCGGTGATCTCTCCTGCCGGCGCATTCGAAAGCACGTACTCGCCTGTGATATCGAAATTCTCCCGCTCGTTGGTATAGAACCCGCTTGCGTCAAACCCTATCTCTATCTCTGAAGGTCTTTCGTCTTTCGACTTTCTACTTTCGACTATATACCTGCCTTTCGCGCTCAGCGCTGCAAAAGCCGTCAGGAAGCGGTCTTTCTCTTGGCCCTCATAATAAATGGAGAGGTTCTTCGCGTTCTGTCCGCCGAACGACTCACTCAAACTGTCCGGCGTGAAGCGGTAGTCATTCTGGCTCACGTTCCCCAAAAACGACATCGTCCACGGCCTCTTTCGACTTTCGACTTTCGACTTTCGACTTTCGACTCTCCAAGTAATAAACGTCTGGTAATCAATGTACGTCGGCTGATAATTGCCGCTCGTCGCCAGGCCGCCTAACATATATTTGCTGGTCTTGTATCGCAGGCCGTGCATCTGGCTGTACGTGCTGTCGCCGTGGCCCACATACAACTGCGCACCGAGGAGACTTGCGCTGATACTCGCCTCAAAAGCCTGCGGGCGTTTATACGTGATATCCAGTACCGACGACATCTTATCGCCGTACTGCGCTCCGTAACCGCCGGCTGAGAAATGCACGTTCTCCACCATCTCTGGATTGACAAAACTCAAACCCTCCTGTTGACCGCTGCGGATCAGTAGCGGACGGTGGATCTCGATACCGTTGACATAAACGGAGTTCTCGTCAAACGAACCGCCGCGGACGTTATACTGGCTGCTCAACTCATTCGTCTGGCTCACACCCGCAAAAGTGATCAGCAGACTCTCTATCGAACCGCCCGTAGCGTCCGGCATGACGCGTGTCGTCGATGCGTCGATGCGGTCCATCGTGCCCTGCGTATGTTTGATGCCGCGCACCTCAATCTCCGTCAGCATCTGTTCGTCCGTCAGCATCTGCACATTCACATTCAACACATCCCGAAAATCGATAATCCGTTGCTGCACAGTAGTATAACCGATCATCGAGAAGTTTAACACCACCGTATCCGCCTCCTCTAAAATCAATTCGTAATAGCCGTTCTTGTTCGTCGAGGTGCCGCCTAATAACTCTCCGGTACTTGGTACTTGGTCACTTGGTACCTTACTCCACGCCGCTACATTCACCAGCTCGATACCCACATTGTCCTGATCCACCACATATCCGTATACGCGTGCCTTGCGCGCGTACAAAGAAAACGTGCTCAAAAAGAGCAACACCCACAAATGTACTATTTTTAAGAATCTAAGCACGGTTCTATATCAATTCAAAATCGTTTCAAATGGCAGACCTTGCGCTGACGTTGCGCTGAGGCTACGCTGACCTTGGAAATGTACTGTTTTTAAGATTTTGTGCATTTTAGTCTTTACTCTTTATTCTTTCAGCGAAGCGGTCTTTGTTCTTTACTCTTTATTCTTTTAGCGAGGCGGTCAAACTTTCTATGTATGCGGTTAACTCGTCTCCTCCTAATTTGGTCTCTGATGAAGTCACAAAAATCGGCGGCAACTCTTCCCATTCCTCCAATAATCGTTTCTTATACGCTTCTATGTTTTCCGCCAACCGCACTCTTCCTAACTTGTCGCCTTTCGTAAAGACAATCGCAAACGGCACACCGTTCTCGCCCAGCCATGCCATAAACTCCAGGTCAATCTTCTGCGCCTCGTGCCGGCAGTCAATCAGCACAAACAGGCACACCAACTGCTCCCGCAGCAGGCAGTACCGCTCGATCATCCGTTTCAGCGCCTCCCTTTGTTTCTGTCCCGCTTGCGCATATCCGTATCCCGGCAGATCGACCAGGTGCCATTCTTGTCTTTGAGTAGCTTCGCTGCGGTCTTTCGACTTTTGACTTTCGACTTTTGACTCTTGACTTTCGACTATGAAATGGTTTATCAGCAAGGTCTTTCCCGGCTTCTGACTTGTCTTCGCCAACTTCGGGTTATGGCAAAGCATATTGATCAGGCTCGATTTGCCCACATTGCTTCGCCCGATAAACGCATACTCCGGCAACCCGCTCTGCGGGCAATCCTTCACGTCCGGCGACGAAATAACATATTTGGCTTCCTTGATCATAATAATGTCTCTTGTCCTGTTAGGGTGTATGCCTTTCCGCCGCGCATTGCTCTTCTTCGTTCTGTTCGCGGGTCTTTCGATTTAAAATTGTTTTTTAGGTTTATGTCTTTTGAAGGCTTTTACTCGTCAGAGTTGCGTAGTTTGGGGATAAAAACTATCTGGAAGCTTGCTTACTAGGAGTTTTTAGCAACAAAGAACGCATTGAGCGCAGCTCAAAAGCCTTCAAAAGGGTTTTTAATGTTTTTTTCTAAAAAATTATTTTTATTATTTTCTCCGTTAGGTATTTTTATTATTTTTTTTCACTTTCTTCGTCCACATACCAAATCCGCAGAGGCACCCTAAGGTCACCACGCCGGCGATGGCATAACCGATCCATCGGTACTCCGGTGCCATGTTCAGACCCTCCGGCGCTATCAGTATATAACTGCTGCAAACCATCGTCATGAACAGCGCTGGTATAAGTGCAACCAAGTACCCGAAACGGTACTTTCCTCCCTCCCTATTTCTTTTATACAGCCAACACGTTCCTGCCCACAGCGTGAAGACCGCTAAGGTCTGGTTCGTCCAAGCGAAATAACGCCAGACGACATTGAAATCCACAAACACCATGCCGAAAACGCAAAGGAACAGCGGCACGGCGATTATCAGACGCTTCGGTATCGGACGCTGGTCCCATTTCAAAAAATCCGCTACGATCAGCCGCGCCGAACGCAAAGCCGTGTCGCCGCTGGTGATCGGCGCGGCAATCACGCCGATGATGGCCAATATACCGCCTACGGTCCCTAACCAGCTACGGCTTACTTTGTCAATCACCAGTGCAGCGATATTCTCCCCAGGATGTTGTGCCGCGAAAGCCTGCAGACCGTCAATGCCGTACAAACCCTTCTCCGGATCTGCAAAGAACGTACCTGCTGCGGCGGCCCAGATCAATGCCAAGATACCTTCCGCTACCATCGCGCCGTAGAAGATCCAACGCCCCTGACGCTCGTTCGTCACGCACCGCGCCATGATAGGACTCTGTGTCCCGTGAAAACCCGAAATAGCACCGCAAGCGATACTCACGAACATCATCGGAAAGAGCGGCAAACCGTTCGTCTGCCGGTTCTGCAAACCGTCAAACACTTCCGGCATCTCGCTACTATGCCATCCTAACATCACAACCATGATGCCTAAGCCCATAAACAGCAGGATGCCGCCGAAAATAGGATAGAATCGGCCGATGAGTTTATCCACAGGCAGTACCGTAGCCAAGGCATAGTAACCGAAGATAATCAATACCCAAACGATAGGTATCATCCGTCCCTGAAAATCCATAGTGCCCAAGCCTGCCAGGCCTTGTAATAACGTAGCCGGTCCGCTCAAAAACGTCGTCGTCAGCAGAATCAACAGAACCAAGGTCAGAATACGGATGAACATCTTCAGTCCGGCTCCTTTGCCCAACTCGTCGCCGATGATATCCGGCAGCGACGCACCGCCCTTACGGATAGAGAGCATTCCGCTCAAGTAATCATGCACGCCTCCGGCAAAAATCGTACCGAATACAATCCACAGAAACGCCGCCGGACCATAGAAGATACCCATAATAGCGCCGAAGATAGGTCCCAGACCCGCGATATTCAGAAACTGAACCAGGAAAATTCGCCACGGTGCCATCGGCACAAAATCCACACCATCCGTCTTCGTCAGTGCAGGAGTCTTGCGCTCGGGCTCGATGCCGAAAATCTTCTCCACCAAGGTTCCGTACGTAAAGAACCCTACCACCAATAAAATCAATGCAACAATAAAAGTAATCATACCAAGCCTAATTTCCAATTAGGCTACAAAGGTACTACAAAAATTGCACATACGCAAATAAAAATGTATTTTTCCGCAAAAAATAGAATTTATTCTATTATTGGTGTATGTCCAGCAGGATGCGACTGTACTTTCGAAGGGGCCCCCTATGGGGGAGGAGGTCGAAGGTACAACTTTTTTTTGACATACGCAAAAAATAGCGCATAATTTGAGAAAAAAGTGAGTCCATTCCCGCGACCTGCCCGCGACCACATCGCGACCAGTACGTAACGTTCTACCTCAATTATACCCGAGCCCCGGCCTGCGGTGAGAAGGCCGTAGTGCCTTCCACAACAAAGAAGGACACCTTGCGTGGTGTCCTCTTGTTGTGGGCGTTTACGGATTCGAACCGCAGACCCTCTGCTTGTAAGGCAGATGCTC
>CAMOJA010000022.1 GCA_946616535.1 uncultured Bacteroidales bacterium | reverse complement strand
CTCGGCTCATTCTTCACCCTGCATATCCGCACGTTCCCCCACGCAAACAGCTCGGTTACCCAATGTTTGCAGTTCCCGCAGACCGCCGGGCAGAACGGGTCGAAGTCAGGAGCCGGCTCGAATCCGTTGAAGTAGTCGTTTCGTTTGGCTTTGATCCTAACACCGCCCGGACCTTCCTCAATGTCGGTAACTTCGTACCGGGTTCGCAGATGCTCGTCAATCTTTGCTTTCGGAACGATCGCCTCCCCCGGCTCGACCGTGAGCCCACCCTTGCGATCCGCTGACAGTACGGCCCCGGCAATGAAGCCGAACGCCGCCCCCATGAACAGGCCTGCAATAAATTTAATCATCGTATTCGCCCCCCTTCATCTCTTGCCAGCCCGGTTTCCGTTTCTTTTTCTTCCTCGTGCCATTCATCGAGGGCCTCTTGTATCACTTTCGCCGTTCCGTTGATCCGAACCATCCGATAAGCTCCCCAGAGTATGATGCCGAACTCGATACCGCATATAATAAGTAAAATGAAGATCTTCACTGCTCGCCCTCCACTTTGTACGATTCGTCGCTAACTGTGATTGCGCCTTGCGGATGTGCATGTTCATACTTTGTGTTACTGATAAACAGTTTTAGCCTGCAATTTCCACCATCTTCAAACTCGCACTTTGAACAGTTGAAATATGGTTCATCGTCTGTATCCCTGTCACACCAAACCGCCCTGACTACTTCAAGTAATGCCTTTGCAATTCGTTCTCTTTTAACATCCGTCATTCTTCCTCACCGCCTATTCTGTCCTTCCTTATCCTCTCGGCTATCCATTCGTCTATCGCCTTAAATGTTTTAGTGTCTTCAAAAGCCGCAACCACCAACACACCGAGGAGGGTAAACACAAACGCAAAGCCAAGTATTATAACCACGAAAATTGTCATTCGCTCTCTTCCTCCATTCCATTCAATCTGCGTAACTGGTCATACATCCAGGGAGCGTACCATCTGTATCCCTTCACATGGAACAGACAGCAAAGGAACGTCCTTATTCTTTTCAGCCGGTGATTCATTTGTTCTCACCTCACAACCACACGTGCCAAATCCATAACAACAATATCCCGGCAGAAACCGAAAATAATGCTATGAGCAAAAGCACCGCATCAATGTTATTATTGTTCTTCATGCTTTTCACCTCGCATGTCCGCTCCGCAGTTGGGACAATACTTATATGCGATACTGCCGTGGCTTTCGATTGAACACTTGCAGACCGAACATTCCCACTCATTTCCCTTTCCAAGCCAGTCTATCCACTCCCCTGTTCTCGGATTTATAGCCTTTCTCACCAATTCTCTGTCTTCCTCGCTGATGTGCGGACAAGTCAGACACCACGCATATTCCTTGCCTTGGAACGGACACAATCTGTCTGCTAATGCACACAGCACCGTCTCTGTCTTCGGCTCTGCTGATGAAAGTGATTTGATTCTGTCATAGTATTCCTCAATCGCATCATTCCATCCTTGATTGTATGACGCAAGTTTTTGTTGTTGCGGATTCAAATATTCTGGTCTTGCTTCCATTAACGCATCATCTTTTCTAATTAAATCACTCATGTTTATCACCTCGCATATCCGCTCCACAGTTGGCACAAAACGGTATGTCACTTCCGTTCATCCAATTTTCGCCGTTCATATATCCGCAGTTTGAACATGTGCAATATTCATACACATCATCCTGTGAGAGAATCCAATGCCCTGTCTTCGGCTCTGCGGATGGAAGTGCGTTGATGCGGTCGATCACATCGGTTACGCTTTCTCCCCATCTGATGCACTCTATAGCACCTTCTCTGCTGATAAGTTCTCCTTCCGTTGTTGCAAGTTGGTTGCAAGTTGGTTGCAAGTCTAACGAATCTTTGTTTGTCCACTCTGCTTTAATCATTCTTCCTCACCGCCTTTTCTCACCGTGAAACTCTGATTTATAGCATTCCCCAACGCTTGCACAAACTGCTCGTTTTCGCTGTATTCCGTGTACCCTAAATAGTTTAATATGCCGTGTAATATTTCGTGGCAAAGAGTTTCGGTCTGTGCTCGTTCTGGCATATCTTCATTTATTCTGATTGTGCATTGTTTGTAATCTATTTGCCCGAAATGGGTGTCCGCGTCAAACAAATCGTTACATAAAATCACATCATACCGGATTCCACAAATATTAACGTTTTCAACCATCATTTTTCACCTCTCATATCCTGTAATTTTCGCTCCACATTGAGGGCAAAATTTACTTCCTGCCCAATTCATCGGATTGTTGCCAAAACCCTTGGCTTCTACTCCAATGTAGTTGGCTACGAATCCGCACTCTGAACATCTCCACGCAGGGATATTCCAATCCATTCCATTTGGGTCTAATACCCACTTCCCTGTCTTTGGCTCTGACAGTGCTTCGATTGCCATCTTCATGGCATCAACATATTCTTTATGCACTTTTCTTTCGGATGCTTCCCAGTGTGGGTCACTCCATTCTTCTGCTCTTTCCAGATGCCCTTCCCAATATCTCAATGCTTCTTCATTTGTCACTGTCCTTTCCTCCTTTTGCCTTCTCCCGCTTCTCATCATCGCGCCTCTGCCATCCGCTCCGTCTGCTTTTCCTCTTTCGCTTGTACAGGTCGCACCGTCCGTTCACTATCTGGTGTTGTCCGCCCGCCGTCCGGAGCTTGCCCTCAATAATGAAGTAGTGGCATGACACCGTCTGCCCATCCGGCGAACCGTACCGACAGGAACCGGACACCCGGCAGACATGTTCGGATGGGTCTGGGGCCGGCGGTGTTGGCTTTGATGGCCTTGATGGCTTCGGCCCTCTCTTCTTTGTCGGCCCCGGTTTCTTCCACCGTTCCCGGTTCCGTTCGTCCCAGTGCCTGACCGATGCTTTCCGGTTCGCCTCCCGGCAGTCCGGGCACAGCCTTTGCCTCGGGTCGGTCTTGGTGTAGTCCTGACCGCACTGGGTACATTCGGCCAGATGCGGTTTGAAGTTTATCATTGCCGGGTCGGTTCCTTTGGGTACACCCATTACTCAATAATACCTCCATCCGCCATCGTTACCGACATGGGCGCGTCTGTAAACTCATCACCATCCACGCCCACAATCAGGATCGGGCCGTTGAAGACGATGCCCAGATATTCGCAGTTGTACGGCATGCCGATAATCTTGCCCTCTTCGTTGCACAGGATTGCAGCATCTTCCGCCATGGTCACTGTTTCGATGTGGCCGCCGACAAGTTCCTGAAGCGGTTCAAGTTTATTCGGTACAATGATTTCCCGGAATCCCGGGTCGTTTGGTGTTTTGTATAGTGCTCGCATTGTCTGTTCCTCCTTGCTTTTACACTCCATCCCGTCCCCAATAATCATCCACCCAGTGCCGTGTCACCTGATGGCCCTTGTTCTCCCGAGCCTGTTCGGCGGTCTGCCTTGCCAGCTCGTCCATGGTCTTCTTCATCTGCCGGGCCGCATCCGCTCTGGTTTCCTCCGAATCAGGAGCATACATCGGGCAATCAATGACGGTGTAGGACCGTCCGTAGTCGTGCTGTTTGGGCCGTTCCACTGTCCATCCACTGACCGGGATAAGGTCCTGCGACCATGGACAGCCGTGCTTTCCGTCCGGCACTGCATTGGCACAGCCCCAACAGATTGTCGTTGATGGCTGGTTGCCACGGCCCCGCTTATTGTTGATGTTAACTGTTTCCGTCATGTCCTTCCTCTTCCTCTTCGCTGAACCAATCATCCGGTTCCATTTCATCAAACACGCTGGCGATCACGAAGACCATGAACGCCCCGATGATGCCGATACCGAAGATCTGGGCGATGCTGATAATGATGTCCATGATAGTCACCTCCGTAGTCTGTACTTCCCCGACGGCAGCCGGTACGCTATCGGTATACCGTTAGCTTCGGCATACATGTGCTCGATGGTCGCTCCGTTTGATTCTTCCCAGCCCGGCAGCATTATCATGCAGTCGACCTCGCCCGATTCAACGATGGTTGTCAGGGCGATTCTCATATAGGATTCCCATGACAGGTTCCACTCCATGATGTCGGTGGGATTGATAGATTCGTGCCCGTGTCTGTCTACGTCTGTTTCTGCCTTATAGAACTGGTTGCATACTTCCCACGGATCCCTCCCGGTTATCGGGCCGGACAAATAGAATTTCATTTTGATGTCCTCCTAAAAATTTATCTCTTCTTGCGTCTCATAGAATCCGGGTGGCATGTCCTCAAGAGGGGTGAACAGGAACCGACTCGGCGTGAATTTCACTTGGAACTCTCCTGGCTCGCCTCCCCTGTGCTTCGCTACCTCGATGTTGATGATTCGGTTGCCGGTCATGTTCCGGGCCTCTTCTTCGTCCTTGTCCCGGTAAAGCAGAATGACATTGTCGCAGTCTTCTTCGATGCTCCCGGACTCCTTGAGGTTCGCCATTGTCGGCTTTTGGTTGTCCGCATCCCGGTTGACCTGGCACGCTACCCAGACCGCTGTTTTCCCCTCGTTGCCGTTCATCGCTATGTCCATCAACTCCTTGGTCATGTGGCTGAACCGTTCCCTTGTGCTCGGAAAGCTCTGGCTTTTGTCGGACATCTGCGACAGCTGGTCGACGATGAGTAAGTCTGGCTTGTGCTTCTCAACCATCCGCTTGATGGCGACAACGTCCCGCTCATAAGAGAATGACAGTTTGCCATTCATCTGGGCTATTTTCTCCGATGCGGTCCCGATCTCGTCCCATTGCTCCGGTGTCAGATTCCCGGACCGCAGGGCTTTCTGGTCAATGCCCCTTGCGTACATCATCATCAGCCGGTCCATGTTCTGGGCCTCGGTCATTTCCAGGGCAAGGAATAGAACCTTATGCCCGGACCTTGCCACATTTACCGCCGTCTGCAAACAGAACGCACTTTTACCGGTTCCCGGTCTGGCTCCAATGGCGGTTAGTGTTCCTGGAATGATGCCGCCGGTCAGCTCGTCCAGGTCCTCAACGCCGGTCAGCGTGACTTTCCGGTTCTTCCTGTCGTCCAGCGTGGCTAGGTAATCCTCTACAACGTCGGTCAGGTTTCTTTCCTCCGGCACTTCCGTCATCCAGTCCCGCTGCGTTTTCTCCACAAACTCGATGATTTCCTGTGGGCTTGCGTTGGCATGCTTTCGGATCCAGTCGGCCCGGTAGGAATCGATATAGGCCCAGACGGCGGATTGATACAATGCCTCATAGCTCCCTGATTGCATCAGGGCAATCTCGTCCATGCCGATTACACCCTTGCATCTGGCTCCAATTTTGGTTGGGTTCGTTTCCCCAGCCCGGATCTGGTCGGCTACCGGTGCGAGTTCGCCGAACTCGGCGGGTGGTATTACCTTGATGTCTTCCGCATGGTTTCCCCGGATCCATTCGCCGAGTATTATTTTTGCCGTATCCTTATCCATCATGCGAATATCGCCCCCGGATCTTCATCGTCCTTGCTGCTGGCCGGGAGCCTCTCAAGGCGACCCGGCACAGTATTCTTTTCTTCTTTCCTTCTTGTTCGGGTACCATCGGTTATACCGTCAGTTCTACCGTCGGTTGTACTATTGGTTCGCCGGGTATCTTGGTAAAACGTGTAATTTTCAATGGTTAAGGTTGTGCCGTTACCTTGTCGCTTTGTTTGTACCATTTCCTGTCGTTTAGTTCGCTCAATAAATCGGCGTACTTTGCCCTCGCTCCAGTGCCATCTGTGGGCGAGTTTTGCCACAGATGTATGAAGCTGTCCCCGCTCAATGGTAATCGGTCCATCCTTGGTATTGACGGTATGTGCCTCATGGTTTGCCATCAGGATAAGGTCGATCCATGCAGCCCGTTTGCAGAATGGTTCCGACCCTTTCCATATATCTGACATCCATATTTGACGCCACAGCTTAATCCATCCGTCAGCCATTTTGCTGTCCTTCCTCTAAAATCTCCACAATCACCCGGCCCGCATCGGCTGGGTCACAGAACCGAAATTCACAGCCGTAGCGTTCCTCATGCATCCGCATAGCAAGGTACGCTTGATCTCCTGGGATCGTCTGTCCATTCAGTATATAGATCTGTTTGCCAATCAGATCCTCCGGGACGTGGTACCGCTTATCCTCGATGAGAAAAATTAGCTTGCATCCGGCAGCCTTCGCCTTCTGGCACTCACGGCGGAACCGGGCTTTTTCTTTCCCGGCCCCGCACATATTGGCGACGACTTCCTGAATGTCTTGCTTGGTGTCAACGGCCACTTTCGGAGTCGGCCAGTAATCGCCGAATAGCAGGGCAGATCTTGCCCATGCCGTTCCAGCCTCGTCCCAGTACCTGTGTTTGTTCTCATGCTTTCCGGTCTTGTTCCGGGTATCCTCCACTATCAGCATTGCAGCCTCCAATTAAACAAACGGAATGTCGTCGTCGCTGATCGGGCCGAATCCAGGAACCGGTCCGGCAGTCGTATCGATCACGCTTGCGCCGGCCTGAACCGGGTTATTCTCCAGCGGCTTCAGATCTGGAACTTCAAACTCACCGTTGCGGATCCTCTCGATCGGCACGAACTCGGCGTTGAAGAAATCCGGCCGCTGCTTGACTTTGCCGTCGTTTCCGATGTACTCCTCCATGCCATACACGACACCGAGGCGGCATCCGGGCAGCTTCGACTCGTCGATGTTCTCAAAGTCGCCGACCACAAGCCCAGGTGCACCGTTATTCTCTGCCTGCACCAGCTCAATAAATGCCTTCAGGTACGGCAGAGCCTTGTCCTTGGTGGACTTCCGGAACCGTCCGTGGCCGTGCCAGTAGCCTTTACGGTCGTACAGATCTGTGTAGTGCCCCTGGAATTTCCCCTCGTCGATGTCATACTCGATCTCAATGTATTTCTTGTCGGGCCGGTTGACCACCTTGGTGATTTTGATTACATAACCGCCTGCTCCGGGCCGGTCGCCTCCGGCTGTATCGATGTTCTGCATATTTATTCCTAACATGTTTCGTGCTCCCTTCTTCGTGCTGCTTCAAAGCAGCGTCTTGTGTTCGTGCTCCGTTTATGAGGATCTAAATTGATCCGTTTCGTTTTCGTGCTCCCTCGATGCTCCCCTTGCAATTACTGGGTTACAGGGCATCGAGCAAGTCTGTGTATCGTAGTGGTTTTTCTATTCTTTTTGTGCTTCTGCAATACGCACATGCTCCGCATCTCGGGACTTCGGTGCTCCCGTTTTTGTAGCTGTCGAATATCGGAGCATAATGCTCCACGATTCCAGCAACCGAGTTAAGCAGCCATTGCGGCACCCCGATAATCGCATGATCCGCCGGTTCCTCCTTGGTGATAACTGCCAAGTAGAATGGTTTGAGCAGCCCGGTCCGCTGCAGCTCTAACTGCTGGTAAACATAGCCCTGTATGTGGTAGCCCCATGCCTCGATAAACGTCTTTCGCTCGCCGTCCTTCCAGATCGGCTGCATGTCCCGCATATACTTCAGGTCGACTATCTTGTCCACGAACGTGAAGTCCGGCTTTGCTTTCCAGGGAATCCCGCACAGTTCGCCGGTGATTATGTTCTGCGGTTCGCCGGACAGATAGGACATGAAAGTCTTATCCTGTTCTACCAGCCGGATAGCCGCAGCAGCCTTCCTGTATTCAGCCTTCAGTTCCCCGGTCCTCTTGTTCAGGATCTCCGGGTGTTTGTTCTGAAACCGGATAAGGTCGCCGGAGAAATACGCATCAATGTAACTCCCCTCCAGCAATGCCGTCGATGTGGGCCGTTCCCATTCGCCCCGGATTTCTGCTAAAGCTGATGCGGGACAGTCGAGGAATGACTTGAACTGACTGACTGACATGTATTCCCGGTTTGCATCTGTGGAAAAGTACGTGGATTTTGTGAGTTTCACAGTTCACCCTCCTATTTGACTGATTCGATGTGGTAACGTCCATATCCACAGGAACGTCTACCACTGCCGATTCCGATGCCGAAACCGGCGAGGTTGATGATATTTACAAGCTGTTCAGTAGAATAAACGCTGTCGATGTAACTCAATGTGATGTCGGCTTCCCATCCGGAGAAGCGGTTGAGATGCACAAGAACCGGTGCACCCTTTTTCGGCGACATCAGTTTTTCGTCCAGTTTCCACTCTGCGAATGTGACAGGAACCAGACCGCCAGAACCTAACAGGTTCACACTGGCATCAAATTTGGTGCTGTATGTATCAATGCCAAGACGAGTGACCGCTTCACCAAATGACTTCTTGAGACCGAACACTGTCAGGCACGGCGCATTGTTCATCAGTGCGTCACGCATACCACCTTCCGAGAAATCTGCCGGGTCTCCGTCTCTCCAGTGGATGGACGTGATGATTTCTTCCCAGACGTTCGGTGTCTCAATTTTCTTGGCTTTGTCTTTCCTTGCGTCCACAAGCTGTCTGGTGGTAACGCTGTTCATCTTGTTGAGTACCAGATCGGTGTCTCCAACGATGTGAACCGTGATTGTCTGCGGTTTAACTTCCTTAATTTCTAATACTTCGATTTTTCCCTTTGCCATTTGTTTGTCCTCCTGTATTGTCCTCGGCTCCGGTGAGAGCTTGTGTTGTGGTGTTCTGCGATGCGCTGCGTCGTACTTTATTTGTCTTAACTGTTGTGCGGTGTATTGTCTAACACTACGCAGTCCTGTCCCGTTTGAATTTGTTGTGTATACTTATTGGGCCATACAAGCCCTCACAGGAACCGAGGTTGTTCCACCCCATCACTGAATGCTGATATGCGTTGTTCAGTAGTATTCCGTTTTATAATGTTTTATGCGGTACTGTCGCTCACTGCGGTGCGCTTGATTCTACGGTAGCTTACTGTCGTGGTGCTTTTCAGCACTCAATGATGAGGTGGTTTGTGTTGTTCTTTGGTTTTGCTTGCTCTTTTGTATTCGCCTGTTACGTTCTGTCCTATAATTCGTCTATCGCCTCAAGAACCTTTTCCAGTTCGTTGATTTGCTTATACCGTTCTCTGAACGCTTTCAGTTCTGCCTTTGCCCTTGCGAGCAGTTTTGCGTATTCGTCATTATTTCTGACTATCGTCTTGACCGGCTCATAGGCATCCGTCGCCTTTTGCAGAACTCTGATTTGTGTCGGTTGTTTCGTTTCGTCGTCTGCGAATACTAACAGCCGAACAACTTGCCTTGCTTCTTGCTTTCGCCATTCATTGGCCGCCTTGCTATCATCCCATGTGAAGCATTTATATAGCTCACTGTCTGGATGTTCTTCGGCATAGTCCACTATGCTCTGCGGTGATTTCGTCCTTATTGTTTCAAGCTCCGAATACACCTTTTCAGCATCCGCCTTGAACAGTTTCATACTCCATGTTATTGCCATTTTGTCCTCCTATAATTGACCGCCGTGGAATCCCCAACGTCCGGCCGGGATATTATTAACTATGCTTTCGGTGCGAACTCCCGCACCCTGACAGCCCACTGACGCTTGCCGAAAAAAACACCAAGCTCGCCGTACAGTTGGATTTTCTTGCCGACCCAGTCTTTCGTCCGGTCTGTCCCTGTTGCCGTGATGAGGTTTTCCATCTGGCAATTTGCGGTCACGACCATCGGCTTTGTGTCGCCCTCAAAGTGAAGCACTACCTCGTTGCTTTCTGTGCCAGCTTGTGGGTTCTTGACCAGTTCTTCCTGTACGTCCTTAATCTGTACGATGCGGTCTTTTCCGTCAGACAAAGCCTCACCGCTCAAGTAGTTCTTGTTCTTTCCCATCCGCTCGCGGATGTTAATGTCTAATGTCATTTCTTACCTCTCAATCTTTTCCGTACCTGTTCCCTCCGGCACTCGCTATTCAAACACCGAAGGTCACACCATCCTTTGTGGTCGCATTCGTAACAGCACACGCCTGGATCCAGGCATCCGCCGTTATTCGTGACGCACTTGGTTATGTTCTTGCCGTTCACATCGGCACCTCCCGTTCACTTGGTTTGGTATAACCATTATCATCATCAATGAAGCACCCGTCCGGGTCCCAATCGTCCGGGCCGTCTTCGTCGTCCTCATCCGGCGGGCCATCGAAGTAGTCCCGGCCCGGGCCGAAGCAATCCCGGCCATAGTAGATGTCAAGGGCCGAGTCGGGGATATAGTCCTTAATTGCCATCGGTGTTGGCCTCCTCGCCCTCTTTGACCTCTCGGATCCTGATGGTAATGTCTCCGCCTGCGACCGGCAGAAGCGAATCTGCCAGATTGAGCAGTCGCCATGCTATGTCGTCCTCATAGATGCAAGCACATTTCGCCGGGCTGATTACGGTCATTTCATAATGAGCATTTTTCATTGTTATCCTCTCTTCCTCTCTCTGGCAACCGGATCTCAACGTCCCCGATCGGCGTTCCGTCGTCGTCAATGGTCCAGATCGGTTCCAGATCGTCCCATGTGGTTTTGGTTCTGATTGTCATATCATGCCCTCCATGGTATAATTGTGTTGCCGAACTTTTAGAGGATTGGCCCGTGCTACTGATTGGTGCGGGCCTTTCCTTTTTTTTCGTCGTTTCAGAAATTGGGTAGTTGTAACTTATTCGTTTGCAAGATATAACACTTCATTTGGTAATAACGAACAATGTTAGATTAGATCTGGAAACACCTCCTTTCTGGTTCTCTAATTAGTTGTAAACACTATTAGCAACCAAGAACAGGAACACCATGAACATGGTCATAATAGCGGAACCAATTACAGCGTCAATCATTCTTTCCTTTTTACTCTGTTTCTGCATGGTGTTACCTCCTCCCGATTAACACATTGAACATCGGACAGGCCCGGTCCATCTGCCGGATGTGACCTGACCGATACGGACAACCACGGCCCCAGTCATAGTTGGAACACTCGCAGCAATACCGTTCCGGGTATCTCTTATCGACCATGATGCTCACTGTGATGTACTGGCCATCATCGGTGAGTCTGACATCGTAGTCGCTTGCCGGAGCCTCTGGTTCTGGGTCTGGTTCGTCTGGGTCTTCGTAGTAGATAAGTAATTGAAGCGGACCAATCTCTTTTTCTTCAATGATGGTCGCTCTGGATAGTTCGTTTGCAGCTTCTTCGTAAGCATCTGCGAACTCTTGGAGGGTCTTGCCCTCGACTGGCCTGTAATGCCTTGCCATAAGAAAAAACACCACCTTTCCTTTAGGTAGTGCCAGTGTAGTATACTATTCCGAATTTTTAACTATTCACCCGGATCATAATTTTGGGAAGAGTTGAAACCGGAATAGTTGGGATTTACGCTGACACCTATATACTAATTGCTTGCGACTGGCACCTTGATTTGTGCCTCTTCTTTAATTATACTGATGGCGAAAAGTTTTGCAATACCCAAAAGGAGGATTTTACCATGGGATTTTTAGATCTATTGAAAGATGCCCTCACCGAACCGGAACCAGAACCGGAACCGCCGAAAAAGAAAAAACCGGCCCAGAAGAAACCGAAAGCATCCGGCATCACGGAAAAACCTATCGTTAGCTTTCCCAATGCTCCGTGCTCCGATGGCTTCGACCGGGTCAAGCTGGCAACGTATCAGGACAAGTATGCCATCGCCGGAGTCAAGAAACTGATTAAGAAGAATCCACAGATTGACTTATCCAATCCACAGGGCCTTGTGGATATATCGGCAATCATTGACAGCGAATCATACACGACCACCCAGAAGTATATCAACGTCAAGCTGTCCGGCTGCTGCGTCGGCACCCTGTACCGGGACGGTGCCAAGTATGAAAAACTGTTCAAGTCAGACCTGGTCGATGCCGTCCGGGTGGAAATCGTGGGAACACCGGAAGACTTCGACACATATCTGTACTACCATAAGGCTGCCAAATAATTACCATAACATGGAAGCCCTAAACGCCGATTTAAGCGATTTAATTTTGGAGGGTCGATAAGTTATACCTTGCGCCATTTACTCAAAAACCACCAATAAAAAAATCCCACCTTGACCGGTTTCTGGTCTTGGTGGGATATACGAAAAAAGGAGGACAATGTTCCCCGATAAGGGGCTGTGTTAATGGTCCTGTTTGACAATGACCTTCTTTTCCAATATCTGCTTATGTAATTGTTCGCCGGTCCCGTTGAGGCCCTGTCCCTTGTATGCTTTCCAGAGATAATTGTGGTTCTCCAATTCTTCCTCGGTCAGCTCTTCCTTCAGGAGCAGATAACGGCAGTGTCGGAAGTATGCGTCATGGGCCAGAGCCTTGATCGTGATGTCGTCGGCCCTGAACTTTTTCCAGATCCATTTAATCAGAATAACGATGATGGTCAGGATACCGGCTCCGCATGCCCCTAAAAATGAGTTAACGATAATACTTGCCATTGGTGCCGCCTCCGTCCTATGATGCTCTGTAAACCTTAATGCTCCCATAGATTTCCTTGCTGGCCTTTTCGATAATCGGATAGATCTTTTTCTTATAGTGGGCATTGGCCACACGACCGCCGCCCATATATATCATGATATGCACACCGTTACGAATTACGATGTCGCCCTTTTTCATGTGCTTCCTGGCTACACGGTGCCATTTGCTGGATTTCCGCAGGTATACCTTCTGTTCGTCCAGACCTCTGGGGAACTTCTTATCGATACCAGCCGCCCGGATAACCGTACCAACGAATACGTCACAGGACGCACCTGCTTTGGTCTGACGGCCCCAGCCTTTACGCTGTCCGTATGCCTCTTTCAGTGCCTTTACATAATTCTTTCTTCGTTTACCTGATGGGTACTTATATTTTGACTTCTTGGTTCCGTATGGCCACGCACACGCTGCAGCCTTATTGGCTATTTTCTTCCGTTTCTTCTTCATCTCGTCGTCCTCCGTAGCCGGTACCTTGCAGACCCAGATTTTGGGCAGCCAGCCCCGCATTTCTGTTTCGTAGCAATGCCAGCCATTATTTCCACGACCGCCCGGGTCACGGGTCCAGAAATAGTGCTTTCCGTTTTCATGCTTATAGGCTGTCACGGCAATAAAATGCCCCGAAGTGGTCCAGATCGTCCGCATCGGGGCGTTGTTGTCCTTGGCATATTCATAGCTTGTCAGGAATACCGCTCTATATCCACGGCTGATGTAGTCGTAAACATCCGACATCTTGGAAACTTCCCGAACATCGATAAGACCATAGCGCTTCAATGCCGCAGGAATACCGTCCCATGCTGTTCCGTTGCCATAGATCGCATAGCCGTTAGCCTTGAGCCATTGGGCGACTTTCCAAGGGGTAATCTTTTCATCGATGTTGTAGACGATATCCGCTACAGATGTTGGCCCGCATCCGGCCTGTGCCATCGTGGAGGAACCGTTATAGTTCTTGTTTCCCCACCTGGAATCGTACTGTTTGAAATTGGCACTACTCATCAGCTTCACCATCCTCCGGTCCGTCGTCAATGTCCGGCGTGTTGGCTTCGTCTTCGTCCAGATCCTCGCCGTCCTCGTCCGGTTGTGGGTCGTCCGTGAAGTCTTCGCCGTTGATGATGCCGGCATTCTGGGCCTTTTCCAGACGCATTCGTCCTGTATGCTCGGCCGCTATCGGTGTGTAGTCGTTATTGAAGTAGGTAGCCAGTGCCACGATGATAAAGTTCAAGATGATAGATGCCCACGTGTAGATGGTATCCAGAACCGCATTGTGGAATCCGGTTACGTCTGTTGCCATCAGTGCCGTGTTGAGGCACGTTGCTATTATGAGTATTGTTCGTAGTTTTGTTCCTGTATTCATGTCTTCCTCCTCTCACCACATCTCCATCGGCTTCTTGTATCCTTCCCATAAACTCCTCGATAACCACATCCCCATCGTCTCGTCTGCCCAGTACCACACCCGGCCGAGCCGCACCCGGTTCCACGCGTGGCAGCCTCCGTCCATGCTTCCGATGCAGTACCGCACCGGTATGCCCTGGACCTGACACAGGACGTATACCGCAGCCGCATGGGCCGCACAGTCGCCGCCGTGATGGTCGAAGAAACCGGCAGCCGACTTGATGCCCTTCTTATAGGACCCGGCCCGGACGTACCGGCCGATCTTTTTATAGGCCGTTTTACCCCTGCCCTTCACCTTGTACCGGGCCAGTATCCGCTTGGCTTTGTCCCGATTGCTGTCCGCCTCCGGTTTGATGGTGTCGTACAGCTCCGGGTCAATGACCAGAATGTTGTGGGAGCTGTCGGCGGTCACCTTGGTATATTCGTCTATCAACAGGAACGACCGCCACGGTGCGTATTTGTAGGGGTACCGTTTGGGAAGGTCTACGGCCCTGTACTTATACAGTTGCCACTGGGCCGCCGTATTGGTCCGGTAGGTCCCGCCCTTGACCGGTACGCCCTTAATGGCCGCATCCGACTGGCTGATCAGAGCGACGGCCAAAAGGATTGCGGCCAGAATAACCGTCGCTATGGCCTCACGCTTGGTCATCATTGTGTCACCTTGAGGATGAACAGGCGGGTATCTGCGACATACTTGATGTATGTATTCGACCCATTCGACCACACATTATTCGTCCCAACAAGCGTCCGAATCTCCTGCGGTGTGAGTTGGTAGGTTTGTGGTGTGGCGAGTGGGTAAACTAACCGAACGCCATTAACAGCCGTCTTGAATGCCGTGGCATTGTTGTATCTACTATCGTGAACTACAACCCAGTTATTGAACAACGAGAACGCTCCATTTGTCGATGCGTACTGACCATTCATCTCGTTTGCCGATTTTGGAAAATATCCTGATGAATTAGAGTTTGTCTGCACGGTTGCCGCCGAAAATTCTGCGATTCCCGAAAGGCCAGAACTCCAAAAGAACTCGTTCGCTCCGCCAAAAGGTCTTCCGTAGTTCCAATTCAACGTACCCAAATCCACCATCGCCCTATCAATCACCAACCCCCCACTCACCAAATCCACCGTACCGCCGTAGACAGTCTGTCCGAGGTCTGCGGTGTGGGATGAGCCTTGGTAGGGTTCGTAGTCAGTTGCGGTTGAACCGAGTTCTACTTGCGGATATACGGTTAAATTAAATACCGTTCCGACTGAAGCATTGAGGTTGTAACCAATAAATACGGTTGTGTCTTCCGCAAGGGTTAGGGTTCCCAGACCTTGCTTTATGACCGTATTGCCGACCGCATTATGAACAACAGGATAAACATTACCAGAGCCTTCTGTCGTTTGTGACAGGACATACGTTCCGGATTTCAGCATAAACGGAACCGTCCTAAACGACAGCCGACCGCCGTTTCCAGTCGATGTGCCTACGAACACAAAAGCACCGTTTTCGGCTGTCATGGTAATCCCCATGCTTGTAACTGGCGAAGATTGTGCCGTGCTTGGATGCAGATTCTTCCCCACCACATTCGCACTCACCTCATCATACCCGCTAATAGGACAGATGTTGGAGTATGGTATATACCCGCTTACCTCTGTAGAAGTTGGAACAAACATAATTGACAGGCTTTGGTTATACGTTACGCCATTCTCGATGTTGACACGAACCCCGTTGCATTGTTTGTTGCTCATGCCGCTGTACGTCGACACTTTGTTGACAACATTCAAGTTCCAACTATCAACGATTGTGCCGTTGTATGTGAACGCCATCTGCCCGACCGTTTGCGAATTAAGAAAAGCCACCTTGTAGGAGTCCCCGCTCGGGATGGTAAACTCCGGGACGCTTATAACTGCGTAGTTGTCACCGTTGCAGGTTCCGGTGTACGTGATGTTGCCTTTTCCGTCGCTCTTAAACGTCACGCCGTTGAACGTTACTTCTCGCTCGATGGGATACGGCATGATGTTTACCCCCGTACCACCGACCCACGGCTTATCATACCCGTGCAGGTCTTGCTGTGGGGTTAATGTGACCTTGAGGGAACGCATCGGCAGATTAGCCCCATCGGGGATAGTGACTACACCACTACCTGATGCGGTGTCGGTGACGGCGACCTTGAGGAAGTCATTCATGCTGACTTCGCCTGTTTCACCCTTTGGAATACCGAGATTCAGCACCGGCTGTTCCGGTGTGCCTGTGATGGTTGCGGTGGCGTCTTGATCCGGTGCGAGTGTTTCGACGGTGCCGATGGAGAAGTCGGGTGTCGCTCCGGTGTCACCTTTAGGTCCGGTCTCTCCGGTGGCGCCTTGCGGGCCGGTGGCTCCCGTATCGCCCTTATCTCCTTTAGGACCTTGAGATCCAGTCTCGCCAGTATCGCCCTTGTCGCCCTTGTCGCCTTTAGGGCCTTGTTCCCCTTGTGGGCCGGTGGGTATACCGAACGTCAGAACGCCGTCGGAATAGAGCGCCGTTGCTTCGGATCCAGCCGGGAGCGTGGTTGCTTCGGCTGTCATACCGGTGACTTTTGCGACTTCACCCTGTACGATGGCAACGAACTGGTCGAACTGGCTTGGAGTGACATTGCTGGTTTCTTCCCCGGCGACCGGCACCTTTTTAGCGATGTTCAACGCCACCGTCTGGAATGTCGTGAGCCGGTCCGTGAGAATGTCGTTCTCCGTGATGCTCCCGATCAGACCAACCTTGACCGGTCCTTTTACCGCCAGAAGCTCGACCGGGGCCTTGCACTTACCGGATGCGTCCAGAACAGTTGCATAGGTTTCCCGGTTGTTCGTCCAGATTGCCCGGACAGAATCGAAACCGTCCCATCCGTCGCCCAGGGCAAAAACCGCCTCGACATAGTTAATGGTATCGGATGCCATGCAGAGCTTGTCCGATGTGTTGATGAGGTTTTGGCCGTTAACCTCAAACGTGAGTGTTAAAGTGTTCATTCAATAACCTCCATATAGAAAAACATCATTAAACTATCCAAACAACATGAAATGGCCACCATGAACCGGCATTAAATGAGTCATAGGATGAGCCGTTTGCTGTCGCCCTTTCAAACGTGACCGTTCCGGCCGGGTCTATTGCCATTAGGAACTTGGCCCGGCTTGAGCCGTTGCATACTTCAAACACTTTGGCCGGTGGGAAGTAATCAGACCAATCTGATGAGATATAAAACACTTCTTTCGCCACTGTGTTGAGCGTGACAGCCGACTTGTTCCTGATGGCTCCGTTTAGTTCGACCACGTTGCCGGACCGACGAATCTTACAGGAATAGCCATCGAAAAGCTCCCACCCTTCAGCGAATGTCGTTACATCCTCAACCACCGTCTTGGATTTGATTTCACCGGATGCCGTCACATTCCCGAGCCAATCCACCGTGAACGCATTTGACCGCTCGCTGTCGCTCTCACCGTTACCAACGCCGAACATCACTTCGCCATCGAGCATATCTGGATAGCACCCAACATAACACTGGGCAGACACGACATTGATGTACCAGATGAACCGGAACACATAAGCCCCATTAGGAATCGAAGAGCCAGGGGCCGTATAGACGGAGGCTGTGTTGTCGGCATCGTACAGCACCCGGAACCACGTATCCGGGTCGTCTGCGTCATAGGTCGGTACCGTTGTGCCAATCTGCCCTGTCTCCCCGTTCGGGCCGGTAAAAACAAGTTTCTGGCCATCGTGAGTCGGTATGTTCTTGAACGAATCGCCCGGAACATAGAACAGCATAGACCCGGCGGATGCAGACTGCACGGTTGTCTTATAGCGGACCGTCATTACATCCGTTGTCGATTCCACCGGCAGACTGAACACCGAACAGACCACGCCATTCTTGAGCATCTGGATAGAATCGTTCTTAATCTGGACGTTAGAATCAGCTTCCTTGCCAATCCTTGCGGACGTCCCGAACTCGGCTACATTTACACCGCCCTTATAAACTTGCATGCCATTAGCATTCATCTGGGCAAAATTGACGTCCTCGTTTGATGGTTCACCATCGTATACCCGGATGCCGTGCTCCGTATCCACATAGGTAATGTATTTGCTCGCTGTCTCCCCGGCAGCCGAAATCAGCCCCTCCAGTCTGGTGGCCGGTGGGTTGCTCTTTTCCGTTTCGGTTCCGCAGATGCTCTGAATCGTGGTTACTGCGTTGCCATTGAACGAAACGGTCTGGGAGCTGATAAGAATGATACGGCCAAGACTGTTCATGTCAGCCTGAATCTGGGCTATCTCATCCGCTGTCATTTCCCCGCTGTTCTGGTCAAGGTTGTTTCGGAGCATCAGGAAGTTGCGGTACTCGTCCTCACTGAATACCCGGACGAATTCGCCCGCTGTCAGCTCCGGTCGCCATGGGGCCTGTAAAGTTGCCCCGACAAACCGCATGCCCTTATAGGATTCATAGACCGCATCGAGCATCGTTTGGGTCACGTGCGGATTGACGAACGAGATTTCCTGTCCACCCTGTCCGGCTTCGATGATGTCCTCGCTCATGGCCGCCCGGCTCCGGTTGCATGACACAGCTTCAACGACCATTTCACCGGCTGACGTCTCCGCATAGCTGATTAGCTCCGAATCAATCAGGACGTTGTCGTCATAGCCGTACTGGCTTATCCCGCAAGTACCGTCGTCCGCAAACTCAACGAATCCACCAAGGATTCCGGCGAAATAGCCCAGAGCCTCACGGTACGACAGAATGTAGTCGATGGTCATACTCTCGTTGGCAAAATCCCCGAAGTCTTCCGCATCGACAGAAATGCCACAGTTGGCAAGAGTCTGGGTTCGTAGGTCTTCGTACATGCTGGCGATGGTCGCCACTTTGTTGGTCGGCTTGAATTGCCCGGCCATAAGGAGGAAACCGTCATAGCAAACCAGAGATATACTGCCGTCAGCGTTGTTCGTCTGGTTGTAGACGTAGAACGTACCAATTCGGATCCAAGACGGCTCGCCCGGGTCCGGGTCAACGTCGGTTTCCGGGTCCGGGTCCTCGCCGGTCAGTTGCTCGGTCAGCCCGGCCTCCATTTCTTCGTCGACCGTGTCTGCGTCTTCCTCATCTTCCGGGTCAAGGTCTTCGCCCTCTTCGTCCGGGTCGGCTACTTCTTCCTCGCCGTCGTCATATTCGGCTTCGTCTGCAGTATCGTCCCCGACCTCGTCCTCGATCTCGTCCGCTCTGGGCCGTTCCTCGGTGTCTGGTTCTTGCACCCACAGCTCTACCTCTTCGCCGTCATAGACGGTCTGGTCTGGATTGATGATACGAAACTTTAGGCAGTCGCTTGCTGTCGCTCCAATCTCCATCGTGCCAGAGCATGCGTTATTGATAAGCGTGATGTCAGTGATGGACGGTTCCCTGACGGTGTTGTAGTCGGTGTATTCGACGCTCTGTTCCTCGAGGTATTCGTTCTGACCTACAATAATTTTGACGTTGTAATCCATGACCTATACCTCCGTGAGCTGTACCGATATTTCCTTGAATGAGCCGTTCGGGTATTTCTCGACTGTCCTGTCACCGGCGAAGAATGTGCCGTTTTTGGCTTCGCCGGTTGCCGGGTCATAATACTGTACGACCAAATAAGGATACTCGCCCGAAGTGTCCCGGGCCGGGTTCAGGGTGTCCAGTAGATCTGTGCCGTCGTCCGCAGACAGCCCTTGCCATGTCAGATTGAGGGTAACCACGTTGGCCCGGACATTGGCAAGAATGTACGTGCCCATGTTGTCCCGGGCATCGTTGTTGTTGGCGTTCGCCTCAAAGTTTTTCCGAACATCCGCATAGACCAGAGAAACGCTGTTCGGGTGGTCCATGTGTCCTGTGGTCGGAATGGCCTGCCCTTGGTCGTCGTAGTAGTGGTCAGTGAAGTAGATGTAGTCGATTCCGTCCCGGTATTCGGAGTATTCGGTTTCGACCGTCAGCTTGTCTTTGTACTGAAGCTGATACACATAATATGTGTAAATCGTCCGGGTGCATTTCTTGTTTTTCTTCTGCTTTGCGGTCCGCGTGTACTTGGTGTACTTCCGCATTCTGTACCGGACATCACATGTTCTCTCGACACCGGCAACGGTTCTCTGGGCCGTCGCTGGGATAGCCGTGCCGTATCTAGTCACGCCACCGGCCGCCCATGACGACGCCTTGCTGTATCCGTTCTTTTTTTTCTTCTGGTATTTGATTTGCTTCTTGGACGTGTCCGGGCGAGAGAATTTTAGCCACTTGCTTTTCGCTCCCCATGACAGTTGGGTGACCTCGCCACCCTTGCGGACTTCCTTAACTTTGGAGGTCCCTATATAGAAAAGCATCGATTCAGCCATTGCAGCCTCCTTTATAACATCACCGGATTGACACCGAATGTAAGCGTCTGCTCATTGACGTAATCGACCGTAGCCTGTCCGATGGTCTTTTTATCCAGGTTAATGGACAGGTACAGCGTACCGCCCCCGCCTCCGTCTCTGGCATCGATAGACCTTGCGATTGCATCCATCTTCTGCCAGAACTTCGTCAGCGGGATGACGCCCTCCGGGCCAGCTTCGCCCAAGCCTTGCAGAACTGTCGGACGGTCGAAGATACCACCTTCCGCATTCCAGTTAATATGGAACTTCGGCAGACTGCCCTTTCCGGCGATTCCAAACGGAGCCTTGCCGC
>CAMOJA010000021.1 GCA_946616535.1 uncultured Bacteroidales bacterium | reverse complement strand
TTAAACTGCGGAAGTAGCAGTATCAAGTACAAGCTCTTTGAGATGGAGAGCAAGAAAGTAATGGCACAAGGCGGAATTGAGAAGATCGGTTTGCCGGACTCGTTCCTGTTGGTTAAACTGCCCAACGGCGAGAAGGTAAAATTCGAGAAACCGATGCCTGAACATACCGTGGGTATTGAATTGATTTTGGAGAAACTGGTGGATCCGGAGATTGGTTGCATCAAAGATCTCAAGGAGATCAACGCCGTAGGTCACCGCGTAGTGCATGGTGGCGAGAAGTTCAACAAATCCGTGCTCATTACTCCGGAGGTAAAGGCCGAGATCATCAAGTGCGTGGACTTGGCTCCGCTGCATAACCCCGCTAACCTGAAGGGTATCGACGCGATTGAGAAGATCTTACCGAGCGTTCCGCAAGTAGCGGTCTTCGACACCGCTTTCCATCAGACGATGCCGGATTACGCATATATGTACGCCATTCCGTACGAGCTCTACGAGAAATATGCCATCCGTCGTTACGGTTTCCACGGAACCAGTCACCGTTACGTAAGCGCTCGCGTTTGCGAGTTCCTGGGCGTTGATCCGAAGAAGCAGAAGATCGTTACCGCTCATATCGGAGGTGGTGGCAGTTGCGCCGCTGTATTGAACGGCCAATGCGTTGATACCAGTATGGGTCTGACGCCGGTAGAGGGTTTGGTAATGGGTACACGTGCTGGAGATTTGGATCTGGGTGCTGCTACCTTTATCATGGATAAAGAACACCTGAACACAGCGCAGTTTAACGAACTCGTGAATAAGAAATCCGGTTTGCTCGGCGTAAGCGGTGTATCGAGTGACTGCCGTGATATCGAGGCAGCTATCAAAGCAGGCAACAAACGGGCTGATCTGGCGCGTAAGATGTTTATCTATCGCACCGTGAAATATATCGGCGCATACGCAGCAGCCATGAACGGTTTGGATATTCTGGTCTTCACAGCCGGTATTGGCGAGAACGATCCGTATATCCGCGCGCAAATCATGAAGGGACTCAGCTTCCTCGGCATCGAGGTGGATGAAGAGGCCAACAACGTACGCGGCGAAGAGCGTATCATCTCTACCCCGAATTCGAAGGTAAAAGTATGCCTCATCCCGACGGACGAAGAACTGATGATCGCTTCGGACACCGAAGCGCTGATCTAAGATTTTGAGATTATAGATTTGATATTTCGTATTTAATGAGCAAAACTATTATCTATCAGCTCTTCCCTCGTTATTTTGCGAACTACAACGAGACACGTGCGTATAACGGAAGCAAAGAAGAGAACGGCTGTGGACGATTTGCGGATATCAACGAGCGTGCGCTCAAGTCGATTGTAGACCTGGGTGCTACGCATGTTTGGTACACCGGCGTCATCCGCCATGCGACAGCGCAGTATAACAACCCTGCGATCACCAAAGGCAAAGCCGGTTCCCCCTATGCCATCACCGATTATTACGACGTGGATCCGGATTTGGCGAAGAACGAGAGCAAACGAATGCAGGAATTCGAGGCGCTGGTTAAACGCACACACGAAGCCGGTTTGGGTGTACTGATTGATTTTGTGCCGAACCATGTAGCGCGTGAGTATAAGAGCGTCTGCAAACCCGCGGGCGTAGAAGACTTGGGCGAGAACGATCATCCCGAATGGGCTTTCTCTCCGCTCAATAACTTTTACTATCTCCCGGGAGAGCGCTTCACGATGGACAAAGACCTGCAAGGCTACGAAGAGTTTCCGGCAAAAGTAACCGGTAACGACTGCTTCACGAGTCACCCGAGCGAGAACGATTGGTACGAAACGGTCAAACTGAACTACGGCGTCTTCTATCAAGGTGGCCGTGAGAAGCAGTTTGATCCGATTCCGTCCACTTGGACCAAGATGCGCGATATCTTGCTCTTCTGGGCCGATAAAGGCATTGACGGCGTACGCGTTGATATGGCCGAGATGGTTCCTGTAGAGTTCTTCCAATGGGCGATTGCGGCAGTGAAGAAGAAACATAAGAAATTCCTCTTCATCGGCGAATGTTACGATCCGAACCAATATGACAGTTACCTGGCGGCTGGTTTCGATTACCTCTATGACAAGGTAGGTATGTACGATTACCTGCGCGGCGTAACGAGCAAGGGTTGGCCCGCATCCGGTATTACCTCGCAGTGGATGCAACATGGCGAAGAGCGACTGAACCATATGTTGTATTTCCTCGAGAACCATGACGAGCAACGTATCGCCAGCGGATTCTTCTGCGGTAGCGGACGATGCGCCGAACCGGCGATGATCGTAGCTACGATGCTGAACCAATGTCCGGTCATGATCTATTCGGGTCAGGAACTGGGTGAGCGAGGCATGGATATGGAGGGCTTCAGCGGCATCGACGGACGATCGACGATCTTCGATTATTGGGGACTGAAGAGCATTCAGGCATGGGCGAACAAAGGTAAGTTCGACGGCGCTAAGATGAACGAGGCGCAACAGGAGTTACACGAGTTCTATAGCCGATTACTCACGATCGCACGAGACGACAAAGCCGTTCAGAAAGGTAAGATGTACGATATCACCTATGCGCAGGGAGAGGGATTTGATAAACAGCAGCATTTCGCCTTCCTTCGTCATATCAAAGGTGAGACACTGTTAGTGGTTGTGAATTTCCACGACCGCGAACAGCAGATGCGCGTACAGATTCCAAACGATGCGTTTGTATATCTGAACCTGGAAGGCAAGACGAATGCTACCGGCAAAGACCTGCTTTTCGGAAAGACATACAACTTGGATTTCGTTCCTGATGGCGTATTGGAGATTGTGCTTCCGGCTTGGAAGGGTGTTATTTTGAAAATCAAGTAGATTTGGAACTGTTTAAGGACATAATGCGTTTGGTTCGGTGGAGCAACCTGTTGTTTCTCGGCGCCTTGGTATGGGTGATGGAGAAATGGGTAGCTGTGCCGATACTCGATGCGGCGGCTTATGGCGAACAGATGCCGTGGTATATCTTGCTATTGCTGGAGATTGCGGTGATCCTGATTGCGGCAGGAGGCTATGTGATCAATGATTACTTTGATGTAAAGATTGACCGTATCAACCGTCCGGATGCCGTGATCGTGACGCGAACGATCAGTAAGCCCGCAGCGATGCGGCTGAGTATCTGCCTCAGCGCTGCAGGCGCTGCGTGCGGTATTCTTGAAGCCATTCTGCTGCGCAGTATGACGATTGGAATCCTCTTCGTCATCGTGCCCGGATTGCTATGGTTCTACTCCAGCAGTTACAAACGTCTCTTTATGATCGGCAACCTGACGATAGCTCTCTTGGCGGCCGTAACGCCGATGCTCGTAGCGATGACCAATGTAGCGATACTGCAACTGCGTTTCGAGACCATCCTACCCTATATCTCGCTTCCGCACGACCTATATGCCTGGTTAGGCGGATTTGCACTCTTTGCTTTCCTTCTCACCTGGATTCGCGAGATCATCAAAGATATGCAGGATCAGATGGGAGATCGGGAATTGGAATGCCACTCGATGCCGGTAGTATGGGGCGATTTATGGACCAAAGTGTTCGTTACTGCTCTCATCGTTTTGACCTTAGCTATCATCGGCCATATCTGGTATCACCTGCTTCCTTTCCCCATCGGTTGGACCAGCCTCAGCACGCGTTATATCGCTTTAGGTATTGTCGTTCCGCTGCTGAGTGCAATCTGGCTGCTATGGTCGGCAAAGATCCCCAGCGACTACAAGAGTTGCCAGCAAGTGATTAAATTCGCGATGCTGATCGGAATGCTTTATGGCTACGTGATTATGAGACTATACGTATAACGTATAGCGCCTATAGAAAGAAAAATCGAGACATTAGACGATGCCTCGATTTTTTAATTCCCGATAAACGAGATGGACTGGGAAGCCCATGACGTTGAAATACGAGCCGTGCATGGACGTGCAGGCGATATAGCCGATCCACTCTTGTACGCCATAGGAACCCGCTTTATCGAAGGGTTTATAACGAGTTACATAGTGCGCAATCTCTTCTTCAGAGAGATCCCCGAATGTCACATCCGTGCAATCGACAATCGTCTTCAAATCTCTTCCTTTCTGCGAAAAAGTAACGGCGGTATATACCTGGTGCGTCTTATTACGCAGCGCCTGCAGCATCTCAACAGCCTCGGCTTCATCATGCGGTTTACCTAACATCCGCCCCTCTAACCAAACAATGGTGTCGGCAGTGATGAGCAATTGATTCTCCTTCAACGCCGCCTCATATGCATGCGCTTTCGCGCGCGAGATATAATAAGGTATATCGCCGGCCTGCAGGTCCGCAGGATAGGTCTCATCGGCATCAATAGAGATAGCCGTAAACGGCAGGTCTAAACCTGCCATTAGCTCTCGTCTGCGAGGAGATTGACTGCCTAAGATGATTTCCATTAGAATAAATCGAGTTGTGTATCAGCGGGTTTTTCGAAGGTCATCTTGACGCCCTCTACTTCGATGGAATGATCAGAAGATTCCGATGCCTCAGTCTCTTCCGTAGTTTCTTTCGTATCCGTCTCCGGCTCTTCTATACCCTCTTCCTCTTCCGGTTCTTCAATCACCGGTTCGGGCGTGATATCTTCAATAGAAGCTACCTCAAGCGTCGTCACGCGTTTACCCTTTGCCTTCGCCGATTTCTCATCGATAAAATCCGCCATGAGGATCTCAATCGGTTCATGTTTCTCGTCCGCGAAGGTGATACGGAAAGTAGCTTCCTCCCGATCAGAGAGTACAGCGATGCGGGAGTCTTTATCATCGCCTAACATCGATTGCACTTTCGCATTGGCATCATCGAGTTTGAAGCGTTTGCCGTAGTAATATTTCAGCTCGCCATTCCATTGAATAAGCGACCATACTTTCTCGGCATCCAACTTCTCAATACGCCAGATATTATCTTCGAAATGGGCAGTAAGGTCGAACGAAGTGGTATAATAAGTACCATCATTATTGATGACAAGGATACGATCTTCATCCCAGAACTCACCCAGATAGATACCATGCTCGTCATAGTTGACACGCAGCACGTCGGCATCGAACCAAACCTTACGTCCGCCCAACGTAGAATGACCTTTCTGCTTCAAAGTGATATTCTTCACGTCGAACTTCGTCAACACGTTTCCACGCGCCGTACGCGATTTGACGGCCAGTTCGGAAAGATCCTTGCAAACCTCCAGTTTCTTCAGATGCAACTGCGGCTTGAGTACCACGCGAATCACTTCCGCTTCTCCGTTGGGGTTCGCCGTGAAGTACACGATCTTCGAACCCGGTTTTCCTTGCGTGAGATCGTATTCTTTATCTTTCGCCACACCGGTGACGTTGAAGCGCTTCATGAAATACGTGCCCTTTTTACCATCGCGATAAACGACGTTATACACCGTTCGTTCGTCGCCACGCTGGAAGACAGCAATATGAAGAATATCGGTTCCGACGAACAGTTTCTCCGCCACCTTCATCACCTTGTATTTACCGTCCTTGTGGAAGACGATGATATCGTCGATATCGGAGCAGTTGAAGAGGAACTCGTCTTTCTTGAGACCCGTTCCCACGAAGCCTTCCTCGCGGTTAATATAGAGTTTCTCGTTGTTCTCTACGACGGCTTTGACATTGATCGCGCCGAAGTTACGCACCTCCGTACGACGAGGATATGCCTCGCCGTATTTCTTCTTCAGCATCTCGAACCAAGCGATGGTATAGTCCGTCAGATGGTTGAGGTTCTTCACGCAAGCTTTGATCTTCTTCTCGAGATCCTTCATCAGTTCGTCCGCTTTCTTGGAGTCGAACTTGGTGATACGGATCATTCGGATCTCGAAGAGTTTTTCAATATCCTCGGTGCGTACCTCGCGGATGAGTTGGGGCTTAAACGGCGTGAGGGCTTCATCCACGAACTCGATGAGTTTCTCTTTAGAAGTGGCGTTTTCGTATCCCTCTTGCTTATAAATACGATTCTCAATGAAAATCTTCTCCAGCGAGGTATAGAAATATTTCTCTTCCAATTCGCCTTTCTCGATCTCCAATTCCCATTTAAGCAGGGCTTTGGTGTTATCGGTAGAGAGGCGGAGGAGATTGCTGACCGAAGTGAAGATCGGTTTCTTATTCTCCACCACGCAGCAGTTGGGACTGATGTTCACTTCGCAATCGGTGAACGCATAGAGGGCGTCGATGGCTTTGTCGGACGACGAACCGGGTGCCAGTTGCACCACAATACGCGCCTGATCAGCCGTAAAGTCATCAATCTTACGAATCTTAATCTTTCCCTTTTGGTTCGCCTTAAGAATAGTCTCGATGATTTTCGAAGTGGTAGTTCCGAACGGAATCTCGGTGATGATAAGCGTCTTGTTGTCGTCCGCCTTTTGAATACAAGCACGAATCTTCACCGAACCGCCCCGTTCACCATCGTTATACTTCGTTACGTCAATCACGCCGCCCGTCGGGAAATCCGGGAAGAGCTGGAACTCTTCATTGCGCAGGTACGCCAAAGAAGCATCGCAAAGCTCATTGAAGTTATGCGGCAGAATCCTCGAGTTCAAACCGACCGCGATACCTTCTACACCTTGCGCCAGCAGCAGCGGGAACTTAATCGGCAGATGAATCGGCTCGTTTTTACGTCCGTCGTAGGACTTCATCCACTCGGTCGTCTTCGCATTAAAGACCGTCTCCAGCGCAAACTTAGAGAGGCGCGCCTCGATATAACGAGGAGCTGCAGCGCCATCCCCCGTAAGGATGTTTCCCCAGTTACCCTGGCAATCAATCAGCAGATCTTTCTGACCCAATTGGACGAGCGCATCGCCGATAGAAGCATCGCCGTGAGGGTGGTATTGCATTGTCTGGCCGACGATATTGGCAACCTTGTTGTACTTACCGTCGTCCACCGTCTTCATGGCATGCAAAATACGACGCTGCACAGGCTTGAGACCATCCTCAATAGCCGGCACAGCGCGCTCGAGTATCACATACGAAGCATAATCCAGGAACCAGTCCTGGTACATGCCCGTCAAATGATACTTCACACCGCCACTAAATCCACCCTGAGCAGACATCGATTAACGCAGGGCTTTGTTGATAAAGATAAAAGCGAGAATGCCGCTTACCTCGAGCACCATGCTAGCAATCAGAAGGCCGTTCACAGGGCAAGCGTATCTATATACGATAAGGCATACCACGCCCAAAAGCAGGAGTACAACTCCCAGATACTTCAGAAAATCATTCATAAAAAACGCGTTTTTTTAATTGCGGGTGCAAAGGTACAAAAAAATTTGCATTTATGCAAATAAAAATGCATTTTTTACTCGTTTAAGGTTTAAAGAGTGGTGATTAGCGCGAAGAAAAGCGATAAATGCCGCCGGGAAGAGAGCGAACAAGGCCTTGGAGTTCCAAGAGCATCAAATCGGACGAGACGTCGCTATAAGGCAACTCCAATTCCATAACGAGGAGGTTGATATGCATACCTTCTTCCGCCTCTTGGAGTTTGGTAAGAATGGTTTGTTGGGTAGGCGTCAGATCGTCCATCAAACCTATCAGTTGGGTTTGAACGGGCTGAGAGACTTCGGTGCGTGTCTTCCATCCCATCGCCGCAATCAGGTCTTCCGCGCCATCAATAAGTTGCGCTTTATGACGATTAATCAATTGGTTGCAACCCAACGAAGAAGGATCAGACGGTCTGCCGGGAAAAGCGAACAGATCACGACTATAATCCGCCGCCATCTGCGCCGTAATCAGACTACCGCCTCGTTCACGCGACTCTACCACCACCACGGCATCTGCCAATCCGGCTACAATCCGATTACGCTGTACAAAATATGCCGCGATGGGTTCCGTTTCCGAAGGAAACTCAGTCAGCAAACCGCCATTTCTCAACGAAGCAACAGCCTCCGGACGATGATTATAGGGGTAGATGCGATCCAGTCCATGCGCCGGAACGATAATCGTAGGTATGCCCTCTTTGATTGCCGTACGATGCGCCGTGATATCAATCCCATAGGCTCCGCCGCTCACGATCGTGACGGACTCCAATCGATCATGCAGATCATGCACCAATCGCTGGGTGAGTTCCACACCTCGTTCCGTAGGACGACGTGTACCGACGATAGAAACGATATGCCCGTCAGACGGCCGCACATTGCCTTTGGAGTACAGCAGCACAGGTCGATCCGGGCACTGCCTCAGGCGATAGGGATACGCCTCATCGGCCAAAGTCCAGATACGAATACCATGCGCTTCGGCCCATTCCATTTCCCGCTCCGCACGCTCCCAACTGCTCTGCATATTGGGTTCATCCAGATGTTTCCATGCTTCCTCAGCTGAACCGTAATGATCCAGCAACGCGAGGTTCTTTCGCAAACGGGTGCGATAAAGAAACGACAGGGCAATATCGTATAACGGGGCACTCAACGGGAAGGGGTTGTTTTTTGCTTTTTCTTCGTTAGGAAATGGCGAATTAAGACGAGGACGAGACAGATGACAAGTCCGCCCAACGCACCGATAGCGTCGGCATATACATCCGCCATCTCGCCTGTTCGGGTGAGGGTACAAAAGCGCTGCAGCATCTCCATCAGAACGCCGTATGCCGTCACGCAAGCCCAGACCGTGCAATAGGTAAGAAGGAGGAGTTTACGCTTGCGAAGGTGCACCTGGATCGGCACTAACCAGACGACAGCCAGACACATGTACATCAGCCCATGAACAATCTTATCATCCGCTGCTATTGACGGAGGCAGTTGCGGATTCTCCCATAGACTGAGTAAAGCAATGCCTGCTGTCACGAAGACAGCAGGCATGAAAGATATGATCGTTTTTTTAGTCACGGTCAGAGAGATGGATCTTAATTCCGTAACATAAATCGCCTGCATCACCCAAACCGGGAACGATATATTTCTTCTCGTTCAAAACCGGGTCAACCGCAGCGCACCACAAGGTCACATCCGGACTATCGTTGAGCGACTTACGCAGCGTCTCGATCGCTTGCGGCGTACCGATCGCGGAGCATAAATGCGTGTGTTTGGGTTTGCCATGACGAAGCAAAGCAAGATAACCCACCTCCATCGACATACCGGTAGCTAACATCGGGTCGGCAATAATCAGCGTCTTGCCTTCAATAGAAGGAGCTGCCATATACTCCGCCACAATCTCCAGTTTTCCCTCTTTATTAACGCGGCGATAAGCACTCAAGAAAGCGTTCTCGGCGCGATCGAAGATATTGAGGAACCCTTGATGCAAGGGCAGACCTGCACGCAAGACAGTAGCTAACACCAATTGATCGCTGATCGTATTGACTGTAGTGGTAGCCAGCGGAGTCTGCACTTCTGTGGGCTGATAGTTCAGCGCCTTGCTGACTTCGATTGCCATATACTCGCCGATACGCTCAATGTTTCTACGGAAACGAAGCGGATCCGATTGGATATTCACATCGCGTATCTCGCGAAGGAATTGATTGAGCACACTGTTTTGCTCAGATAAATTAACTACTCTCATAAGGGTATGTTGTTATGGATTTTTACTGGAGTCCTTTTGCCGCTTTCTTCTCAGCCTTTACCGTGGTCATGCGGGTCTTGAGTTCCGTCTCAATCTGAACCAAAGAAGCCGTTTTCTGGGTAATCTCCTGCTGGAAGTTCTGCAACTGACCTTGCGTGGTCTGAACATACGTCTCCAGATCGGTGATAGCACGCTGACGATCAGCCACTTCGCGCAGCGAGTAACTCAACTCTTTCTGCTCGTTCTCCAAGAACAGGTTATAGCTATCGCGTGTGTCTTGGTTCAGATCTTTTTGCTTGGCAAACGACTTCTGCTGTTTGTCAACCGTCTTCTGCATTGCTTTCAACTCTGCTTCCTCTTTGCTATAGAGTTTCTTCATCGCAGCAGTCATCTTCGAAGCCACTTTCAACGAATTAGCCAACTCTTTCGCATGATTCTGCTCGGCCTTAATCTCCTTTTTTACCAGCGCAACGGCATCCAATTGCTTCTGAACATTCTGCTCGAGTACCTCCAGCGAAGCACGATACATCGTCGGCTCGGCGCTATACAGCGTACGAAGAGAATCCAAGTTAAAATTACCCAACTCGATGGTCAATGGATTAACTGTCTGGGCTGAAATAGCCAAACTCATCACCAAAAATGCAAGTACAAAACCTTTTTTCATATCAATAAGAATTAAAAAACGGTGCAAAGTTACACATTTTTTTGCATATTTCAAAATTTTTCTATATCTTTGCATGTTTTTTATTAAAATGAAGTATGGAGAACGACTTCGGTCAGGGTTCCGGGAACCCGAAATCATTCATTTATAAGGATAGTACGATTGCCTTTGTGACCGCGGCTGTACAGGCTTGTCTGCTGATGGAGAAATGCAGCGAATACGAGGTAGAGGAATGGCGTGAACAGATGTTACGCCTATTGCCTGTACTGTATCTGCGGACGCGCTTGGTAGAGCAGGAAGAATCGATGCTGGACGAAGAGCCGCAGCGGTTTGTGACGGAGGAGGATTATAACTACGCGTTGGTAGGTATTCGTAACCTATTGGGCCAAGACGATGCCTATCTGGATGTGTTTGTAGATCGGGGTATTTATACCGACGAAGTGCAGACGGCTTACATCTCCGAAGGACTGGCCGATATCTATCAGGAATTAAAAGACATGGCGGCGGCTTTCCAAACCGGGCAAGAATCCATTATGCATGATGCGGTGATCGCCTGTCGCACTGGGTTTGAAGAGCACTGGGGACAGAAACTGCTGGCTGTTCTCCGCGCGCTGCACGCGCTAGCGCATAACGAATCAGACAACTTCTAATTGTTAAGACCTTGCTATCCAATCACTACCCGCATAGAATCAGTAAGGAGCTGCTGCAGTGGATGCCGTTAGCAGCGTTTGAAGGCGAAGTCATCGTGGTGGATAAACCGGAGATGGTAGCCGATGCGGTGGCTTATCTGCGTTCGCAAAGAGTGATCGGAGTTGATACGGAGGCTCGTCCTAGTTTTCAGCGAGGCACACACTACCCTACAGCGCTGGTACAGATCGCTACGCACGAGCGCTGTTATCTCTTCCGTCTCACGCACATAGGCTTGCCGCAGGAGTTAGCCGACATCTTCGCTAATCCGAAGATCTGCAAGGTCGGTCTCGCTTTCCGCGATGACATCAACGGTCTGAGGCGAAGACGTAATTTCACGCCGACTAACTGCGTAGATATCCAAGCGATGGTTGCCCAATACGGTATTCTGGATCTGGGACTACAGAAGATCTTCGCGATCTGCTTTGGTAAGAAGATATCGAAAACGCAGCAGTTAACCAATTGGGAGAACAGTCATCTCACGCCCGAACAGGCGCGCTATGCCTCCACGGATGCCTGGGCTACGCTCCTGATTTACGAAGATCTGCTGGAGCATGAACCACTTCCCATGAAAGAGGTGCAAGCGCTGATGCGCGAAGACAAAGAACGGATGATCGAACATCAGCAGCAGATTCAGGACCAGCGGCTTATTGAACAGGGCATTGAACCGCCGCCTCATATGACGCCCGAAGAGCGCGAGGCACACCAGGCCGAAAAACGCCGTGAGGCGCGCAAACGCAAACGCCATCGTCAGGCGGAGCGGAAAAGGCAGGCCGCGAATAGCGAAAAGAAATCAACGAACCAACAATAATCTTATGAAACGAATCTTACTTATTTGGTGCGCTGTACTTTGTACACTGTACTCTTTCGGCGAACTCAAGTACGTCTTCTATTTCATTGGAGACGGGATGGGTAGCAATCAGGTGTTAGGCGCAGAGATGTATCGTTCGGCATTGCAGGGCCAACCGCTCGGGCGTGTACAGACGCTCATGACGACTTTCCCGTATTCGGGTAGCGCTTCTTCGTATTCGAAGAGCAATGGTATCACAGACTCCGCAGCCGCAGGCACGTGTCTGGCGACCGGAAAAAAGACCAAAAACGGTATGCTGGGTCTTGATCAGGACTCCGCTTTTATCCCTACGATCGCAGAGGAACTGAAGGCGCAGGGATGGGGAATCGGCATCATGACAACCGTAGCTATTGACCATGCTACGCCGGCTGCCTTCTACGCGCACGTGCCCAAGCGCAATAAATATTATAGAATAGGAGAGCAATTGATAGAGAGTGAGTTCGATTTCTTCGGCGGGGCAGGATTCCATCATCCGCAAGGCAAACACGACGACAAGAAAGTGAACCTCTACCGGGCAGCAGAAAAGCAAGGTTACGTGATTGCACATGGGTACGAAGAAGCCGTCAGTCTTCAGAAGTCAGATATCAGTAAGATGATTCTGGTTCAGAAAGACGATGACCAGGGTGCCAAGCATGGCGATAACTTACGCCAGGCCATTGACCGGAAAGCGGGCGACCTGACCTTAAAACAGATTGTCAGTACGGCCATCCCGTTCCTGAACTCCCGTTACGACCGGTTCTTTATGATGGTAGAAGGCGGAATGATCGATTATGCTTGCCATGGCGACGATGCGGCTACAGCGTTCGGCGAAGTATGGGATATGGACGAAGCGATGCGCGTGGCATACGATTTCTATCTGGCGCATCCGGACGAGACACTGATTGTAGTAACGGCTGACCATGAAACGGGTGGAATGGCATTGGGCAACAGCGACTACACCTTGCATCTCGATTTGCTGCATAACCAGAAGTGTTCCCAATGGATCATCAGCGACCTTTTCTCGCAACTATTCAAAGAAAACAAGAAACCCACTTGGGAGCAGGTACAGACCATCTACCGCGAGCAGTTAGGTTTCTGGGAGTCCGTAGAGATCACGAGCGACGAAGAGAAGGAACTGAAAGCGCTTTATAAAGCAGCCTGTGCCAAGAAGACCAAAGACACCAAAACGATGTATAAAAGCATCAACAAACTGGGAGAAGCCGGAGTGGCATTGCTCAATAAGAAAGCCCATGTCGGTTGGACAACCTTCGCGCATACTGCGCACTCCGTTCCGATCTTCTCTACCGGCGTGAATGCAGCACTTTTCTCCGGATGGCACGATAACACCGAGATTGTTCCGCTGATTAGAGAAGCAATCAGGATGCAATAAAAAAATATTTCCATATAGAAAAAGAGAGGGATGCAGAATGCGTCCCTCTCTTTCGTATTCACTATTCCATCTATTCAACCAGAATTCCTTGTGCGTTATAGGTCTTCTCGCCCTTGATGATCAGGATCTGACCATTGCGGAGCACTTTGATTGCCTGAACGCCATCGTTGGTGATGTTGATATCCACCGTGCTGGTCGGGACCACATACAAGCATCCTGCGAACCAATCTTCGCCGCCTTGGTAATCCGGACGGAAATAGATGGTAGTAGCACCTGCGTGGTTGGCATCTACACCGTAGTTATCTCCCTCGGCGGGGAACCATGTAGTAATTACATCGTCCGCTACATAAACCACTTTCAGCGAATCCTCATTAGCCAGCGTAATGTTCAACTGATATTCTTTGTCGTTTTCGGGATTTACAGCAAACAACTTCGCTGCGGACAGGTCTTCAACAGACCAAGCATCCACGCCGCTGAACTTACCTACGAGATAGTAACCGTCTGTCAATTTCGGTTCCGGTTTATCCGGGAAGGTAATTCCGATGGAGTCATTAGCAAACGTCCAGGTAAACAAGTACTTACCCGCTACATCGGCCGTAACTTTCAAGTTCTCGGTCGCTTCGTCTACGACTCCTGCTACGCCCGGCCATGTACGATGCAGACCATAAGGCTCACCTCCGTTCGCCTTGGTGATCCACTTGCCATCCTTGATGAGTTTAAATTCATAATCACCCTTCTCAAGCGACACCTCATAGGTAGCGGTCAACGAGTCTGCTGCGAGTACCATGTTATTTACAATCCAGTTCTCGCCTTCCATATCCCACTGACCTGCGATCTGCATTACCAGGAACGGTTTGATATACTTACCAACTACCGTTGCAACCAGCGTGCTATCTTCCGGATTGAAGGTAAAGAAGGCCGTGTCTTTTGCCGCAACACCAGCAATCTCTGCGAAGTACTTACCGTCACCTTCTGCTGCACTATGGATATTCATACCGCCGCCATAGTAAACGATTGTGTCGGTCAGCCACTTGCCTTCCTTCTCGGTCAGCAACTTCCAGTTCCACTCACCGGCCTTGTCTGCGTATTTCGCATAGTACTTCGTATCCGGTTTCGGGATTACAACGCTTACTATCAGCTGATCTTCCTTGATAACCAAAGTTACGGGATAATCACCTTCTTTCGTCGTCTGCAGGCCAACATTCTTTTGGTTCTTTTCGCCTTCCGACTTATAGATATACCAACCGGTACTGTTGCCATACTCCATCGTAGCATCGCCATCGAGACCATACCAAGCAGTATCCGTTCCTTGTACGCGTACAATCTTATAGAGATAGAGGCTGTCTGCTTTGAGGTTCAACGCCACACCGAGGCTGTCGGTCTTCTCCTCCAACGGAAGGAGTTCAACCATCTCGTCTTTCCAGTTAGTCATCGTACCTGCCACGTAGTAATGGATAGCAGGAGCAACATACTTGCTGATGAGCGATACGTTCAGCGTCGTGTCAACCGGATTGAAGCTGAACTGAACGGTGTCAAGTTCGGCAATCTCATCACCTGCGATCGGACGTACACCTTCTTCCTCAACGGTGTTACTGAAGAACATGTTACCTTCATCGGATGCCTTCACATTGATATTAACGCCAATACCCGCATATACAATCGTGTCGGTCAGCCACTTGCCTTCCTTCTCGATCAACTGTGCCCACTCCCAGTTCGGTGCGTATTTAGCATAGTAACGAGCCGGGATGGTAACGCTTACCTCCAGATGGTCTTCCTTTACTTTCAGTATGAACGGATAAACCGCTTCTTTCGTCGTCTGGAGACCTACGTTCTTCTGATTCTTGTCGCCTTCCGACTTATAGATATACCAACCGGTACTATTGCCATACTCCATCGTAGCATCGCCATCGAGACCATACCAAGCAGTATCCGTTCCTTGTACGCGTACAATCTTATAGAGATAGAGGCTGTCTGCTTTGAGGTTCAACGCCACACCGAGGCTGTCGGTCTTCTCCTCCAACGGAAGGAGTTCAACCATCTCGTCTTTCCAGTTCGTCATCGTACCTGCGATGAAATAATGAGGAATCTCAACAACGAAGTTACCTACCAATTTGAAGACTGGAGTCTCGCCGTCTTTGTATATAACCTGAACATTGCCTGCCTCGTTCAACTTGAAGCCGATGTTATGATCATTGCCGATATCCTTCAAACCCGGGGTCTTCTCCGTCAACTCATTGTAACCCTTTATGTTATTCTCGCCTTCCCATGTGCCCTTCAGCGTCAGTTTGAGGATATACTCCTGACCGGCTTTCAGGTTCTTCAACGTGAATGTATCGGTCTCCGACTTAATTGCATCGGGATTCCATGCCTTGCCCGGAGCACCCGCATCGGTTACCAACGCAGAGTCACCTGTGATATAGAATTTAGCCGGAATCTCAACAACGAAGTCGCCTACCAATTTGAAGGTAGTCGCATTGTAGATAACCTGAACATCACCTGCCTCATTCAACTTGAAGCCGATGTTATGATCATTGCCGATATCCTTCAAACCCGGGGTCTTCTCCGTCAACTCATTGTAACCCTTTATGTTATTCTCGCCTTCCCATGTGCCCTTCAGCGTCAGTTTGAGGATATACTCCTGACCGGCTTTCAGGTTCTTCAACGTGAATGTATCGGTCTCCGACTTAATTGCATCGGGATTCCATGCCTTGCCCGGAGCACCCGCATCGGTTACCAACGCAGAGTCACCTGTGATATAGAATTTAGCCGGAATGACTGGTTCACCATGCTTCGACCAAGTTCCGTTACACTCGCTATCCGTACCGCCGGAAGTTACCGTAAACCAGTCATTGTCATTCGTTGGAGCGGTCAAATCTACCGTCTGACTCCATTTATTAGAATCCCAAGCCGGAGCTGTCGCATCACTATTAAAACGGGCAAAGATCAACTTGTCATAACCCGCCGGAATAGTTCCAATATAGGTATTGTCCTCTTCGGGAACGGCCGTCATGAACTCCGACCATCCGTTCTGAGTGTTATCGGAACTCTTAAAATAGTAGATTGCATACTTCGCAGGCCAACTAGCCCAGTCCGAACTCAACGTCAGATAATAGGTCTTTGCCGATGACTCTGCTTTCTCATAAGTCACCATTACTTTAACGTCAGAAACACTGCCCCCCGTAAACTGCTCCGTACTCAATAACTTAAAGTATGTGTACTTTTTCGAAGCATCAATCGTGAAATTGATTTCATTCGCCGTAGCACCGTCATCCTGCGCCTGGGCTGACGTAATTGCAGTAACGTCACCCTGTGTAGCCGTTCCCAACGAAACATACAGTTTGTTTTGGAATTTGTTGGTTCCAGTAGCCGCTTGCGTTACCTTAATCGACTTAATAGCACCCGGCATAGCTGCTGAGTTATACAGCGACCAGTTTTTATTTTTGTCATCTTCGGTAACACTGGCACCGGCAACCGCCGTCTTATTGCCACGAACCTGACCGGTGGAGCCATTGTAAGCATAAGCCACCATGTCTACTCCCTTTGCAGAAACACCTGACTTTGTCTGGTTTTGATAACTATTAGTCGTAATGCCTGCAAATCCCTTCATGGCAATCGTGTCGGTTACGTCAGCAGCATACATGCTACCGGCAAACAGCACAGCCATCAAAATAGAAAAGATTTTTTTCATGATAGAAAAGATTTTTGGTTAATTATTCCGTTAATTATGTTGAGTTATACTCATTTTGCGCTGCAAAAATACAACAAAAAATGCACATATGCAAACATTCGCACATTTTTTTTAAAATAAAATGAAATTTTATTCATTTTGCGTAGATAAATCAACTTCTTTGCTTTCGACAAGCAATCACTATTGTCTTTGCTATTTGTGGGATGATTATCCTGTATTTCATTGCGCATTCATGTGTCATTTACGTTACCACATAGTGACCACTAAATAACGTCATTTCCCCTTAGAACAAAAAACAGCAAACCCACCGGAATGGTGGGCTTGCGATGATTTTCTGTTACGGTGCCACGCGGTTGATGTCACGCGGGAACATGGAACATTCTTTGACGTTCGCGATGCCTAAGAAACATGCCGTGATACGCTCCAGACCAATGGCGAAACCTCCGTGAGGAGGCATACCATTCTTAAACGTATCCAAATAAAAATGGAACGCATCGGGGTTCATACCACGACGAATCATCTTCTCTCGATAGTCCGCCTCTTTATGCATACGCTGACCGCCGGAGGTGATCTCCAGTCCGCGCATGAGGAGGTCGAAGCTCAGCGTCAGACTCGGGTCCTCGGGGTCGTCCATCGCGTAGAAAGCGCGGTGCTCGGACGGGAAATGGGTAACGAACACGAAGTCCGAACCGTATTTCTCGAAGGCGTACTTGCAGATAGCGCGCTCCTCTTCCGGCGCGAGGTCGTCCTCACCACGGTGATCTGCTTCGCAGAGATGATTCTCAAAGAGAATCTCATGCACCTCAGAGAGTTTCCAAGCCGGAACCTGCTCGGGCAATACGGGGTTCACCGCATTGAGCAGTTGCAGCTCGTGCGCACAATCGCGCTCTACGACGGCGATGATATGGCGGAGCAAAGCTGCCTCGAGCGTCATGACATCTTCCTGACCTTTGATGAAGCCCATCTCCACATCGAGGGAGATATACTCGTTGAGGTGACGACTCGTCGCATGTTTCTCTGCGCGATAGGCCGGAGCGATCTCGAAGACACGCTCGTAAACGCCCACGCCAATCTGTTTGTAGAACTGCGGCGATTGCGCGAGGTACACCTGCTTGCCGAAATAATCCATCTTGAAGACGTTCGCGCCGCCTTCTGCTCCTTCGCTCACGATCTTCGGAGTGAAGATCTGGGTGAAGCCGTTGGCCGAGAGGAACTCACCGAAAGCACGTGCAATGGTCGATTGTACCTTGAGGATCGCCATATCACGCGGATTACGGAGAGTGACCTGACGGTTATCGAACTTATAACGCAGCAGTGTCTCTTCGTCGCCGAACTTCAGGGCGTTCATGTCCACTACTTCGGGGGTAGTCGGACGCGAGAGTACGCGCACCTCAGCCACAGCGATCTCAATGGTGTTGTAGAAGGCTGCAGGGTCTTTGATCTTCGCCTCGTTAACCGTTCCGGTGAGGGTGATCGCCATCTCGCGGCAGAGGTCGTTCATGGCTATCTCTGCGCCTGTCTCGTCGAAGAACTTAGAGGTCTCGTTGGAGACAACGGCTTGGAGCAGACCACGCGATTTGCGGAGGACGATGAATCCACCCCACTTCGTGACGCGGACGTTATGGATCATACCGGAAACGGAAACAGATTCGCCAACCTTGCAGTTGGCGAGATCTGTAACGTTTTCGTTATGTTTGGTAGCATCTAGAAACATAACTCAATTTGAGATTTATGATTTCAAATTTATGATTTATGCCTCTGCTGCTTCCTCAGCCTTCGGAGCCTCAGCTACTACTTCTGCTTCCTCTACGGCCTCTTTAACGGCCTTCTTGCCTGCGCGGCGGGTAGCTTTCTTAGTTGCTTTCTTGGTCTCCTTGAGCATGTTCTCGTTGTAATCTACGAGCTCGATGATACACATCTCAGCAGCGTCTCCCAGACGGAAACCGGTACGGAGGATACGGGTGTAGCCACCGGGACGGTTAGCGATCTTCTCGCCTACATTCTGGAAGAGTTCGGTAACGACCTCTTTCTGCTTGAGCAGGGAGAAAGCCAAACGACGGTTGTTCATGTTGTCCTCTTTCGCGCGGGTGAGGATCGGCTCTACGTAGATACGGAGCGCTTTAGCCTTAGCGAGGGTCGTGCTGATACGCTTGTGCATGATCAGCGAGCAAGCCATGTTGCTCAGCATCGCTGCGCGATGGTTGGCCTTGCGGCTAAGGTGGTTGAATTTCTTATTATGACGCATAATAATAAATCAATTTATGATTTCAAATTTATAATTTATGATTTAATTAATCCAGCGCACGATAGCGCGAGATGTCCATACCAAAGGCGAGGCCGTTGCGCTCGAGCAGTTCGTCGAGTTCGGTGAGGGATTTCTTACCGAAGTTACGGAACTTGAGCAGGTCAGCGCGGTGGTACTTAACGAGTTCGCCAAGAGTCTCTACTTCAGCAGCCTTCAAGCAGTTGAGAGCACGCACGGAGAGGTCCATGTCTTGCAGTTTCTGGTTGAGGAGTTGACGCATACGGAGGATTTCCTCGTCGAGTGCGTTGCTGTTCTTCTTGGTCTCCTCTTCGAGAACGATACGCTCGTCAGAGAAGAGCATGAAGTGGTAGATGAGGATCTTAGCGGCTTCGGTGAGTGCCTGTTGCGGGGCAATGGAACCGTCCGTAGTAATCTCAATGGTGAGCTTCTCGTAGTCGGTACGTTGCTCGACACGATACTGGTCAACCGAAATCATGACGTTACGGATAGGCGTGTAGATGGAGTCGATAGCGAGCGTTCCAATCGGATCGTCTTTCTTACGATTCTCATCACCGGGCACGTATCCGCGACCCTTGTTGATTGTAATCTCAATCTCAAAATCCGCTGAGTCGTCCATCTCTGCGAGTTGGAGATCGGGGTTGAGCACCTCGAAGTTCTGCAGGGCAGCGTTGAACTCACCGGCGAGGAAGGCTTTCTGCTTGTGGACATGGAGTTTGACTGTTTCAGTCTCCTCTTCGATGCCCTCTTTGTGGAGGAAGCGAACCTGCTTGAGGTTGAGGATAAGGTTAGTAACGTCAGTGATTACACCGGGGATCGTAGCAAATTCATGATCAATACCACTGATCTTGACAGAGCAGATGGCATAGCCTTCGAGGCTGCCAAGCAGTACGCGACGAATCGCGTTGCCTATCGTGATTCCATACCCCGGCTCGAGTGGACGAAACTCAAAGATACCTTTGTTCGCACTCGAATCCAACATTATAACCTTGTCAGGTTTGATGAAATTTAATATTGCCATGAATTTAATGATTATTTAGAGTACAACTCAACGATTAATTGCTCCTTGATGTTCTCCGGAATCTCAGCGCGAGCGGGAACATTGAGCAGCTTACCAGCCTTGTCGGCCTCGTTCCATTCGAGCCAACCGTACTTAGCGTGGTTGAAGCCCTGAAGGGACTCATTGATGACCTCAAGCGATTTCGCTTTTTCGCGAACAGCAACAACCATTCCGGGTTTCACCTCGAAGGAAGGGATGTTCACTACTTTGCCGTCCACAGTGATGTGACGGTGGCTAACGAGTTGACGAGCAGCAGCACGAGTAGGAGCCATACCAAGACGATAAACGATATTGTCGAGGCGGCACTCGAGAAGCTGGATCAGGATCTCACCGGTAATACCTTTGGTACGAGCAGCTTTGGCGAAGAGAAGACGGAACTGACGCTCGAGTACACCATAGGTGTATTTAGCTTTCTGCTTCTCAGCAAGCTGAGTACCATACTCAGAGTTTTTCTTACGACGGTTAACGCCGTGTTGTCCGGGTGCGTACGGACGTTTTGCAAGCACCTTATCCTCGCCGAAGATAGCCTCGCCGAAACGGCGTGCGATGCGAGATTTTGGGCCAATATATCTTGCCATAATTCTAAAAATTTACGTTAAAGGATTAAATATTATACACGACGACGTTTCGGAGGACGGCAACCGTTGTGCGGCATCGGGGTAACATCAACGATTTCAGTTACATCGATACCAGCGGCTACGCAAGCACGGATAGCCGACTCACGTCCTTGTCCGGGACCCTTAACGTATGCTTTAACTTTACGCAGACCGAGGTCGAATGCGACCTTGCAGCAGTCAGCTGCTGCCATTTGTGCTGCGTACGGAGTATTCTTTTTGCTGCCACGGAAACCTTGCTTACCAGCCGAAGACCAGCTGATTACTTGGCCATCACCGTTAGCAACCGTAACGATTACATTATTGAAAGAAGACATCACGTGAAGCT
>CAMOJA010000020.1 GCA_946616535.1 uncultured Bacteroidales bacterium | reverse complement strand
GAAGATCGGCAGAATCTCCCAGGAGCCTTCCTCAATGTCGAAGCCCTGTCCGGGCAGGAAGATACGGGGTATGTTCTCATCAAAACCACCTCCGGTGATGTGCGCCACGCCGTGAACGTCCACTTGGCGGATGACCTCCAGAACGGACTTCACGTAGATTTTTGTCGGCGTGAGAAGAACTTCGCCCAAGGTCTTTTCGGAATCCAACTCCGGGTATATTTGATGCAGATCCAGATTCGCGTCCTTCACTATTTTGCGCACGAGCGAAAAACCGTTGGAGTGTACGCCGGAGGAAGCAATACCGATCAGCACATCGCCCACTTTGACTTTGGTGCCATCGATGAGTTTGGACTTCTCTACCACTCCGGTCGTATAGCCCGCGATGTCGTATTCGCCGTTGGGATACATACCCGGCATTTCTGCCGTTTCGCCTCCTACAAGGGCACAACCGGCCTGGCGGCATCCTTCCGCCACACCACTTACGATCGCCTCTACTTGGGCGGGAATGTTATGTCCCACTGCCACGTAATCCAAAAAGATGAGCGGTTCGGCTCCTTGCGCCAGAACATCGTTCACGCACATCGCCACGGCATCAATACCGATGGTGTCGTGTTTGTCCATCGCAAAAGCGATCTTCAGTTTGGTTCCCACGCCGTCTGTTCCGCTGACCAAAACCGGTTCTTTGATTCCCAACGCGGAGAGGTCAAACATGCCTCCGAACGAACCGATCGAGCCCATCGAACCCAAGCGTTGGGTCGAACGCACATGCGACTTGATTCTGCTTACTACTTCGTATCCGGCTTCCAGATTTACGCCGGCTGCCTCGTAATGTTGCGCCATATTGTAGGATTGTATTTAGTGTTTAAAATAGTTTACTGCATTTTCGAAGAGCGGCTGGTATTTGTTGCCGCTAATATTCGCAAACACATTTTCTTCATATCGCTCAGTATGCCCCATCTTTCCTAATATCTGGCCGGAAGGCGAAATAATACCTTCGATGGCGTAGCAGGAGCCGTTGGGATTATACGGCGATTCCATCGTTGCCTTGCCTGTTTTGGGGTCCGCATAACGGAAAGCTACCTGTCCGTTCTCGAAGAGTTGTTTTGCCAATTCTTCGCTCACCACGAATTTTCCTTCTCCATGGCTGACGGCGATAGAATGCAGGTCTCCGAGTTGCATGCCTTGGAGCCACGGGCTGTTGGTCGTCGATACAGTGGTAGTCACCATCTGCGAGACGTGACGGTTGATATCGTTGCGGAAGAGTGTCGGACTCTCCGTCGTCACCTGGCCTAAATGGCCGTACGGCAGCAAGCCGGATTTCACCAGCGCCTGGAAGCCGTTGCAGATACCGAGTATCAATCCGCCGCGGGACAAGAGCGATTCTACCGCGCGGCTCACCAACTTGTTATTAAGCACCGAAACGATGAATTTCGCGGATCCGTCGGGTTCGTCTCCCAAGGAAAATCCGCCGGCTAACATCAGTATCTGTGCCTGGTCGATGTGTGCCACCATCTCTTCGATAGAAGCAATCACATCCTGCTCTGTCATGTTACGGAAGATCGTCATCTGCACTTCTGCGCCCGCTTTGCGCCATGCTTTGGCGCTGTCGAAATCGCAGTTTGTTCCCGGAAAAACAGGAATATAAACGATCGGCTTTTTGCCGTTAAGCGATTCGTGCGCAGGTATCTCTGGCTGTGAAAGCGGTTTGGACTCAATGCCTTTCGGCATGAGGTCTTTATGCTGCGGAACTGCAGTAGCGGCATAGACCTTGTTGAAGGGCGCAGTACAAGCCTCATAGAGTTTTTCACGACAAATCTTCTCGCCGTTGATAAGGAAGAAATCACTATCCGTCACTTGGCCCAAGAGAAGGGCATCCGGGTGCGCTATCGGTTCGGTCGCTTCGGCTAAAATGCTGCCATACTGATAGTTATAGAGTTTTTCCTCGTCGAAACGAACATCCACGCCTTTCTCGTTACCGAAAGACATTTTTGCCAATGCCTCTGCCACGCCGCCAAAACCGATGGCGTACGCCGAGACGATCCTTCCGGCATGAATGGCTTCGGTCGTGAACGACCAGAGTTGTTTCAGTTGGTCCGTATCAGGCATGTAGTTTGCGAGCGGCTGATGACGCAGGAGGTAGAGTTTGTTGCCTGCTTTTTTCAGATCCGTACTGATGACCTTGTCGGCGCCCACGGTTGTGATACCGAAGGCTATCAGCGTCGGCGGCACGGAAATATGTTCGAACGTACCGGACATCGAGTCTTTTCCTCCGATGGACGGCAGACCTAAAGTCACCTGCATCTTCAGCGCACCAAGGAGGGCACTGAGCGGTTTTCCCCAGCTGTGACGACCGGTCATGCGCTCGAAATACTCCTGATAACTAAACCGCATATGGCTGAAATCCGCGCCGGCTGCAACGACTTTGGCACACGCCTCTACCACCGCATAAGCAGCTCCGTGATACGGACTCCACTCCGCGATGAAGGGGTTGTAACCGAACGCCATGATAGAAGCCGTGTTGGTGTAACCGTCGGTCGGCAGTTTCTGCACGGAGACCTGAGTCTCGGAGCGTTGCATCTTTCCGCCAAACGGCATCAACACGGTCGAGCGACCGATGGTAGCATCGAACTCCTCAATGAGACCTTTCTGGCTCGTCACGTTTGGTTGCGCAAGCACGTGACACATCTTCTCTTCAGTGGTTGTGCCCGGGATATGCTGGCTGAACGGATCTTTGTTCTCCACCGGCAGGATGGTTGCTTTCGCATAGTGTTTTGCGCCGGCAGAGTCGATGAAGGCACGGCTCAGATCGGCTATCAGTTCCCCTTTATAGAACTGCCGCATACGCCCCGTGGCGGTCACGTCCGCTACGTGCGTGACTTCAATATTATCTTTCCGGCAGAGTTGTTCGAAGGCCTCTTGGTCTTTCTTTTCGACCACTACTGCCATTCGTTCCTGGGATTCGGAGATGGCCAGTTCCGTGGGGTTGAGGCCCGCGTATTTGGTCGGCACGCGGTCTAAGTAGATGTCCAGACCGTCTGCCAACTCGCCGATAGCCACACTCACGCCTCCGGCGCCGAAGTCATTGGATTTCTTAATCAGTTTCGTCACTTCGGGACGACGGAAGAGACGCTGGATCTTACGCTCTTCGGGTGCGTTTCCTTTCTGTACCTCGCTGCCGCAGGACTCCAGGGAAGCCTCCGTATGCTCTTTGCTGGACCCCGTAGCGCCACCTATACCGTCACGTCCGGTACGTCCGCCGAGAAGGAGAATCACATCACCTGCCGCCGGACTCTCACGACGCACGGCATCGGCCTTAACGGCTCCTACTACAGCGCCCACTTCCAGACGCTTTGCTACATACGAAGGGTGATAGATCTCCCGCACGTGGGTGGTTGCCAGACCGATCTGGTTGCCGTATGACGAATAACCCGAAGCGGCCTTGCGGGAGATAATCTGTTGCGGCAGTTTGCCCGGCAGCGTCTCGCTCACGGGGGCGTAGATGTCTCCGGCTCCGGTCACACGCATCGCCTGATAGACGTACGCACGGCCGGACAACGGATCACGGATAGCGCCACCCAAACAGGTACTCGCGCCACCGAAAGGCTCTATCTCCGTCGGATGGTTGTGGGTCTCGTTCTTGAATTGCAGCAACCACCGCTCTGTCTGACCATCCACATCCACATCGATGAAGATGGAACAAGCGTTATTCTCTTCGCTGACCTCCATATCGTCCAGCAGGCCTTTCTTCTTCAAGTACCGCGCGCCGATAGTAGCTAACTCCATGAGACACAGCGGTTTGGAATCGCGGCCTAACTCCGTACGAATATGATGGAAAGCGTTCAGTTCGGATTCTATATCGGCTTTGATGAAAGAGTCCTCCACCTCGATATCCTCGAGAATGGTGGTGAACGTCGTGTGGCGGCAGTGGTCGGACCAATAGGTGTCCAATATCCGCAGCTCTGTCTCTGTCGGATCACGATGCTCTTTCGTAAAATACTCCGCTACGCAAGCGAGGTCATCAGCGTTCATCGCCAGTCCCCACTCCTTGCAGAAAGCGGGATACTGTTCCTTCGGCATAGCGGTAAACCCGGCTAAGGAAGCCAGCGGTTTGACGTCCGCCGTCTGCTGACGGGAAAGGACAGAGAGGTCTTTCTCACGTGCCTCTACCGCATTGATATAATAGTGGCGGATCTTCGCCATCTCGTCGGCCGACAGCTCGTCTTCGAAGATCAACAGCCGGCTCGAACGGATGTCGATATCGGCATTCGGGTCAATGAGGTGCACACAATCGATGGCAGAAGAAGCGCGTTGGTCAAACTGGCCGGGGATATACTCCACCGCCAGATACCGCTTGCCGCTGAGGTCCAAGTCCTCCGTCACGACATCCGTCACCCGCTCGCCAAAGACGCTGTATTTGCTTTGCTCCAGCAGGTCCTTGCTGAATCCGAACAGGTCATACACGCAAAGATAGCGCATCCGGCGGATGTGTAACTGCAGGTTCTCGTTCAGCTCGCGACGCAGGCTCTCCGCCTCCACGCGAAACCCTTCTCTTTTCTCTACAAAAAGCCTATAGTTCATATCAGATTACTGTAGCTAATACTTTTTCTGTTTGTTGGCGGCGGAAATCGATGTATTTCTCGCGCAGTTCAGGTTCTTGGAGCGCCAGGATGCTGACCGCCAGCAGGGCTGCATTCTTCGCGCCGTCGATAGCCACCGTAGCAACGGGAATGCCACTGGGCATCTGAACCATCGACAGAAGGCTATCCAAGCCGTCTAAGGTCTTCGAACGCACCGGCACACCTATCACCGGCAGATGGGTCAAGCCGGCAATCACCCCTGCCAGATGGGCAGCGCCGCCCGCTCCTGCGATGATGATACTCAGACCGCGATCCTCGGCACTCTCCGCCCACTCCATCAAGGCATGTGCCGCACGGTGCGCAGAGATGACGCGTTTGTCCACTTCGATACCGAAAGACTCAAGGGTGTCGATAGCTGCTTGCATAACGGGCAGGTCACTTGCCGAGCCCATGATAACTCCTACTCTCATATTTATTCCCATTCGATGGTGGAAGGCGGTTTGGACGAGATGTCGTAGCATACCCGGTTCACACCTTTCACTTTGTTGATAATCTCGTTACTGATCTTTGCCAACACCTCATACGGGATGTGCGCAAAATCGGCGGTCATGGCGTCGCTGGAAGTCACAGCGCGCAGCGCAATGGGGTTTTCGTATGTCCGCTCATCGCCCATGACGCCTACTGAACGTACTTCGCTCAGGAGGATCGCACCTGCCTGCCATATTTCATCGTACAGCCCGGCCTCGCGGAGGTTTTGGATATAGATGGCATCCGCTTCTTGCAGAATACGGATCTTCTCGCGGGTGATGTCTCCCAAGATACGTACCGCCAGACCCGGTCCCGGGAACGGATGACGGCTGATCAGGTGCTCCGGCATGCCTAATGAACGTCCCACGCGGCGCACCTCATCTTTGAAGAGCCACTTAATCGGTTCACAGAGCTGCAGGTGCATCTCTTTGGGCAGACCGCCCACGTTATGGTGGCTCTTAATCACTTTGCCGGTGATATTCAAGCTCTCGATGCGGTCGGGATAGATCGTTCCCTGCGCCAGCCATTTGGCATCGGTAATCTTCTTTGCCTCGGCATTGAAGACCTCCACGAAATCGCGGCCGATGATTTTTCTCTTCTGCTCCGGCTCTTTGACACCGGCAAGGTCGGAGAGGAATTTCTCGCTGGCGTCCACGCCGATCACTTTCAGCCCGAGGCCCTCGTAATCGCGCATGACGTCGTGAAACTCATTCTTACGCAGCATGCCGTGATCGACGAAGATACACGTCAGCCGGTCGCCTATCGCGCGATGCAGCAACACCGCTACTACCGACGAATCGACGCCGCCGGAGAGACCTAAGATCACCCGGTCGGAACCTAACTGCTCACGCAACTCCTTCACCGTCGTCTCCACAAACGCCTCTGCGCTCCACTCCTGCTTGGAACCGCATATATCCACTACGAAGTTCTTCAGCAGCAGCGTGCCTTGCAGGCTATGGAAGACCTCAGGATGGAACTGCGTGCCGAAGACCGGTTGCTCACCGGGGATGAAATATGCGGCGTTCCGGACCGTCTCCGTAGAAGCGATACGTGTTGCTCCTTCGGGCAACTGAGTGATACTGTCGCCATGGGACATCCACACCTGCGAGTGCGCCTCAAAACCCTTGAAAAGCGGGTTCTTGGTATCGACAAACTGCAGGTTCTGTCGCCCGTACTCACGCGTGCCGGCGCTCTCTACTTTGCCGCCGTACATATAACTCATCAGCTGCGCGCCGTAGCAGATACCAAGTATCGGCAGCCGTCCGCGGATGCGACTCAGGTCCACATGAAACGCATCGTCCTGATAGACGCTCAAGGGCGAACCGCTCAGGATGACACCGATGACATCTTTGTCGTCCTCGGGGTATTTGTTATACGGCAGGATCTCGCAGAACGTGTTCAGCTCGCGTACGCGCCGACCGATTAACTGCGTCGTCTGGCTGCCGAAATCCAAGATGATGATCTTCTGCATTCTCCGGGTCTTATTGCTGTGAATAATTAGGAGCCTCCGAAGTGATGGTAATGTCATGCGGGTGGCTCTCATACATACCTGCAGAGGTGATACGCACGAACTTGGCTTTGCGCAGCTCCTCTAAGTTATGCGCGCCCACATATCCCATACCCGAGCGCAGACCGCCTATCAACTGATAGATCGTCTCGCAAACACTGCCTTTGTACGGCACGCGGCCGGCAATACCTTCCGGCACGAGTTTGGACACATTGCTCTCTCCTCCTTGGAAATAGCGATCAGCGCTTCCGGCCTTCATCGCCTCTATACTGCCCATGCCGCGATAGGATTTGAACTTACGGCCGTTGAAGATGATGGTGTCTCCGGGGGCTTCGTCCGTGCCGGCGAACATCGATCCGCACATCACGCAGTTTCCTCCGGCAGCCAGCGCTTTCACCACGTCGCCCGAGTACCGCAATCCGCCGTCTGCTATCAACGGTACACCCGTTCCTTTCAGTACTTCTGCCACCTCGAAGATCGCCGTCAACTGCGGTACACCGACACCCGCGATGATACGGGTCGTACAGATACTGCCCGGACCGATACCAACCTTGATACCGTCCGCGCCGTTCTCCAGCAGATATTTGGCAGCCTCAGCCGTAGCGATATTTCCCACCACGACATCCAACTCCGGGTATTTCGCTTTGATAGCGCGTAAGGCGTTCACGATATTCTTGCTGTGTCCGTGCGCCGAATCCAATACTACCGCATCCACATGCTCCTTGACCAAAGCGTCCACGCGATCCATATAATCCGGCGTGATGCCTACTCCTGCGGCGCAACGCAGATGACCTTTGGCATCCTTGTTGGCATTCGGATAATCGCGCAGTTTGGTGATGTCCTTGTAGGTTACGAGGCCTATCAGTTTGCCGTCTTTGTCAATCACCGGCAGTTTCTCTACCTTATGCGTCTGGAGGGCATCCATGATGGTCTTGTTGTCCGTGGAGCCGATGGTAATAAGCTTCTCGCTCGTCATCACCTCACTCACGGGCTTGTTCATATCCGTCTCGAAACGCAAGTCGCGGTTCGTCACAATCCCCACCAGCACATGCTTCTCGTCCACCACGGGGATACCGCCGATATGATTCTCATGCATCATCTGGAGCGCATCGCCTATCGTCTGGCTGCCGAAGATGGTTACCGGGTCGGCAATCATGCCGTTCTCCGCACGCTTGACGCTGCGCACCTGTGCGGCTTGCTCTGCGATAGACATGTTCTTATGGATTACGCCTATACCGCCTTCGCGAGCGATAGCGATAGCCATCGGTGCCTCCGTAACAGTATCCATCGCCGCACTCACCACCGGGATATTCAACCCTATATGGCGCGAGAATTGGCCGTTAAGAGACACCTCACGCGGCAGCACTTCGCTGTACGCCGGTACTAATAACACATCGTCGAAGGTCAGACCTTCATTCATTATTCGATCTTGATACATATCGGTAGTATTTTTAGTTACAACATGTGGTCGCAGTAGAAGCATCTCTTCACGCCGTCCTTGTCGATATAAGCCTTCTGCTCAACGGGTTCGGTCGTGGCGATACAGCGGTCGTTATGGCAGGCACAGGTACTAGCTTCGCCTTGATGGCCTGTCGGCTCTGCCTGCAGGTACTCATCGCTCAGAAGCGTATAGATAATCGCCTTGCGGACGTACTTACCGTTCTCCACCTGGCGGAAATACGCAGCACGCGGGTCTTTGTCCACGCCAACGGTGATCTCATTCACACGGGGCAGCGGATGGAGAACAATCATCGAGGGCTTGCCTAACGCCATCAGCCGCTCATCCAGGATAAACGAGTCTTTCAGACGCTCGTACTCATCTTTATCCGCAAAACGTTCTTGTTGCACGCGGGTCATGTACAGCACATCGACAATCGGCATCGCCTCTTCGAGCGTGGAGACCTCCATATAAGCGTCTCCTAACTCCGCTTTCATGTAGTCCGGCAGTGCCAGCTCTTTCGGAGCAATCAGCACAAACCGCACTCCTTCGTAACGGCGCATGGCTTTGATGAGCGAGTGTACCGTACGACCGTATTTGAGATCGCCGCAGAGACCTATCGTCAGGTTCTCGAACCGTCCTAACTCACGACGGATGGTCAGCAGGTCGGTCATCGTCTGCGTCGGATGGCTGTGACCTCCGTCGCCGGCATTGATGACCGGTATCCGGCTAAACTCACTCGCTACCCTCGGCGCACCTTCTTTATAGTGGCGCATGGCGATGATATCCGCGAACGCGCTCACCACACGCACCGTGTCTGCGACCGTCTCGCCTTTGCTGACGGAGGACGAGCGCGCGTCGCTGAATCCTAACACCTGACCGCCTAGCTCCATCATCGCGGCCGTAAAACTAAGCCTCGTACGAGTGCTCGGTTCGTAGAACAGCGTCGCGAGTTTCTTACCCTTGCATGCTTCGGAATACTGCTCCGGATGGTCGATGATGTCCATGGCGCGAAGAACGATCTTCTCAATCTCCTGCGTCGTCAGATCCGTTGAGTCTAATAGATGTCTCATAAGTTATCTCTAAATTGTATCAGTTCTACTTTCTCTTGTGCGGAGATATACCCCTCTTTGACCGCCACTTCGGCGAGCACATCGAGGTTGCTCAGGCTGTGGTTCTCCACTTTCGCTTCCGCCAGACGGTTCAGACCTTTCTTCATGCCATACGTGAAGATCGACACGATTCCCAAGACTTCGGCGCCTGCTTCGCGCAGCACTTCTACCACCTCCAGACAACTGCCGGCAGTCGAAATCAGATCCTCAACCACCACCACTTTCTGCCCCGGGAGAAGTTTGCCTTCTATCTGGTTCTGCCTTCCGTGATCTTTGGCGCCGGAACGAACATACCCCATCGGCAGGTTCAGTTTGGTTGCCGTAATCGCTGCATGGGCGATGCCGGCGGTCGAAGTACCCATCAGCACTTCCGCCTCGGGATAGTACTGCTTGATTGTCTCAGCCAAACCGTTCTCCACATCTTCGCGCACCGCCACGTCACTCAGCGTCAGGCGGTTGTCGCAGTATATCGGACTCTTGATGCCGCTCGCCCAGGTGAACGGGTCGTTCGGGCGCAGGAACACGGCCTTGATACGCAGCAGATCCGCTGCTATTTGTTCACTTAAACTTTTCATCATTCCATCATTCCATCATTCCATCATTTCATCATTCCATCATTCTCTAAACTCTTTTACGCATTTTCGATACGCCGCTACGGGATCTTCTGCGGCAGTAATAGGTCTTCCCACCACAATAAAATCCGAGCCTATCTCTTTGGCGCGGGCGGGCGTGGTGATACGTACCTGATCACCCACAACCCCATCCGCAAAACGGATTCCGGGAGTCACGGTCAGAAACGCTTTGCCGCATTTCTCTTTGACCATCCCTGCCTCCAGCGGCGAACAAACGACGCCGTCCAGACCGGCCTCTTTCGCCATTTGGGCATAATGGCAGACGCAATCGGCGATGCTGCCACTGATGAGCAACTCGTCGTGCATCCGCTCCTCGCTCGTCGAGGTCAGTTGGGTCACGGCGAGCAGTATCGGCCGTGTGCCGTCTTCGCGTGTCAGACCTCTCAGTGCTGCCTCCATCATCGCTTTCGTACCTGCCGCGTGCAGGTTAACCATCTGCACATCCAGATGCGAGAGCACCCTCATCGCTTTCTCTACCGTATTAGGGATGTCGTGCAGCTTCAGATCCAAAAACACCGGATGACCGCGACGCCGGATCTCCCGGACGATAGCCGGGCCCTCGGCGTAGTACAGCTCCATGCCGATCTTCACGAACGGCTTCTCCTCCGTGAAACGGTCCAGAAAGGCATACGTCGCATCTGCGCTCGAAAAATCACACGCTATGATTACATCTCTTTTCATACAATCCCTATTATATCTTGTAAGTGGTCTATCTTCAATTCTTTCATCACCGTCGGCAGTGCCTCTATAATCTCCCGGCACGCCTTGGGGTTTTGCAGACTCGCAGCCCCTATCTCTACGGCACTTGCGCCTGCCATCATCATCTCAATCACGTCCTCTGCTTTTGTCACTCCGCCGCAACCGATGATCGGTGTATCGGGGCACGCTTTATGCACCTGGTGTACCATCCTCAGCGCAATGGGGAACACACCCGGTCCCGAATAACCGCCGTAGATATTGGCGAGAACCGGTTTGCGCCGTTTGATATCGATCCGCATGCCGAGTACCGTATTGATAAGACAAAGACCATCTGCGCCGGCTTCCACACATGCCCTCGCTATAGAAGCGATGTCCGTCACGTTCGGACTCAGTTTCATAAATACCGGTTTGTTCGTTACGGCTTTGACTGCCTTCGTCACCGCTGCTGCCGCTTCGGGATTCGTGCCAAAAGCCATGCCTCCGTTATGGACGTTCGGGCAGGAGATATTCACCTCCAGAATCGCTGCGTCCGTCTCCTTATCTATTCGCTCACATACGTACGCGTATTCGTTGATACTGAAGCCGCTGATGTTCGCAATGATCGGTCCCTTGTAGATGGCGCGTAAGGCCGGCATCTCATGTCGGATGACTTCCTCCACACCGGGGTTCTGCAACCCGACGGCATTCAGCATTCCTGCGCCGCCACACTCTGCGATACGCGGTAAAGCGTTGCCGTAACGCGCTTCACGCGTCGTGCCTTTGGTAGAGATAGCACCGAGGAGGTTCAGATCGAACCACTCGCTCATCTCCTGACCAAAACCACAGGTCCCGCTTGCCGGTATCACCGGGTTTTGCAATTCAATATGTCCTAAATCAATTTTCAAATTTCAAATATCCAATTTCAAATCTTCAGCGCGGACGCGCTAAACACCGGTCCTTCTTTACATACTCGTTTGAAACCCTCTTTGGTCTCTATCGTGCATCCGACGCATATTCCCACGCCGCAACCCATACGCTCCTCCATGCTGATTTGTCCGTTCGTGCCTATCGTCCGCATAATCGCCTTGATCATCGGCAGCGGGCCACAAGCGTAATAATACGGAGCAGGCTTCTCTATCACGTCGGTCACGACGCCTTTGACACCATAACTGCCATCCATCGTGCAGACCGTCGTTTCGCATCCTAAGGCTCTAAACGCTTCTTCGCCAAATACTTTGTCTTTCGTATTGAATCCCATCACTACGCGGACTTTCTTTCCCGTCTCACGCAGTTTCTTGGCGACATAAATCAGCGGTGGTACTCCTACTCCACCTCCTATCAGCAGCGCTTCGTTGCCGCATAGGCTCAAGTCATAGCCGTTGCCCAAGCCCGTAAGGATATCGAGTTCTTCGCCGGCTGACATCGCCGCCATGCGGTCGGTGCCTTGTCCGACAACCTTATAGATGATCGCCAGCTCGTCACCGTGGATATCGCTCACCGAGATCGGTCGTCTCAGAAACAAACCCGGTATCGCTATCTCCACGAATTGCCCCGGACGAATGCCTTCCGTCTTGCCCTGCAGGATCATGCGATAGATTTTCTCCGCAATCCGTTCATTGCTCACTATGTGCCAATTTCCTTTCAACTGTCAACTTTCAACTGTCAACTTTCAATTTCAAAAACGACCTTCCCCCGAACTTCGTTTTTGACACATCTTCCATAGACTTCCCACCCTTCAAACGGCGTACTTTTGCCCAAGGACACAAACTGCGCAGGGTCGATGGTATAATGGGCATCCAGATCGATCGTCACCCAACTGTCTTCCGCCAGCCCCGTTATCTCGCGTGCACGCGTGCTCATTAATTCTATAAGGCGTTCCATCGTGATCACGTCGTTTTTCACCAGATAGGTATATAACAAGGGGAAGGCCGTCTCGATTCCCACAATCCCGAAAGCGCTCTTATCTAATCCGCGGCTCTTCTCCTCGGCGCTATGCGGCGCATGATCGGTAGCTATCACATCTATCGTACCATCGATGATGCCTCCTATCAGCGCCATCTGGTCGGCTACCGAACGAATCGGCGGATTCATCTTCCATCGTCCGTCTTCCTCAATCATGCGGTCGTTGAGCAGCAGATAATGCGGCGCGGTCTCACAGGTCACCGGGATCCCGTCGGCTTTGGCGTCCCGAATGAGTTGTACGCTCTCTTTGGTGGATATATGACAGATATGCAACCGGCATCCGGTCTCAGCACTCAGACGTATATTCCGCTCTATCTCGCGCCATTCGCTCTCCGAGCAGATACCCCGATGACCATGCTTGCGGGCGTACTCGCCGTCGTGGATATATCCGCCGCGCAGCAGACTGTTCACCTCACAATGCTCCACAATCATACTGTCCACCGCCGCAATCCGCCGCATTGCCTCGCGCATCAACCCCTCGTCTTGAATACCTCTGCCGTCATCCGAGAAACCCGCTACGTGCGCGCTCAATTCCTCTATATTAACGAGTTCACCCTCGCCTTTCTGGCCGAGGGTGATACTTGCGTACGGATGGACGCCAATGTGGCTGTCACGCGCAATAATGTCCATCTGAGCGCGCAGATGATCCATCGTATCGGGCGCAGGGTTCACATTAGGCATAGTGAACACATCACTGTAACCCGCACGCGCAGCCGCCTCACTCCCCGTGAGAATCGTCTCTTTATACGCGAAACCCGGCTCACGGAAATGCACATGCATATCCACGAAACCGGGTATTCGTATTTTTCCTAACAGACTCATTGTGATTTCTTACGTTTATACTTCTTTTCGAAGCAGTATCAAAAACCGAGTGCAAAGTTACAATTATTTTTTGACATTCACAAGTTTTTTAGCAACAAAATCCTACAATTTTATTTTTGCTAACTTTACTTGACATTCCGCCGATTTTTCCGCCAAAAAAGAAAAAAATACGGAGATTCTTGCATATCTCAAAAAAAATCAGTATCTTTGCGCCGAATTTTACTTCGTATATTTAGGACCTAATGGATAAGATACGTAATTTTTGTATTATTGCTCACATCGATCACGGCAAATCGACCCTTGCGGATCGCATGTTGGAGATCACTAAGACTGTCGATGTGCGGCAGATGGAGAACCAGGTGTTGGACGACATGGATCTGGAGAAAGAGCGCGGCATAACCATCAAATCGCACGCCATCCAGATGCAACATAAGGGTTATACCCTTAACCTCATTGATACTCCGGGGCACGTGGACTTCTCTTATGAAGTCTCGCGTTCTATAGCCGCCTGCGAGGGAGCGGTGCTTGTCGTCGATGCGACGCAGGGCGTGCAGGCGCAGACCATCTCCAACCTCTACATGGCGATTGAGCATGACCTCGAGATCATCCCGGTCCTCAATAAATGCGACATGGACAACGCCATGCCCGAGCGCGTGGAGGACGAGATCGTTGATCTGTTAGGTTGCAAACGCGAGGAGATCCTCCGTTGTTCCGCCAAGACCGGAGAAGGCGTACCCGAGATCTTGGACGCCATCGTCGAGCGTATTCCTGCGCCCAAAGGCGACCCGAACGCGCCGCTCCAATGCCTTGTCTTCGACTCCGTCTTCAATTCTTTCCGCGGCATCATCGCCTATTTCAAAGTGGTTAACGGTACGATGAAGACCGGTGACCAAGTGCGTTTTGTCAACACCGGCAAAGAGTATGACGCCGACGAGATAGGTATCCTCAAACTCGAGATGTCTCCGCGTAAGGAGATCTCTGCCGGTAACGTGGGATATATCATCTCCGGTATCAAGACCTCGACCGAAGTCAAAGTCGGTGATACCATCACCCACGTAGCGCGGCCTTGCGACAAAGCCATTGCCGGTTTCGAGGAAGCCAAACCGATGGTCTTCGCCGGTGTGTATCCCATTGAGTCCGAGGACTACGAGGACCTGCGCGCTTCGCTCGAGAAACTGCAACTGAATGATGCCTCCCTCACTTTCCAGCCGGAGTCCTCGATGGCCTTGGGCTTTGGTTTCCGCTGCGGGTTCTTAGGCTTGCTTCATATGGAGATCATCCAGGAGCGGCTCGATCGCGAGTTCGACATGGATGTCATCACCACCGTCCCGAATGTCTCGTATAACGTCTATACCAAAGACGGCGGTATGGTCGAGGTACATAACCCGGCCGGGATGCCTGATCTCACGGAGATCGACCGCATCGAGGAGCCCTATATCCGTGCGTCGGTCATCACCACCGCCGATTATATCGGTCCGATCATGACCCTTTGTCTCGGCAAACGCGGCGAACTCGTCAAGCAGGAGTATATCTCCGGCAACCGCATGGAGCTTCTCTTCGACATGCCCCTCGGCGAGATCGTCATCGATTTCTACGACAAACTCAAATCCATCTCCAAGGGTTACGCCTCCTTCGATTGGCACATGAACGGCTTCAGACCGTCCAACCTCGTCAAGCTGGATATCCTCCTCAACGGCGAGCAGGTCGATGCGCTTTCTACCCTCACCCACCGCGACAATGCCGTCGATTTCGGTCGTCGCATGTGCGAGAAACTCAAGGAGTTACTTCCGCGTCAGCAGTTCGATATTGCTATCCAAGCCGCCATCGGTGCCAAGATCATTGCCCGCGAGACGGTCAAGCAGGTGCGCAAAGATGTCCTCGCCAAGTGTTACGGCGGTGACGTCAGCCGTAAGCGCAAACTGCTCGAGAAACAAAAACGCGGTAAGAAGCGTATGAAGCAGATCGGCAACGTCGAAGTGCCGCAGAAAGCTTTCTTAGCAGTGCTTAAGTTGGATTAAGCATGTACATCCACCTGGATTGCAATAATTTCTTCGTGAGCTGCGAGCTGGTCTCGCGTCCGGAGTTAAAGGGTACGCCGGTGGTCGTTGCGAACAATAACGACAACAACGGCGGAATTATCCTTGCGCTCAATCAGGAAGCCAAAGCAGTGGGACTGAAGAGAGGCAATCCGATCTTTCAGGTGACGAAGATCATCGAGCAAAACAAAGTGACGGTCATCGACGTCCATCACCAGCTCTATCACGACGTCTCGCATCATATCATGGACGAAGTTCGCGAGACGGAGATGGTGCTGGATTTTGTGCAATACAGCGTGGACGAGTTCTTCGGGATGATGCCGGACGACGACCCCGTGCGGCTGCGCGAATATTTGCAGAAGCTCAAAGACCTTATTCTTCGTAAGACAGATATTCCCGTTAGTTGCGGCGCAGGATTGAGTTATACGCTCGCCAAAACCGCTACCTGGTTTGCCAAACACTACCCCGCTTATCAGGGCATTTGTATCATGAGCGGCGAGCAGCGCGAGAAGGCTCTCTCAATACTGGATATCAAGGATGTCTGGGGCATCGGACGGAGGAGTTATCGACGGCTGGCGGAGTTAGGAATCCGGACAGCGTTGGACTTTGCGAACCGGAAAGAGGCGTGGGTCAAACGGCTTTTCGGGGTGAACGGCGTGAGGACGTGGAAAGAGTTGAACGGAGTCCCGGCAATTACGATAGCCGGCCATGACCGCCAGAAGTCCATCATGTACAGCCGCACTTTTGCACACATGACGAGCAGCAAAGAGGTGTTGATGCGGGAGTTGAGCAATTATGCTTCTTCGGCAGCACGGAGGATGCGGGAGCAACAATCCCTTTGCCAGACGGTGACGTTGTTTCTGGCGACTAACCGTCACCGGCAGGATCTGGCGCAGTATTCCGCAGACGAGACTCTGCGTCTGAGCGCCGCGACGGATGACTCGACGCTGATCATCAAAGCCGTGGAGAAGCTCTTGGAGTCCCTCTTCCGGGAGAATTATCAGTACAAACAAGCAGGCGTCATTTTGGGACAGTTACAGAGCAACAAAAGTGTGCAACTGGACTTGTTTGCAATAAACGACCTCGACGAGAAAGAACGCCACAAGCGGCTTATGCAGGCGATTGACGGCATTAACAAACGGTTCGGAAAGAACCACATACATTTCGCTATACAAGGCTCGGAAGCGGATTTCAGCGACCAGCCGGCAGGATTTATGAGACCGAAGAAAGTTGATAGTTGATAGTTGATAGTTGAAAGTTGAAAGCATATGAAAACTCACTTTGCATTAGTCACCGGCGCATCGTCGGGAATCGGATTAGAGTTCGCCAAGCAGTTAGCCCAACGGGGGTATAACCTGCTGATTGTCAGTAATGTTCATCAGATCAACGACGCGGCAGAAGAGATCAAGAAGGGATTAGGGGATGAGAGGGTTAGCGGATTAGAGGTGATTCCGCTTGTCATGGACCTGAGCCGACAATCTTCCGCGCGCGAACTATATGATTACACGCACGCGCAGGCGATAGAGGTCGAGGTGCTGGTCAATAACGCCGGCGTGTATCACGACCGCGACATCCTGGACGACAGTGAGGCTTTCACTTCGCTCATTCTCAACCTGCATATGTACACGCCGGCGATGCTGTGTTACCTGTTCGGGCAGGACATGAAGACCCGTCGGCACGGCTATATCCTCAACGTGTGCTCCGTGACGAGTAAGATCGTCGCGCAACGGCTCGGCACATATGCCTCTACCAAATCGTTCCTTTCCGCCTTCACGCGGTCACTGCATATCGAGTTGCACGAGTACGGCGTACACGTGACGGATGTGAGTCCGGGAGCGGTGGATACTGGGCTTTTCTCCATTCCCCAATGGGTGACCAAAGCCGGCAAGGCCTTAGGCATCATCGCTTCGCCTCAGATGCTCGTTCGCAGAGCCCTGCGTGCGCTCTTTTGGGGATGCAGCAAAACAACAATACCCACCGTCTTCTGGCAGGTATTGTGCTTCATCATTCTGCTGATCCCCACGTGCGTATTGCGGTGGATTCGCAAATTCGGCTGGTTTTAATCCAAGTAGTAATCCACGGTCGTTACGACGCGTACGTGCTTGATCCAAGGCTGGTATTCATCGTTTTCGATGGAGAACTGGCCCTGGCTGGCGCGACGGATGGAACCCAGCGAACACTGTGCATCATCGGCGAACTTCTGCGCTACGGCACGTGCGTTCTGCGTTGCCTCTTCGATCATCGCAGGCTTCAGCTCCGGCAGACCGTTATACTGATAATCCAAGTCCCATTTATTGGAGGTGACGATGATGCCCTCCTTGAGCAAGTCCGCCTCTTTGCCCTGGCTTGCTACCACCAGTTTGACCTTGTCGGTCGAGACGATGATGGACGTACGGAGCGTATATTTGTACTCCGGACGATGGTCACCGTAGTAGTTCTCCCAGTTGTTATCCACGGAGATGGTACCTTGACGCAGGTCGCTCTCCTCAAAACCCAAAGACAGCAGATGTTGTTTCACTTTCTCAGAGACATTGCCGATCTGCTGATAGAGCGAGGGCAGGTCGTTGCCGTTCCATCCGAAAGAGAGGGGCCAAACGGCATAATCCGCTTCCACCTCACGGGTACTCAGACCCTTCACCGACACCGCGCGGTCTTTATCCGCATACTTGCTGATACCGCAGTAGATAAACAAGCCTCCGAGGCATAATCCCAGCGCAACTAATGCGCCCGCTAACATGTTATTTTTCATAATGTTTTGTTATTTGGTTAAAACTTGATTAGTGCTTTATTGGCAAATCCGTCGATATACATCTCCAGCGGTTGTTGGAGGCGTACATGACGGACGAGATCGGTCTCTTCGATAGCCGGAATGGCGTCGAGGAGATCTTGGTTATAGGCGTCGGTCAGCGGCCTTGCCCAAGGATCGACGTTGATGTAGCCGACATTGAAAGAGGTCATATTCTGGAAGAAATGGCTGCCCTGAGACGGCTCGATGCGGAAGTTCTCGAGCGAGCACTCGGCGATGGCTTTGGCTTCGCTGATATCGCCCCATTGAACGGGTACGCCGAGTGTCGGTATCTGCGATCCCCAGCGGCCGTAACCGATGAGGAGGTATTGCTTGCCTTCCTGCCGCATCTTATTGTTCCACTCGCGCAGCGTAGCCGCCATCTCTTGGGTCCGAAGGACGTCAAACGCCTCTTTGCGGAGGTAGATGATGTCCGTCACGTCGTCGGTCTTACCTATACCGAGCGCGTTGCCCGAACGTAAGAAAGCGCCGTTTTCATCGACCTTTTCCCACTCTACCTTCGCCGTCAGACTGTCCGCTGAAATGGGACGAATCTGCAGTACATGGAAGATCTGCGGATCGTGCTCGAGGTTCACCGCAAACTCAATCTCCACCGGTGTCTTGATCTCCTCGCGCGCGATATCCAACAGGCATTGGATGATCTCCGCCAAGGGGAAAGTGTTGAATTTGAGCTGCGGAGCGAAGGTGACGATACGCGGGCCGTCCGGGTAGCAGGAATCGACGATGCGCATGTTCTCCCTATCGTACGTCGAGGCGATGAGCTTGAGGGACTCAAACTGACCACATTCGTGTATCGGGATACGCTCTAAGTTCACGGCGTCATCGATGGAAGTCTTGAATCGCTCGGGGCTGAGAGAGAGCGCCAACATCGACTGCTGGGTCTCGCGCATGGCGAGATCGACTGTCGAGGTCTGCATCACGTTCTTCGGGTATTTGGGGCTGAAACGCAGCACTTGTTCGCCATCGACGACGGCTTTACCCAGACCGTAAGCGATCTTGACGATGCCGTCTTCGGGTTTCTCTTTGCCCACCGGGTAAAAATTGATACTGCGCGCCACGCCGGAGATAACCGGAAAATAGTAATTTCCTTCGATTTCACCGCATACTTCTTGCAGCACGATCGCCATCTTCTCTTCTGACGGCACGTTGCCCGTGGAGATGATATAACCTCTCGAAGCGGCGAAATAGACGGACGCGTAAACGGATTTGATCGCCTTGGAGAGCATCCGCAGCTGCTGGTCTTCGTTCTCCGTATGCGGAATCATGTACGTGCTATAGACGCCCGCAAAAGGCTGGTAATACGAGTCTTCGAGTTTGGAAGACGAACGAATGGCGAGCGGCCGTTTGGTAGCCCTGATAAAATGCCGGAGGGCTTCGCGGAGCTCCAGCGGCAGCGCAGAGGCCACGAACTCCGAGAGGATCTCTTCGTCGCTCAGGTCGGCGTTGATGACGTATTGAAGACCGTTATCATGGATGAACTGATCGAAGAAATCCGTGGTGAGGATCATCGTTCGCGGCACAAGGACGCGGATGTTCTCCCATCGGTCAAAGAGGTCATGTTTCTGCAGGATATGATTGAGGAACGCCAGCCCGCGTCCCTTGCCTCCCATCGGACCATTGCCGCAACGGGAGAAATAGATCGTACTGTTATAGGTCTTGGGCGAATAGCGTGCTACGACGCCGAGCGCCTGATTGATGCGGTAGTCGTGAATCAGACGGATATTGGTCTGGCGGATGTTCTCGATGTCCGCATCGCTATGGATACTGAGCTTCTGTACCTCGCGACCGATAGCAAACAAGCCGCGGGCAAAGAGCCATTTGGAGAGGTAGTTATTATCACTCAGACGGCGGAAAGCAGCCGATGAAATCGAGGATATTATACGTTCAAAGCCCTCCAGATCCGAGGCTCGGTCGATCTCTCTGCCGGTACGCGGGTCACGAGCGATGAAATCGCCGAAACCGAACTCCCGCTCGATATATTCGCTGACGTCCTGCGAGAGGGTCTTGGATTTCTTGACCACAAAGCCCACGTTCAGCTTTCTCGCGACAGAGCGCATCGATTCCTGCGAGGATTGCATGAGGAAGGGCATCGTGGGGTTATCTTCGCGGATGAGTCGGCATAGATCGACACCGGCGTCAAGTTTCTCGGCGGACGAAGGCTCGCCTTTATGCACCACAAATCCCACATCGGAGATGACGCCGATGATGTTCGCCCCGTAGCGGTTGTAGAGCTCGACGGCTTCGTCGTAGCAGGTTGCCATCAGCACTTTCGGCCGGGCACGCTTGCGCAGGAGCTGCTGCTTCTCATTGAGCGCATCGCGGATGGCGATAGAGTTCTGCTGGAGAACGAGTTTGTAGAGCAAAGGCAGGTACGTCGAGTAGTACCGCACGGAGTCCTCCACCAGCATGATTGCTCTCACGCCCTCGTCGAGGATATCATGCTCGGCGTTGAGACGGTCCTCGATGAGCTTGATGATGGCGATAATGAGGTCGGTGGAGTTATTCCAGTTAAAGAGGTAATCGACCTTGCTCTTGTCCTGCTGCTCGAGGCGGCGGTGCACCTCTTTGCTGAAGGAGGAAAGAACGACTATCGGACATTCCGGGTATCGCTCTTTCGCCTCCGACGCAAAATCCCACACTTCGCTTCCTCCGGCGCTATAGACGACCAGAATGAGGTCGAACGGCAGTTTTTGGGACGCCTTGCGTTCGTCGATGATCGTTAACGCCTCGGGCGTCGTCTCTGCACGCGTGATTGACGGAGGATTGGAGAGGTTCAGCTCCGCATACTCCTGCGCGATCTGCACGTCAATACGGCCGTCCTCCTCGAGTGCAAAACTGTCGTAGTTATTGCACACGAGCAGGATCCGCTTCACGCGCCTCTCCATCAGCGATGTGTAGTTGTTGGTTTCCATTTTATACTAAACCTTGTTCGAAAGCCAAATGACTTTCTCGCATTTTATACTAAACCCTGCTCGACCATCGCATTGGCGACTTTCATGAAGCCGGCGATGTTGGCACCTTTGACGTAGTTGATATAGCCGTCCTCTTCGGTACCGTACTTGAGACAAGCGGCGTGGATATCCGCCATGATGGTACGCAGACGCTGATCCACCTCCTCTGCCGTCCATTTGAGACGCATCGAGTTCTGGGTCATTTCCAGACCGGAAGTAGCTACGCCGCCGGCGTTGGATGCCTTACCCGGGCTGTAGAGGATCTTCGCGCCCTGGAAGATAGCAATCGCTTCCGGTGTCGAAGGCATGTTCGCACCCTCGGTAACGCAGAAACATCCGTTTTTAACGAGGATTTCCGCGTCGGCTTTCTCGATCTCGTTCTGGGTAGCACACGGCATGGCGATGTCGCAAGGGATACGCCATGGACGTTCGTTCTCGAAGTATTTCGCCTGCGGGTACTTGGTCACGTACTCTTTGATACGTCCGCGGCGGACATTTTTGAGTTCGAAGATATAATTAAGTTTCTCTTCATTGAGACCTTCTTCGTCGTAGATAAAGCCGTTGGAATCGGACATAGTGAGCACTTTGGCACCCAGTCGCATGGCTTTCTGTGCGGCAAACTGCGCTACGTTTCCGGCTCCTGAGATGCAGACACGCTTGCCCTCGAAGGACTCGCCGCGAGTTGCCAACATAGCTTCTGCGAAATAGCAAGCGCCGTAACCCGTTGCTTCGGGACGCATGAGCGAACCGCCCCACATCTGACCTTTGCCCGTGAGGGTGCCGGTGAACTCGTCGCGGAGACGCTTGTATTGACCGAACATAAAGCCGATCTCGCGGCCACCCACACCTATATCTCCGGCGGGAACGTCGGTGTCAGCGCCTATATGACGCTGCAACTCGGTCATGAAGGATTGGCAGAAACGCATCACCTCAGCGTCGGATTTGCCACGCGGAGAGAAGTCCGAACCACCCTTGGCACCACCCATAGGCAGGGTCGTGAGGGCATTTTTGAACGTCTGCTCGAAAGCCAGGAACTTCATGATGGAGAGGTTCACGGATGCATGAAAACGGATACCGCCTTTGTACGGACCGATGGCCGAGTTCATCTGTACGCGGAAACCGCGGTTGATCTGCACTTCGCCCTGATCGTCCATCCACGGCACGCGGAACATGATCACTCGTTCGGGCTCGACGATGCGCTCCATCACCTTCTGCTCGCGCAGATAAGGATACGCCATGATCATCGGAGCTACCGACTCAACAACTTCTTTGACTGCCTGGTGAAACTCGTTTTCACCGGGGTTTTTCTTGATGAGGTCCGCCATGAAAGCGTCCACATACGCTTGGGTTTGTTTGTCCATTGTTGTACCTTAATTTAAATTGTAAGCAATTCACCTGTCAAGGCAAATTAAATCCGGCTGCAAAATTACTAAAAAATATTGATATACGCAAGCGCTCGCGCGATTTTTTTTTCTTTTTGAGCCCTATATAAACAAAAAGCGCTCCCCCATGAGTAAGGGGGAACGCTCCTTGGGCGGTTGTCAGCCGCTGGGATTAGCTGTGCGCCTGATCCCACTCTTCGCCGCAGACACGCCAGTACCATTTCTTCATGGTCTTGCAG
>CAMOJA010000019.1 GCA_946616535.1 uncultured Bacteroidales bacterium | reverse complement strand
AATCCGCTCTTTAACTCACTAATCTCATCGCCAGTTTTCTTGGCATCGGCGGCTACTCCGGCCTGTGTAAGAGTAGCGTCAGGAGCCGTGATTGATGCCGCTGCGTTCTCAGCCCTCGTGGCACTCTGACTAGCCTCTCCAGCTTTTGTGGTAGCAGTCTGAGCCGCAGTAGATGCGGTCTGGGCATCCTGTGCAGCTTGTGTTCCTACAGTAGCATAATCAGCCATTAGAGCTTGCCACTGCGCTTTTGTCCCTGTGTACCCGGCGGCAACGGCATCGCCATATGCAGTTACGGTTCCCAGGTTGGTAGTTACAACTGCCATTAGTCTTCACCCCCTGTCTGCGAAATCAACTCTCCAACTTCGTTGATTCTGAAGGTTAATGTTTCCATCTTCTCGACCGCTTCTCCGACTCTTGTCGTTGCCTCATTCAGTGCCGTGATAGCCTCAGAAAGAGCGTTGATAGCCTGATTGACTACAGAAGCCTGTTCCTCTGTTGGAGTGTCATCTTCGGGTTCTGTGGCATTCAGAATCGGAATGGTAATGTCATACTTAATCTCTCTGTCATCATCGCCAGAAGCAAGCATGATGTATGCGTAGATAGGCTTGCCAGAGATGAAGAAAACGTCCGGGATAATCACTCCGTCTGAAGTGCCAATCTGTGTCTTCGAGTCCCCGACAGGACTATTTGAGAAGTTCACTCTGTATGCGCTAGGTAACTCAAGTCCCTCTACCTTGAGAATCTGTCCTCGTGCGTACATATACTGTTCACTGGTGACAACACTCGTATCACCGTCAGTAAATTTCGCCGTGATTATATTGCTCATATTCGTCTCCTATACCGTCAACTCAACGCTTTCCATGCTCCCCACTCAGACGCAGTTTTCGACCGAATGTAAAATGTTGCGCTTGTGGCATTCATGTTCATAGCAATCTGACAACAGTAGTTGCCGCTACTGGCGAAGCACCTCACATAAAAATAACTACCGCCAGTTGACGGTTTGTTGGTCGTATCACCATTCGTGACGTAGATTTTTCTGGGATCGGTAGCAGCATTGCAGTTAGACAAAAGAACAGTAGCAACAGAGACGTTGCTTTGAAGTGTAGAAATCTCACTCTCGTGTTCCGCAATCGCCCCGGTAATTGTCGTTGACGTAGTCCCCATAGTGACATTGCCCAACTTATTGGCGATGAAATTTAAAATGCTTGAAATCCTGTTCATCTTGTCTCCTTATGTCGGGTCTGTCCATCCCATTGACGTATAGAGGTCGATGGTCGTCTGGTCGATAGGTATCTGGTCGATATAGGTCTTCAGAAACGTATTGAGGAAATTCGTTACTGATAGAAGCTCTACATCGCCGCCTGTTGCAGAAGACTGCATTACCAAGTAATCAGATGCCGTGGGAGCGGATGTCTCCGATAACTGGTATACCGGCAAATATGTAGCTGACATTACTCAATCACCCCCTTGCTGAGAATCTTGTTGATCTTTGCGGTCGTGGTCTTATTCGTAGTTGTTGCCAAGTCTTCCATGTCACTCTTGAGATTGTTCAGCTCATCTTCAACCGTCTCAAGCCTCGTCTTCTTGCGGAGTTTGACGTTCACGGAAATCCTGTCTGCGACCGTAATCGTCCGCTTGGTAACTACCATGTTGTCGTAGTCGGTAGCTGAGAATGTGTAAGCGGTCATCCCCTCGAAGGCACTTAGGATTTTGCAAGCCTCATCCAGGGAGTCGGCCATGATGGTGAAATCTCTATATATCGACTCGTCTGTGACCTCATAGGTCACTCCGTTATAGTTAAAGGTCGTCATATCTTAATCCTCGAATACATACTTGCCATAGCAAGTGCCAGATAATGTCATGCCGTTGGTGAGGGATGATTCATTGATACCGACCAGTGCCGTGTCTGGAACATAAGCTGGTTTCCAGAAAGCACCGTCAGCGATGAAGGACGAGCCTGTCATCATCAGTGATGCTCCGCTCGAATTGAAGACATTCAGCACTCCACCATCCATAGGAGTAAGCGAAGGAATCTCATCACTCAGTGTTCTGAGAAGTGCGGTCGAGATGCCATAAGTGCCTGTTCCGCTACCAGATGTGGTTATCTTGATGTTGAAGTCAATCTGCATGACCTCATTCATCTTGTATGTCAAAGTGGCAGTTCCCTTGCCGACCACTGAAGTGCCAGACATGATGTTGCCAGTAACAACGATGACAGGATTGATAGCCTCGAAGCTATCACCAGTTGTCTCTCTCTTGGCAAGCCTTACACCATGGTATGTGACATAGTTTGCTCTCAGCCAATCAAGCGAAACCATTCTCCACATGAGTCCGTCATTCGAACCGGCATTGTACGCTTGGACCGGTCTTCCACTGTTGTATGTCCCAATCATGTATCCCTGAAACGTGGCATATGTCTGCCTGTTGGAATAGCCGAAGTAAATCTGTCCGGCATTCTCCCACAAGTCGGAATCGGCGGATTCTCTCTGTTCGAAAACAAGACCGGCGGTAATGTCTCTGTCACCTTCCTTACCTCTGAGCCTTACCCTCGTCAGGCCATTGGAAGATGTGGCAATTATGTTACCTTCAATCTCGCCGCCCATGACCAATTTGAGAAGTTCAGCTTCGCCTGTCTCCATATTCAGATAGAAGCTACCATCTTGTGAGCGAAGGATTCCGGCTACAATCTTCGAGGCAGAAATGTCATTGGCTAACATTCTGTTCGTAATGCAATCATCCATGATGGCACTGCCGCCAAACTGCATCTCCACCCACTTCTCGCCGTCCCATGTCTTCATCGTTCCATCAGACATATTCAGCCAAAGGTCATTCAGAGACATTGTGTTGCTGAGAGAAGGGTCTGTGCTTTGGACATATGGCTTGCCTAGCTTATTCGTTCTAATGATTGTTAAAGGTTGAGAAATCATCCGTACACCTCTGCCGCCCTAGATGATAACGGCACTCCTGCTCTGGTCGTAAGTATAACGGCATCGTTTCGCTTTGCAAGAAGGAATGGATTTATACCTTCGCTGATGTCTTTCGTCTCGAAGTATATGCCAGCGGCATAATCACACAACTGGTCTGAGACAGGAATTTTTATCCACTTGCCACCGCCAAGATATGAGGCTCTGACACCATCCTTGGCAACCCACCATCTGTAGATGACATCCGTGCCTTGAGGGTCAACTTCATTCATATCCATGTCATAAATGATGGCAGTGAGATTGGCATCTGTGTCAGCCGCAAAAGCAGTACCTTTGTCACTGACGATATAAGGCTGATAACCACTCGTCTCGGCAAGATCCCTAGCAGCTTGAGCAAGTTCGTCTGCCGCCTGTGCCTGTGCCATAGCATTGGCAACTGATACTCTCATGTTGTAACTGGCATTTGGACGAAGGTCGGCATCTGCCTTCTGCTCGAAAGCACAGTTAATATTCTGAGTCAGTGTCTTGTCATATGTCGTGCTTGTGACGGGCATCATGTAGACAAGACCAGTGAGTCTGTCAGTCACTTGAAGGACATCGCCAGCTTGCAGACAAGGATTCCCAAGAACAGGAAGAGTTCCAGGTCGGAACGGTTTTGCGAAGATGGCATTTGATATGTTCTGGCACACCGCAACCACATTGCTCACAGTGATATAAGGATTACCAGAAATCTTGATTACTCTGTCATCGGTTCCATAAAGGATGCTAACACTGTCGTTGCCGCTACCATCTGTCTGCGGAGCCGGTATCTCTTCGCCAGTTCTTATAAGCTGACCACTCGTATTTATCCGATATGTTGTGCCGGATTCTGCCGTAGCAATCAAATTACCGCTTGAATCAATCACGAAGGTATCGGTCACTTCCGAAGTGCGGATATAGTTGAGAGTGCCGTTGGGATCGATAGACATGACCATCAGCGCACCGACACCATTACCGACATCAACCGATATGCCTGTGACAGTGATAGGAGACGTCCAGAGGCTCTTTCCATCAAAGGTGGTAGAAATTACCACTGGTGATTCAAAATCGTACCATTTGACCTCTAAATGCCCCAGTTCGTTCATTCTGGCGAAGCATCCGATACACTGGCAAGCATAAGAAAGCATCTGCCTGTCCGTGATGACCGTACTGTTTCCACTAGGGTCTTTCTCAGGCTCTGGAAGTACAAAATCGCCATGCGGAATAGCCGTGGTATCAAGAGTGATGCCATTCGCATTGCAGATTGTCACAACGAGATTCTGAACCGTAATCGGATATGTGATTGGAGTCGAACTCTGGTCGAGAAGCTTCAGCGCATCCATAGCAGTGCATCTGATGATGTTACCGCTCGTGGTGTGGCTCGTGACATAGAAGATGCCTTTCGGCAGATATTCCTTCGTGCCGTTGATTTCGAAGTACACAAACGGAACAACTACCGCACCCTCAAACTCAATACTATCTAAACTTCTGTCGAAATTCGTAAGAGAAAAGCTGAATCCACCGATGACCGCATCGCCGACAGAGAAGGCATTGTCCTGTGAGGTTGCCTCGTTGAAGCTGACGCTCTGTCCCCAGAACTGCCCATCCTCAAGCCATATCGTTCTGCCTCTCGCAGTAGTAAGCTGCATCCGCATCAGAGGTATCTCACCGTTATTCACTTTCTGCATAAATGCAGTAGAAGCACTGATCATGGCAATTACCTCTCGATTATGTCAAAGCTGATGGATTCGTATAGCTTCTGATTCACGGTCCACATCTTCACGTTACCGCTTCTGTCTCCAACATAAAAATTGCGGACTTGCCAAGCATTCTCCATAGCATCCCAGTATCGAACATTGATGTATTCTGGATTGAATGCCTTCAGAATCTTAGAAGCCACCGCCGGAGTTATGGCACTCCATTCAAGTTCCAGCTTTCGTTTCTGGGTGACACGACCCTTGAACATATAGCCGCTATCATCCCTTCCAGAGTCACCAATGGATACGTCTTGGAGTCCCCAATGCAATTTAGATGGATTCGGCATATCCACTCCATCAACTCGGATTAGTACATCTGCCATAATTCACCTCGTTATATGTAAAAGGGAGACAAGTTGTTACGCTCATCTCCCCATTGTTTTAGTAGCTATACTGAGTCACAGGATTGTAACGCTTATCTAGGCTACGATTCCCTTGATTGACCGCTCTAGCAAGTACTTCGTTATTCTCTGTGTACAGAGTGGCATTGACATTGATAGGACGATTCTCCTGTCCGCTCATGGCACTCATGATGATTGGAGCAAGCCTCTCAGCAACCGCGTCGGCAATGTCGTCGCTATTGGATGTACCCATGCCACCGGAATCAACAATCGCGCTTGCAATTCGCTTCATGGTTGACTTTCTCTCCAGCGGGATGGCTGCCTCGGCGCCGGCTTCGCCAAATACCTGGAAACCAGTAGGGCCTGTAAACAGACCGCCCTTGGCGTTTTCTGTCCAGATACTTGCCAAGATTTCCCTTCCCTTACCGACAACACTTGCCACAACGTTCTTTGCCGTTGTGATGATGTCGAAAGTGATCTTAACCGTCTTGTCATACAAACTGTATGCAAACTTGTTGAAGTAGGAGATGAAGTTGCCGCCGTCCTTACCTGTGAACCACTTTGTTACATTGTGAGACTTTGTATAGATATATTTGCTGAATTTATCTAAGAAGTTATTCCCATTCTCGCCGGTGAACCACTTGGTAACATTGTGTGTCCTGGTGTAGATGTACTTTGAAAACTTATCAAGGAATCCATTTCCATTTCCACCGTTGAACCACTTTGTAACATTATGCGCTTTCGTGTAAACATATTTGGTAAACTTGTCAACAAATCCGCTCTTATCACCACCAGTGAATACCTTGGTTACATTGTGCGCTTTATCGTAAATGTACTTAGAATATTTATCAACGAAACCGTTTTTGTCCTTACCGAAGAACGACTTGATAACATCGTATGCTTTGGTATCAGTAAACTGGCCATACGCCTCTTTGAAGAACGGAGTAAGCTCGCCATTCATTATCTTTTTGACGACTGGCGTATCCATCAGTGATGACTTAGCCAATTCAAGATTACTGAACGACTGGTCCTTCTCTCCAAACAAGATTGTTTTAACCTTGGTAATAATATCCGGCATCGATATTGTTTTTGAAGCCGCTTGCGAAGGAGTAAACTGCGGCGACTGCTGAATCTGAGTGTTGTATCCAGCACTGTTCTGGCCACTAACCGGGGCCTGCTGTTTAGGCTGCTGATAACTAGGGGCAAGGTTCTTCCCCTGGAACTGTTCTACGCCGCCATGAGATTTTGTCCACTTGTTAAGCAATACGCCAAGTGAAAGCGCACCAAGCATGATGCTGCCTCCAACGGCGATTGTGCCGACAGTAAGCGTTGACAGTCCTGCAAACAAACTGCCCCCGCCAGACGCGCCAGCTCCGGCTGCACCTGCACCCGCTCCAGCTCCACCAGCTCCAACGCCACCGAGGGCTACTCCTCCGGTAGCTTCTGTAATAGCGCTGGAAATAAGATTCTTTGCGATGTGCGTGAACACAACTCCACCAAAGATCGCAAGCGCAAGGTTCGCACCAGCTTTCGCTGCACACAAACCCGCAATTGTTCCCCACGGCAGAGATGCCAGAACTACGCCAAGCTGCGTTACAAGCTCTCCGGTATCTGCGGTTCCGATCGCGTCTGCAATGCCGCCGATAATGGTGTCGCCAATGAGTTTCAGTGCGTGAGACGCTTTCTCCTCGTTAAAGTCCTCAGAAAATCCATTCAAGAACTCGACAAGGCCAGACGTGATGTCTTCTTTGACCTTACCATCCTTTAGCATGGAAACTGCTGTCTCGGAAAGTCCATTAAGGAACGTTGCAAGAGACTCGCCCATGTCCTTCGGATTGATAGTGTTGATTGCCGTCCTAACAAGTTCCTCCAGCTTTGTGCCAAGATTCTTGTAGTCGAACTTGGAAACAAGTCCACCAAAGAAGTCCCATGCTGCTCTGAGTTTGCTTCCAAGGAGATGCCCGAATTCCATAGCATTCCACTCGTCAATCATGCCGTTTAAGCCTTCGGCCAGATGTGTGCCAAAGTCTCTCCAGTGGAACCCATTAATCCAAGCAACAAGCGTATAAACGACGGTGTTGAGCCCTCTGCCAAATGTCCTACCGATCAAATCCCAGTCAATCCAATCAGCCATAGAGTTGATTGTTGTCTGGAAAGGTGTGATGAATCCATCAACGACAATCGGTTTAATCTTCTCCCATGCGAGAGCATCATAGATGTACTGGAACCCTGCGTTTATTCCTTCTGCAACAATACGGCCAAGATTGGCCCACTGATGTTTCTGGAACGCTTCACGGATTCTGGCCGCCCATCTATTGATTGCCTGGACAACGGAGTTATCCCCAAAAAGGTCATCATAGTCCGGCATCAATCCCATGTCTGACAAATCGCCAAGACCGCCGACGCCGCCACCGCCTCCTCCTCCGCCGCCTCCTCCGCCACTTCCAGCGGAATCAGTGTCTTTGGCAAGCTGATTTAATTGATCGAACGGCAACAATGTGAGCTGCTTCTTTAAGTCTTTTGCGGCCTTTCCAGCACTTCCAAGTCCATCTGCAGCACCGCCACCAGCAGATCCGAGATCGCCAGCAGCACCGGCAGCATCATCGAGGTATCCCGCAGTTTCGTCAAGCATACCTTTTGCGGCTGCAAGTGGTTTGCCGAACAGTGTGAACATGAAGATCCTAAATGCGTTAGCTGCCTGGATAAGCCTCTTAATCAAAGCATTAAGCCATGCGAGAACTGGAGCAATTGCAGGTACAAGTCCCTGTCCAAATGATGCTGATAACTGTCCCACATTGACTGCGAGCAATTTTGCCTGGTTAGAAGCGGACATTGATGTGGCCGCGAAATCCCCTTCTGCATATCTGGTTTTCTCCAGCATGTAAGCATAGCGAACGGCCATTTGAGTAGCCTGGTTCATGCTTTTCCACGACTGGTTAATTCCGTGTTCGAGAGCGAAAGCCTCAAGGTTCGCCACATTCATGTTGACACCGAGAGCTCTCATTGGCCTAGACATACCGGCCATTGCCGCCTGCATTTTTGTCATCGCTTCGTCTACGGTGATTTCATAGAAGGAAGCAATGTCACCGGCTCTCTCAATGAGCTGTGTGGTCATCTTGGCTGCGCTGTCTCTCATCCCTTCGGTTGCGTCAAAGCCGGATGAGTTGAACATTGACATGAGTCGGCCGGCATAACGCTGAGCTGCTATCTCGGATATACCGAAAGCATCAATCGTGCCCTGGGACCATTTGTAAATATATCCAGAAATATCTCTGTAGCCGTTGATTACTGAGCCAAACGCGGTGTCGATAACGTTGCGCAGCTCTACGATAGATGAACCAGCCTCAAATGACTGTTTCGCCCAGTCGAATATTCCACGAATCCCGTAGAAGGGTACAACTGCTCTTAGCAGATTCATAAAGCTAAGCGCGGTCTTGTCAACGTTAGCAGCGCCACCTGGAAGAAGGTGTAACTGCTGCATGAAACCTGCAAGCGCCTTAACTCCGTGTCCGCTGAGCTTCAATACCTGAACATTGAGAGCTGCAAAATCATGAGCGAACATTCTAGCAGACGAGAAGATGGAGTTTGTAAGGATTCCTGCAACTCCATTAGATCCGCCTGTGCTGCCGCTTAAACCGCTCATTGCTTTCTGAGCGTTCATGCCTGCATCTGCAAGCAAGCCTAAGCCGTGAATTGTATTTGCAAGGTTTTCGTCAACATCTGGCGCGTTTCTGATTTCGTTAATGAAGTCTACAACCGCAGCCGTAAGAGTTTTCAGGTTTGCCGCCGTCTTACCAGCTTTATCACCGGCGTTCGCCAATTGAGCGATAGAAGATATAAACTGTGAAACTGAAGTGTTTATATCGCCAACGTTTGAAAGCGTTTTAATGGCGTCTTTGATTCTTGGAACAAGCACTCTCATTCCATCTGCTGTGCTTTTAGCTTTGTCGCCGGCATTGGCAAGTCTGGCTATGGCAGAAACAAATCTGTTTAAGCTATTTGAAACATCGCCAATTTTGGAAATATCTGTAATTGAAGCAACAATATGACTGAGAACACTAGGATCAAACTTTGAAGTATCAACTGTCACAAGCCTCTTTAACGAGTTTGCGAGTTGCGTGATACCAGTATCTTTCAGATTTGTCTGGTTCATCAGCGAAATTGCATCTGCAACCTGTGAAAATCCAGCGGCGAACTGAGGCAGCTTCGGAAGATCAACAAGCGAGAACGCTGCCTCAACATTCTGCTTTAACTGCTGGTTGTCAATTCTCAGCTTAATTGGCTTCGTGTCGTATGTTTTGTCTGTGGCCGCATTTATAGCTTTTTGAATCTGAGACTCAAACCTTGACTGGTCAATGTCGAGATCAATCGGAATCTTATCAGCAGAGCCAACCATTCGCTCGGAAGTCGTAGCTTCCATCATGCTTTGAATCTTCTCACGATATGTCTCTGCAATCTGATCGATCTTTTCTGTTACAGCGTCGGTTTGAACAAATCCATCTAAAGCCGCTTTCGCTTCTAGGATCTTTTCTCTCAAGAACTCAAACTGAGTCGGGGCGTCCTGCGGAACAGAAAAGCCATCGATTATGTTTGAATTTCTAGCAATAAAATCGCTTTCTAAGCCAAATATATCTGTATCAATTCTCTGACCGCCCCTTTGAAGAAGTCTCTCAAGACCCATCTTCTTCCAATTGGCCATTTCGTCTTTTGAAATTTGGCCTGGATTAATTCTAAGAGTCTCGACATCTTTTAAGAAGGCTTCGTATTCACGCCTCATTCCGGTGAGATCGGCCGTCGAAACTTTAGCAGTCTCGCTAATAGCTTCTTTAAGTCTTTCTACACCCGCGGCCGCGTTTCCGTTGCCGGCAACATCGTGAGCCATGTCGCGAAGTATGGTCTGGACATTCTTTATTCCGCTCGTGTCCATCCCCATGTCTTTTCCAAGGGTTTTACCCATGGCCGCGAAGCTCTTACTAAGATCACGTTCTGCCTGAGCAGCAGCATATCTCAATCTGTCCATGCGGTCCGCGCCGCTAACAGAGATGTCAATATTAACTTTCTTGTCTTTAAGGTTGCTAAGATTGATACGCGACAACTTTGTGAGGTTGTCAATCGCTCCACTAAGGTCAGCTCTTGTAAGGCTTTCTATTCCGTGTGAAAAGCTCTTTAGAGCCCCGGACATTCCTCCTAGTTTTGAAGCTGCCGCAGACGCTATATTAAGTGCTGTGGCTAAATTGCCTAATTGCCTAATGGCATCGCTGGCATCAGAGCCAATCTGTATTTGTAATTCATCAATTTTCTGAGATGCCATCGTTGTTTACCTCATAAACAAAAAGGCAAGGTTGTTAGCCTTGCCATTCGTGTGTTTTTATAAAATTCTCATTGTAAACAGCTACCCACGCTTCAAATCTAAGCAGCTCGTCCTGCGGGGTTCTCTCCCGCTCCTCTTTCTCCATAGCAGAAAAAGGTTTTTCGAGGTATTTTGCTCTCGATTTTTTACCGTTCAGGGCATTGCTTACTGCCACTCCCACGGCGTTTGATACATAAGCACCCATCATCCACATTTGGTAGTCAAGGCGCTCTTGCTGCATCGCGTCCATTTTGCGGTATGGCTCCAGCTCTACTGGAATTGACTCCCAGAAACGATCTTCACTTACTCCTAACATCAAGAAGTAAGGAAGTGTCTCGTTTAGGACTCGCTCTCGGTAGGTGTCATAGCGACTACCCTCGCCGGAGTATTCTCCATCTCCGCTTTCACTTGATCCGCCGTCTCTTTCGCTGTCTCCGTCTCTTCCGCCGCTGTCATCATAGCGGATAAAAAACCGTTGCGCTCCAGTTCTCCCTGCAGATCACGGAACAGGGTATATGCAGACTGAGGATTCTCTTCTGTGGACTCATCTTCGTAGTCGTCGAACAGGTCAAGGACTTCATCAATGAGTGCCTTCCTGTCATTCTCATCCTTGTAGCCAAACTCGTCAGAATGGTATTTCTGAAGGCCGGCCAGAAGAAGCTCCGCAGTGGTGATAGCCAGCTTGCTAAGAATACCTTTTGCATCCAGCTCTGAGAAATCACCAACCGCGGAAACTTTATCCAGGAGGTCGCCTTCGCAGATCATCCTGTATGTGAATCTTACTTTATATTCTTTGCCGTGGATTTTGAAAATATACATAACTGCCCTCCTCAGTTAGTTATATGGTGTTGTGGTTAGGTTGTAGTAGACGCTGCTGCGATCGTCACAACGGTAGAAGGATAACAAACAATCGTCATCTCCAGAAGCCCGTTAACTTCCGCTTCGTTAATATACACGTCGTACTGACCTTCCCATGTTGCCTTCGCACCTGCGGAAGCAAAATCAAGCTCGAAGAAACCGTCTGTCAGTGCGTTTGTTTTAAGAGACTGATAAGCAGCGAGCGTGAAATTCGCGCTAAACTGCATGGATTCCACCGACTGAACTCCAGGCACGAATGTCTGAGATGTGTCGGTGAGGTCTGTGGACTCGATCTGCTCTCTCTCGCCGTTGAGCTGAGGAGTAGACTTGATCTTGCACAGTTCTGTCAGAGAACCAGCAGTAGTGCCGAATTTAAGGATTGTTCCGATAGTATTATGAGCTTTAGCTGCCATAATAAAACCCCCTATTTGTATGTGGTTAGTGACACCCTCTTAGCGGATGCCAGTTTCGGTTTCATAGTTCTGACAAGTCAAGCAACTCGCCAGTATATCTTAAATCGTAACGAGCGATATACCGATGTATCTCGTTGTTTTTGAATCTCTGCGCAAAGCCTGTTGAATAAAAGCCCATGTTGAACATGATGGCCTTCGTCTTGTCTTCGAGTTTCAGCGCCGTAGATTCATTCTTGGCGAAGCACTCTACTTGAACGTTGACGATAATGCCAGGTTCATTGTTCGACATATCTCTGGCTTGTAGCCAGGTGTAGTTTGTCATCGGCTTAAAGGACACCCAAGGGAGCCTTGCCCCGACATCAGACTTGCCGAACGAAATGTTCTCGGCAGAAATAACATTCTTGCTCACACATTCATTAACAAATCGCCCGTAGATTTCTTCAATGGGATTTTCAGTAATTGTCGCCATGTCTTAACTCCTAAACGCCTTTCGTGCTATCGATGTAGCATTATCTTCGATTGCCCGTTTAGCGTGAAATAACGGCATTGCGGCCGGTGTACCTTGGTATGTCTCACCCTTATGTGTCCACTCTTCATGTAGACCTTGATGAGCGCCATAAGAACCAATGGTAAATCCAAGCTCTACACCTAAAGGATGTGTGGAGCTATTAGGAACTGGATTGTAGTGAATACCTGCTCCGAACTCAACAAATGCCGCTTGTTCTCCAATTAGGCTGAGAACTGCAGACACATTACCGTTACTACCCATAGCTGCATGTGGCGCTTCTGTTTCAAAGTCGGGCGGGTCGTACTTGTCATCTACGTTTGATAAGTGTCCCCTTGCCTGCTTAATTCCTTCGTCACATAGCCACGAAACATACAGTTCGTTTTTGTCTGCTAACTTATCACGATACTGTAATACCTGCTTCGCAGCTTCCTTGAGAGACTTCGCAGAGTGACCGGAAATTTTGATTACCATGTCCCATCACCTACCTCGTCGCCGTTTTTCTTAATCAAGTATCTGGCTACGTTACCCATCTTGGTATCAACGCGCCTTTTCAGCGTATAGTCTGGCGGCACGATAGGCTCACCGTCATCGTTAAACTTCACATTGCCGTTTTCGTCGAGAACAGGCTCGACATCTACCCAGACTTGTGTACCCTCGATAGGATTGAAGTCGCGATCAAATGATGTGATATATCTGTCGTAATCTGGGACAATACCGGCTGCGTAATCTTCCGGAGTGGAGCCCGTGGCAGACACCGTGAATCTGTGCATCTCCGGCTTGCTATAAACCGAAGTTTCATCAATCCCGGTAAACCCCATTTTTTTGACAGAAAACCACAATTTTTGTGTTTGTCTCTGCAAGCACCTCATGTCTATTCCCCCAAAATATAAATAGTGTCATGCCCTACCGCCCAAATGAGACACTCCCTACGGCGCAGTGGAGGGCCTACGCCATGCAACCGTCTTTAAATAGTCACAAAAGGAACTACGCGATGTTGAGTAAATACATTGCCCTTGTTATTCCACATACGGTATAAGCCTGATTCAATGTGCATAGATTGAAATTCGGCCCCTTGCTGGATGCACTCATACAAAGCGAGATCCGATATGCAACTAACGTGCTTGGTCATGTCGGCAATGATAGCATCCTCGTCCCATGTGCTGGGATAGTTTCTATACTCTCGATATGCCATCAATGCTCTGTCGGCAAGAACACTAACCATGGTGCTATCGGCATCTGTCAGATAGTCAAATAGCATCTCCATGACTTTATTCTTGACATCTTCCATATCCGTGTCCTTGTCTTACTTGGTTGGTCTGCCTCGTTTGACGGTCTTCGGCTTCTCATCCTTCGTAGACTCTGCCGTTTTCTCGACAGGCTTTGCGCTTTCTGGTCTTCCGAAGCACTCTGTTGTAGTGATATTTTCAGAATCACTAGGTCTGTGTCTTAAAAGCATTCCCATTAAATATTCCTCTATTCGATTTAGTGATTATAGTTCTTATCTCATGCCCCAGTGCGATTGTAGGGTCACAGTAAATCTTGTAACCACACTGCCTCGCTCTCCAACAGAAACTTAAGTCCTCGCCGACTGTGTTGATTGGCGAAAACATATATCCATGCTGGCACAGGACATTCCACAAGACATTTCGCTTCATGAGAACACATCCGAATCCACACCCGGCAACCTCAAAAATCTCATCTGGGATTTCATCAAATTCCTCACTGACAACACCCATTTGGGAAATATTCAAAGTTTTGAACAATGTCGGGGTAAACGGCGGTCTGCGTCTGTAATACATACCGGCCAACATATCGTAGTTGTTTGCTTCAAGCTCCGCGACCATCATGTCGAGAGTGTCCGGCATAAATGTCATATCTGAATCCAACCAGAAGATATAATCTGCTGTTGAATTTATCGCCCTCTCAGCAAGCTTGTTTCGGCTGTCATATACAAGACTGCCAATGTGGAATCCCACCTCAACATCAAAGTCACGCTTGTGGTTCACAAGGTTGACTAGACACTGAGCAAACTTGGCTGAGAGAGTATCCATACATGGGATAGCGATAAAAACTTTCATGTAGTCCCCTTATTAGGTCGTTGCAGCTCCGGGCATCTTGATGAGCTTGGTCTTGTCAAGTACATATACGGCCGCATGACGATCCGCTGTGATTACGGTACTCTTGTTGATGATGTCTCTGTCAGTCTCAACAAGGATGCCTCTCTTGTTGTAGATAGCCAGCGCACCAGGCTTAACGATGTAAGCGCAGTTTGCAGTAGTCAGCTTATTGGAAACAACAACCTGGCAACCATGAATCATACCAACAGTGCCACGGATAATCATGTTTGCCGCAACCTCTGTTCCGGGAATCCAGCCGTTAGCCTTACGGATTGTCTCATAAGCAGCCGGATTAACAAGGATGACCTTCTCGCCATCGATGTCTTCACCGAACAGTGTGAGCGCGGATGCGATGCCGTCAGCGGTAAGAGCTGCGGCCGCAGTTGTCATATTCGCAGCAGCAGATGTTCCCATAGCCGCAAGCATAGCATTGTCATATGCCTGTGCGATGGACTGTGCAATCTGGTCAACAGCCTCGCCGATAGGATCGCCATAGGCACTGAGGACGGCCTCGTCAGTAATCTGTACGCCCTTCGCATACTTGGAGATTGTGACGGTTACTGTACTCTCAGTGAGCTGGGAAATCGGAATATCCTGACCTTCTCCAACGAGCGTAGCGGCTCCGATGGAATTGTAGTAAGGCAGAGTCACAGTAGATCCCGGACGGCCTTCAAGGTTGTCATAAACCCTTGCCAGAGGGGCGAAACGGACATAATCGAAAAGCTTTTTCTGAATTCTATCGCCAACAACCTGGGGATTAAAAAGGTTGGCGAGATAAGTGCCGGTAGTAGTAGATACTGCAGCCATATTAAATCCTCCCATAATTCTTGTGGGTTAGCGACTCTCACAGAATTGAGAGCCGGAGTAACGAATTGTTATTTTGTGAATTTTTCGTACACAGAAGGATGTTTCTCATACAGGTCAAGCTGTTCTCTGTATGACATCGCATCAAACTGTTCCTGAGTAAGCTGGATGCCATCATCGTTACCAGTAGCCGGGGCAGGCATTGTCTTCATGAGGTCTGCACGGATCTTCTTCTCCATGTTGTCCATGTGCGTCTTCTGAATACGGAAAAGTTCGTCCGTATCGCCGGAATACTGTGCTTCTGCCGCCTTAGTAGCCATTTCCTCGGAATATCCACAACTCATAAACGACTTGGCAAATTTATTAATTGCGGACTCTTTGCGGAGTGCTTCAAGTTCCTCTCGGATAGCGGCATCACGTTCAGCCTTTTCCATAGACAGCTTTTCTGATTCGCTCTGCGTGTCCATGTATTTCTTCTTCCAACCAGAAGCATCGGAAGCAGATTTGTCTACTGCCTTTTTCAGCCTCTTGTTCTCTGCAAGCAGTTCTGCAAGCTGCTCCTCGGCAGTTTTTGTCTCAGCCTTCGGCTCAGTGCCTTCAGTGTTCTCTGCCTCTGTGGTAACTTTGATATTCTCGTCCATAAGTTCTCCTTGCGGTTATAGTCTTCTCTGACTTTGTGAATAGTGCGTTTTTTACCGTGCGTCTCTGCACTTTGCGCTTTATTAACGTCACATCTCCGTGACGGTTTACATATATTCGGCGCAGCACCGGCAATTAGCTATATTGTCAGCGCTGGCCCCTAAAGAGTCGTCAAGTGGATACATAAGTAATTCACCGTTGACCTCAAAAGGTTCATTAATCGGGACGGTCACGCCGTTCACTTCCTCGTGCCATTCCCTTTCGCGCCCATCAATTATTGTGCGCCATTTCTTCATTGTCAGACCCGCTTTAATGGCATCTGACAGCTCGCCATAACACATGATTGCATTTGACTCTGTGGCCGCCATGTTTATTGCCCTATCAGCAGAAGTCATATATTCATCGTCTTGATGAGTGAAGGTCGAAAGACCAACCTCTTGTGCAAAACGAGTGGCTTTTGCAGCAATCTCGTCGTCATCGACGCGGCGCTTTGCTACAGCCATAAAAGCTAAAGCGAAAAGCTCAATCACTTCTCCCAACCACGGCTTGTTCTCTTTTTGCCGAATTTCGGCCAAAGACAGAATGTTGAGAAACCGGTCCTCAAGTGCCATAGCAATCAGCACTCTATCTGTCTTTTGGTCATTGCTTATCGGCATCGCTCCGAAGTATTCTTCGTAGATGTCTCTCGACAAGCTATGCAATTCATCAAACCGTAAATCTGTGGTTCTCATACCGCAGAGGAGTTCTCCCTGTTCTGCTCAGCATTGTGGTCGTCAGCGCCCTTGACTCCATCTACCGAGATACCGTCGCCGTTCTGAGGCTTATCCTCTGTGTTCTTGTTGATCTTCCCAAGAAGGATTTTGTTAATCATCTCAAGGGAATCGATTGTGACCTGCTGCGCGTCGTCAAAAATATCGACAGTAGAAATAGCCTTACCAGGTTCAATGCCAATGTTAATCAGATTGGAAAGAGCAACCGTTCTGGAAACAAGATCGTATGTCTTGTTACGGCTAAACTTGACAATGACATCAGACTTTCTCAGTGCCTTCAAATCTTCCGGAATGTTCGGAGAATTTTTGAAGATAGCAATGATAATGTCGAGCATTTCCATCTCGGATGCCGCAAAAATCGGCTCCATGGTCTTTGCCATTGTCTCTGCAAGCTGCCAGCCGTTCGACAGAAGAATTGCGGCGCCGGTGTTGCCGCCGGAAGCACTGTCTCTACCAGGGACGCCAGCAATTTCAAGCATCTGGTCGTAAAGGTAATCGACAAGGGCCTGAGTCTCCTGCTGGTTCAAAGCGCTTGTGACGTATGTAACTTTTGCCTCTTTGCCGTCCGCAGTAGTTGTCGTCTGGATGAAACCGCCATTTCGCAGCTCATCTTTCTGGTTCGGATCAATAGAGCAGTTATGCAGCCACAAGATTGCCTGTACGTACTGTGCAATGTCATTTACTCGATCTGAGTTGGCAATGTTCAGCGCGTCGGCCAGCGGGATAATCGTCTCAAAGCAAGCCATTCTGTTAGCGTCATTCCTGAACTCGACAATCGGAATCTTGCCAATGATATTCGGCTGCTTGCTAACAATCTTGTCTCCAAGAATCTCGTATACCCAGTCGGGTGTATATGCCGTGATTCGCGCAATTGACATCTCCGGAATCCAGGAATATGTCACGGCCATCATCTTTCGCTGATAGGCGTCATTGCTGTATACGACGTATGTGTTCAGTGGGTTCAGAACAACCAGGTCAAACGGTGCAATGTCATCTGACTTCTCACGTTTGGGATAAACAAGCATATAGCCTAGACCTGTTGTCTTGAAGTCGTGTGCAAGTTCTATATCCTTACCTGCCTTGTCCTGCTCCCACAGCATTTCGTTCAGCGATGAGACCCTTTTATCATCCTTCCTGACATCGGCTTTCGTGAAGTCGTCGGCAGCTCTCTGAACAAACATGATTGGACTGGCAAACTCGTATCCGACTTTGAAATCTGTGATGAGCTTGGCATAATTGGCCATGCAATGAACATTCACATCTTCACGAATGGTCTTTACGCGGTAAAAGATCGGCTGGTCGCCTTTCTCGTACTTCTGCAGATAAAGCATCGCCGCGCGGTTCTCTTGGTGCGCAATCATTGTCTGTTCAACGGCATCAAGAACATTCTCGTCGATGGATAAATCAACCGGAAGCCAGTAGATTTTCTTCCTGCCTGTGAAGAGCGGGGACTGCGCAGCACTCGCATTTGGATTTGTATTCTGTTTTGCGTCTGTGCTAGTAGTATCAGCCATGTCTTTTTCTCTCTCCAATATGCCAAAAGCAAGGCTCCCACTACGGAATAACCTTGCTTGTAACTTTTCTCAGCATAAATATAAATCAATAAAAACGAACAAAACGAACAACATTCGCTTATTCACTGATTTTTTCATAAGTTTTCAGAAAAATATCCTGTTTGCATGGGTAAAACTCGCCATCGACACCCTTGACAATGAAATCTCCGTCCATCGCTCCCATGTCTCCCTCAAGAGTGGGGATGATGATTGAAATTTTACCGTCGCGGAATCTACAGTTATTGCCGGCGAAGTCCATGATTTCCTTCTTGTTGTGTCCTGTCCACTGAATCGCAGTGATCGGAATCGGCTTCTTGACATATTTAGCCATTTTGGTCCTCTCTTTCCAAGATTCTGTTGTATGCCATCCTTACGCTATCGGCAGTGTTGCCGCCGCCAATGTTCTGTGCTATCTGCCGCCATGACATCTTGTCTATTACTCGCATAGTGACAATCCTACGGTCATGGGAGTTCTCAAGGCTATTGATAAACCCTTGGACATCATTGATGGATTGCTCTATCTCTGACTTCAGAGCATGAAGGATGCTCTTCCTGGTGTTCAGCAGTGTGGTCATCTTGTTATAGTCCCTGTTCGGGAATCCAGTAATCTGGAAGTGCTGAATACCGCCTTCACCGCCACGAACCATGTCGGTTACTTCCCCTTCGTCAATGATCCTCTGAAGGTCCCTCTCGGTCTTAGCGATTCTCTGTTCAACCTCTTCAATCTCTCTAACAAGGTCATTGTACTGACTAAGCGCATTTTTCTTTTTCAAAACGGTCGTCTCCCTACGATTGTCGGCGGCGTCTCAGGTCTGTTCTTCCATTTCGCAAAGCTGGAGAAAACATCTGGTACGTCATCATGCTTGTTCTTACCAACGGGCGAATACCCCATGAGAAAGGCCATCATCTTGCCGTAATCTTCGTTCGGCTGGTACATAGACCGGTCCTTGAAGATAACATGTTGCTTCACCCATGGAGCGTAGACAATAATCTTTGTCTCTTTGTTCTGAGTCGTAAACTGTTGCGTGATATTGCAGTATCCGCCTGCATCTTTCACTCTCTTGCTTACTTCCAGGGCAACTCTATCGCCGCCATTGTTTGACTCAAATTGGCAAGCCTCAACATGTCTGGTGAGTATTATGTTCGCGGATCTGGCATACTGTAACTCATAGTTTGAATCGTCATTGCAGATAGCATCGGTGCAGTAGTAATCCTCGCCGTACTGCAGCAAAACCGGCTGTACGAAATAGTCAGTGCCCTTGTTCTTCGTGTCAACGATTGACAAAACAGCATCCGGCTCCTGCAACGGCAGCTCCAGGTATCTGCGAATTTCATCGTCGTGGTACAGCAATCCCTCACGTTCAATGGGCTCATTCTGGAACAAGCACTTGAAGGATATGTCATCCATTGACTTCTGAATGTCCTTGAAGTAGGCAGTATCAAATCCAACATCTCCTTCGTACTTGAAGTTGGACTCGCCATTTGCGTCAAGGGCCGGGACAGACAAGAACTTTGCTCTCGGATTGCCTTCGTTTAGAATTTTCAGCCTTCCAACCGGATCCAGGGTGCTCCAGCGGGTGCAGATGTGCAATTCTTTACAATTTTGTTTTTTTCGTGTCTTGAGGTCGGTGTTGTATGTCTGCCATAGCTTTTCTAGTCGTTCTTTGTTCAGAGCTTCCTCGATTCCGGAAACAAGGTCGTCGGCGCAGAGTAGATACTCACATCTGGTGTTACCAGTAAGCGAAGCATTGATAGCTCGAAAAGTGAGTGACTTGAATCTCTTTCGCTTGCCAACATTGATGGTCTGGTCCTTTGAGTTGGTCCCTTCTCTGGACCTGAACGGAACTTCCGGAAATATGTCAAACCAAGCATATTCGTCAACATCTGTGAGAATTTGGTTGACTCCATCGTACAAGGATTTTGTCATGGTCCCTGAAAACGAGGACGTCAGATTTGGTTTGTCTGGGAACCAGCCAATGATTCCGCTTAGCAGGAAGATTTCAAGCGTGCTCTTTCCTGTGCCCGGAGGCATCGATATGGAAAGCAGGTCAAGTTTGTCATCAACAAGGTCCTGCAGAGCTTGGACAACTCCATGCTTCACAAGCAGCTCTCTTCGTGGCTCATAAAACTTCGCGTGCTGCTCTCTCTTGCGCTCCAGGAAGATAAAATAGCTATCGACAACCATGTGCCTCGCTTCGATCAACATGACATCCCAGTAGAGGTGCAGCCAGTCTCCGTCTACATTATTGGCCATCGCCATGACGCACGTTTCGCGGATGTATTTCAGCCAGATAATCGCCCACTGTCTGTCTCGATTGACTTTCTTCGTGTTGTACTTCTCGACAAAGTTCAAGATGACCTGAAAGCAGTATCCAATGCGCTCGTATAACGGCAGGTCCTTCCTCTGCGCTATGTCCCTTATAGTCTGGTCATACCATTGCCTTGACTCTCGTTTGTTCGCCATAAAATCAAAAAACGCCCATCTGCACATGGCAGACAGGCATCCCCCTCTAACTCCCTTTTTTGTTTTTAAAAAATTTTTGAAATCGCTGACACAGTAGGATTTGAACCTACGACATCACGGTTAACAGCCGTGCGCTCTTCCAGGCTGAGCTATGTGCCAATAGGCATAAAAAAATAGGCATTTCCAGAAAGGAGTTCCGGCTATCACGGTTAGATGCCCAACTAGCTTGGCTTTCGCTCATCATGGCAAGTAGAAGCGCAGTCGGCAAGAGTCGCACTTGCATTTCCTCACTCTCAAAGCAAGGTATCATAGCTACTTAGATCACGCTGCGTTAGTGTGGCATCCGGCGCCTTGTCCGTCTGGGCTTACGGGATCAAAGCCTGTTCTCAAGGACCTTCCACCACTACTGCTGAGATTCATATTCCGCATTACCAAGTGCAGTTTGGATTTTCGGAGTGTCATGTTGCTATCTCAGCTAAACATTCTGACAAGCACTTGGAGAACACCGGAATGAAGATTGCTCTCCGTGGCTTGAAAACTGATAACTACCAGCCGTTCTACGGTGTCGGCTGAACCGTCACGGAGCGGACCGACCGCCCATGAATCTCGGAGGTATATGTGTGAAATGAAATCGCAAGAAAGCAACTGTGCAATTCATCATCAGTCTTGCTCGTCCAGCTTACAGACATCTGCGTGGGTCTTGTGCCTGCGAGAGGTATACCCCAACGAGCCATGAGGTCTACCCCTGTTGCCGTCACAATAACTCTTTTGCAAAACATTGTCAAGCAGTTGTGCTGAAAATAAATACAATTTCCGATATAGTCAGACAATTTAAATTATTTTGCCTAATTTACTGACGATTTAACATTCATGTGATCTGCATATATCCAGGCTGGATGACATATATGGCTTAGACTCATGTATCTCTGCCAGCTATGTTGATGATGCAGTATATATCTATCGCTCCAGTATGTTCTGGGGAATGTATATCACATAGCCTTGAGGAGTACTCGGTGGGAGTATATATCACAAAGCCTTTTTTGTTCTTGGAAATGCTCAGGGAGGTAATACCGCGCCCGTCCCTTGTCGCCCTGACCCCCGAACGGGTGTTCGATTTTGCGCCGTTCCTGCTGGCGGGGCCTTCGGCGCGGCGTGTTGACAAGGCGCGCGGCCTGCGTGCATCCTGCATCCGGGTACTCTCCGCGGGGCCGGGGGGCGTTTTAAAAAATCGTATAAAAGCGCGCAAAATATCAAATACGCCGCATAATATCTATTTAGCGGCGTAATGAACACAATATATAGTACTTAGCATATACTAACACCACAAGAACTCCATTTTGTCCATATAGGCGGCGCTTAATTTGTCGTTGGTGGCAGCGGCGGCAACTCTCCGGGCGTTCCTGTCCTGATCGCCTCCAGCATTTTTTCATCAAGACTCGGCGTCACTGTCACGTTAATCTGCGGAGTCTGCTGCGGCTGGTCTGTATATCCTTTGACTTTAGCAATAAATATACAACCAACAGAGTTATTATGGGCTATATTAGCGAATAAATCAGAGTTACACATAGACTCCCATTTTTTACAAATTAAGCGAATATTATTATTTACTTTAGCATCACTATCTCTGTAGAATCCTGTCTTAATACTATATATATTTGATATATCTATTTTTACTAAGTGATTACAGAATATTAATACACTTGGAATATATGAGAACGTATAACATAGATTTATATATATATTAATAAATATACTGTCTAATAGTTCATAGTCGTTATTATATGTATTAGGCAATATATACTTGATATTCTTTCTATATATGGCTTCTAATAGTCCATTAAAAATCATTGGTTTATTGTTATATATACTTTCGGGATCTCTCAATCCATTGATATATATATCTATTGTTCGCTGTATATCTGACTGTGTTATAATTTGCCCTTGTTTATTCTCCACTAAAATGTCATCTATCTCCCCGTGTTCGTATCTCTCCGGCGCTTCTCTTTTGTTCGTTTTGCTTCTCATTTTTGTGGCCTCCATTACTTATTTATTAGTGTTTCTATTGCTTATATATGAGGCGTTGCGGCCTCTTCTGCGGGTGCCTGCTCCATTCCTCCAGCCTTGGCTCTTCGTGTTTCTCCGGGCCTTGTACGCGGTCATGATGTTGGCCTCCTCCGGACTTTTGCCGGAGTTATATTTTCGGGGCTGCTTTTATAGCCTCTTCGGACCGGCTGCGGCCTCCTTGGGCTTTCATTCGTGCTGCAGGTCCTTCGCTCCGTTCCTGATCGTCTCCGGCCGCGGATCCTCATCCTGCAGATTAAACTCTCATGTTTCAATAATTAATTACTTATTTACAGGTGGCTTTGTTCCCTGGTGTTCCCTGCTTCAATTCTCAATTTATGTGTGTTTTATTACTAATATATACGGCCTCGCCGCGTCGGGTCCTTAGTTGCAATTGCTGTTCTGTTTTTGGAAGACGGGCCGCGCTTGTTACCTTCTGAAGCTGTCCAGCTTTCGCCGCGGGTCCTTCTGCGCTCCAGATCTAACTGCTGGAGATAAAAGCGGCGCGGGGGATCTTCGGCCGTCTCCGGCTGCCGCAGTTGCTTCAGGTTGTAGGCTCTTCGGGCCGTGTGGCTTTCCTGGGGGCCTTCTGGGGCCTTTTCTGCTTCTCCAGGTGTTATTGCCTGCGCGGGTGGCGTCGCGTCTCTCCGCGGCTTGTGCTGCTTTCCTCACTGATCACGTTTTAAATTCTTTTCTTTGACTGTTCATTCTCTTTTAATTTTCGCGCGTTGTCAATCGACTTTTACAAACTGCATAATTAAATTATTGTTTTATTAGTAATTTGTACATGGTTTTATTATTCATTTATAAATGATGTTATTACTATTATATAAATAATTGTGTTCTCAATTGTCTATTGTGCTAATTATCCATTTATTAGTAATTCTATTATTGACGTATTAATAATACTGTTGTAAGATATAGAAAACGAAAACAATTAATCTTTTTTTGAGGAGGTTTTAAATGCTTAAGTTTGGACTGTGTGAAAAGGGTGAGTGCATTGCAGCGCTCCAGGCGGGTGATTATTTAGTTTATGTTCTGTATCTGTTCCGCGGGCATCTGTTCCGCGTCGGTGGTGGTAGGATTTCCCGCGCGGATCG
>CAMOJA010000018.1 GCA_946616535.1 uncultured Bacteroidales bacterium | reverse complement strand
ACATATCGCGAATATGTGTTTTTTGCATTAAGCACAAATCCGCTGCAAAGATACACATTTTTTCGGAATTACGCAAGGTTTTTGGAAGAAAAATAATTTTTGCACGCTATTTTGTCGGTTTTGGTGTTAATAAATTGGGTTAATTAGTTTTTTTGCTAAAAAAACAAATAAATTGATTTTTCAGCCAAAATCCTTGCATATATCAAAAAAAAGCAGTACTTCGGACATCTGCCTGCCTTCGGCATTCCCCCGTAGCTACGTTCGCGTCCTGCGGGGCATACGCCAATAAATGTATTTTCCGCAAGGGGCTTTGCCCGCTATCGACTATACCTATACGTTCTTCGTAAGCAAGCATCCAAGCCCGTATAGGTATAGCCCATAATAGAATAAATTCTATTTTTTGCGGAAAAATACATTTTTATTTGCATATGTGCAATTTTTGTTGTACCTTTGCAGCAAAATCGTTAAACTGTTAAATTGTTAAACCGTTAAATTGCAATGAATCGAGACACAGCTATTTTTGACGTCATCCGCCGTGAGCGGGAACGTCAGACAAAAGGTATTGAGTTGATTGCCAGCGAGAACTTCGTGAGCGACCAGGTGTTGGAAGCCATGGGCAGCGTGCTGACCAATAAGTACGCGGAGGGCTACCCGGGTCACCGTTATTACGGAGGTTGCGAGGTAGTAGATATCGCAGAGAACATCGCCCGCGACAGGCTCAAACAGCTTTACAACGCCGAGTACGTGAACGTACAACCCCACTCCGGCGCACAGGCGAACATGGCTGTGTTCATGGCATGTCTGAAAGCCGGCGACACGTTCATGGGTCTGAACCTGAGTCACGGCGGTCACTTGAGCCACGGTTCAGCGGTGAACTTCAGCGGACTGATGTTCAATGCCATCGGTTATGACCTGAAGGAAGAGACCGGGCGCGTGGATTATGACGACTTGGAGATGAAGGCGCGCACGCACAAGCCGAAACTGATTATCGCCGGCGCGAGTGCATACAGCCGCGAGTGGGATTATGCCCGTATCCGCCGCGTAGCAGACGAGATAGGCGCGATCTTCATGGTGGATATGGCGCACCCGGCAGGACTGATTGCCGCCGGACTGCTGGAGAACCCGCTGAAGTATGCGCATATCGTGACCTCGACGACCCACAAGACGCTTCGTGGTCCCCGCGGCGGCGTGATCCTCATGGGCAAAGATTTCGAAAACCCCTGGGGCAAGACTACGCCGAAAGGCGAGATCAAGAAGATGTCCGCCCTACTCGACTCGGCTGTCTTCCCGGGTACTCAGGGCGGACCGCTGGAGCACGTGATAGCCGCTAAAGCAGTGGCCTTCGGCGAAGCGCTGACGGAGGAGTTCAAGATCTATCAGAAACAGGTGAAGACCAACGCTGCAGTCATGGCGCAGGCGTTCATGGACAAGGGCTATAAGGTCATCTCCGGCGGTACGGACAACCACTCGATGCTGATTGACCTGCGTCCCAAGTTCCCGGAGCTGACGGGTAAAGTAGCCGAGCAGGCGCTGGTAGCCGCCGATATCACGACCAACAAGAACATGGTTCCGTTTGACAGCCGTAGTGCGTTCCAGACTTCGGGTCTCAGATTCGGTACACCGGCTATCACCACCCGCGGCCTCAAAGAGGACCGGATGGGATGGATCGTCGAGCTCATCGACCGCGTGCTCGTTGATGTACAAAATAACAGCATCGCTAACACGAAGGTCATCGATGCTGTTCGGGAAGAAGTGAACCGCGAGATGAATCAGCACCCGCTGTTCGCTTGGTAAGAGTTATATACCCCGTTGTTTACGGAAGTGATTTGGAGTGAGCCCCGTGTGCTTCTTCGTATATTGACAGAAGAATGACGCATTGGGGAACTCCATTGCTTTTGCAATCGCCTGAATGGGCAGCGTGGTACTACGGAGGTAGTGCTTGATCTCAGCGACCGTCACATCGGCAATCCATTCGCCGGCAGACTTACCACTGCGGTCCTTGCAAATCTCCGACAGGTACTTAGGCGTGAGTCCTAACTCGCGTGCGTACCATTGCACCTCGCGCACATGCGGGTACTGATGGAGCTTCTGGAGGAAGGCATGGAAAGTATAATCGCTGGAGTTGGACTCCACACGCATAGAGGTATGATCTGCGGGAATGACCGCTAACTTGTCGATATAATTGAGCATCTCCATCATCGCACCACGGGCAATGAGCATCATAATCTGCTGGCGGTACGCCGTACGCTTATCCTGCAACTGAAGGGTCAGAAGGTGATAATAGGTATAGAAGAACTCAATGCTGATCTCGTTCAGATGGAAAATAGGATTCTCCTTCACGTACTCCTGCTTCACATACCAGTTGGGCTCGATACGCATGTGATCGAACATGATCTGCTCATAGATGGAAGCATCAACAGTAACTTGCGAGAAGGCGAAGTCCGGCGACATCTTGTATGGCCCCAGAGGATGGGTGAAATCCGGAATACGGATAAACAGATCGCCTTTTGCGATACGTAAGGTTTTTCCTCGATACTCGACATCAATATGCCCTGCGCGGCAAAGAATGACAGTCATCGTTGCGGATGAGGTAGTACGGGTCTCACGACAATAACGGAATCCTTCAGGTTCATCCGTAATAAAGAGTAAGTCGGTAGATAGTGTCATAAAGGCAAAATTTCTTGTTTTCGGTGCAAAAGTACAACAATTTTGGCAAATACACAAATTTTTTTCATTTTTTTTTGCAGAAACCGTATTTTTTTTGTAATTTTGCAGTCAAAATACCTCTTTTTATGAAAAAAATTGCTATTTTATCGATTTTAGCGCTTATGTTTTGCGCCTGTTCGGGTAATTCAGATCGGTTGCTCACCTCCGCAACGGGTTCTATTTATGAGTGTCTGATTGTCGGCGATGCAGCCGTCAAGACACCGGTATGCGAAACTATGGGCGCCGATATGTACGGCCTGCCGCAGATGGAGCCGTATTTCACGACGATGTTTGTACCCACGTCGCAGTTTGACGACCTCTTGAAATCCACGCGAAACATCCTTATCGTGGACGTCAACGAGCAGAAATACACGCATATCAAAGCGACCAAGGCGCGTGACGTATGGTCCCAACCGCAAGCTATGCTCCGTATTCAGGCGCCGAGCGACGAGGAGTTCCTGGCATATTGGCAGGCGAACGGCGAGAAGATCCGCGAGTGGTTCGTACAGGAGGAGTTAGCCCGCCAGCTGCGTTTCTACCGCGCGAGCACCAATAAGGAAGCGCGTGCCAAACTCAACAAGAAAGGCTACGACCTGCTCATCCCGGAGAACTTTATGCTGATCATGGACACAACCCTGGCACTAAATGACCAAATGGCAAATGACCAAATGGTAAATGTATTATGGTGTTGCAACAACAAAGGCCCGATGCGCAAAGATATCCTCGTTTATGACTTCCCTTACACGGCGCAGGAGCAGTTCTCCAACGACTCCATCATCGCCATGCGGAATGCCGTCTTAGGCCGCCTCGTCAGCGCCCAGGTAGAAGGCAGTCACATGGGAACGGAATACAAACACTTCCCGCCGGTAAGCCGTCAGGTAGCGGCGCTTAGGGACAGCGTGGGTGGCTTCTACGGGATAGAAACAAGGGGACTTTGGAAGATCGAGGACGGCGAAGCTATGGGCGGACCGTTTGTATCGCTCACGAGACTCGACCAAGTGAACGGAAGGATCGTGACCGCAGAGACCTTCCTCTACGCACCGGGTCAGAAGAAGCGTAACGCCCTTCGTCAGGACGAAGCGATCCTCTACTCGCTCACGATGCCGAATGAACGGTGAGGGATTTCCAGCGGTGGAGGCCGTAGAGGCAGTTGGCGCACCAGAAGGCATACTGCGCCGCCATACAATAATCGCCTGCCCGGAGCCATAAGACGACGCTCAGCATATCCACCGCCAGCCAGAAGAACCAATGCTCGCGATAGACGAGAATCAGCAGTACCTGCCCCACAAGGGCGGGTACTGTTGTATAGGCATCGAGGTAAGGCTGCGTGTCGTCCGTCCAGGAGGCTAAGCCCCACCCCACCAGCTGCGCGATGACAAGCGTTGCTACTGCGATACCTGCTATCACAGGCCATGCTAACCGCCGTGGCTCGACACGGGGCTCTTCGGCACCGTCTTCGCCGTTCACACGCAGACGCTGACGCCATACATACACGCCGTAGATCATCGTGAAGAAATAGTAGATGTTGATGCCGATCTCCCCGTAGAAACGCTGGGTATAGCAAAGATACGTGTATATCCCCACCTGCGCAAAACCGAAGAGGAAATTCCATATATTGCCCTGCGCAGAAAGAACGACGCTGCACACTCCGAGACAGCCGCACACCAACGACAACCAACTGTCATGGGGTATTAGCGAGAAAGTGACCACCTGAATCAGCAGTCCTAACACCAAGAAACTATAATCGAAAATCTTCTGTTTTTTCACTTTTATTTCTTTTTCGGCGCCGCCAAGATCAGCTCTTTCGGCTTCGCCTTCAGCTGTTCTACCGCCTGATAATCCCACTCTTCCTCAAAATCCCAATTGGACTTGGTCTGTATCTTCTCCGGGAAATAGTAGATTGGCTCCGGTTGCCGTTTCTCGCTCCACGAACCGGTAGTCCACTTGCCGTCTCCGTTCTCGTCCAGATAGAGACGCAGGTAATACGCATCGGGTTTGAGGTACTCGAAAAATGCTCCTTCGGGATCAGCCGGCAGTTCACGAAGCACCTGGTCTTTGTTGTTCAACACCTGGATACGCGCCTTCGGCAGATAGGGATTGAGTTTCACGCGCAGCGTCGAGTAGTCGGAGAGCGACTTGACCTGCAGCGGGTAAGAGCCCTTGATATGCGTGATTCCGTAGATATCATGGATTGCGGCACTATCGATATGCAGTTCATATTTGCCTTCTGGTTTGAAGTCCGCCAGGAAGATCAGCTGCATCGGCAGCGTGTCGTACGGCGCAAGAGTGAATGGCATCGGTTTGAGCACCGTATCCACCTTTTCAAAGAGATGGATCGAGTCCGGTTCAATGGACGCTATCGGCGTCGTACATTGCAGGCGGAGCGTGTCATTCAATTCAAAGCCGTTACGGGCATTGGTCTTGAGTTCCAACCGGCGGTTTCTGTTCTTCCTCTCCTCCGCTGCCTTGGCTTTCGCATTGAGTTTAGGTGCGCGCCAGATAGCGCGTAAGGTGTCCGTGTACCACTCCAGGCGGTAGAGACTGTCCGTACGGCGGTATCGCGCCTCGATGAAGAGGGTGTCTTGCGCAATGGAGAAACTGTCCGTCAGCCATACAGTCACCGTGTCGCGCTTCGGAGAATAAGACGTGAAGTAGTTCAGCGAGTCGCTCAACGGCCGCAAGTCAGGCAGACTGTCCGGCGTAGAAGAGAAATAGATCTGAATCCGATGCTGCTGATCACGAATCGTACGCTGGAGATACAATCGTTGTTGCTCCTCGCGGAAGAGCATCAGCGTCGCGCCTTTCACTTCCGGCTCCGGGAGCGTGTCTAACGCAAGCGTATCAGTCATGAGGGAGTCTGTCATGAGTGTATCTGTCAAGAGCGTGTCCGTCGTAAGCGTGTCCGTCATGCGGACAGGCGGCAGGACGGGCTCTATCGGTTCGTCGGCAAAAGCCAGCGCTTCGCCCGGCGAGAGTCGGTAGTCACGGCTGACCTCTTCTACGGCATAAAGCCGATAGGTGCCGGCATGCATGTTACTGATTCGGAAGAAACCCGCAGAGTCTGTACGTGCGACCCGCAGGAATGTTGTTGACGTGAACGCAGAGTCTTCCATCGTCTCGTGGACGCCGACGAAGATGCCTTGCATCGGATTGAGTGTCGCCGCCTCATAGACGCGACCGGTGTACTCGAGCGTGTCAATCGTCGGACCCGTTGAGAAATAGAAAGAGTAGTTATGGAGCGGCACTTTCTCCCGATAGTCGCATACCGCGTCGCCGAAATTGAGGGTATAAGTGGTGCTATCCCGCAGGGTGTCCTGCAGCAGCACAACGAGTTTTTTTCCTCGCACCTTGACATCCGGCGGCGTTTGCTGCGGAGGGGACATCAGCAGGTTCTGAGCAATATTATCGAGTTGAAGATACTCATCGAAAGTGACCTCAATCCGCTTGCCTTTGAAATTCAGCGCACCCATCTCCGGCTCGCTGCTGCGGGGCTTAGGCGGAGTGGTGTCTTTCGGTCCACCTTGCGGACCTATCCCACGGTTAGCGCATCCCGCGATAAAAAACGCAAGAAGGAGGACATAAATTATCTTTCGGAGGATCTTCATCTTGTTCTTCTTATTCGTCTAAAGTCTTCAGTTCGTACCCTTGCGCAAGCAACCACTCGATGGCTTTGGGCAAGGTAGCTAACATCCGTTCATTGGATTTGACGGAGTCATGAAAATTGATAATACTTCCCGGTCGGGTACAGCTTTTGATCTGCTCGAGCATCGCTTCGGGTGTCCGCCGCGGGTTATAATCGCGGGTCAGAACATCCCACAGGTAAATGCGGTAGCCTTTTGCTGCAACCGCTTTGCGCTCCCATACCCACGTGCGGCCGTAAGGCGGTCTGAACCGGTTTAGGACCGGAGCAGGATAGCCGTTCGGATAGTTCCGTTGGACCGCCTCCTCCCATTTGGCTACATTCTCCATATACGTCCGGGTGGAGACCTTCCAGCCTTTCATGTGGTTATAGGTGTGATTGCCGATGGCATGCCCGCCTTTCACGACCTGAGCAAACACCTCCGGGTGCTTGTCGATATTCTCTCCGACCATAAAGAACGTCGCCTTCACGCCGTAACGGTCGAGAATCTCCAAAACTTTCGGCGTGACCTCTGGAATAGGTCCGTCGTCGAAAGTAAGATACACCGCCTGCCCCTGCCGGCAGATGCCGTAAGGGTACAGGCGTTGTAATATAGATTTGAGATATTTCAAATTTAGGATCTATGATTTAGGATTTACCATGCGAGGGACGAAGCACCAAGGATAGCGGCATCGCTGTCCTTGAGGATAGAGATGGATACCGGGATTTTGCCTTTCCAGATCGGCATGAGGTTCTCATCGAGCGCCTCACGGATCGGATCCATGATCCAGTGACCGGACTTGGTCAGACCGCCAAAGAGGATGATTGCTTCGGGCGAAGAGAAATGTACATAATCCGCCAACTTCTGACCGAGCAGATGACCCGTATAATCGAAGATCTCTTTTGCCACCAAGTCACCTTTCTCCGCTGCGTCAAAGACGTCCTTGGAGGTAATATGATCGATGTCTGCCACTTGGCGCAGGAGTGTCGGTTGCGTCGTTGAGGTCACGATCTCTTTGGCGGTACGAGCAACACCGGTAGCCGAAGCATATGCCTCAATACATCCCTTCTGACCGCAACCGCAGAGACGTCCGTTGCCCGAGTGATCGATCTTGCAGTGGCCTAACTCGCCTGCAAAACCGTCATGGCCGTACAGCAGCTTGCCGTCAATCACGATACCCGATCCCACGCCGGTACCGAGGGTGATGACGATGAAGTTCTTCATGCCGCGTGCAGAACCGTAGATCATCTCGCCTTGTGCTGCTGCGTTGGCGTCGTTGGTAACAGTACACTTGATACCCATCCGCTCGCTGATGAGTTTAGCCAGAGGCACTACACCCTTCCACGGCAGGTTAGGCGCATACTCGATGCAGCCCGAATAGAAATTGCCGTTCGGCGCACCGCAGCCCACACCCACGATGTCGCTCATCTCAATACCCTCATCGGCTACGAGACGTTTCATACCCTCGCAGAGCACGTCGCAATACTCGTCTATCTCCGGATACTGCTGGGTAGGAATAGAGTTGCTACGCAAAACCTGACCTTCATCGTTAACCAAACCAAACTTGGTGCCTGTACCACCTAAGTCGATACCTAAAGCATACTTTTTCATAACTATTAAATTTAAAAATTTTGAATCATAAATTTGTGTTCAAGAACCGCAAGATTCTCTCGTGCATGTGTTTGGCGTTATTGCCCTGACGCAGATGATGGTTGTCGTCGGGGTATAACTGCATCTCAAACTGCTTATCCGCCTCCACTAACGCATTGATATACTGCATTGTATGTTGTACATGGACATTGTCATCACCCGTGCCATGGATGATCAGTACGGAGCCGGAGAGGTCGGCAGCTTTGTTTAGAAGCGACGCTTCTTCATAGCCTCGCGGGTTAACCTGCGGACGACGCATGTACCGCTCCGTATAAGCGGAGTCGTAGAGTTTCCAATCGGTCACCGGCGCGATGGCGATGCCGGCTTTGAAAGGATGGTTCTTCTGGCTCATGGTGTAAAGCGTCTCGTAGCCGCCGTAAGACCAACCGAGAATCGCCATGCGGCTTGCATCAATCTCTTCGCGGGCGCCGATATAGTTCGCTGCCGCAATCAGGTCCTCCGCCTCTTTCTGGCCAAGAGACATATAAGTCTCATTCCGCCAAGCGCGGCCACGACAATCGCTTCCTCGGGTATCGACGATCAGAACCGCATAACCCTGCTCGACCAAGGCGTACTCGAATTTCTTGCGCCAGCGGTTGAGCACTCTCTGGCTCGCCGGACCGGAGTAGTGCATGACGACTAAGGGGTTTTGTGATTTAGGATTTGTGATTTGTGATTTAGGATTTGGAAGCATCAACATCGCTTCCAATTCCTGACCCTTGCCGTTGGGGATGCGGAGTAACTGCGGCTCAGGCAAACCCTGCTCTTTCCATGCTGTAATAGTGGCTGTATGGTCTAGGATAAGTCTTACTTGAGTCTTATTTACCCCTTTGATAGTATAAAGGGTATAGGTGTTCGGCGTATCGAAGGATTGGAAGCAATCGATCATTCGTTTGGTGTCCTTGGAGAAGCGCGCGGAATGGGTTCCTTCGCCTTCGCTCAGTTTGATGTTTTTGCCGTTGGGTTTGATGGAGACGGCGTAGATATCGCGTGTTGCGGGTGTAGTAGCGGCTTGGTAGTAGAGGGTCTGAGAATTCTCATCCACGGCGTAAAGGGCTGTCACATCCATCTCTGCGGGCGTGAGAGCGCGCAGTTGGGAGCCTTGGGCGTTATGCAGGTATGCACGACGCCAACCGTCTTTTTCGCTCAAGGCGACGAAAGAACCGTCGGAGAGCCACTGGTACTCGTCGAAGAGACTGTAGTCCACGAAATAGCGGTCGCTTTCTTCCTTGTAGAGCAGGTGCGAGACGGTCGATTTGGCATTGCAGGAGAAAATCTCCAGTTTAGTCTGGTCCCTATTGACGCGCAGCACGAGCAGTTCGCCCGCAGGCGTCCATCTCAGGCGCGGGAAATAGAGGTCTTCACTTTTCGGGTTTACCTGCATGGTCTGAATACCTTTGGTAGCGACGTCATAGACGCAGACAGACGCCTTTGCGTTCGGACATCCGGCTTTGGGGTAACGCAGGCTCTCTTGGGTCGGGTACTGGGTATCGCTATAGACCTCCCAACTGAAACTCGGCACTTCATGTTCGTCGAGACGGACGAAAGCCAGCATTTTGGAATCCGGACTCCAAGCAAAAAGCGCCGTCGTGCCGAACTCCTCTTCGTACAGCCAATCGGCGATGCCGGAGATGATATCCGTGTCCTCGTTCTTCGTTACCGCCACTTCGGTCCCGAAATCGAGTTTATGGATGTAGAGGTTGTTATCCTTGGCGAACGCCACGTACCGTCCATTGGGGCTCATGACCGCGTCGCGCACCCGGTCAAAACCCATGCCTGCGCCTATTTTCTTGCGGGTATGACGCATGGTGTCCACTACGTACCATTCCGCCAAACGCGAATGGCGGAAGATACGCTCTTCGTTCTCACATTCCAAACGGTACCGGCCGGCAGAAGCGGTCTGATCGCCGATGGATAAGATACTATCCTGCTCTGCCGCAGAAAGGGTTTTCGGATTATAATCGCCCGCCAGAATACCTTGCAGGACAGTCAAAAAGATCAGCAGTATTTTCATCTCAATCGTAGTTCTTTCTCCCCGTTTCGGATGATCAGATCGTAGATTCCGAAAGGAAAGATATATTCATTTTTTATTGTCTCTAAAGTACGTTCAAAACCCATGCCAGACTCCGGATGGCAGGTATAGACCTGTTCTTTTTCCGATGCCGGGAAAGCGAGTTTCAAAGGGGAGTTCAGCGGGTTAGCAGGAAACAATCCGGCATAAAAATCTCTGGTATGCGAATCCTCTATATTCAGCCACAAGATGTAGTTCTTATTCGCAATCGTGGCATAGAGAATGGTCTCGTTTTCTTTGTGATAGACGCGCCAAGGCGAAGCGGCAGACACCAGTTTTTGTTGGGCGTCATAGCCGATAGGTGTGCCCGTCATAGTGTGGACGATATAGGCGGTGTCTTTGGCGGCATTGAAGGTCATCGAATAGAGTTGGTTCAAGGTCCGGCGATTCGTCATCTGGGGTATCATCCACCCTTTTTCGTCCGGTACTCCGGATAGCGCCATTTGGGACTGCGTATTCACATAGAGGTAGTCGCCGTCGGTTAGTTCGGAGACATAGATCGAGTCCTCAGGCCGGATATATTCGTACGCCGCCCAGAGAGTGATGTCCTCCGGCAGGAAACACTGTGTATTAGGCGCTATCAACTCCGGCCGTGTGGTCGTCTGACCGCATTCGGTCTCCGTCCAACCGATAAACCGCCATCCGTTATAGTCATCCATCGGAGGCAGGAAAACCCCTGCTCCACCGGTCGTTTCCGTAAGCGTCTGATAGACTTCGTTTCCGCGCATGAGCGTCACGCTATGCGCGGGCGCAGGTGTGTAATAAATAAGGTAGCGGTCGATATAGATAGAGTTCGCCGTGCCCTGCAGCCGGATAGTCATCTCCTGTACGCCCGTGTAGGCCTTTGGCAAGAGGGAAAGCGCATGAAGATTCGTGTTGTCGTACGCGCCGAACCACTGCTCGAAAGTGCCGCTCTTGGTCGCCGCCGGCTGATTATTGACAGAGACGGACCAAGTTCCGGCTCCTTCGGTTTTATTAGAGCGGATATAGACCTCTACTTTGTTCACCGTCATGCCCGCGAGGTAGGACAGTTGCAGTACAGCCTCATCGCCCTGGCGAACCGTTCCTTTCTGGTACGAGCAGCTATAGGAAACCTCGGCGGACGGAGGGATATCCCCCGTCGCGACGACTGCGTTCTTACTGTCCACCGTCAAGGTCAATACCGATAAAAGAATGGTTAACCAGGTCATGCGTTTTTGTTATTTCGTTCCTCCGCCGAGTGCCACATAAAGGTCGATGAGGCTGATGAGTCCGTTATAGCGGTTGGTGACATCAGAGAGCTGCGCCTTGAGGTAGTTCTCCTGCGCCGTAAGCACCTCCAAGTAGTTGGCTCTACCGGTTTTCATCAACTCATACGTGCCTTCATATGCCTCGCTCTGGGTGGTCAGAAGACGTTGGTAGAGGGTGTCTTGTTCCTGCGCATTCTTGCAACGGAAGATGGCGTCGTTGACTTCGCTTCCGGCTCTCAGCATGGTCTCCACGTAACGGTTAGCGGCTTCCTCTTGCTCGAGTTTGGCGATCTTGAGGTCCGCTTTGAGTTTGCCGCCGGCAAAGATCGGTTGCGAGAGGCCGAGTACTGCGTTCATCAGCAACTGACCGGGGTTCACGACGATGCCGCCGTTATTGGTCCAACCGATGAGTCCCGAGAGAGACAGCGCCGGACAAAAAGCGGCTTTTGCCATGTTCGTCTGATAGAACGCCGCAGCTACATTCCGCTCTGCCGCGCGGACATCGGCACGGTTGCTGAGTTGCGCAGCCGGCACGGACTCCAGCGTCCAGGGATCGAAGGTATAACTCGTCCACGGCGAACGGGCTATCGTTTGCGGCTCAACGTTCAGCAGCAGACACATAGATAATTCCAGCGAGTGGATCTGCTCCAAGAGTTGCTTGCGTTGGATTTGCACGTTAATTAGCGAAGCTTCCATCTGGCCGATAGAAGGCGAGTACGCCTGTCCGTTCTTGACCAGGACGCGTTGGATCTCCAGCACTTGCTGCCAGATAATCTCCGTACTATCGAGGATAACTCCCTGGTAGTCCAGCAACTGCAGTTGCGTATAAGTGCGGGCGATGGTGGCAACGAGGTTTGCATGAGCCGCTGCACGGTTATCCTCCGCTTGGTCGCGAAGCACCTGCGCCTGACGTTTGCGATTCGTGATCGTACCGAAGCCTTCTCCTCCCCAGTTGAGGGATAGCGGCACCTGGTAACTCAGCGTCGCGCCGGACATACCTGTGCCGGGTGTATAAGTGCCCGAGACGCCCACGTTGGCAGGCGAGATAGCCAGGGTCGGCAGGAAGCCTAACTTAGCGGCACGAAGGCGTGCATCTGCTTCTAACACAGCGAGCTTGCGCGAACGGTAATCGACATTGTTCTCCAGCGCTTTGCGGATATATCCCTGTAAGATCGGATCGGTGATATAGGTCTGCCAGTTCGTCTCGCTGACAGCGGTGATAAGACTGTCCTGCTCGGGTTTCTGCGCCGGCTCGTATTTCTTGAAGATACCGCAGGAAGAGAGGGTCATTGTGCTGATGATCAAGACACCTACCATCATCGCCGTATTCGGTTTTCGAGATTTCGGTATATCGGTATTTCGAGATTCCGAAGATTCTTCTTCAATAAGCTCGGGCTCTCCTTGGAAGCGCTCGTGGAGTGTCTGGAAGATGATATAGAAGGCAGGCACGACGAAGACGAGGGCGAGCGTTCCGACCGCCATACCACCCGTCACACCGATAGCGAGTGCACGGTTTCCGTTTGCTCCGGCACCACCTTCGATAATCAGCGGAATCATTCCGGCAATCATCGTCACGACGGTCATCAGAATAGGACGCAGACGATCCTCACAAGCTCCCAAAGCCGCCTCTACGATAGGCATACCCTGTTTGCGTTTCTCGACCGCGAACTCGGTGATAAGAATAGCCGTCTTCGCCAGCAGACCGATCAACATGATCACACCGGTCTGGAGGTAGATGTTATTCTCCTGGCCGCAGAGCCATGACAGCGCGAACGAGCCCATCAGACCGAAAGGTACGGACAGCAGGACTGCCAGCGGGATGAAGAATGACTCGTAAAGCGACGCGAGAATCATATAAATCAACAGGATACAAACAAGGTAAATAAGGACGGTGAGGTTGGATTTGCTGTTTGCCTGCAACTCACGACTCATACCTCCGTACTCGAACGTATAGCCCGCCGGCAGGTGTGTCTTCGCTACCTCCTCAATCACTTTCTGCACGTTACCCTCGCTATAACCGGCACTCGGTTGCACGGAACAAGCGATCGACTGATAGAGGTTGAAACGCTTCTGGGTAGCCGAACCGACTGCCGGCGTGAGCGTCACGAACTGCGAGATGGGCGCCATCTCGCTCCCTATCTTCACGAAGATATTATTCAGCGACGAAGGATCCAGACGGTACTCAGGTGCTGCGCCGGCCATGACACGATAGACCTTTCCGTACTGGTTGAAGTTACTGATATACGCACTACCGCAGTACGCACCGAGAGTGTTCAAGACTACGTCCGGCGAGATGCCTGCGCGGTCACACTGCGTAGCGTTGACATCGACCTTGTATTTGGGGAAGGACTCACTGTAGAGCGACATCGCCATCTGTATCTCGGGGTATTTCTGGAGCTCGGCAAGGAAGTTATTCACCACCTCGTTGAACTTCGACATATCGCCTCCTTGCAGGTCTTCCATCTGTAGATCGATCGCGTTACTGTTACCGTACCCCGGAATCTGCGGCATCTGGAACGGAATGACTTGTGCGTCCTTGATATCCTCGCAAGAGAGGTACAGTTTCGCCATCACATAGTCGATATAGTGCTCGATACCTTTGCGCTGGTCCCAAGGTTTGAGGCGCACGACGAGCGTACCGTAGCTGACACCCGTACCGGAGATCAGACCGAAACCGGAGATCTTGGCATAACTCTCCACCTCCTCAAGCCGCAGCACATGTTCCTCTACCTGCGCCATGATCTTATCGGTCTCCACCAGCGGTGAACCGGCCGGAGCCGTTACATCAACCATGATCACACCTTGGTCCTCCTGGGGCACAAGACCCGAAGGCAACGCACGCATGGCGAACACCATCGCTATCGCTGCAGCAATGAGCCAAAGCCACGCACGGCGGGGTTTCTGCAAGAACTTGGCAACACCATTCTTATACTTGCCCAAGATGGCGTTATAGCCGGCGTCATATGCTTCTTTTACATACTGCGCGAAGCTTTTCTTTCCGTTAGGCTCTTCTTTCTTAGGCCGGAAAAGGATGGCGGTCAGCGCAGGACAAAGGGTCAGCGCCGAGAGACAGCTGAGTCCCACGGAACTGGCGATAGTGATACCGAACTGCGTGAAGAACGTACCGCTCGTGCCGGGCATGAAGGTCACGGGGATGAACACCGCCATGAAGACCAGCGTACAACTGATAACCGCCACCGTCACTTCGCTCATGGCATCTTTCGTAGCCTTGTACGCCGATGTGTAGCCGCTCTCCATCTTCGCCATCACCGCCTCGACGACGACGATCGCATCATCGACGACCGTTCCGATGGCTAACACGAGGGCAAAGAGCGTTAAGATATTTAATGAGAATCCCGCCACTTTCACCACTGCGAACGTACCTAACAGCGATACGATGATGGAGATCGACGGAATGAGGGTTGCTTTGAAGTTCTGGAGGAAGAAATACACCACCAGGATGACCAGAATGATCGCAATGATCAGGGTCTCTACGACGTTATGGATAGCGGCATAGAGGAAGTCATCGGAAGTCTGGAGCGTGGTGAACTCCAAGCCTGCCGGCATAGTCTTTTTGATCTGGTCATACAGGTCATTGATCGCCGCATTGACCTGGGTCGCATTGGCTCCCGGCGCCTGGTTGATCATGAATGCTACACCGGGCTTGCCGTCCACGCGTGAAGAGAAGCTGTAGTTCAATGCGCCTAACTCCACATCCGCTACGTCGCGCAGATGGAGCACGTTGCCATGATCCGTACGGAGCACGATCGACTCAAACTCCTCGATGGACTGCAGACGACCTTTGTACTCCAAATTATACTGATACGTGTTGCCGCTTTGCTCGCCTAACGAACCGGTAGCAGCCACCATATTCTGGTTCCCGATGGCGGCGAAGATATCATTCGGCTCCAAACCATACTGCGCCATCACATCCGGCTTCATCCAGATACGCAAGGAGTACGTGTTACCTAACAGCTGCACAGCACCGACACCCGTTACTCGCAAGAGACGAGGCTTGACGTTGATGTCGATATAGTTGGCGATGAAATCCATGTCGAACTTCCCGTCACGACTGACAAGTGCAGAGATCTGAAGGATGTTATTCTGCCTCTTCTCTACCTTTACACCCACGCGAGTCACCTCTTGCGGAAGCAATCCCAACGCTGCCGACACGCGGTTCTGCACATTAACCGCTGCCATGTCCGCGTCCGTACCTTGATTGAAATAGACGTTGATATTGACATCACCGGTAGCCGAAGCCTCCGAAGTCATGTACGCCATGTTCTCCACACCGTTCACTGCCTCCTCAATAGGCATCACCACGGATTTCATCACCGTGTTGGCGTCCGCGCCGGAATAGGACGTTGAGATCATCACCGTCGGTGGTGCGATATCCGGATACTGCTCGATAGGCAGCGTCTTGAGGCATATAAAACCCACCAAAGCGATCAGCAGCGAGATACACACCGCCATCACTTTCCGATCTACGAAGATATTTCCCTTTGCCATAATCAGTACAACACTTTTTGTCCTTCATGCACATTCGCAGCACCTTTAGCCACAATCGTCTCGCCCTCTTCGACACCGGATTTGACTACCGCACGCACGCCGTCGCCCAGTTCCTCTATCTCCACGATAGCGCTGGTAGCGAGGCTGTCTGCACCCACTTTATAGACGAGGGCCTTGTTTTGGATACGAACAACAGCGGTCAGCGGCACTAACATCACATTCTCCCACTCTACAGGCATCACTACAGAGCCTTGCATTCCCGAGAACAGTTCACCTTTGGGGTTCGGGAAAGTTACGTAGCAGGTCACCGAACCGGTCTGCTGATCGACCATACCGGAGAGGCTGGTGATACGACCTTTCTCGCTGTACTCGCTGCCGTCTTTAAAACGGAAAGAGAGCGGCGGTGCTATCTTTACCATGGCATCCAGCGAGCCCAACTCGCTGATCAGCGCGTGAACCTGACTCTCCGTGATGGAGAAGCTGGCTTCCATCTCGCTGACACCGGCTACGCGGGTGAGCATCGTCCCTTCGGAGATCACGTCACCTACGTGGGGGATGATATTTCCCACCAAACCATTTACCGGACTCTTGATCGTGCAATAATCCAGGCGCAACTCTGCGTCACGAACGGTAGCACGGGCTTGTGCCACTTGTGCCTCAGCCGATTGCAGGGTGTTCAGACTCTTACGCAACAGATAGCCGCTGATGATTCCTTTGTCGGCCAACTCCTTGTTGCTCTCCGCCTCCAGCCGGGCATTTTCGCAGTTGGCAAGAGCCGTCTGCAGATCCGCCTTCGCATGTACCAAGGCATTGACGGCAGAGCGATTATCAATCATAAAGAGCACGTCGCCCTTCTTCACGCTCTGACCGTCTTTCACCCGGATGGCATCCAGCGTTCCTGTGCATCGGGACACGATAGACACATCGCCTTTACCGCGGATAGCGGCACTCCATGTCATCGGAGCGGTCACAGTCTCACGGGCCAGCGTTAGCGTTTCAAAACTCGTATGCTGCGCCTCGGGCTCTTTCACGCAACCGGTCAGCACACAACATACCACTACTGCCAATAGGCACAATCTTTTACTTTTGCTTTGCATTGTATTATAGTTTGGTGCAGATTATTTATTCATCAGTTTTCCGTTCTCCCATTTCAAGCTCGGATAGGTCTTGCGCAGGTACTCCACTGATTGCCCGATGGTACTACTGCCGGAGGTAGCGAACGGAATGAGTTGCTTACCCTCCAGCTGCGGGAGGTTGTTGTCGATCCACGAGTTGATGATTCTCGGGCAGACACCCCACCAGATGGGATAACCCACATAAATGACGTCGTACGGCTGGATGTTGGTGCATTGTTTGATCGCCGGACGAGCTTCCGGGTCTGCCATCTCAATCGACGAACGCGATTGTTTGTTGCGCCAGTCCAAGTCCGCTGCCGTGTATTTCTCCGCCGGCACGATCTCCCAAATATCCGCTTTCTGCTCTTTGGCAATCTGCTCTGCCGCCGCTTTGGTGGTTCCTGTGGCCGAGAAATAAACAACAATAGTTTTTGCTTCCATTACGCTTACGGTCATCATCACCGCCGCTAAAATCAAAAATAGTTTTTTCATTTGCGTATTTTTTATTTACGAGTGCAAAATTACTACTTTTTTTCGAGATATGCAAATAAAGACAAAAAAAAATCGCCCAGAAGGACGATTTTTCTTTCGCTTTCAGCTACTTTACGGTGTCTTTCCGTCTATTAGCTGTTGACCACGGCGCGAGCCATCGCGTCTTTGTAGTACTTCTGATTAACGAAGACATCCTCCTTATACGGGTTGATGCGGCGTACCTTGGCTTGGTACATAATGTAACCGAAAGCAACGATGTTCGTAATGAGCGCCAAAGCGGAGATGACCAGCATAGCTGTCGGATTAGCAGCTGTAGCCCCCACAGCCTCAATAGTAGTACCGGTTGCTGCAGCCTCGCCGCCAGCCTCTGCATAGAGAGCGGTGATGGTGTCAAAGCCGTTGACGTACTGCGTCGGCAGAACAACCCAGCTGAACTTGTGAAAACCATCTTTGAAGACCTCTTGGAAGAGCGGGAATACCTGTGCAAACATACACCATATAGCCAGAGTGTTAGCACGGTTCTGAATCCAACCGCCACGGTTCCAAAGGAGAGCAGCTACTGTCGGAGCGAGCAACAACGCAATACCGCAATACCAGCTGTGTGTCGGCAGGCAGTTGTACGTGTACGCGAAGTTCCAGATGTCATAAACGAGGATATAGACCCAAGTCATGTCCGCCCAAATCATATCTTTCTTGTCCTTGGACGGATACACATTCCACCATGCGGTCATACAGAAGATGTTGAACAGACCGGCAAGACCATTGAATACGTTATGCCAACCGCCATACAACCATACACCTTCGCTTGACAGCCACCATTTGTTCCATCCCATGATAGCGGACTCGAAATCCGAAGCCACGGCAATCAGAATGTTAATAGCTACGATGATGAACGGGAATGGTTTGAACCAGCGTTTTGCGCCAATTCCCCATTCGTACTTGATCATCATAAAACCAATACATCCGGTCAAGGCAGCATACAGCTTAGCATAGTGGAACCAACCGTTCATGTACAGATGAGTCTGGTTCGTCAGCGCCCACTCAGCACCCATACGGGCACCCACTGCGATGGCAATGAAATAAATCGTCAGTGCCAGCGGAATAGCGAAGAACGTGATAGCACCGCCGAGTTTCGTACGGCGAGCAAACTCATTGAAAAGGATTAAGCCCACGAGGACAACCAACAGCATGCCCCATTGAGCAAGGGCATTTGCCCCATACACTTCAAAAAACATAGATTAGTAATTTTTAAGATTAAATGATTGATTTTAATCGATTTATCGATATGACGATATGTCGATATGTCGGGTTTCTTTATGCGTTAACAGTTTTGCGCTCCTTGGTATAAGCCCATATAGCCCATGCAACGGTGACGATTATCGACATCGGTACACCCACGGTCAGCATCTCTTTGAGCATCACCAAACCGCCGCCTTCGGTTTCCAAGGCGGTAAAGAACGGGTACATCCATGTCACCTCGCCGTTGAGGATATGATCCACTATCAGCATCAATGAACCGCCCCAGAGCATTTTCTCCAGAGCCGGTAGATGCTTGCTGAGCGCATGGTAGTTACTTTGTGCAGGTTCAACCTGCGTTTTTTCCATACGTTTGCGGTATGCCGTTGTTGCCACCGCTTGTACTAAGGGTACAATAAAACAAGCCATAAAATTATAAATTATCAATTATCAATTATCAACTATCAATTCCTTAATCTCCACTTCGTTCCCTTGTAGCAGCCAAGTCTTCTCGCTGCCGCAATGCGGACAGATCTTTCCATGCGCCACTGTGGGGTACTCCTTGCCACAACCGTCGCAATGCGTCACCGCCTGTATCGGTTCGATCTTCAATTCGCAACCCCGCAGCAACTCTTCTTTATCTGCCGCCCAATGCCAACAATCGGTCAGGTATTCCGGTACAATGGTGGACACCTCACCAATGTTCATCACCACCGCCGAGACATGCTCAACGCCATGTTCTTGCGCTGCTTTCTTGACATCTCTTATAATATAGAATACGATTCCTAACTCGTGCATCAATTTTTCTTGCTTAGCCCCGAAATCAATATCTTTCCGCCTCTTTTGATCATGTACGGCAAAATGCCATCAAACTTGTTCTCGGAAGTGCGCATGACGCTGGCTTCCGGGTGCTCGCGATGCAGGTGAATGGCGTCGAACGCGCACTTGGTGGTACAAATACCGCAACCGATACAGCGGTTCTCATCCACTACCGATGCACCGCAACTGAGGCAGCGGGCAGTTTCTTTCTTCACCTGTTCTTCGGTCAACGTACCGTGGTATTCCTCGAATTTCGTTTTCGTCGGAATGACTCCCGGGTCTTGCCGGCTGCTGTTATCGTATTGCTCCACCAGAATATCCTGCTTATTCAGTTCGATGAAATCACGGCGGTTGCGACCGATAGTCATGTGTCCGTGCTGCACGAAGCGATGCAAACTCTCTGCCGCTTCCTTGCCTGCGGCGATAGCGTCAATCGCGAACTTAGGACCGGTGAACACATCGCCGCCCACGAAGATGTCGGGTTCGGCGGTCTGGTACGTCAGTTTGTCCGCTACCGGATATACGCCGCGGAAGAACTCCACTTTCGTATCTTTGAGCAGATCTTTGAGCACTACCGTCTGACCAATAGCAAAAATCACCAAGTCCGCCTCCAGCGTAATCGTCTCGTTCTCATCGAACTTCGGCGCAAACCGATGCTCTGCATCAAATACCGACACGCACTTCTTGAACGTTATGCCACCGACATTGTTAATTTTTAATTTTGAATTTTTAATTTCTTTTGGTCCCCATCCCGGGTTGATTACCACGCCATCCTCACGCGCTTCCATGCGTTCTTCAAGCGAAGCCGGCATGATATCTTCACTCTCCAGCGACAGCATCGTCACTTCGCTTGCGCCGCTGCGTTTTGCAACACGCGCTGCATCGATAGCTACGTTTCCGCCGCCGACAACAACGACTTTTCCGCTGATCTTCTTGTCGCCGCAATTTGCCTCATGCAGGAAATCAATCGCGGTCATTATGCCCTCCAAATCCTCTCCCGGAATACCCGGCAGACGACCACCTTGGCAACCTATAGCTACGTAGAATCCTTTGTAACCCTGCTCGCGCAACCGGGCTATCGTGATGTCCTTGCCCACTTCCACGCCGGTCTTTATCTCCACGCCTATCTCACGCATGATATCTATCTCGGCATCAATAACCGCCTTGTCCAGTTTGTACGACGGGATGCCGTAGCGTAGCATACCACCTGGTTCTGCATTGCGTTCGAACACAGTGGGCTTGTAACCCATCGTCGCTAAATAATACGCACAACTCAGCCCAGCAGGTCCGCCGCCGATGATGGCAATCTTCTCCTCCCAACGCTCTTGGACGTTCGAGCAGATATTGACTTCGGGCACAAAACGCGTCTCGGCATGCAAGTCTTTCTCAGCGATGAATTTCTTCACGGCGTCGATCGCTACCGCACGATCAATCGTGCCGCGTGTACAAGCGTCCTCACAACGGCGGTTACAGATTCGTCCGCATACTGCCGGGAACGGGTTCTCGCGTTTGATCAGTTCCAACGCCTCTGTGTATTTGCCTTCTGCCGCTTTTTTCAGATAGCCCTGCACGGCGATATGTGCCGGACATGCGGTCTTACACGGCGCCGTTCCTGTCGGGTAGCAGTTGATCCGGTTCTTGTCGCGGTAGTCTTCCGTCCATTTGTCTTCGCCCCATCGGGTTGCGTCAGGCAACTCCTGTTTCGGGTAGGTCTGCGGACCATGCTTGGTGCATAGTTTCTGACCCAACTTGACCGCTCCTGCCGGACAATACTCCACACACCGGCCGCACGCCACGCAGTTTTTCGGATCCACTTCAGCCACGTACGCGCTACGAGACATATTAGGTGTATTGAACAACTGCGAGGTGCGTAGCGCGTTGCATATCTTCACGTTACAATTACAAATCGCAAAGATCTTACCCTCGCCGTCGATATTCGTTACTTGGTGTACAAAACCGTGGTCTTCGGCTTTCTTGAGAATCGCCATCGCCTCATCGTAAGTGATGTCGTGCCCGCGGCCTGTCTCACGCAGATAATCCGCCATATCGCCCACACCGATACACCAATCGCGGTAATCGTCTGCGCAGCCTTCATCTAATTTCTTGCGCCCATATCGACAAGAGCAGATGCCGACGCCGATATGTCCCTCGTATTTCTTAAGCCAGTAACTGATATGCTCGATATCGACACTCTGATTTTCCATCGAGATGGCTTTTTCCACCGGAATGACGTGCATACCAATACCGCTGCCGCCCATTGGAACCATCGGTGTAATCTTCTCCAAGGGCAGGAATGTCATTCGCTCGAAGAACATCGCCAGCTCCGGATGACGATCCATCAGTTCGGTGTTCATGTTCGTATATTCGGCACTTCCCGGCACGAACATCGGCACCCAGTAGATACGGTCATCGCGGTTGAATGTCGTACCCTCGTCCGGTCCTTGGCCGTTGGTATAGTGATCGCCGTAATCGTATTCCAGCATGCCGAAATAGGCGAGTTTATCTAATAATTCGTCAAAACTCTTGTCATCCGGTGTGTAGTGCTTCTCGGTGTTCATCTCATGCAACTGCGCGTACGTGTGGTGCTTGCGAACCTTAAAGAAATTACCGGGCAACATATCTAACAGCAGATCCAGCGACGCCTCACGGGTTACCGCATCCATCTCATCTTCGAAGATACAGGCGAGACCCCAATACTCCGGGGCGTCTGTGGTCATCTTGATCTTTCCGGGAATACGGTCCGTAACATGGCGGACGAACTTCAATAATTTCGGATTCGGGTTCTTGTCCCCTTTGTGTTTTGGGACAAACTTGTCTGACATTTGCGGCATAGTATAGATTATTTTCGTTATATCGTTATGTCGATATGTCGTTATATCGACTTCCAATTCTTGACTTCGGTCAAGAGCCATTCGGCAAAAACATCCACGCCTTCTCCTGTTTTGGCGCAGATAGGAATGACGGTCGCTTTCGGGTTACGCATATGGATGTACTCCTTGCATTTCTCCATATCGAAATCGAAATACGGCAGTACATCTATCTTATTGATTACCACCACATCGCAAATGGAAAACATCAACGGATACTTGAGCGGTTTGTCATGTCCTTCCGGCACAGAGAGGATCATCGCGTTCTTCACGGCTCCGGTGTCAAACTCCGCAGGGCACACGAGATTGCCCACGTTCTCCAGAATGACTAAGTCCGCTTGCTCCATTGACACGTTGTTCAATCCTTGTTTCGTCATCTCCGCATCCAGATGGCACATGCCGCCGGTATGCAACTGAATGGACTCCACGCCGGTGGCTTCCTTAATCTTGATCGCATCGACATCGCTGTCGATATCCGCTTCCATAACGGCAATACGGATTTTGTCTTTAAGACGATTGATGGTCTGAATGAGGGTTGTGGTCTTGCCGCTTCCGGGCGAAGACATCAGATTGAGCAGAAACACACCCTTGGTCTTCAACTCACCGCGCAACTCATCCGCCGCACAGTCGTTATTCTCGAAGACACTCTTCTTAATCTCGATAATTTTAACGTTTTCCATGGTATAAATTTCTACTTATTTCGAAATCGACTGCAAAATTACAACTTTTTTTTGATATACGCAAGATTGCACATATTTTTTTGTATAATTAATTTATGGCATGATTTTTGTAGTATTCTATTTGAAAACATTTTAACCTACAAAAACGAACTATTATGAAGAAGAATTTATTTGTAGCGCTGCTGGCGCTGACATGCTCCTTCACAGCTTGTGCTAAGGACCAAGTGATCACTTATGACCAAGTTCCCGAACCGGCCAAAGCCATCGTGGCTGCCCATTTCGATGCTGCGCAAATCGCGTATGTCATGCTGGATAAAGGGCTTCTGGACGACGAATACGAAGTTCGCTTCAATGACGGCCGCACCATCGAGTTCAACAAGGCGGGCGAGTTGCTGAAAGTGGATTGCAAACTGACGGAAGTGCCCTCCGCGCTTATTCCGGAATCCGTTCAAGCCTATGTCAAAGCCAATTTCCCGAACGCTTTCATTACCGAGTGGGGCAAAGACGACCGCGGCTACAAAGCCGAACTCAATAACGGTCTCGATCTCAAGTTCAACCGCAAATACGAGTTCGTCCGCGTTGACGACTAAAAGATGGATCTCTTAGCTATTATTACCGCCGTTCTAACGCTCCTGGCAGGTATCGGAGTCTTTCTGATTGCCTGCACGATGATGAGCAGTAACCTCGAATCGGCTTCCTCCAAACGGCTCAAACGCCTCTTTGCCAAGACCGGCGACAATAAGTGGCTCGGCGTGGGAATCGGCACTATCGGCACCGCTGCTATCCAAAGCAGTGGTGCTGTTACTGTGATGGTCATCGGTTTTGTGAACGTGGGCATCATGTCGCTCACGCAAGCCGCCACCATCATCTACGGCGCGAACATCGGTACGACAGTTACCGCCCAGTTAGTGGCGCTCGGTCTGTCCGGCTCCAACAGTATCTCCACCACCCTCATCTTCAGCGCTTTGGCAGGTATCGGTGCGTTCATTATGCTCTTTACCAAAAGCGATGCGTGGAAGCAGGCAGGAGGTGTGCTCACCGGCTTCGGAATGTTGTTTGTCGGCCTCAGTATGATGTCCAACGCCATGGATGAGTTTGCGGCTTTGCACTCCGTCAAACTGTTCCTCGCTTCGATACGCAACCCGCTGTTATTGGTGCTTTTAGGAACCATTATTACCGCTATCATCCAGTCCT
>CAMOJA010000017.1 GCA_946616535.1 uncultured Bacteroidales bacterium | reverse complement strand
TTCCGCAGAGCATTTATATATCTGTCCCACGACTTAGCTGATATGGTTGCCATTATTCTTCAATCTCCTCTAATACGGCCAGACCTCTTGCCCTCTGTTCCTGAGCCTTTATCCTCCTGATATCAGCCTGGTCGAATCCGATCATCTCCAAAAAGGTATCAGTATCAGCGAATCCCTGACGAGCCGAAGCGATCTTGATGGCTGCGTCTGCTGTTACCGCTACGGACGGCATTGCAGGGTTTTTAAAGTGCGCGACGATGCTCTTCTGTGTATCATCCAGCCCGTCTATGTTCGTATCGTTTTCGATAGCCATAGCCATGAGAGCGATGTTCCTGAGCGCGTCTCCGTTCGTCGCGTTCAACTGTTCTGCCATCAGCACGAGTGTCTGCGACTGTGCCAGGATAGCGTCGGAGCTGGTCGGATTGGCATCGTTGACTACGCCCGTATCCGTTACGGTGAGCCCCGTTGCAGCGCTGAACTGTGTCGCCAGGATTCGGAGCATTTCCACGTGAGGCGTTATGCTCCCCTGCTGGAGCTGACCGAATGAAGGTTTTTCGCCTGTTTCGGGATTGACTGTGCTGGTGATAATAGATCCCACGTACTGACGGAACTTTTGATTCACCACCGTGTCGAACTGTTCGTCAGTTACGCCCAGCAGGTACTTCTGCGGAGCTGTACTGAATTCGAGGCCGATAGTGGCGTTTGCGATGGTTCTCACATAGCCCTGAATCAGTCTCCTGATAGGTTCTTTGATTCTGCTCTGGCCGAATGGCTTTCCGCTCGTCGGATTGTATATGAGCGGTTCCATCAGAGGCCTTCCCATCTTATGTGGATATGCTTTCGCCTGCCAGTCGTCGGAATGCTCATCTTTTCTCAGCATCCATACGGCTTCATCCGTGTCGAGACGTATCAGATTGGCCGTCCAGCCACCGTTTCCGTCCCTGTTGGGTTCTGTGCCGATTACGGCCATACCGTAAGCGATTCGGCCTTTTTCTCCATCCCATACAGCAGCAGCTGAGCTGGTAGAATGGAACCTGATACGGCACTTCCTGTTCGGCTCGGCTGATAGCGTAGCAAACGAGCATCCTATCTTCAGCTCGTCTCTGCAAGCCTTCGGGTACTCTGCTATCAGGTTGTTTCGCTGGACTATCTCCGCAAGTGCATCGACGCCCTCGCCGTTCTCACCTACGAATCCATCGAACATGGAGCGGGAAGCCAGCACATCGACCGTCTTTGCACCCCATGCGCACCCGATCTCGAGCCCCCTGATGCCTTCGGGAAGCGCGATTCCGAGATTAACCTCTCCGAGCGTTATCTTTCCGTTGTAATATCGTTCTTTTAGTCTGTTCTTGCTGTCCGCATTCTCATATACGTCTATAAGTTTGACGAGCATCGCCCGTTCCCTATCTCTTAAGCCGTATACTCTTGCCGGATTAAGTAGTTTTGTCATTAGCTGATCCTCATCTTCTTTTCAGGATTTCTCTTACTGTTCTGCGCGCCCCATAGCGCAAGCGCTGCAGCCTCTATCGGTGCGGAGTTTTCCCCACCGAAGCCCCAGCCTCCACTAAAGGGTCTTTTAACTGATGTTATTGCGCTCTCCCTTAATGCGTCCTGTTGGTAGAACCACGTTACGGCCTTCTCATTCAGCGCGTTCGTTAATGTGCTGACCGCTGCGATCATATCCCGTGACGATGGTCTTATTACAGAACCCTTCATCTTCCAGGTATCGGCGATCCGTTCCACTAACACATCAACTCCGTTCCGTCCGTCTATGACTACGCAGGAAGCCTTCTGATATCGTGCGTTCAGCCAGTCTGCAAGCCAGCTTATACCGTGGCCCGTCGGCTTCAGTTCAATCAAACTGATTCGAGCCGGACCGTCTGCCGGTATGACCGCACCGCACAGCACAACAGTCGAACCATCTGCGCTGAATTTGATCCCGTACGCTGTCTTGCCTTCGGGTTTCGGGTCTTCAGATCTGCAAGCGTCCCATATGTCTGAAGGTATTGCATAATCGACTTCGTGTTCCACTACTGGAGTCCACCAGCCGAGACGTTCACGGGCGAAGCCATCAGCCGACATTGACCTCTGTTCCTCTGCTGTGAACTCTTCATCCAGTCTGATTCCCATAGCAGGATTTGCCATATACCATAGGCTCCTATCCGTTGTGTTTATTTCCGCTACCGACTCAGCTGATACGCTCCATTCATGCCAGGCATCGTGTTTACCTGCGTCTTCTATGCTTGCGGTTCTGCGTCTGCGGAATACGTCCCCGGGGCATCCCGGGTATGGCGGCGTTCCGGTGTATATGATCTGTCTCGTACCGGTTGCTGAAGCCGAGAGCGTTGCCATTATCGCTTCAACCTGATCATCGGTGAGTTCCTGTGCTTCGTCGTAAACTACCAGGCTGATACCGTCAAATCCTCTGGCTGCTTGTCTGGATCTCGCCGAGAACTCGATAGATCCGCCGTTATCCAGTTCGATGGATTCCTCTCCGTTCGTGTATCGTATCGACTTGACTATGTCGGTCAGCTCCGGGTGTCTTTTATCCGTAAACAGCGAGGCCAGTCTTCTGAAACTCTTCTTACTGGTACGGACCTGGTGCGCTGTGTGAAGGATCTTTTCGCCGTTTATGACCATGCCGTAAAACTCCCGGGCTTCGAGGCAGACGTTCTTTCCGTTCTGTCTCGGAAGTGAAAGCCCTGCGGAGGTCACATTGTATTTACCAGTATCGTCGAACCCGAGCCAGCAATTAATAACGTCCTGCTGCCATTCGTCCAGCTTGTATCCGTATTCAGCCATTAAAAGAACCGCATCGGCTCCGTCTGTTCCGGATCTTTGCGGTTCTACTTTTATTCTCGGGGTTTGGCTCCCTTTCATACTGCACTCCTGTGTCTGTCTCTAACGAGGGAGAGGACGCTTTGCGGTTTCATGTCTTCATAGTCGAGGGTTTTGGCCTCCTCTTCTGGCAATGTGTCGAGGATTCTGTTCATTCCCTGCATATATGATTTCCACAGAGACTCGTATCCTCTAAACGCAGGATTTTCTCGGATGCCCTTTTGCCCTCCTCCGTTATCGTACGGCACTACTATGTTGCTGTTCTTTATAAGAGCCCTGGAGTCGTCCAGCTTAGCCTTCATCCAGGAGACATTCTCTATTACCGGACCGAGCATCTGCATTCTTCTCTCGGAGATCCCTGCTTCTGTCAGGATGCCGACTATTCTGTTTTTCTCTTCATCGGCTCTCTGCCTGAGTTCGTTTTCCATCAGGTGTCCTCGTTCCTTTGTACTGGTCATATGCAAAAAGTTGCTTTTGCTTTCTGTACCAGGCTTTTCTGTAGTCTCTTTTCAGCTTCGGAGAGGTTGTCTTTCGTATGGCCTCCTCGAGCCGTTTCATTTCCGCTATGTGCTGTTCTCTCTGCTTATCCATTTACAAGCACCGCCTTCTTCCCGGTGAAGTCTTCCCAGCGTTGCAGGATGACATCGACGTAGTGCGGATCGAGTTCGCAAGTATAGCATTTTCTGTTTAACTGTTCGCAAGCCATCAGAGTAGATCCACTACCGCCGAACGTATCCAATACGAGCCAGCCTTGTTTTGTGCTGTTGCGGATCTGTCTCGCAAGCAGACCGAGTGGTTTCATGGTCGGATGCATATCATTCGCCAGAGGTTTCTTTTCGTCTATGACTGTGGTGCTTACTCTGTCGCTGTATAACTGTTCGAGGAGGTTTCTCAGCTCCTCTTTTTTCATCTTTTTAAAGTCGGGCTTCGGGTCCTCGATTACCGTGGCCTGTTTTCTGTCGTCAGTGAAGTAGTGCTTTCCGCCGTCTTTCCATCCGTACAGGCAGGGTTCGTGTTTCCACTGGTAGTCGCTGCGTCCGAGTATGAGTCCGTTCTTGTTCCATATAATGCACTGCCTTACATGGAGCCCTGCTTCTTCTGCAGCAGACCTAAAGTTCAGCCCCTCTGAATCGGCGTGCCATATATAAAACGCAGCACCCCCCTCATTTTTTGAACCGCTGCATTGAATGCGTCTTTTAAAAACGCCTTGAATTCTGAGTTTTCGAGATTGTCATTTGCAATCTTTCCGGCTTTGTTTGAGTAGTTGACATTGTAGGGAGGATCAGTCAGCAACAGGTCAGCCTTTGCCCCATCCATGAGTTTTTCTAATACCTCCGGGTCCGTGCTGTCGCCACATATTACTCGATGTTCTCCAAGCTCCCATATGTCTCCATCTTTGGCCCTGCTTTCGACTTCTTCCGGGATCTCATCTTCTGTAACTTCAGGCTCCTCCTCCAGATCGATATCGAAGCCCGTCAGCTCGGTATCAAATCCCAGTTCCTGGAGCTCTTCGAGTTCTCCTCTTACGAGATCCATATCCCAGTCCGCCATTTCTGCGAGCCTGTTGTCAGCCAGTATGTAAGCCTTGCGCTGTGCATCGGTCAGGCCTTCGACATAAACACACGGGACCTCTGTCATGCCGAGCTTCTTTGCTGCCATGATCCTGCCGTGTCCCGCGATGACATTTTTCTGTGCATCTATCAGCACCGGATTCAGGAACCCGAACTCTCTGATGCTGGATGCGATGCGGGTGATTTGGTCCTCGGTATGGATCTTCGCGTTGTTTATGTACGGTATCAGATCACTCACCGCCACCCTGCAAAACTTTGTTGTCTCTCCCATGTCCTCTCCTTTTTTGTACCACCCCAAAAAGATCCGGAGCCACTTCGGGGGTATCGGCGCTGGACCCGTGGCTTCGCGCCGTGGCCGGGGTACCGGGTACCCTCCCCACCGTCACCAGTCGCCGTCTTTTACGTTTGCAATATTGATTATCTTTCGACCTTCCAATTCAGGCACTTTGTCGCTCTTCCTGGCGTTGCAGATCCAATGAGCTGGCTGCAGGTTGCTCCAGTCCTGAGCGGCTGCTTCCGGTGAATCGTACCCGAATAGTCTCCACTTACTGACCGGATGGATCTCGTCTATCACGAAGCTGAGCGGATACTGTGCGTTCGATGGTTCATCGTAATGAATCGGCCCGAGCCTGCCTTGACATATACCGCAAGGAAGTCCCATGGCTTTCAGTCGTGCCCGGTGTTTCCGTCTTGTATTGCCGTTAGCGTAGCGTGGGTTGTTTCTGCTCATGATATCAAATAAAAAGAACGGAGCTGCCTTGTTCCGTTCTTTTGGGGGATTGGTGGATGTCGAAAGAGGCCCGCACTGGAGTCTAACCAGTGAAGTACGAACCGTCGGGCCATGATTGCCGGATCGCTCCGGCGTAGAGTGATTCGCTTGCCATTTCTGACACTATCATCGTAGCACCTTAAAAAGTCTCATTCTATCACATCCTGGAGCTCGAGCAAGACCGCACCGTGAAGCCTGTGGACGTGCTGGAGCGAATAGTGAACCGATTCGGCCACATCGTCCCAGTTCTTGAGATTGATATACCGCTCGTATAAGATCTGGCCTTTGACTCCAGGGACTTTCAGAATCGCGTCGAACACTTCCTGGCGTTTCCGAAGTGCATCAAGCTCGGCTTCCTTATATCGTTCCGTCTTCTCTGCCAGTCTGATCGCCTGCAGCTCGACCGTCTTGCTGATACTTGTACCATGTGGCATCCCATCGTTGTCAGCAGGTGATTTGATACTGTCTATCCGCTCTATCTCCTCGTAGTATTCACTTTTTAATCGTTCGGCTTGCCTTTCAGCTTCTCCGTATTGCCTCAGGAAGTCTTTTACTTCTCTTACTGTCATCTTCTGCCTTTGCTTACTGTAACTAATGCGACCAGGACGAACCCGACCGTTCCCCCGAATATCGCTCCCGCTATGAATTGAATCATCTTACTCCTCCGCTTCTAATATCGTACCTTGCTCGGTATATACTCTTATAAATAGTTTGGCGGTCTCTTTGTACTTGCTCGCAAACGTGGGCGACTCTTCTATTCGCTTTAAGAGTTCGTCCCCATCTATCAACCTTCCGTGATTCTTTGGGATTTGGATAGCTTGAATGTGTTTTCCATTCGCAGTTATCAATTCCCCTCTTATGGTTAGTATGCATAACCCATAATCCGTTTTGGGGTCAATCCCTTTAAGTATTATGCTCATCTTTTCTCCTTTCCCACTCATCAAATCTACCTTCAAAATATCCCTTGCTCCACCCTCTGTTGTATACGACCGACCCTATGCAGAACATAATTGCCAACCCACCTACCACAGACAGGGCTATTAATATCTCACTCATCGCTTCTCCTTTCTTCAAAGACCCTTGTGAATCCCTCATCATCCAACAGCAAGATGGTTTGAACATCATCGGTGTCGGGATAGTCTATCACAAGAGTCTGCTCTGTCTTGGTGATATGCCTACCGTAGTACTCTTCCAATTCTGCCACGGTCTTCCGAATCGCTTTAGTCCAACGAGGGCAAGAGTGTTTCTCTTGGTCATACTCTTTGCAATCGTGACACCACTCCCATTCTGCTTTTGGCTGATAGAACTCTCTCTCACAACCGTCTTTATACAGTACGACTCGATTCGTTGACCTAACCTCATCGGCAGACCTCGCTTGGATTTTTATTGTATCGTTTGTCATTCGCTTCTCCTTTCCGCAATTCCCTCAACTCATAGAGTCCTAATTCTCTGTATTCTCTTTCGTATTCGTCTATTCTTTCTCCCCAATTGCAGAATCCATCGCTCGGTTGTTTCATATTAGTGAACTCGCAAGCCATTCCGCAATCAGCATCGTTATACCAATGTTTGCACTCCCCACAAGTTACGATGTCGATTAGTGGGCAATAGGCATCAAACAAATCGCAAGTCCAAGGATACTCCGAATCATAGAGCGGACATTCCCAACAACTCTTCGGCTTATCCATATTAGGTATGTATATTCCCATATCATTCTCCTTTAAGAAACCTATCCAATTCTACCTTTGGCACTTTATACGCACTACGCATATCATCGAGAAGATATACATCCGCATATAATTCATCATAGTTCCATATATCCACGATGTAATCCGTATTTAACAGCACATCGTTTCCGTTATACATTGCTTTTATAAATCCCATATCATTCTCCTTTCATCCTTTCACCGCAGTTAGGACAATAGTCAGTTAGGTGATAACACGGACAAGGCTTCCCACATTCGGAACAAATAAAGTCGCTCACACTATATCCTCTGTCGCCTCGTTCTATCGGAATCCAATGAGGCTTTTGTTTTAACATTGATATTTGCTCGTTCATCATTCTCCTTTCCGCTCTCCCTTTGAGCAGAATCCGTCCGCTTCCATATATCTAACCGCTCCGAATATATCCGTGCAACAAGGGAACGTTCTCGACTCTGTATCGTAGTGTTTGCAATCCTTACACCTTACGATGTCCTTGTTTGCTCTCCAAATCTCAACGGCTTCTTTTCTGTTGATATATTCGCATTCCCACGCACCGCATCCGTTGTCGTTAGATCCTTCGAATGGTCTTGCGTGTATGCAGGATTCACAGTTTCTTTCGTTCATCCTTCTCCTCCTTCTGATCTTCCCAGTATGCTCTGCAATAGTGCGACAGCTCCGTAAACGCATCGGGACAGTCATATTTGTACTCACAATTCTTGCAGTCTTTGCCGAAGACCGCGATCAGTTCTTTCGGATTCATGTCATATCCTCCATAATTACGGTGTACGCATCGGTGTCGATATCATTCATGGCGTCCGCCACGAAGCAGTGCCATTCTTCTCCGTCGTCCCAGCGGTACTTATCGAGCGGACACTTTCTGCAGCCGAGCCCCTCCACCAGATAATAGCTCAGGCAGACGTCGTTCAGATCCCTGAGCGCGTCCTTTATCTTCTTTTCGATTCCATTCATTTCGACCTCCAAAATGTTCAAGCGTCACCCTTGTCACCCTTGTCACCCAAACTTTCTAATTACTATATAAATTACTATCTATATTCTAAAAATATTCTTTTAGTGAATTTTAGGGTGACATAGGTGACAGTAGCCCGTGAGCCCTTGAAAATCAAGGGTTTTGGTGTCACCTTTGGGTGTCACCTATCGATTTTCAGGGTGACGTTTTTTGACTGATAGGTGACGTTTTTTGTGATTTTCGTCTCTTAAAACAGTATGTCGCACTCGCCTGTTACGTCCTCAAACCCCTCTAAAGTGTCACCTATCGCATCGGTGTCACCCTCCAAGGTGTCACTTTTCACGTCATAGGTGACACTTATTGGATCCCGTTCGAAGCATATTCCGGCGCGTCCATATCCGTTCATCCTCGCCTTGCCTATTTCGTGCCAGCCTTCTATTTCGTTCCGCATAATCGTGAGTATCCTGGTCACTTCCCCTTTCCGCATATCTGCCACGTCACGGTCGAATGCCTTATCCCACAGATATGCTGCATTTACCCTGTTGCACGGTTCAGATCTGAGGAAGTCGTCTATGATGGAGACCCATACGTCTTCTTCGAGGTGGTTGCTCTGCGCTTCAGCTGCAAGACCTGCGATATCTTCGGGAAGGACGGCCTGTTCGTTCGGATGCGCCTTGTAATATGCTACCATTTCCGCTACGACTTGCCTCAGGTACGGCCTTGCCACGCTTTCTTGGTCTTCGAACATAAATCGCTTGGTTTCAGCCGTCGAATGACAGTCAATGGGCAGGTATCGTCTGTTTCCTGTTCTGTCCTTAAGGAAGTTCTTGTCGTTTGACGTTCCGCAGAATACACAGTGCCTCGGTCTTCGTTCCGCTCGTCTTCCGTATGGAGCACGATACGAATCGGACTGGGTCGTAATAAATGCCTTAAGTGCGTCAGCCGTTACAAAGTCCCTTTTCATCGTATCCATCTCGCCCATCTCGAGGATCCACTTCCCCGCCATGTTCTCGATGGTGGCTTTGCTGTTCGTATCTTTAAAGTTGAAGTTCTCATCATACCACTCGTCATTGCAGGCGAGGAGCTTGCAGAACGTGGACTTTCCATCGCCCTGTTGCCCGACGAAAACCAGCATATAGTCAAACTTGCATCCTGGATTGTATGCCCTTCGTACCGCTCCGAGCAGAAACGTTCTGAACGCTGCTACGTTGTATTGGGTCGGCTCCACCCCGAGACATTTGGTCATGGCCTCGTCGATACGATGGATCCCGTCCCATTCCAGAGCGTCAAGGTATCCGGTCAGCGGGTCGTAGCTGTTTTCCAATAGCGCTACATTGAAGCCGTTCGTATAATCCTTGTCGTTTCTCAGGTTGTACTTAATGTCAAGGTAACTCTGCAGAGCGGAATCGTCCTTGTCTGTCCACTCTCCGTACGTGTCGCCTTTTTCTCGCCAGTCGAGCTGTCCGAGATACATCAGTCTGTATCCGAACCGGTCATCTTTTATCTTGCCCGCCAGCTTCGGGTCGTTCAGTAATACTCTCGTTACGTTCTCAGCGCACTGGCGGACTTTCTCGTTCCCTTTGGAGTCTGTTACGGTCAGCAGATCAAGTTCTTTTGACGGAGCCAGCGCCTTTGCGTTTCCTTTTGCTTTGGTAAGTGCGCTTTCTACGATCTTCTCGACTTCATCCTCGGGAAGTGGCGGGTCGCACTGTTTCTCATTGACCGCCTTGCAAGCGATATAAATAACATCGTCCAGCGCGCCTTTTGATTGCATCGAGCACGCCATCTTATAGATCGTATCGTTTCGGAGCCCCTTGCCTATGCTTTCAGGCAGCACGAACCGATCCGGATCCGCTTGCTTGCCGACGCCTAACAGCTCCTTAACAGTCTCGTCAGCTTCAGCTATCTCTAAATCGTCAGGGCCGTATTCCCACTCGTATCGGTGACCATTGGGATGGACTGAAGGCGGAGCAACGACGTACCCTCCGTCGGATCTGATATCGACTCCATCCAATAGATTGACTCTGTTCTTGGTGGTCCCGTCCAGTTTATAGAAGATATGGACACCACCACTCCCTGTCAGCGAGCGCCACGAATCAGGAAGCTGGCCGTTCTCCCTCTCCCATTGATTAAGGGAATCAGCTCCGCTTATGCCGTTGTCTTTCTCATCCAGGTCGACAACAAGAAGACCGCCTGAGACTTCTCCGCAAGCGATCCCTATGTTTGCCGATGGGTACTTCCTCCACCAACTTTCGATTTGGTCGAAGTTGGTAGTCGCATCTTTTACGCCGTTGTTGGTGAGCGGGTTCTTCCCTTTTGCCTTTACCGGGAAGACCGCCAGCCCTTTCGAAGCGTATTCAATTGCAGCATCTAAAAATTGATTACCCATTTATACCAATATCTCCGCTATTTTTTCCCCCGTCTCTCGTTTGTCACAGAACTGGACCGAGAGCGGGTATTTTGCCGTCCAACTCGCAAGGACCCGATAGACTTTCTCACCCGTGACGGTCGTATACGGATTAGTCCAGCACATAAGGTCTGATATGTCACGGACGCGAATCCATTCGTCGCGGTCCTTATATCTGTCCTGTTCCACCAACAGTATCAACTGAGCCCCTGCCTTCTTGACTCGTTCCAGTTCCCTTTTGAAGCGCTCATGATCGGAAGTGCAGTTCTTCGCAAGTTCCGCTATGTTCTGCTTCCTATCGACTACCACCGATGGATTGTCGTATCGGATATAATCACCTACATATAACTTGCTGGAATCGTACTCGATGTCATTCGCTTCGAAGTATTTCAGTATCTTGCCGATTGCTTTCGGCTTTTCCCGTGTGTCTACTATAATCATTAGAATGGAATATCCTCGTCGAGTTTTACCTGTTCATCCTGGGTCGATACCTGGTCATTGGATCCACTTGCCGGAGATCCGCAGAAGTCAAAATCTGATACGGTGATTCCGTAGGCCTTGCGCCTTACTCCGTTCTTATCGTCATAGGAGCGGATCTGTCCCTCTCCTGACGCGAGGATCTCGGAGCCCTTGTGGAAAAACTTGTGGATAACTTCCGCGCGTTTTCCGAATATAACGCAATCGAAGAAGTCCGTCTCATCTCCGTATCGTCTGTCTACCGCAACGGTGAAGTTGCATCTGTTGCTTTTGTCTTCGCTGCCTTTTGTGAACTCAGGGTCTCTTACAAGTCTGCCGTGTATTAAGTGAATATTCATTGTTTTCCTCCGCTATGATAAATTGCTCAATAGTTGTTCAAACCTTGCTAAAATCGTCGATTTTCGCCCTCATATGGGGATATATAAAGCGGGACGGTGTGTTGTAATCTATACTTATCAGAAAGGGTTTAAAAAGGTGGTGTATGAAAGACATTGTGAGGTTTTTATTTGAACAATTCTATGAGAACCGCCCCACCTTATAACGTATTTATTTAGTGACTATCGTGACGTCGGCGTCCATGGCCTTCATCAGTCTGTCGAATGTGCCCATATTTGGAACCCTTGCGCCTTTTTCGTATCTGCATATGGCGGATATCGAAACGCCGGACGCTTCGGATAGATCCTGCATGGTTATGTTCTTCTCGGCTCGGATCTTCTTGATCATCTCGCCGGTGTTCAGCTCATCAGATATCAGTATCTGTTTCATCAATTTCCTCCTCTCTCCATATTCCAGAGAAATCGTCCAGCACGTATCTGATTCGCTTCTCTTCTGCTTTCGGCGGTTTATAGAATGGACATAATGCTTTCCTACACTTCTCGTCCGTTCCCATTCCGCACTTATAGAGGCCTTCACAGTCTCGAAGGTTCATCAGACGGCCTCCTTTATCTCGTACTCTTCCGGAGCGGTCAGCTTCTTAGTTCTCCTGCAATAGTCGCACTTTTCGCACCGTATCGGCTCGACTTCTCCCTGCTTTATAAGGTCGAAGCGCTCTATCTTCGCCTCGACTATCTTCAGAGCCGTATCGAGTATGTGCTGTGGAAGATGGATCACTTTGATATCAGGTATCTTTTCTTTCGTTACCGCTACGATATAGAACGGAAGCGGTTCGGTGCGGTTCGATACGATCTGCTCGACTCGCTGATAGACGGCTCCCTGGATGTCATAGCTCCAGTATTCCACCCAGGAGCGCCATCCGTAGCCAGGATCATATATGTCATCAAAATCCTTGACGACTTTCAGATCTACGATGCGCTTTTCATCGTATACGTCCATTTTGGTCTTCCATGGCACCCCGAACAGTTCCGCCTGCATTATTACTTGCTTCTCTCCTGTCAGGAAGTCCATCATTAACGGCTGGCTTTTGACCGCTTCGATTATCTCGTTTGCGTGCTGGAACTTTGCCAGGAGCTCACCGTTCTTCTTGAACATCTTGTCTCCGTTCATAGCCATAAATGGAGTAATCTCATCGGAGAAGTAAGCATCTACATACGAGCCGATAAGAAGCGCGTCGGTTACTTCGCGCTGGTATTCCCTGTTGACCTCTGCAAGCCCACACGCCTCACATTTACTGAATGCCTTGAATTGCGACACGCTCCAATAGGAACGCATCGCTTCAGGGCTGAAGTAGTTGGTGTTAGACAGTTCCATTATTCTGCCTCCTGTTCCTTCTTCGCTTCAGCTGCACAGTTATAGCAGAGATACTTGCCGAACTTGGTCATCGCATTGTTTGCGATAGCCTTCGCCTTGAATGTCTTGCCATCGATTGTGGTGTCTTCTATCAGCTCACCACAGCACTCGCAATAGATCTCGTCCGTCTTCGGTGGGTACTCTCTTACTCTCAGACATTCCTGAGTCTGTCCGAATGCCGATATCGTCGCCTTGTATATAGCTATCTTCTTATTGACCCAGTCTTCCACTTTTGTGGATCCGTACGCCTTGCTGATCGCTTTGGCGTTGGTCGTGTTGCATATCATCGGCTTGTATCCGTTCTCTCTGAAGTGGATCGTCAGCTTCTTTTCTTTGCCTCTGTCGTTCTGTACTTCGTCCCTGTCTACATAATCTACCGTCAGCACCAGGTCGCCTGTCTCCGGTACGTCCCACGCCCCCAGGAACGATTTGTCCATGTACTTACGGAAGTCTCCTGTCAGCCCTTTACTCATCTTCAACATCCTCCTCTATCTGCTTCTTATATGGTTCTATGCTTATCGTTATTCTGCTCGCTTCAGGTTCTAATAGATTGTCAAGGAACTGGTCTGCTATGTACCCGGCCTCCTTGAACGTTTCGGCTTTGAATACAAACTCTGCCAAGTATCCGTACTTCACTCTTACTCTGTACTCAGTTATCATATCCGTCTACCTCCCTGAACAGCGACGCGATGCTTCTTTTTTCTTCTATGTCTGTTATCAGTCGCTCTGGAACGCATCCCTCAAAGTCACCCTGCAGCACTACTTTTGCGATCTGCTTATATACTTCCGCATTGGTCAGTCCCTCAACGTGGAGATATATGTCGTTGTTGATGCTGTCCTGAATGCGGATGTACTCACCGTCTTTTTTAATGCTCCAGGCGTACTGAATGGATTCGAGATCCCCGAAACTCTTCAGCCCTGACCATAAGCCCTCGATATACGCTCTTCTGTTTCTGTAGTATTCTGTGTCTCTCATATGCTTGCCTCCACTACATCCACAGGGATCGGTTCGCTTGCCATTACATCTGATATGTTCTCTGCCAGCTCGACTATCTCGCGTACCTTGCCGTATGACAGTGACGTGTCCTTAACGTAGAACTGGAGCGCTTTTACAAGATCGTTTGCCTCGATGTGCGTCAGATCCAGCTCGTAGCGGTCTGCTACCATGCCCGCCTTATGATATTCGTAATGTGTTCCTTCCATCCTAATCCTCCCTGTAATATTCAATTATCTTGCGTTCCCAGTCGCGGTCTATGTCGATGAACTCGTCATTCTTCACTCCGACAAACACGACTGGCCCGACTATGGTCTGCCCATGGTATTTGAAGTTCGGTGCCAGCTCCAACAGTAAGCCCTCTTCATTCGCTATCATAATCAGATCCCGCGTCAGGTAGACCGTTTCAATATACCCTCCTACGAGTTTCTGCCATTCTTCCAGTTCGTTCGGTACGTTGCGAGCCTCTGCGGGTTCGCCTGGCTTCTTATAGACTATCCTCATCCGTCTCGCCTCCAATCAGTACCGCACCGCCTGCCATCATACCGAGAAACAGGATGCCTTTGAGAATGAGTGGAATGATAGGCGAATGGATCCCATTTGCTACTGCCACATCATCAGCCCCTGCCATTCCTATAAGAGCTATAAAACCAACTAATACGAGCACCGCTCCGATTCTTTTTCTTAATCTGCTAAACATAATTGCACCTCCCCTGCCTGGATCATCTGATATAACTTTTCGCACGCCCTGGACGTTCCGCATACTCTGCCGTAATCTTTAAGAATACATCTGCCGAATTTTGCACGGCTGTCCGCTGTTCCGTCCGACTTAAGCTGCAGCTGAAACATCGGGCACTGGTTGCAGCGGAATCCTGCTCCGAGGACTTCATATTCCTCTTCTACCGTCTCGGGTTCCTCTCCGATGCTCTCGGGCCAGGAGATCCTCGCTCCGAGGAAGTTCTCGTAGAAGTCGATAGAGATGTCCTTTCCTTCCAGCTCTACCAGCTTCTTGTTAAGTTCGTCTGTGAATGTCTGAGCCGAGTCTCCCTGGACGATGGCGAATTGCTTCACAACACGTTTTCTCATTAAAAAATCACCTCCATATAAGATTCATTATATTTCGGTGATTCGAATTGCATATGTAGTTATTATCACGACTATCCCCTGCCCTAACGGGCTTATCATAACGATGAGCAAAATTACTTTACTTTATGATTTTAGGAATAGTTGGTGCTATTTTTAATGCGGTTTGGGTCTTCCCTCACCGCCCTGTCAGTATATGCAATTGTTCGAATCACTATATATATAATAATCCCATTTTTACCTTTTGTCAACAAGGAAAACGTGATATAATTGCTATGGAGGTGTTATTATGGGATTGTTTAGTAAATCAGTTAAACCGGTTCAAGTTAAAACCGTTAACCGTTCCGTTGCATACCCTATCGAGGTTACTTCGTGGAATATCCACCTCGATGGCATACGTGGACTTGTGAAAGCAGCCGAAATAGATCTGAATGAGTGCAAAGTTTCCGAATATCTCCGCTGTAAGGTGGTTCCTGAGCCTGATAACGAGACGGATCCGAATGCATTGAAAGTGTATGCAGCTCCTAAAGGCCGTAGCAAAGAGTTTTTCGATATCGGATACGTGCCGTCTGAGTTTGCTCCGGCTCTCTGTGGAGACGTCAAGAAAGTTGTCGCTGGATCTCATTACTGGAGTCTCCTGATGCGGTTCGATGTATTCCAGGGTATCAGCTTTTCACTTAAATTAGAAGAATCGAAGTTCAAGTGATTGGTTCTTCGACTATCCGCTGAAACTCGCTGAAAAACGCAAGCAGAGCCTTACACGAGGCTTCCAATCATTTCCAAAGTAAAAAGCCCGGAGCGATCATGCCCCGGGCCTCTTACTGTAATATTGTATTATTAAGGAGAGCGATACGGCCCTCTCGGACCGGCTGTTATTTGATTGGAAGCGACTTCAGCGCTCCACCTTCGCCGTATTCCCTTGCTACCCTTCCGTTACCGCCCAATTTCTCGTATGCTTCGAATTCCTCTTTGATGTCATCATACTCATCAGACGGGATATAGCCTATCTCGTGGTAATAATCCGCTCTGGTCAAAAGATGACTACGGCACAGAGCTTTTAAGACGATTCCGGTTGGTTCTCTTTTCTTCGTTTTCTGTTTGTAAATCTCCATCAGGAACTGGCCGAGCCAGTTAGATCCCAGCACGATCCCGATGAGAGTCAGTATTGTTTCGTAGTCCATATCTCGCCCTTAGAATGAATATAAAAAGCCCTTGAGCGCGTTCGCTGTCTTGGGTCCCGCTATGCCGTCAGGCTTTCCGCAATTGAAGCCCTGTTTGTTCAGGAACCTCTGCAGAGATGATATAAAATGCTGGCCCGCATAGCCGTCGATCACTCCGGGACTGTATCTATGTTTATCGAGATACGTCTGAAGCGCTCTGATCGTCGCGGATCCGCCTTGAGGTTTCTCGCTGAACTGGCAGACGGTAGCGAATGCGGGCAGATACTTTCTACATGATTCGAGCTGATTTGAAAGCTCACCGTCCTCTTTTACGCCCATCCATTTCTGCAGCTTCTTGATGTCCCTGGAATTGATTACGCCGTCCAGGTCGTACGGGATCTCTGCGGTCCAAAGCAGCGCGATTCGGCCTCTCATGGAGTTCTCGTATGAGTGCCAGCCGTCGTTACGCCTGGATCCTGAGTCCTTCGTATAAAGCCAATGCTTTCCATTTTGGTACTTGTAATCCACAAACGCAACGTAATGCCCGCCTGTTGTCCATACCGTACCATCAGGACCCGCACCGCTTCGGAACAGGATAACTCCTACCCTGCTGCCCTTTCCGACTTCGTTCCAAAACGATGCCATTTCGTCGTGGCGTCTTACGTTTTTGAATCCGAACGCCTTAAGCCCCGCATCGATTCCGTCCCATCTCGTTCCGTTGCCAGCGACGGCATACTGTACCATGTAGTACCAAAACGTTAATGGCGTCGCTTTGTTCCACTTAGGCAGCTCGATGAGGCAGTTCGTTACGGCGCAGAGTCCGCATCCGTCACTTGCTACAGTGGAGTTTTTAGTCGGATACGGTTTCCAGCCCCAGCGGGAATCATACTGTCTATAAACCTTCGTATTCATCTTCTGCCTCCTGGGATGTAAAGTCCTCGCCTATCATTTTTCCCGCAGCGATCTTGTTCTGTTCTTTTAACAGCCTTGTGTATCCCGTTCCGAGACAGGCCTCTTCGGTATAGTCATTGTTGTAGTAGGTGTTGATGGCTACCACTACGAAGTTGACCGCCATCGATACGATCTTATACACCAGGTTGACCGTCTCGCTATCGAAGGAAGTTACATCGGTCACAGCAAGGGCCGTATTGATGGAGACCGCTACGGCTAAAATCGTCCTTAATATCGTTCCTTTGTTCATGTCTTTTCCTCCATTAAAAAAGCGCACCGATTAGGTGCGCCCGTGATTACTCTTCGACCGTTTCGGATTCTTCCGCTTCTTCGGGAAACATCTCATCGATGACCTCATAGAAGTGGTCTTTAGCTTCGTTTGAAAGCCATCCGTAACGCTGATTGTCCTCGATCAGTGTGATAGCATAGTCTACTGAATAAGTTCCGCTCTTGATACAATTAATGAATGCGTTGATTACTCTTGTTTCTCTTCTTGTCATGATGTCCTCCTTTTAGTTTCCCATGTTTTCCAATATCATCGCTAACAGTTCGTTATATGCCAATGTCGTATCCGCTCTGTATTCCACTTCTACCGTCCCGCTTTCACTCCATACGTTGTTTGAGCCGAGAAGTGTTTTGACTTCTTGTGGTGTCAGCTGAATCTCGGTAGGTGTTGCGAGTTCGTAGACTAATTTGACACCGTTCACGGAAGTTTTGAATGTCGATGCGGAAGTATATGCGTTGTCTATGACATTGATGCCGTTAGACCTTGCCCAAAATATAGAAAACTCGCCTTGAGACATATCGTTCCACGTTTGCGTCTTGTATTTCTCGCACCACGCACTCGGCACTTCCCATCCGTTATAGCCTTTAGGATCGGATAATCCCGCATAAAAATATGCTTTGGTTGATGATTCCACATAGTACTCCCACGGCAACGTTCCCATATCTACCATTGCGTGATTCAAAGTTAACTTCCCACTAACTACATCCAAATTTCCACCATATACGGTCTGAGGAAGATTGGTGGTAATGGTTTCGTAGTCGCTTGTGTCTGCTCCGCTAACATTCACCGCTACCGCATCCCATCCGCTTATTGCCCTCACATTACTCGGACTTGGGTCTCCCGTTCCGCTCTGCTTGGGTACGATGTTAACCTTGAGTGATTTCATCGGTAAGTTATCCCCACCATCCGAGAACGATGCGATTGAGCCACTTGCGGATTTAACGATTGCATCTGCTTTGGTGTCATCGCTGATAGTTCCGAGGTCTACTACTCCGTCACCGAATGCGGAGTCATAGTGCGGAGTCAGAATGTCTCCGTTCAGTTTGACAGCTGATACCTTGCCGTTGATTTGAGCCTGCAAGATTTGAGCAACGTTCTTGACTCCAACTCCGTCGGGAATAAATACGGTCGAATCTGTACCGTAAGCGACTAAAAGACCCGATACCTCATCAACTACGGTCTTGGTGATGGATGTGATGGCATAATTGACTCCGTCTACTGTGATATACTGTCTATCTGCGACGGGAATGCCTAAATCCAAACTATTAGTGGTCGGATTATATGTTGCCGTTGGATTCTGTCCGCTTGGAAGTGGAGTCGCTGAAGCCGTCATCGATTCGATACGGGCATTTGAATCCTCGATGCGTTCCACTAACAAGGTGAGTTCGGGAAGTAATGTCTCTGCGTCTCCGTCGATCGTGCCTTCGGGATGGGGAGACCTCTCGACGTTCATTATAAAGTTCGATGTTCCGAGAATAACATTTCCGCTTGTTATCCTTAACTCCGCTCTGAATCTTCCCGACTCGTTGGACATGGTCTCGGTGTTGACTAATGTCACGATATTGCCCGAGAAAGTACAAGCGACCTCGAATCCCAACCCGCTCGGCTTGGTGGCTAATATCTTGATATTCGCACCGCTCGGGACGGAATATTCCGAATTACCGTCCATCAGCTTGAACGGAATGCTCCTGCCCACGTCATACTGTGAAAGATGAACTTCGGGAATATACGAACTCGGGATCATGTTTAAAAGTGTGTTTTCCATTTGAATACCTCTACTGTTCAAATATGATTAAATTACTTACTCCGCAAATATATGATGTCGAACGTGAACGCGCCCGAACGACGAGGACGTCTCCTGCTGATAATGGAAGATTTTCCTCGCATTCTTTACCGTTTCGATTGTATCCGTCTTCGGTAGTCCATGTGGTATGGGCATAGCCTATCGCAGACCCGTTCTTGTATAAACGAGTCCCCGTAGTTCCCGAAGTGGTGTTTCTGTCCATCGACCAACATATCCTATATGTCCCCGACTTCTCAACGGTCAACTTGATTGAAGTCTCCACGTAGGAAGTCGAAGCGACTTCGTCTCGCCCTGCACAGACTTGGAAGGCTTTCCCTCCCGATATGCCTTGAATCGCAGAAACGAATCCCGATGGGAAGGTCAAGTTTGATGCCCCACCGCTCTTATTCCGGATCGCATCAGCAACGGACTTGAGTTCTGTATCTGTAACTAAATAATCCATTTAGAAGCTACCTCCATTCGCTGATGGTAAGTTGACCGCTTGCCACGTCCCGTTGACTACCCTTAAAACCTTGCCATTATCGGAAGAGGAAACAGACGGCAATAACAAGGGAGACAACGTACTCATGGCGGTCGTGAACTTCTCATCCACCGCTAATGTGTCATATGTTGACCATGATGTCGCACCGCTGTTCAAGTCGATGATTTGACCGTCTGCGCCTACACTTTGCGCCCGAACGAAGGAAACGTTTCCACTACCACCGCCACCGCTTGAAACGATTTCGGTCTGCGTTCCGAGTGCTTCGGCTAATGTGGTGCGTAGCGATCCTAACTCCATTCCGTTATATCGGTCTGCTAAAACATCCCATTCGGTACGGACTATCTTGAACGATGCCCGAACACCATACATCGGGAAGATGACCGTGATTGAGTCGCAGAGTTTACACGCCAGCAATTCCCTTAAGTTCTCATACTCGCCCAATTCGGAAAGCCTTACGAAGTCCACCGAAATGGATTGAGCCGGGACGTTGGTGTTATTCCTCTGCATATATGACCGCCCTGCTTCTTCCAATTGAGCGACGGTCGGTGCGGTTTCAAACTTATCACTTAAGTCCAACGGAATGCGTATATCATTTCCATTGTATCCGACTTCCCCCGATGACACCTCTGCGGTGACAAGTGTGTCTTCGCTTTTCCAATACGGGACACAACTTGTGAAAGTATTTTGGTAATCTGTCTCATCGTCATACTTTAAAAGATTGACTCCGTACCTTATAGCGAAGTCTTTGACCTCTCCCCTATTCCGATGGAGTCGCACCGTGAATTTATCCCATTCATATTCACCGCCATACGCATCCAAGATTGACCCGCGTACTCCACCGAGCATCTGTCGAACTGTTCTCGGTGTCCCGTCTGCGCTTGCCATGTATCCCGTGGAACTGAAGTCCGATTCGTATGTAAACGGGTTGGAAGGCTTTGCGGTTTTCAGTAATTCAAACGCATCTGCCAACGAGTTGATATCAGTTCCGCTTACCGTCATTTGGCTCTGTCTGTATGAGATATGAACGGCATGGAATGAGACGATTCCATCAATAGGACGGGAGACGGACACGATTTCAAACGGCTGAAGGTCTCCGTCTTCATCATGAGTGACTCCCACGATCCTACCGCACTCTATCTGTTCATAATTAGCTCCGTTCACGGGATAATCGAAGTCGAGTTCGTAAATCCCGTTGCGTTCCTCCACGACTACGGCTGAAATGCAATCCCTTAACCTGCATAGTCCGTTATTAGTGAAGGATATTTCATTTTTTTCAAATAATATAGGAATCATGTCTTACACCCTCCACCAACGAGGTTGAATCTCGAGCGATGTGATAGTACTCGGATATGTTATGACATTCTCCCCTACCGCAAGGGTCGGAAGAGTGCCACCAATTGACACGGAATTATTAAGGGATACCGCTTCACCGTTCACCATCTTATATGCTTCGCCTATCTCTAAATCGATATATGTCGGGTCGCCTAAAGTGGATATGGTGGAATATGCTACCGTATCCGCGATGATGGTCTGAATGCTCGCCAACGATACGATGCCCGATACCGTGGGTGTGATAGAAATGATAAAGTTGCCACCGTTCCCCGATGTCGGGTTGTATACTAATTGCGCCGTAAACCGAACGGTCGCCGTATATTCGGGGGACGTGCCTTGTCTGTAGGTGATGCTTGCTGTGAAGTTCTTCACGATGCTCTTCTGCGTTCCTTGTCGGAAGTTGACTCCCTTGAATCTCGCGGTCACACTTACAGATGTTCGAGTCCATTTAGCGCTGGCGTTTAGGTCTGTGTTCGTGTTATTTATTGTAACCTCGCTTATGACCGCATCGGATAAGGAAAGACTTACATCTCCGCCCGTTCCGGGATTCATCCCGATGGAATCGTCTGCGTTCAACATTCCATCGGCATAGTATACGTTGTGAATGCTCGCGGACTTCTGCGTCCTTGAAGTCAGTTGGATTTGACCCACTACGGTATCATTGATAGTGATGACATCGTCATTCAATTCAATGTCTCCGTATCCCCTCGCCATTAAAAGCGGGCGAGATTCGAATAGGGTCGGATTGGTCAATGTGTCTCCGCTTGCTATAGCGACGGGGAGTTCTCCGACTTTCAGGTAGCGCTGCGGTTTGCAATCGAATACCAGGTCAAACGTTGCGGACGTGCTGTATCCGATCGGCTCGACTTCGAACCCGCCGACGAACGCACCGAGACGATACTCGCTGCCGTTTATCGTGTCTTCCAGCCTCTGATATCCCTTCTGCGATGCCAATGCGTTACGGTACGCACTGAGCTGCTCTCGGAATGTGGCGAGATCCGGAGCCTTGCAATGCGCCGGATATGTTACTGTGATATTTTCGAACCTATTTCGGTCGAGCAGAAAGTCTCCGTTTCTGCCTGGTATGGAAAAGGTTTCTACGTCTCTTTTAGGCGCATTGAATACGCCTGCTCCGGAGATAAATATCCCATAATCGGAGCTGTTGACATCTCCAAAGATTAAACTCTGCTCCATGCAGCCGTCCTCCTCTTCTGAGTCTGTATGATTTTTCTCTGTACTGTTTCGGCCAGCTCGTTAACGTCCATACCCGGTGTCGCATAAACGTTGACCGTGACGTCTCCGCCTGCTCTGTTCTTCTCGAGCGTGTTTGCGATGCGGTCCATACGCTTCCAGAACGGATCCAGCGGGAGAATGGCCTCATCGGACTTGCCTTCACCTATACCCGCAACGACCGGACTCGTAGCGATACCGCCCTTTGCATACCAGTTAATACCGAGTGACGGAATGGATCCTTTTAACAGATCTCCTAACTTCCATCCGCTCGGGCTGATATAGAAGTGCGGGAGCGGAATGTGCGGAGCTGATACGGAAAAGTTAAAGAAGCCTTTTATTGCGTCCACAATACCCTTTATCTTGTTCTTAAGTGTTTCGATCGGTGACAGGAATTTGTCTTTAATAGCAGAGGCGACTGAGCCGACTGAATCACGTACCGAATTTATCCTGGACATGAATCCATCTTTTAACGCCTGAATTGCATTCGACACGGAATCCCTCAGGACGTATATCGGAGCGAGGAACCTGTCTTTTATAATCGTTACCACTCCGGCGATGCTGTCTCTGATGGAATGGATCTTCGACATGAAGCCGTCCCTGATGTTCGTAGCTGTTTCCACAACGCCCTGCCATAATCCGTGAAGAACTGTCAAAAATCTATCCTTGATGCCTGTTGCACCGGCTGTGACCTTTTCGAACAACGCCGAACCTAAACCGGTCACAACGGCCAGTCCGATGTCTCTGAGCGATGCCAGGATCTGCGGAAGGTTGTTTATAAGTCCGCTGGCAAAGTTCTTGATGAGATCCGCTGCAGCTGCCAATATTCTCGGGACGTTTTCGAGTGCCCACGTCTTTATCTTCTCGGCCGATAAATTGCTGGCGAGCCCTTTGAGAGTTTCGGCTGCGGTCTGTAAAAACGAGCTGGCACGCCCGACGAGCATCGGAATGCCTTCGGATATAAAGGCCCAAATCACGTCAGGAAGCCCTTTTATAATCGTACCTATCATCGGTATCAAATTATTAAATACGAACGTGTCGACCGACGTCAGGAGCCCGTGGAGTGCAGGCTTTATGTCCTCACCTAACGCAAGCGTGCCGAAGAAGTTTCTGAGCGACGCCTTCATAGCATTGAACGAACCACTGAAGGTCTGCGATGCCTCTTCTGCAGCAACGCCTGTGAGCCCCAATTCGCCCTGTATAACGTGGATAGCCTCGTATACGTCTCCTAAGTTGTCGATGTTGTATTCAACGCCCGAGATCTTCTGTGCGTCCTTAAGGAGCCTTTCCATCTCCGTCTTGGTACCGCCATAGCCGAGCTTCAGGTTATCCAGCATCGTATAGTTCTGTTTCGCAAATCCCTGATATGCGTTCTGTATGGATTCGAGCGGGGTGCCCATCTTCGCAGCGTTATCGGTCATGTCCAGTATAGCCGTGTTTGCTGCTTCCATCGCCTTGGCAGCATCTCCACCGTATGCCTGCTTCAAAGCAGCTCCGAACGATACGGCCTGTTCTGAATACTCGTTCATACTGATACCAGCCGCAGCCGCTTCTCTTGCGTATTTCCTAACACCGTCAGCTGCTTCACCGTATAGGGTATCAACACCACCCATATAGGACTGTTGAAGCGCAGCGCCTTCCGATAAAGCCGATTTGAGCGACGTTACTATCGCAGCTCCTATCGCTACCTTCCCGAGCGCTTTCTTTGCAAACGCACCGATTTTCGAACCTGTAGCGATTCCAGCCTGCTCCGCTTCGCCTCCAAGTGCCTGCGTAATGGATCCGCTGATACCTTGCGCCGATGGTACAATCTGCACATATGCTGTTCCTAATGAAGTACCTGGCATTATTTTTCTCCTCTTGCTTTTGCGAGCGCTTGCATCAGATCCTCAGGGGAATCGAATGCCATTGTCTCGCTGTTGTTGTCTTTCTTTTGCGTCTGCTCTTCACCCAACAGGAACCGAACGAGTGAAAATGGTTGCTTCCCCGACTTTGATTCCTGTGAGAATCCATATCGAAGCGCCTCGATACGGTCCGATATAGTTGCAAGCAGAAGCGTATCCTGAGAGACGGGCAAACCGCTCGCTCTCAATTTAATCCTTGAATCATCCCTCAATCCAGCAGCTAAGGTCGCCACCGTCTTAAGCGGAAGCGACCTATAGTCATAGATTTGATAAGTTTCGGCAAAGTCGCAGATCAGTGCGTCCTCGTCGAGATCTATCATGCTGGAGAGGGTTCTGAGTTTTTTAGTTCGTTGGCGGACTCCATAAGTTCCCTAAGAGCTTCGACCATTGAGGCTGTCGGAACTTTGCCCTGTTCGTTTCTCAAGTGCTCTTTCAGATCCTTGACGCCTTCCTTACCCAGCATCATTCGTGCCGCTTTGACGATTAAGCCTTCCTCGCCTTCGTCTATATCCGAAAGTACTTCCAGGAACTCCCAGTCGCCGATATTTTCTTCAATTATCTCCGTCTGGTATCCGTCATTTAACTTTGCTTTCATCTCATGCCCTCCTTACTATCATTTAAGCCTAAGCCTTGATAATGTACTCGTGGTGAGTCTTTCCGTCTGCATCAGGTGTGGCTGTGATAGTGATCTCGTAGCCTACCGCTTCCGTATCGGAATAG
>CAMOJA010000016.1 GCA_946616535.1 uncultured Bacteroidales bacterium | reverse complement strand
TCGTTATTCGAGGCAGTTACTATCTGACATTAGCGAAAAACCTGCAAAATACAGGCAATTACTATGCGGTAGTGGATGTCTCCAACGCGCAAGGGATGTTATGCGACGGACTGATGCGGACGGTGATTATCAATTATTCCGGTGGTGGCAATGCGCCACAACTAAGTTTACTACCCAATTACGCTTCGCCCGGGCAGCAAATCAAACTCATTGGGCTCAATCCCAACGAAGAAACAATCGTTCAGGTTTTCAGCGCAACAGGACAACTTGTTCGTACTTTTGTTTGTGAAGATACCCAACTCGTCTTCCCTGCGGAATATACAGCCGGTTGCTATCAGGTGAAAGTATCGTCGCCATCCATCAACCGAGTGCTCAAGTATCTCGTTCGAAATTAAGGAGGTTGCATTATGAAAAGAATCATCATTTTTCTCATTGCTCTTTCGAGTACGACACTCGTATCGGCGCAATCGGTCTTATCTTTCGGCGCACGCGGCGGGTTGGATTTCCAGATGCCCAAATCCGAGTATTCTGCCAAAGCTAAATTAGGCTTTGCCGGAAACTTCGACATCGGCTATACCTACTATTATTGGAACACCCGTAACAGCGGCGATTGGGGTATTCATACGGGCGCTTCATTCGGTTATGCGCAGAATCGTACATTGTTGGAGTTTACGCAGCAATACACCAACTATGATTATCTCAATATTGAGATGCTTTATACCACTTCCGGTTCGTTGGATGCAGAGTTGCAACGAATGTACGTAGAAGTACCCCTTATGGCGGCTTTCCGATATAATGGCTTCGTCATGCAAGTAGGTATGAAAGCGCAATGTGCAGTTTGGAGTAGAGCTAAACAATTGCTATCCAATCCTGTCGTTGATGCCTATTACGTACCATTCTCCGTACATGTGACCAACGAACTGATTTCCGGCCTTGTAGCAAACGAAGATTTACAAAAGACATACTCTGACATCGCTCCGCGAATGAATATTCTTGTAGGTGGGCGCATCGGATACGAGTTCAAAGTAGGAAACACTGGATTATTAGGCATTATGGCGTATGTGGATTATAATGTTTGGAATACCTCATCCTTCAAGACTAACCAAGCACTGATCTCTGTAGCACCGATTACGGATCCTGTTAATCCTGTCCCGGCTGTAACTGTCAATTCCGCATTCACATCTCTTATCTCTCGCATCAACCCGCTCCAAGTAGGCATTACGCTTTACTACGGCTTGAGTTTCGAGAAATAGATTGTTCATACTCTCTTTCCGTTCCGCTTGGCGTTACCTCACATTCGCCAAGCGGTTTTTCTTTGTCTATCTTTTTACAACTTGTATCTTTTTTCTATAGCTTGTATCTTTTTCTCAAAAAACAAGCTTCCGTTCGCGGTACTTTAGTGCCGCGTTTCTTCTTACGTCGTCCATTGCCCGGCATGCCGCCTATATAAAAATTTGCACTAAGAAAAGTGAGATTTCTCAGAATTCTCACAATTCTTATATCATTTTTTTCGATTCTTACCTGGAACGGGGTAGGAAACCGATTCAAACGGATCTCCGGAACGACTCAAACTGTACGTACACGTCCGTAATGGTAACGAGATGGTAACGGAAATGGAGGCTAAATGGAGGCTAAATAGAGCCTAAATAGAGACTAATTAGGGCGTAAAGGGTCAAACCTTTGCGTCCTTATGCGCAAAAAATATTGAGTTTATGCAAAAATTAACAAATTATTTTGCATATGTGCAAATTTTGATGTATCTTTGCAGCATATTTCGAAAAAAATATTGTTTTTACTTAATAAATAAAACTGTTATGCATCGCTCTTACTCCAAATGGTCAAGCATTGCACTCATAGCTGCCATTTATCTCTTTGCTACCGTAGTAGGCATCGTGGTCTATTTTGCTGCCAATCGTTTATCAATCTTAGACTTCACTGCTTCTGCACAGCCGATCATTGCCTTATTGATAGCGGATGTGGTAGCAACAATCGTGGTATGGGCATTCGGGCTGTTGTACGAAAACGTGTCCGTCTATGACCCTTATTGGTCGGTCTTTCCTCCGGTCGCTTTTCTGCTTTGGGCGTTTTACACGGGTGTCTGGTCGCTGCCGGTGATTTTGCTCCTGATAGCCTCGTGGTATTGGGGCTGGCGGTTGACGCGCAACTGGGTGATCACCTTCAAGGGCATCGGACATGAAGATTGGCGTTATACCAAGTATAGAAGTCTGCATCCTGTGCTCTTCCATCTCATCAATTTCTTCGGGCTCAACATGGTACCGACGCTTGTTGTCTTTGCTGCCATGCTCCCCGGCCTGAAACTGTTTGAACCCGGAAACTTGGTCTATACTCTGTCAGCCGAAGGCGGTCTGTACTCTGTCAGCGGAGCGGTCTTAATACTTGGCTTCCTTGTTTGCCTATCGTCCGCTACCATCCAGCTCATCGCCGACAAGCAGAGCCATGATTTTCGTGCGGCTCATCCGGGCGAGGTCTGCAATGTAGGTCTATGGAAAAACGGTCGCCATCCGAACTATTTCGGAGAGATTCAGTTTTGGTGGGGGATTTGGATCATGTATGCGGCCTTAAACGGCATCGATTGGTTCATCCTCGGTCCGATAGCCATGACGGCCTTGTTCCTTGGTATCTCCATTCCTCTCATGGAACAACGCCAGCTCGCTAACAAACCCGGCTATGCCGCCTACCGCAAGCAAACGAGAATGCTGATCTAATTGCCCTGCAAAATTACTACAAAAATTGCAAATGTGCAAGTTTCTCGAACAATTTTTGCAATTTATTTGCATAATTGAGAAAAATACCGTAACTTTGCAGAATATTTTTAAAGCTTATGAAAAATATCAAATATGTAGGCTGCGATGACGCAGAGTTAGATTTGTTCGAGAGCCAGTACGCTTTGCCGGACGGCATGTGCTACAATAGTTATGTAGTGCCCGGCGAGAAGCAGGTGGCGGTGATGGATGCAGTAGATGCGCGATGTGCGCATGAGTGGTTAAACAAGGTGGAGGAGGCTATGGACGGCCGCACGCCCGATTATCTGGTGTGCCAGCATATGGAGCCGGATCACAGCGGCGCGATGGCTCTGTTCCTGGCGAAATATCCGCAGGCACAAGTGCTTTGTTCGAAGCAAGCGGCGGTGATGATGCAGCAGTTCGGCATCGAGGCCAAGAACGTGCAGATTGTGGCAGAAGGACAGCGAATAGACCTTGGTGGCGTGACATTACAGTTCATCGCAGCGCCGATGATCCACTGGCCGGAAGTGATGATGACGTATTGTGCCGAAGAACAGGTGTTGTTCAGCGCGGACGCGTTCGGTAAGTTCGGCGTCTATCACGCCGATGAGGACGACTGGGCGTGCGAGGCAAGGCGGTACTATTTCAATATCGTCGGCAAGTACGGCGTGCAGGTAACGAATGTGTTGAAGAAGCTGGCGGACAAGGATATTCAGACCATCGCGCCGCTGCACGGGCCGATGTTGGAAGGCGGGAAGAAAGACGAGGCGCTGCGGTTGTATAAGATATGGAGCGCGTATGGCGTCGAGACCGAAGGTGTGTTGGTGGCTTATGCCTCCATCCACGGCAATACGGCGAAGGCGGCTGAGCAGCTCGCAGAGATACTAAAGGCGAAAGGGGCAGGGAAGGTTGCCATTACCGACCTCAGCCGCGACGACATGGCTGAGGCGATAGAGGATGCATTCCGTATGGATAAGTTGGTGCTTTGCTGCGCGACCTACGACGGCGACATCTTCCCGGCGATGCATATGTTCCTGCATAAACTCCGCCTCAAGGGTTATCAGAACCGCCGCGTAGCGCTTGTGGAGAACGGCTCCTGGGCACCGCAAGCGGTACGTGTCATGAAGGAGATGTTGGCGGGTTGCAAGAACATCGAAATCGTCGAACCGACGGTTACTATTCGCGGATCCCTCAAGCCGGAACAAACGGCAGAATTGGAAGCTCTCGCAGATGCCTTGTTGGCGAAATAAGCGCTATCTAAAATATTAACTCTCTAAAAATTAACATCTTATGGCAAAGTACATTTGTGATGTATGCGGGTACGAGTACGATCCCGCAGCCGGCGATCCGGACAACGGAATCGCTCCCGGCACTCCGTTTGAATCCCTTCCCGAAGATTGGGTTTGTCCGCTCTGCGGAGTCGGCAAGGACCAATTCTCCAAGGCGTAATTCATTGAAGCGTAAAATCCAAAAATCTGCATCCCAAGTGCAGATTTTTTAATAGAATAAAATTCTATTTTTTGCTGAAAAATACATTTTTATTTGCATATGTGCAATTTTTGTTGTAACTTTGCAGCCGAATTGCGTAGAAAAAATAATATACAGATATGAGTACAACAGGAAAAGTCGTAACGTGGACGTCGGTCATTGCCGTGCTGGCATTGGCGGTATTTATCTTTTTCAAATTCTGCTTCGTGTACAGCGAAGGCGTGAACGAAGGTGACATCAACTATTTCCAGAAAGAGGGCTTTCTTTTCAAGACCTACGAGGGCAAGATGATCCAGACAGGTCTGAAGAATACCAAGGTACAAGGCTCCATCCAGTCGAACGAGTTCAAGTTCTCGGTCGTGGACGAGCATGTGGCAAAGCAGCTGAACGACGGTGCCAACACCGGTGTGAAACTTCATTGGAAACGCTATCTCGGCACTTTGCCTTGGCGCGGAAACAGCCAGTTTATCGTCGATAGCGTGTATGTAGCGCCGCATAGATAGACCGCTGCGCTGACAGAGTACAGACCCAGGCAGGGCCCGCTGACAGAATAAAGACGCGAGTAAAACAAGCAGTCCATAATCAAGAACTAAAATCGTTTAACCGTTATGATGACGGATGAGAAATATAATTTTGTCAAGATGTACGAGCGTTCGTTCCGCGAGAACTGGGACGAGCCCGCTGTGACCGATTACGGCACAGACGTGACCTTGACTTACGGCCAGTTGGCTATCAACATCGAGAAACTGCACATCCTTTTCAAGGAATGCGGCGTGAAGAAAAACGACAAGATAGCCGTCATGGGCAAGAACAACAGTAACTGGGTCGCTGTGTATCTGGCGACTGTGACGTACGGAGCGATCATCGTGCCGATTCTGCAGGATTTCCGTGCGAACGACGCGATCCATATCATCAACCACTCGGAGAGCAAGCTGCTTTTCATCAGCGACATCAACTGGGAGGGTATTGAGTTGGATCAGATCCCCAAGGTGAAAGCGACCGTGAGCCTGAATGACTGGCATCCGATAACCTTGGCGTTGGATCCGAAGAAGATCAATTACGAGGCTATCGGGACGATGTTCAAAGAGAAACACCCGGAAGGTTACTGGGCAAAAGATGTGCATTTCGACGAGCGCGCCAACAGCGAGATAGGTTCTATCAACTATACCTCCGGCACGACGGGTTTCAGCAAAGGCGTGATCATGCCGCTGAACGGTCTGGCAGGAAACGTGCGTTACGGCTTGGAGAGCGGTATCGCGCATAAGGGCGCACGGTTCGTGACGTTCCTGCCGCTGGCACATGCGTACGGTTGTGCGTTTGACTTTCTGTCTTGTCTGGCAGCCGGCGGTCACACATGGTTGGTCGGCCGTACGCCGAGTCCGAAAATTCTGCTGAATGCTTTTGCGGAAGTCAAGCCGACCGTCATCCTCTCGGTTCCGCTGATCTTGGAGAAGATATACAAGAAGATGATCGTGCCGCAGATTCAGAAACCGCCCGTAAGCTGGGTACTCAAAGTGCCGTTCCTGGACGAGGTGGTTTGTTCGAAGATCCGCGAGCAGTTGGTTCAGGCTTTCGGCGGCGAGTTCAGCCAGATGATCATCGGCGGCGCTCCGCTGAACCCGGAAGTAGAAGCATTCCTGCACAGAATAAAATTCCCCGTATCGGTGGGTTACGGCATGACGGAGTGCGCTCCGTTGATCTGCTACACGCCGATTAGCGAAGGCCCGAAGATATACTCCTGCGGCCGTCCGTTACCGGGAATCATGGAAGTGAAGATCCTTGACCCGAACGAAGAAGGAATAGGTGAGGTGGTGGTTCGCGGTGAGAACACGATGACCGGTTACTACAAGAATGCGCAGGCCACCAAAGAGGCCTTCACCAAAGACGGATGGCTCCGAACGGGTGATTTGGGACAGCTGGACGAAGACGGATTCCTCTTTATCAAAGGTCGTTGCAAGACCATGCTCTTGGGACCGAGCGGACAGAATATCTACCCGGAGGAGATTGAGGCGAAGATCAACAACATGCCATATGTCTTAGAGTCGTTGGTGCTCCAGCAGGAAGACACCCGTCTGGTGGCACTCATCTGCCCGGACTACAATGAAGTGGACGCCGATGGTCTGACCCGTGAGCAGTTAGACGAGCAGATGGAAGACGCCCGCAAACAGGTGAACTCCGAACTCGCGGCGTACGAACAGATCTCCATCGTCAAACTCTATCCGCATGAGTTTGAGAAGACGCCGAAGAAATCTATCAAACGGTTCCTGTACACGAATATGGTGTGATGAATCTGTGTATCGATCAAGGAAATAGCCGGACGAAAGTGGCTCTGATGACGGACGATGGTAAGATGATGAACCATTTTATCTACAAGCAGTTCTCATCGGCGGACGTGGAGCGTCTGTTTGACTTGTACGACATCTCGGATTCGATTATTTCCTCGGTAGTGAATATCGAAGCGGCGGTAGTGAATACGCTTCATCGCCGTTCGCAACATTTCGTGCTTTTCGATCACAACACGCCGGTACCGATTGTGAACCGTTATGACACGCCGCAAACGCTCGGACAGGACCGTCTGGCTGCGGCTGTGGGCGCGAAGAGTTTGTGCCCCGATGAGAACCTCTTGATCATCGACTCCGGGTCGGCTATCACGTATGACTTTGTGTCCGACAAAGGAGAATATATGGGCGGAAACATCGCTCCGGGACTGAAGATGCGGTTCACGATGCTGCAACGGATGACAAAGAAACTGCCGCTGGTGGAAGTGGAGGAGAATGAACTCATTCCGCTTTTCGGCAAAAACACCCGCGACGCGATTGCCGCCGGAGTGATTCGAGGGATAGCATACGAGGTGAAGGGCTATATACGGACGCTGAGCGAGAAAGTGCCGCATTTCCAGACCTTCCTCACCGGCGGAAACGCACCCTATATCCTTAATAACGTACGCACGTCGCGCACGGAGAAACGGGATATACGGGTGGAGAAGAACTTAGTGCTAATAGGATTGAATACAATACTGATTTTTAATAAGACCGCGGCAAAGCCGCTTAAAGAGTAAAGACCGCTCCGCTGAAAGAGTAAAGACTGAAAATGAATATAAAATTTAGAACTATATTTTTACTGATAGCTGTTGTGGTAACGGCAAACGGCATGGCACAAAACATGACCAGTTCGCCATACTCGCGCTACGCATACGGAGACCTCAACGAGAACGTCCCCACGGCTTACCGTGCGATGGGAGGCATCGGGCTTGGTATGCGAAACAACCGCGCTATCAACCCCTCACAGCCTGCTTCCTATACCTCGTGCGATACCTTGACCTTTATGTTTGATGTCGCTGCCAGCGCAAACTGGAGCAGGTATCATGATTCCGGAGGAAAGAAGAACAAAGCCAACGGTAACCTCGAATATGTGACGATGCAATTTCCGCTGTTCAAGCGTTGGATCGCGATGTCGGTGGGTTTGCTGCCGTACAGTTCCGTGGGCTATAACATAGAGTTGCGTGACTCCACCTCCGGCGGAGATTACCATTATACCAAGACCTATACAGGCGATGGAAATATCAGCCAGGTCTATGGAGGTTTGAGTTTTAATGTGCTGAACTGGTTTGCTGTGGGTGCGAACGTCTATTATATGTGGGGCGATCTGTCGCACATGCGCACGCTCACTTTTGACGAGGCCGGCATGAACCCGACGATTCAGGCAGAGATCCTGAGCGTGAGCAACGTGCGTCTGCGTTACGGCGCGCAGTTCTTCCATACGTTTGGCGATCATAGTTTCAACGTCGGAGCTATTTTCGAGAACCAAATGAAGCTGCATAGCGACCTGATCGTGGTGGAGACCCAAACGGAGGACTCCATCCCCGTTTACCGCGACGGATGGCAGCTGCCGATGGTGTGGGGCGTGGGAGCCAGCTATAACTGGGCAAACCGGCTGACGATCGGTTTTGATTTTGAGCGCCAATGTATGGCGTCGGCGATGTATAACGGCCTGCGTGGCGATGATCCGTATAACGGTCTGCAGGACAAGAACCGCTATGCTTTCGGTGTAGAGTACCGCCATAACCCGATGGGACGTAAGTATGCTGAGCGGATGTTATGGAGAGCCGGCGTGAGCGTGCAGGACGAGTATCTGAGTATGATCGGATCCAAGCGTATTACCGCGGGTATCGGTATCGGTTTTCCGCTCTATACGATAGGAACGGTCATTAATACCACTATCGAATATACCCACCGCGGCTCTCCCGCCGGTTTGGAGGAACACGCCCTGCGGTTCACCATCGGTGCTTCGATTGCGGAGAACTGGTTCTTCAAGCGCAAACTGTAGTTTGGCACGGGATTTGATAGAAATCGACATATCGACATATCGAGATATCGAAATATCGACAACAACAATTAAAATATAAATAATTATGAAACTGAAAACTATCCTTGTAGTAGCGTTGGCAGCCGCTGTTCCGGCGTTGGCATGCGCTAAGAAACCGAAGAAAGCAGCGGAAGAGGCTCCTGCTCAGGCGCCCGCTGTAGTGGAGGAAGATCCCGTAATCACGGAGGAATGCGTAATGAACGTATCGCTCTTCCACGAGGCTGTAAAAAACAAAATGTACGCCGACGCGTACGGACCGTGGTGGGAGGTTTATACCACTTGCCCGAACGCTAACAAATCCATCTATTCCGATGGCTCGAAGATTGTTGAGGCGCTGTATCAGGCTGCTTCGGATCCCGCAGAAAAAGAGCGTCTGGCGAAGTTGGCAGTTGAGATGCAGGACAAACGTATCCGTTTCTTCGGCAATGACCCCAAATATCCGAAGGCATATATCCTCGGAGAGAAGGGTCTGGCATACCTCGATTTCTACGGTGAAACAAAGTTGGCAGAGGCTCGCGAGTGTCTGCGTCAATCGGTAGAGGGTATGGCTGCAGGTAGCAAGATCCTTGTTCTCGTGAAACTGGTGGACGCTTCGTATGCGCTCTACAAACAAGACCCGAACGGAAAGGCTGAGCAGTTCATCGCGGATTATGAGTTGGCAAGCACCTATCTGGGCGAGCAGGCATCCAACACCAACAACAAGAACGCCGAGATCGCAGGCAAGCAGAAAGATTATGTAGATAATATCTTCGCTGTTTCCGGAGCTGCTGATTGCTCGAAGCTGGATGAGATCTACGCTGCAGTAGTTAGCGAGAACCTGACGAACCTTAATATGCTGACCAAGATTGCGAAACTATACAAACGTGTTCGTTGCACGGAGAGCGACGTTTATTTCGCAGCATGCGAGGCCGCTCATAAACTGCAACCGACCGACGAGTCCGCAGCAGGTTGCGCTTCGATGGCCGCAAAGAAAGGCGACTACGAGGCAGCTGTGGCTTACTACGATCAGGCCATCAAGTTGGCGATGGTAGAGGACGAACTGGAGGACGTAGCTGATTATCAGTACAACGCAGCGTTCTATTGCTACAACAACCTTAAGAAATACGCAGAGGCGCGTAAGTACGCGATGGCATCCATCGCTACGCTGCAAGGTCTGGGTATAAACAAAGGTCAGGGTCGTTGCTACATCATCATCGGAATGTGCTACGCTTCGACGCAGCTCTATCCGCAGGATGCTAAGGGACGAATCTTGAACAAGACCGTTTACTGGGCTGCTGTAGATAAGTTCGTGAAAGCAAAACAGATCGACCCGTCGGTAGAGGCACAGGCTTCCGAGTTCATCTCGTCCTACAGCAAGTACTATCCGACCAAAGAGGAGCGTTTCGACTTGCCGAACGAATTCTCGGGCTCCACTTATTACGTAGGAGGCTGGATTGGTGAGACGACGTCTATCCGATAATATCTGCATAGCGAGTGTCTTGATGATGCTCGCTATGTTTTTTTCTGCCTGTCGTCGTAGTGAGGTACAGCAGACCGCTGTCTCTGTGCCCCGTGAGCAGATAGCCGTGCTCATCACCGATACGGTAAGCACCTTGATTTCCGACTCGGGTATCACCCGTTACCGCATTGAGGCACCGCAATGGCTTATCTATGACCAGACAGAACCTCCTTATCAGGAGTTTCCGAAGGGAATATACCTCGAGCAGTTTGATTTCGACCTCTCCGTGCAGGCATCGCTCAAGGCGGACTACGCTTATTATGACGAGAAAGCGCAACGCTGGCGGCTGACGGGAAACGTCCATGCCCTGAATCGCAAAGGAGAGCAGTTCGATACCCCGGAGTTGAACTGGGACCAGCAGACCCATCGTGTCTACTCAGATTCGACGATTCATATCACGCGGGAGAAGAGTATCATCGAGGGAGTGGGGTTTGATTCCAACGAGGAAATGAGCAAATATACGATTCTTCATCCGACCGGTGTTTTCCCTATAGAGGATGAGTGAAAGGGTTAAATAGCAAAATGGTAAATGACTAAATAGTAAATGTCTTTATGTTATTGGAAGGAAAAACAGCTTTGATCACGGGGGCTGCCCGTGGAATAGGCAAACAGATAGCGTTGGCTTTCGCCCGTGAAGGTGCTAATATCGCGTTCACGGATTTGGAGCTGAACGAAGCATGTATTGAGACCAGTAATGAACTCAAAGCGCTGGGCGTCAAAGTACAGGCTTATGCCTCCGATGCGTCTAATTTTGAGGCTGCGCATGCGGTAGTGGATGACGTCATGAAGGATTTCGGACGCATTGATATCCTGGTCAACAACGCCGGAATCACCCGTGACACGTTGCTCCTGCGTATGACGGAGCAACAATGGGATCTGGTGATGCAGGTGAATCTCAAATCCGCCTTTAACTTCACCCATGCTGTAACGCCGGTGATGATGCGCCAACGTAGCGGTTCGATTATCTCGTTGAGTTCTGTGGTGGGTATCAACGGCAACGCCGGTCAAGCGAATTATGCGGCATCGAAGGCAGGTATCATCGCGCTGACCAAATCCGTGGCGAAAGAGTTAGGAAGCCGCGGCGTACGCGCTAATGCCATCGCCCCGGGATTCATCCTGACGGACATGACGAAGGCGCTTAGCGAAGAGACGCTCAAGCAGTTTGTATCGCTCATTCCGATGAGGCGCGGTGGTGAACCGGAAGAGGTTGCCAAGGTGGCGCTCTTCTTGGCGTCCGACCTCAGTTCGTATGTCTCCGGACAAGTCATCCAAGTCAACGGAGCGATGGCATAATCGCCCGTCAAAAAAGAAAATCCCGAACACGTTCGGGATTTTTTATGGTCTTAATCACGGGATTACGTTATTTCGGGATTACGTAATAACGATTATCTCTCAAAGATCTTAAACTGCCAGGGGGCGAGGGTGAAGGTCTGTGCGGTTTCGAGTTTCTCTTTCTTGCCGCAGATACATTGATAAGAACCTTCGTATCCGGCGAGATCGAGCGTAACCTCTTGCTCTTTGTCGGACATATTCATCACCGCAATGACGGTGTTGGTATGCCATCGACCTTCTTTCTGACGCGCGCAAGCGAAGATAGCCTCGTTGTCTGCCGCAAGACGAACCATCGGTGCACCCACTTCCGGGCTGAATAATGCTTTATTGCGCTCACGCAGACCATTCAGTTGTTTGTACAGATCCGCTTGTGCGTAGTTCTCATCGACATCAATCAGGTCCTTCTCAAAGAACTCCAGACGATGGTGGTTACCGCTCAGCTGACCCGTGTAGATCATCGGCATGCCCGGTACTACATAGCAGAAGGCCTGGAACAAAGGCACTGCATCGCCCATGCGCTCTTGCTCCGTTCCGTTCCAAGAGTTCTCGTCGTGGTTCGTAATGAAATTCATGCGGATAGCTTCCGGACGGATGGTCGTGTCTGCCTTTGCAAAATAAGCCCAGAGGTCATCAACGCTTTTCTTTCCTTGTGCTACGTCGTTCATGATATGATGGAGCGTCCAACCGTAGTACATATCGAACGCCGTTTCGGTCAGCTCTTGCGCTTTATCTTCGTCCTCCGCCAAGGTGAACATGTCCGGGTGCGTCAGACGGAGATCAGCCATCGCCCAGTTCCAGAAATCAGTCGGCACTTCGCCTGCTACGTCGCAGCGGAAACCATCGATACCGATAGAGTCCATCCACCAATGCATGGCTTTGAGCATCTCATTACGCATGTCTTGGTTGTTGTAGTTCAGTTTGGAGATGTCGGTCCAATCGTATTGAACCATCAGGTTACCCAGGCTGTCGCGGTAATGCCATCCGTCATTTTTGGTCCATTCGCTATCCGGCGCCGTGTGGTTAGCTACCCAGTCGAGGATGACCTTGAAGCCCTGTTTGTGGGCAGCAGCCAGGAAATGCTCGAAGTCCTCGCGTGTACCAAACTCCGGGTTGATAGCGCAATAATCGATGATCGAGTAGTAGCTGCCTAGTGTACCTTTGCGGGTGATGACGCCGATCGGTTGGCACGGCATGACCCAGATGATGTCGATACCGTTTTGACGCAGGGTTGGCAGCAATGCCTCTGCTGCAGCAAAAGTACCTTCCGGGGTGGCTTGACGGGTATTTAACTCATAGATGGTAGCATCGTACGCCCATTTCGGGTGACGTAACTCTTGTTTCTCAGCGCAACTCGCCATCAATAAGGATGCGAGTGCAAAAAGTAATGTTTTTCTCATGGTAGTTTTATTCATTTATGATTTGATATGTTAAGTCATCGCGGTTGATCATGACGGTTACTTTCTGACCGAGGTAAATGCGCTGGAAGACGATCTCCTCAGGGCGGTCAATCAGCGGAATAAAATCTCCGTAGAGGAGCGGCATCGAGTGACGGCGGAGCTGAATCAGTTTAGCCACTTCGTTCCGCATCTTTTGCTCGTCCTCATTGAGGTTGTCGAATCGCATCATATGACGGTTGTCGGGGTCATTACCACCGACCTCTCCGTACTCATCGCCCTGGTAGATACAAGGCACGCCGGGGAGGGTCATGTTGAGTACCTCCATCAGCAGTGCACGTTTGTAAGCGACAGCAGTATCACCGATACCGACTTCGCGAGTCCATCCTTCTTCTTTGCCTTGGCTGTAGATATCTATAGCACCGCCGGCGATGGAGGCGAAACGTATCTGATCATGGTTTCCGGAGATATTTCCCATGGTGTGGTGGGCACCGTAGGTACTGAGCGAAGTCATTTCGTTCTGCATCACCTGATCCATGCCTTTGAGTCCGCAAAGCGCCTCACGGGCGGTGAAATAGACGTTGAAATCAAATTGCGCATTGAGCATGCCGGACTTGACGTAGCTGCCGATGAGTTCCGGCGAACCGTATGTCTCACCAATCATCCAGATCGGTCTGCCGGGCCAGCGCGCAGCAATCTTCTGCCCCAACATGCGCCAATAACCCTCGGGAATATGCTTGCAGGCATCGTGGCGATAGCCGTCCAGGTCGTAGTTGGCTAACCAATAAAGCGCGCTATCCGTCATTTGCTCGCAGACCTCCTCACGCTCCAGATCCAGCGTCGGGATATGCTTGTCAAACCACGTGGTCAGACGTGCATCGTCCCAGAGCTCGAAATTCCTTCTGCCGTCCGGCAGGATCGAGTCTGTATGCCAATCCGGGTGCTCCTGAAGGGTAGGAGAGTTGATATGCATGTGGTTGGCTACATAATCCAGAATGATATTTATCTCGTGCGCGTGCGCGGTATCTAATAAGGTGCGCAGTTCGTCCGGCGTACCAAAACGTTCATCGAGTTTGGTAGCATATATCGGCCAGTAACCGTGGTAGCCGCTGAACTTGGTATAAGTCTTGGTGCTATCGTATTTATTGCCGTTCGGGAAGGGATAGAGTCCCCATGCGTCCCACGGGTTCTGGGTGATCGGGCTGATCCAGATCGTGTTGACACCCAGATGGTCGAAATAGCCCTCGCTGATTTTCTTCGTGATGCCGGCCAAATCACCGCCTTGATAATCTACGATGTCGAGCACTTCGGGGCTGTTCATCTTCCAATCGTTGGCGGTATTGCCATTGTAGAACCGGTCAATCATTAAGGAGTATAACACCTGTGCTTGCTGGTCATGGCGGTTCAGTTGGGCAGCGTCGGTGACAATCTGTCCATTCTCCAAAGGCAATAGCAGGTCGTTGTAGAGGTATGTCTCATCTTCGGCAAAGACGCGCAGATAACTTCTTCCCTGAAGCGCGGACAACTGATCGCTGATGGCATTCATATCCAAAGCCCAACTGCCGTCTTCCTCTGCTTGCCATAAGGTGTGGTCAATGAGCGTGTTTTGGATATATGCCTCGATAGTAGGATTCGTGACGGTATCGAAGAATGCCACACGCAGTTTGCCCTCCTTGTAGCTGAGCGAATAAAGGCTCTGGCGAACGGGCTTGGCTGGCAATACAGGGATGGCAAAACTGCCGGTCTTGTCATGGAAAGTGATAGCGTGGATAGAATGATCACGGTTGATGATATCCATCTCGCGAACGACTTGCGGAGTACCGATGAGGTTGGTATATTCGATCGCCTCGCCGGTAGTCCATTGCAAGCCCTGCCAATAAGTCGTATCCCCGTATAAAACCGGCACGTAGTCGGTGAGCACGATATGCATCGTATCACCACTCATGCGAATCGGCATAATCGGAGACTCGACAGCTATCAAGCCGGCTGCATAATGTGGCTTATTACATCCCCAAAAACAGGAAAGAATCGCTAAAAAGAAAATCGTCTTTTTCATAATGGTACGTATTTTGGCGCAAAATTACAAAAAAATTTTGATATGTGCAAAAAAAATAGTAATTTTGCACACAAAATAAAATTTAGTATGGATATTTCTATCATTGTGCCACTTTTTAACGAGGCGGAATCGTTGCCGCATCTCTATGAATGGATCGCCCGGGTAATGAAGGAGAACAAGTTCTCCTATGAGTTGATTTTCGTCAATGACGGGTCAACGGACGAGTCTTGGCAAGTGATTCAATCGCTTCGTGAGAAGAACGAAATCATTCGCGGAATCTGTTTCCGTCGCAATTATGGTAAGTCTGCGGCTTTGTATTGCGGATTCAAGGCAGCGAAAGGAGATGTGGTCATCACGATGGACGCCGATCTGCAGGATAGTCCGGACGAGATCCCGGAGCTCTATCGCATGATTACGGAAGAGGGATACGACCTCGTGAGCGGATGGAAGCAAAAACGATATGACAACGCCTTGACGAAGAATCTGCCGTCCAAACTCTTCAATGCCACGGCGAGGAAGGTGACCGGCATTCATTTGCATGACATGAACTGCGGTCTGAAGGCGTATCGGAATGAGGTGGTGAAGAATATCGAGGTCTTCTCGGAAATGCATCGCTATATCCCGTATCTGGCTAAGAATGCGGGATTTACGAAGATCGGAGAGAAAGTCGTGCAGCATCGTAAGCGGGAGTTCGGTACGTCGAAGTTCGGTATCAACCGCTTCGTAAACGGCTACCTGGACCTTTTGACGCTGTGGTTCCTGAATAAGTTCGGCAAACAACCGATGCATTTCTTCGGTCTGGTAGGAAGTCTGATGTTCTTCATCGGATTTATCGCTGTCATTGTGGTCGGCGGCATGAAGTTGTACGCGCTGTCACATGGCGTGCACGCGATGTTAGTAGGCGTAAATCCGTATTTCCACATCGCCATACTGATGATGATCTTGGGATGCATGTTGTTCTTGGCAGGTTTCCTGGCAGAATTAGTGATACGAAACAGTCCTTCGCGTAATGATTATCTGATTCGCGAGGAGTTTTAAGAAAGAAGAGACAGATGGCACAAACTCTGGATGAACAAGTAACGGTAGTCGAGCGGGCGTTAGGCGAATGTATGATTGATACAGCGCTGGTGGTTGTACGTGCGTGGTTGAATGAGTTAGGGGAGAACAACCCCTATGAAGAGGCGTTTACTTCCATCCAGAAGCGCTACCACGAGATCTTCACGCAATGGCTGAATATCGATGTGCCGTCATCGGATGAGGAGTTGAGCAAGATCACCGGCGAGACCTACCAGATGGTGGATGCCGTCTATGCGGATATCCGTCTGTTGCGCGGTCTGTCGCCGGAGATTCATGGTTTTAACCATGACTCCATCACTTCGGTCATGCATTATTTCGAACATTGCGTCCGTTTTCGGCCGGAGGATCTGGAGTGGTATAAAGAGGTGATGAACGATGAGTCGAAAGCCTCTTTGGCGCTTGCGGCGACGTCTGCGTTGGCGCATAATTTGAGAACGTGTTTCTCGCTCGAAGCCTTCCTGACGATGATCGAGTGCATGAGCGTAGAGAATGAGACGGTGTTGGACCAATGTATCTCGAATGTGGCACTTTTGCTGGTTCAGTACGATATCCGCATCGATTTCTTTCCGCAGATACAAGATGCGGTGGTGAACGTGATTGGCGAGAATGACCTGAGCGAGCATGTGTTTGAGGTGCTTTGTGCGCTGGTGGAGAGTTCGTCGAAAAATTGGATAGAGGAGCTAGCGAAAAGCATGTTCGAGGATAATCAGTTTCCTGAGGAGCTGAAGCGGCTGATGGAGATGTCCGGAATGGGGCATGATTCACAGACCTTTGCACAATTATTCCCGTCGCAGGAGCATAAATATATCACGGAGGTCATCCCGCTTATACCGCGGACGTGGCTATATGCCTTGATAATTGAGGGGTATCCGAGTCGAGAGAAAGCGCTGGCGTATGTGATGGTTCATGCCGGGTTCCGCGATGCGATGTGGGATTATCCGCAGATCGCGGAGAAGATTTATCTGGAGATCTTGCGCGAGGGCACTGATAAGCCGATGGATTATATCAATTATGCCCATTGTTTGTTGCTGCGAGGCGACCGGATGATGGCGTATGAGAACTATAAGCAAGCGCGGTTGTTATGCAAGACGTCCAAGGAGTTTTTCGCTCTTTTCCGTCCGGATCGGAAGAATCTCATAGACCATGGCATTCCTCTGGAGCACGTCTATGTGATGGAGGATCAGCTGATCAATCCTTAGAAAGCTACACCTAAACCGGCGTCGATAAATTCTGCTCGTGCGCCGTGTGTTTTCAGTCCTAATTGAACGAAGAGGTGGTCGAGTACGTGGTACTTGAGCACAAATTGCATGTAGCACCAGCCGTCCTGATAATTGCTGGCGTCGGAGAAGTCGTATTTATAGAAAACACCGCGGTTCAGCGGAGTACCAGCCTGGTCCATTTCGGCTGCGCCTTGCCCTTTATCCCAGGACTTCTTGCCGATATACGGCTCGAGGTTTTTGACCGGGTCAAAGACGTAGAATCCCACATGAATACCTGCTGTCAGATGCCCGATGATGAACTCCGGCTGAAGGCTGACACCCACGCGGAAGCAGTTCTTGAGGTCGCTCGTTTTGAGGTACGTCTTGCCGAAAAAGGTCTGCGGCGCACCCGGGTTGGCTTCTGCAAACTCATCGTTCACGCATCGGTAGTAGCCGTCGTAGAAGGCATCGACACCGGCTCCGATGCGGAAGATGGAGACGGGTACCCAGTATGCCGCGGCTTTGACGGTAGCAGCGCCGAAGAACTGCATCTTGGGATAGTTGTCGCGGTAGTAGTTCTGCTTCACGCCACCCGTTGCGCTGATCTCCACTGCCCAGGGTTTGTCCACGCCGTCGTACAGTTTGCGCGGCACGTCGGGTTCGGGAGAGGTGTAGTCTTTCTCATGCGGATGATAGCGCAGCCCGAGTTCTCCGCCGAGCATGTTATAGCCGGCATTCGGGTGCATGATAGAGCCGTTGGAGATATGATGCCATCCGCCATTGAGGGTGATTTCCCAGCCGTCCTTGATCGGAAAATCCATGTATAGCTCCAACGCCAGATAGGCGTTCAGCACCGAGCCGATCGACCAGTTGGCACCATCATGGTCTTTATACAGATTCTCGCCTTTGTAGGTATTGGCGTAGGTCTTCGTGACGGCAGCAATGCCGACGGTGGGGCGGGCACCGATACGAAAATGCGTGCCGTTGTAAAAAGGCATGTTGATATACCCGTACGCCGCGATGGCGGAACCGAGAATGGCGTTATTGCCCAAATTCAGGTACCGTGCACCTACACCGATAGAGGCATTGTTCCACTGTTGGAGGCTGCTCCATCGTCCTGTCGGCAGAAACTCTACGGTAAAAGCACCACCCGGGACAATCGGCGTCGGGCCTAAAAACGGAGACACTTTCTCGTCCGGCAACATAAAGAGTGCCGTTCCGCCAAAACGGTACGCTAACTCGTAATGAGGTAGCGAAAACGCTTGTAAACAAGCGCAGAGCGATATGACTAAAAGAACTTTTTTCATTTTTCGCCGCAAAATTACAAAAATATTTTGATATGTGCAAATTTTTTTGTACCTTTGCGCGGAAATTTGTGAGTAAGCGAAAATGATTCATTCAAAAGATATTAAAAATTTCTTTTTCTTGGGCATCGGAGGCATCGGAATGAGTGCCTTAGCTCGTTATTTTCATCACCGGGGATATCCCGTTTTCGGCTACGATCGTACGCCTTCGCCTCTGACTCGTGAGTTGGAGAAAGAGGGCATTGAGATTACGTACATAGATGCTGTAAGTAAGCTCAATGGTCTAGGATTGGACCGTAAATATACGCTGATTGTACGCACGCCGGCCGTACCGGAGGATTGCGAGATCTATACGTATTTGCGTCAGGAAGGATTCGATATCCGCAAGCGTGCAGAGGTGTTGGGTATCGTGACGCAACGGATGAAGGCGCTCTGTGTCGCCGGGACGCATGGGAAGACGACGACGAGTACGATGATTGCGCATCTGATGAACGGCGGAAATGAGGCCGCGACGGAGAGTCACGCCGGAGTGAACGCGTTTCTGGGCGGGATTAGCGAGAACTACCATACGAATCTGCTGCTGTCGAAAGAGAGCGAGTATGTCGTCGTGGAGGCGGATGAGTACGACCGGTCGTTTCATCATCTGACGCCGTTTATCTCCGTGGTGACGGCGGTGGATGCGGACCATCTGGATATCTACGGCACGCCGGAGGCGTATCGAGAGGCGTTTGCGCATTATACGAGTCTGATTACCGGAGCTTTGGTCATGAAGCACGGGATCGAGTTGGAGCCGAGACTAAAAGAGGGAGTAAAGTGCTATACGTACGGAGTTGAGGAGAGCCGAGAGCTGAGAGCCGAGAGCCAAGAGGCGGGTATGCCGGATTTTTATGCCAAGAATATCCGTATCGCGGACGGGCAGATAGTGTTTGATTATGTGATGCCGGATGGTCAGATCAAGGATGTGCAGTTAGGCGTGCCGGTTTGGGTGAATATAGAGAACGCGGTAGCGGCGATGGCGGTAGCGCATCTTTGCGGCATAAAAGATGAGGCGATGCGCGAGGCGATGGCTTCCTTCAAGGGCGTACAGCGGCGGTTTAATATCCACGTGAATACCCCGAAAGTGGCATATATAGACGATTATGCGCATCACCCGCAAGAGATCGCTACGGCGATCGATTCGATTCGTAAACTCTTCCCGGAGCGCAAACTGATCGGTGTTTTTCAGCCGCATCTCTATACCCGTACGCGTGATTTCGCGGAGGGATTCAGGGCGGTGTTGGGCACCTTGGACGAGTGCGTACTGCTGCCGATCTATCCGGCGCGCGAAGAGCCGATACCGGGTGTGACGAGTGAGATGTTAGGCGGCGAAGTGGTGGAGAAACCGGCGTTGGTGGCGGAACTCATAAGGCGCGTTCAGGAGAGTCATGAACCGGTGGTCGTACTGACCGTGGGTGCCGGAGATATAGACCGCTTGGTGCCGGACATTACCCGTGCGTTAAAAGAGAAACAGGAGAATGAGTAGTCTTGCGCGAATCATATGGCAGATCATAGGCGTCACGGTGGTAGCCGCGATGCTGGTGGGTGCGGTCGTTGCCGGTTACCGGATGCGTCCCTCCGAGGAGCCCTGCGCTTCGCTCGAATACGAGATCCTGGATCAGCAGGAGCGGATGTATATCACCGTGGGGGAGATGAATAACCTGCTGCGCAGCGAGAATCTGTATCCCGTCGGCCGTGCGATAGATATACGGCAGATTCACCGCATCGAGCAGACGATCGGTCACCATCCTATGATCCGCACGGCGGAGTGTTATGTCACGCCGAGAAGCGAGATGCGTATCCGCGTCACCCAACGCGTGCCGCTGCTGCGCGTGCAGGTGCCCGGAGATACGTATTTTATTGATACCGACAGGCGTGTGATGCAGGCGCGGGCGGTGATTAAAGACAGCGTACTGATTGCTACCGGCGCTGTAGGACCGCAGATAGCGAGCCGGCAGTTGGCGGATTTCGCTCAGTGGCTGCAAGACGAGCCTTACTGGCGGGCACGAATACGGTTTGTACACGTCCAGACGCCACAGAGAATCTATCTCTATATGCGTCAACCCGGACAACCCCGTGTACTGCTGGGAAACATGAACAGATATGCGCAGAAACTCGCCAAGATGCGTACCTTCTTGGAGAACAGCGCAGAGGCGACCAAAGACAAACATTATATTGAATACGACCTCCGTTTTCACGGGCAAGTGATAGGTCGATATTGATTACTAATCCTTAACTACCAAACAACAATGGCAAGAAAACAACCCAAAACAGCTGATTCTTTTCCGCTCGTAGCGATTGATCTGGGCAGCGACAGCGTCCGTGCGATGGCTGCGCGGCGTATTGCGCCGGACTTGTTCCAGATCTTAGGCGTAGAGGAGCGGCCGCAGAAATTCGGTAACGTGTGCGTGGAGCAGGGTATTGTCTCTCAATCCAGCAACGCCGGTTATGTGATCGCCGAGGTGCTCAAACTGCTGGCGAACCGTATCGGCGTGGACGAACTGCCGACGGCTTTTCTGTCGGTCGGCGGACAATCGATGCAGATCGTTGCGGTACATTCCAAACGGGATCAGGCACGGCGAAAAGAGATCAGCCAGCAGCTCCTGGATGAGATGGAGCAGGAATGCAAAGAGAAGATTGAGATGCGTAATCCCGACGTGACGGTACTGGGACTCGTCCCGAGTTTCTTCACGCTCGACGGCGAAGAGCAGGACGACCCGCCTCGGTCCGATCAGAGAGCCGCATTACTCGAGGCGCATTATATCGCTTTCTATGGCCGCAAAGCGATTGATACGCAGCTCCAGAAAGCTTTCTCGCAGGCAGGAAGAAGTATAGAGCATGCTTTTGTGCGTCCGGAGTGCCTCCTGTCGGCTTTTGCCACCTGCGACGGCAGTCATGTCTTGGACGACGGCTGCGCGGTACTCGATATGGGGGCGCAGACCACCAGCCTCGCGGTCTATAAAGCAGGACAGTATCTGCTCAACAAAGTGGTGCCGAAAGGCGGATATCATATCACCCGGATGTTGGAGCAGCAGGGCTTGAGTTTTGCGACGGCGGAGGTGCTCAAGAAGCAGTACGGCTGCGCGGCACCGGCTTTTGTGCCCAAACCAGTCCGTCTGCGTGTGCCCGCCGCGCCGGAGATAGGTGGAGATATCGTCATCTCTGCCGAAGAGTTGGCGGAGGCGATTGAGCTGAAGTTGCAAGAGATACTCGCGCCCCTTATGGACGAACTGAAGAAAGTGCAGGACCGTATCAAGACGATCTATATCACCGGCGGCGGATCGATGATGACCGGCATGGCGGAGTATATACAGACGCTCATTCCCGTGCCTGTCACCTATGGCGCCCATAACCTCTTGCTGCACCGCGACACGGAGGAGAAATACCTCTCCCCGGCTTATACATCCCTGGTCGGCACACTTCTGCTCGGGCAGGATTACCGGGATAACCATAAGAACCAGCCCGTGCGCCAACCCGGTTTCTTCGACCGCATGAAGGAGAGCACGCTCGATATGTTTATCGACCAAGACTGAGAATAATTTTTAATTTTTAATTTTGAATTTTTAATTTCATAGATATGAACGAGGATTTAATTACGCTTCCTTTGGAAGGATTGACGGAAGATAGTATTATCAAGGTCATCGGCGTGGGTGGCGGCGGATGTAATGCCGTCAATTATATGCATCGCCAGGGGCTGAAAGATGTCTCTTTTCTGGTTTGTAACACGGATCGCCAGGTGCTGATCAAGAGCTCTGTACCGAGCAAACTACAGCTGGGACCGGGTTTGGGTGCCGGAGGCGATCCCGAGACCGCGCGTCAGTATGCCGAGGAAAGCAAGGATCATATCCGCGAGGCGCTGAACGACGGTACGCAGATGCTCTTTATCACCGCCGGCATGGGTGGTGGCACAGGTACCGGCGCCTCCGCTGTAGTAGCTGAGGTGGCGCAGGAGATGGGGATACTCACCGTCGGGATCGTCACCATTCCTTTTGCTTTTGAGGGCAAGAAGAAGATCGAGAAGGCGATGACCGGCGTGGCGCGGCTGGCGAAGCATGTGGATGCACTCCTTATTATTAATAACGAGAAGCTCAAACAGATTTATCCGGAGCTGAACCTGCTCAATGCGTTCTCCAAGTCGGATGACGTGGTGGCTAATGCAGCACGCGCGATTGCGGAGATCATCACCGTGCCGGGATATATCAATACGGACTTTGCCGACGTGCGCAACACCTTGCGTAAGGGTGGAGTAGCGATCATGAATATCGGTCATGCGTCCGGAGAGAAACGTATCACCAATGCTATCAACGATGCGTTGAACTCGCCGCTGGTGAACACGAATGACGTCCACGGCGCTGAGCGTATCTTGCTGCAGTTCTACTGCTCGACGGAGCACGCGATCGTTATGGAGGAGATCGACCAGATCAACGATTTCGTACAGGAGGTCGGTGACGATATCGAGGTGCAATGGGGTGCGTCGATAGACGAGACCTTGGGAGAAGAGGTCCGCGTGACGGTCATCGCTACGGGGTATAAGGTCGATGGACTGCCTTCCGAAGAGGAAGAAGAGGGCAAGAAGACTATCTCCGAAGCTATCGAGGCGAACTATCCTCCGCAGCAACCCAAACCCCTGGAGGACGAGAAAGCGACGCTGATAGACCTGAGCGACACGCTCCGTGCAGAAGGCGTTGAGGTGCCTGCTGCTCCCGCGCGCGAGCGCGTTCCTTCTACTTCTGCGGAGGAGATCGTGATTACTGTCGAGGACGAAGAGAAAACCGAGCAGAAAAAGGAGGAGAAACCTGCTCATCGTCCTTTCGGATGGATCAGACGAAAATAACTGAATACTTTTATATATGGAAAAAGAGATGAATTTCTTTGACTTATGCGTGGCTATAGGTCGTGCCATAGGTCGTGCTTGTGCCGCGTGCTGGCGGGTTTTTGAACGAATGGTTCGCCTGACGTACCGATATTGGTATATCGTCGTGACTATCTTGATTCTGGCGATCGCAGCGGCGGTATATACCAGCCGGAATGAAAATCTGACGTACAAGATGAATGCCGTTGCGATGCTCAATGGCCCGTCTATCCAGCAGTTTGAGCAGGCTTATGCGCCATTGTTGTCCACGAGAATGTTGCCGGACGAGGCGGCTATTACGCCTTTTATTAAGGACCATATAGCTACCGATTTCAATACATTCCGCGTCGTCGATTGTCTGGATGACGGTACGCCGGATTATATTGATTTTAAGCATAAATCGCAACCTACGGATACGGTTAAGGTGCAGATGAAAGACCGTTTGTGCCTGCAGTTCCGCGTCAAGGTGAAGAACATGCATCAAGTACCGGCTATTGAGCAGGCATTGTTGGAATGGTTCAATAGCAACGAAGCGATGCAGCACTCTTTCGCTGTCTATAGAAAGAATCTCGCGGACGAGGTGGCTTTCAACCATAACCAGGCGCAGAAACTCGACAGCCTCACTTCCGAGTATTATTTCAATGCGCCTTCTGCTGCGAGACCCATGAATTATAGCAGCAACGGCGTGAATTTCTACGGTGACAGAGATATAGAGTTGTTCTTGAAGGATATCTATGAGCAGCATGACTACCTGCAGCAAAAGGACTACAGGATGCTGCTGGCTACCGCGCCGGTGACCTTCGAGAATCATTTCTCTACTGCCCCCATTCCCGTGAATAACCGTCTGAAGATGATCGTCCTCTTCTTCCTCCTGGGATGGATCTTCGGGTGCACATTAGCGGAACTGATAGACAAAAGAAAAGCCATCATCGAATGGCTGAAACAATAACCAATAACCAAAAAAAACGCGTGGGGCTAAGCCTTCACGCGTTTTTTGATGATCCATCGGATGAGGTAGTATAGAATGACTGCCCCGAGCAGAACCAGTATGGCCACGGATAGCTCGTGGCTATATTCTTTGATCAGGTCCATCTGGCCGGCTGCTACGTAACCGAGGACGGCTAAGATGCAGTTCCATATAAACGCCCCGAGGAATGTCCACCATAGGAACGCGCCGAAATGCATGCGGCTCAGACCCGCAGGGATGGAGATCAGCTGGCGGATGCCCGGGATGAAACGACCGACGAACGTAGAGACGTTGCCTTTCTCGCGGAAGTACTCCTCTGCGCGCTGGATCTTCTCGCTCGAGAGCAGGCACATATGGCCTAACCGGGAGTCGGCGAACTTATAGATCACCAACCGTCCGAGCCATACGGAGAGACCGTAGTTGATGATCGCGCCGATCATGGCTCCTAACGTACCGAAAAGAATGATCAGCAGCACATCGACGGGGTAGTTGCCGGTGGTGCAAAGGACGCTGTCCGGCTGACCCGCGACAAACGCCGCCGGAGGGATCACCACTTCGCTCGGGAAGGGGATGAACGAACTCTCTACCGCCATCAACGCAGTAATCGACGCATAGTTCATATGCGCCGAATACCACGTGATAATGTTATCTATCAGACTCATTTAGATAAAGAGGAGTTGAACGATGATATAAACCGGTAACAAGATGATCAAGCTGAACTTAATCATATAGCCGAAGAACGACGGCATCTTGATTCCGCTTTCCTCTGCGATAGCTTTCACCATGAAGTTAGGTCCGTTGCCGATATAGGTCAGTGAGCCGAACATCACAGCCGCGATGGAGATAGCTTTGAGCAGTATCTCCGGAATACCGGCTACGAAAGGTGTGCCGTTGAACATACCTGTTACGACACCTGCTTCAGCGGCAGCAAGCGACTCCGGCAGACCGGAAGCTACGCCGTGGAAGGCAACGGCTGTCGGCGTGTTGTCGAGGAACGCAGAGAGCGCACCGGTCGAGTAATAGAACTGCCATGCGTGGGTGAAACCGAGGTCGGCTGCGTGCGCCTTCAGATAGGCGAGGGCAGGGGTCATCGTCGTGAAGATACCGAGGAACAGAACGGCTACCTCTACTATCGGAGTCCAGCTGAACTTGTTGTCGCCAAAACGCACCTCTTTCTTGGTGGTGTAGAGCGAGAGACCTGTGAGCGAGAGCAGCACTATCTCACGCAGGTATTTGAGCCACAGCGGAGCGTCCGCTTCACCCATCTGCTTGATGGTTCCTTCGTTCACAAAAGCCACTGCCAGCACTACGCCTAACAGATATACGAAATTGATGGTTCCTTTCATTACCATCGGAGTAGCCTCACGCGAGTCTGCGGAGAGGGATGTCCAGTGCTCTTTCTTGTAATAATAAGTGTCCATCGCGAAATAGATGCCGAGCAGCAGCAGACCCGTTACCGCCCATTCCGGAGCAAGGTGCAAGAACCAGGAGAAATGTGCGCCGCGGAGGAAGAGCATGAACAAGGGTGGGTCGCCCAGCGGGGTCAGCAGACCGCCGCAGTTAGCTACCAGCGCGATGAAGAAAAGGATGGTGTGAACCTTGTGTTCACGCTGTTTGTTGGTCTCGATGAGCGGACGGATAAGCAGCATGGCTGCGCCCGTCGTACCCATGATAGAGGCTAAGATCCAGCCCAAGCCCAAGAAACCGGTGTTGACCCAAGGCTTGGCTTTCAGGTCACCCGAGAAATGAATACCGCCGGTGATGACAAACAACGCCAGCAGAAGGATGATGAACGGCACGTAGTCGAAGAAGATCTGGTGCTCCAACTCGTGCATCATTCCGCCCATGATCAGGCATACCGCTACGGGCACGCCGAGGAAGAGGGAAACAATGAGTTTGTTGGTGTTCTTCTCCCACCAGTGTTCTGCTACCAGCGGACCGATAGCAATCATCAGAAGCATGAGTCCGAACGGAATCAGTGACCATGCCGAATGTACAAATTGTTCCATAGTACTTTATTTAATTAATTTAAACCCGCTAAAAGCGAGTGCAAAGGTACACTTTTTTTTTGAAATATGCAAATGAAAGATTATTTTTCCACAAAAATCCTCTATTTCTTGCCTATTTTCTTTTGCCCCTGAAAAAATGAACACACATTTTTGTGTGAAAGTGTGATTTGTGTGAATTGTGCACGCAAAAAAATAAAAGAGGAGCGAATTTTCGCTCCTCTTTTCATCTACAATCCTTTCTTTGAAGCATCGTAGGTTTCGATGGTCTTTGTTTGAATAACGACGCTGGTGTCGCCTTTCTGCCAAGCCTCGCTGCGGGTCGTTACCGTTCGGGTGACGTTGCACGAACTCAGTCCCAGCGCAATCGCCACGCATGTCACGATAGCGGTAGTTACGGTAACGATGATTTTGTAGATCTGCTGCTTACTCATACGATTTTAACAGTTTAACGATTTAACAGTTTAACGTTAAGAGTGAGCTTGATCCCACTCTTCACCGCACACGCGCCAGTACCATTGTTTCATGGTCTTTGCGCCGTTCGGCTCGTTCTTCTGCGCGATGAAGG
>CAMOJA010000015.1 GCA_946616535.1 uncultured Bacteroidales bacterium | reverse complement strand
ATCTTTTGTCCATAACGACACCTTTTTTAGTGTCAACATATTTCAGGACAAGACAATTCGCACTGACACTTTTGACACTTTTGACACTTTCTTGCAAAAGGTCAAAAATGCGTGCGATTTTTATTCGATTCCTGACATTTTGATATTGTAGATCATACGAAAGCTATCAAAAAGATAGAAAGTGTCAAAAGTGTCATGTCATTTTTTGTATAGGAACGAGGTTTGAACGAGGTTTGAACTCCGTCCAAACCGGCTCAAATCAGTTCCGGTGATAGTCCAATCGTTAGTGATTCCTTAGTGATTCGTTGGATATTCGTTAGTCATTGTACTACCCAATACGTACCCAAAAAGGATTAAAACAACGAAAATCCCGCCACTCGGAAGAGTAGGCGGGATTTTATATAGTTAAGAGGTCCTTTTAAAAGCGAAAACAGCCGTCATCGCGACGTCTGTTTTTCTAAGGTATTAGTCTGTTTATTTAAGGTACAAAAAAGATTGGTCTTGTTCGTAGGACTCTCGAATGAACACCCCCGTTTTGCAAACTGTAGTTGTCATTTTCAAATCCGATGCAAAAGTACTGCTTTTTTTTGATATGACCAAATCTTTTTTTATGTTTTACAACATATTCCACCAAAAATCTCAATTTTTTAACATTTTTTGCGCTATTTATGGGGTAAATCACAATCTATCCAGCTCAATTACTTCCAAATTGTCAATTTTTGATCCATCGATGGTAAATCTCAAAAGTGTCTGGCAGGGTTGCCATCCTTGTTTTCCTGCTGCTCCGGGATTCATCGTGAGGAATTTATAGAGCGGATCGTATTGCACTTTGAGAATATGGCTATGACCGCAGACAAATAAGTCAATGACATTTACCATTTGGTCATTTACCATTTGTTCATTTATTGGGTCATTTGTCATTTGGGCATTTTTTGCTTCGAGACTTTTGCGGAACCAGGGAATGAGCCAGGGGTTGTATTTGCCAGGATAGCCGCCAATATGCGTCATAAGGACGTTTACCTCTTCTACTCGGAAACGGTAGAACTCAGGAAGGGAGTAGCGCACATCGCCGGAATCCATGTTTCCATATACCGCGCGCGTGGGCTTGAATTCCCTCAGGGCTTGTAACACTTCTGCAGAGCCTATATCACCGGCATGCCAGATCTCATCGACATCCTTGAAATGCTCAAAGATGCGGCGGTCTAAAAGACCATGCGTATCGGATAAAATGCCAATTTTTGTCATACCATGTACGATTTAATCATTTACCATGTACCATTTATTTTCTCGTGAGACCATCTATGGTAAAAATGGCTGCTACGATAGCAATAATAGCTATGGTGACAAAGAAGACTACGTCACGCAGGTCTAAGACTCCGCGGGAAAGGGCAGAGTAGTGATCCTGCAATAACACCCAATAGAGCACAAAACAGCTTAGTGCACCGGAGATGAAACAAACAATCTGGCTCTTGCTGAACGTAGCGCAGAGCAGACCGATCGCCATAAATGTACCCGACAAAAGTATCAAGCCAATGAACGAACCCAAGAAGGCACCGCTGTCCAAGTTACCCATCGGTTCTGCCATATATGCCACTACAAAATAGTGAACGAAACAGGGTAACAGACCGATTAGAACTAATGTCCATGCCGCAAAATACTTACCGAGCATAATACGCGTAAGCGAGATGGGTTTTGCGCGAACAAGGTCCCAGATGCCCGACTGACGTTCTTCGGAGAGAAGCCGCATGGTTAATGCAGGACAGAGCAACATGAAGAGCCATGGCGATAATTGGAAGAGTCCGTCCACTTGGGCGTACCCGGAATCAATGATGTTCCATTGACCGGGTATCACCCAGAGGAAAAGGCTGATCGCCAATTGATACAAGCCTATGACGATGTACGCAATCGGCGTAGAGAAATAATATGTAAGTTCCTTCTTATACATTTACCATTTGGTTATTTAGCCATTTAGTGTTTCACTTCAAGGTTCTTGTTCACCGGGGTTTTCGGGAAGAAGATCCAGAAGGAGATTGCAACGACAAGTGCAAAGCCTGCAAAGATGTACCACGCTTGTTTCCAACCATCCCAAACAGCGAGCGGTCCTTGCGAAGTGACTTCCTCTGCCATAACGAGTTTATTGACAATCGCTTGTGCAGAGAGCGTACCGATAGTAGCTCCGAAACCGTTGGTCATCATCATAAAGAGTCCTTGTGCAGACGAACGCTGTGCTTCTTCAGTCTCTTGATCGACGTAGAGCGCACCGGAGATATTGAAGAAGTCAAAAGCAAAGCCATAGACGATGCAGCTGAGGATGAAGAGTATCACGCCGGGGAATCCCGGGTTTCCGGCTCCGAAGAAACCAAAACGGAAGACCCACGCAAACATCGCCATAAGCATGACGTTCTTGATTCCGAAGCGTTTGAGGAAGAACGGGATTGCCAAGATACAGAGTGCTTCGCAGATTTGGCTGATGGAGATGAGGATATTCGCGTGCTGAACACCAAAGGTGTTAGCAAACTCTTCGATCGCGCCAAACGAGGTGATGAAGGGGTTTGCATAACTATTCGTCACCTGCAGACACATACCCAGCATCATCGAGAAGATGAAGAAGAGCGCCATCTTCTTTTGTTTGAAGAGCGCAAAGGCCTTCAGACCGAGTGCCTCTACGAGATCGACCGATCCTTCTGCTTTCTTGATCTCACAAGCCGGAAGGGTGAGCGAATATGCTGCTAAGAGAATGCTCAGACCGCCGGAAACGACAAACTGCCACGGGGTAGCTTGGAAGCCGAGCAGGTCAATACACCACATAGTCGCGATGAAGCCCACTGTACCAAACACACGAATCGGTGGAAAGTCCTTCACGGTATCCATACCGGCTTTTACTAAGGCATTGAAAGCCACGGAGTTAGTAAGCGCGATAGTCGGCATGAAGAATGCTACGGAGATTGTGTACAACGAGAAGAGGGTAGCAAAATGTACATCCGCCGCCGTATAAGCGTAGAGGCCTGCAGCACACATGAAGAGACCCGCTAAGGCGTGACAAAGACTGAGCGTCTTTTGCGCCTGAATCCAGCGATCCGCCACGATACCCATCAACGCAGGCATGAAAAGGCTGACGATACCTTGGATGGAGTAGAACCAACCGATGTGCTGACCCATACCTTGTTTGAAGAGGTATGTTCCCATGGAGGTTAAGTACGCGCCCCAGACAGCGAACTCCAGGAAGTTCATGACGATGAGGCGGATTTGTAGTGATCTGTTTTTCATATTGATTTGATTTTACTGGTTGTCCTAGTTTCCTAGGAATCCTATGGCCCTAGAATTCCGAGGTGAAATGGAAGGTAATATGTTTATAGTCCTGCTGCGCCATGGAGAGGACGTACGCGGAATCCGCCATGAAGACATCGCGGCCTTCTTTGTCCGTCGCCATATATTGCGCTTTGCGTTTCTTGAAGGTGTCGAGTTCGGCATCGTCGTCGGACTCAATCCAGCAGGCTTTGTACATCTGAAGCGGTTGCCAGCGGCATTTAGCCTGATACTCGTGCTCGAGACGGTATTGGATGACTTCAAACTGGAGTTGTCCCACCGTTCCGATAATCTTACGGCCGTTGAGTTGGCTCACAAAGAGCTGTGCCACACCTTCGTCCATAAGCTGGTTGATACCTTTCTCCAGTTGTTTTTGACGCATCGGATCAGCGTTGTCGATGTATTTGAACATCTCCGGCGAGAAGGAAGGAAGTCCCTTGAAATGCAGTTTCTCTCCGGCTGTGAGCGTGTCTCCGATCTTGAAGTTACCGGTATCGGGCAGACCTACTACGTCTCCTGCAAAAGCTTCATCGACGGTCTCTTTCTTTTGTGCCATGAAGCAGGTCGGAGCGGCAAAACGCATCTGCTGGTCCTTGCGCACGTGATAATAATAGGTGTTGCGCAGGAACTTACCGGAACAGATCTTGAAGAACGCGATGCACGAGCGATGGTTCGGATCCATGTTGGCATGGATCTTAAAACAGAAAGCTGTGAACTTATCTTCCATCGGTTCTACGGTGCGCTCTTCTGCATTAACAGGAAGAGGCGAGGGAGCATTGGCTACGAGAAAATCCAACAACTCCTGCACTCCGATGGTCTTGTACGCCGAGCCGAAGAAGACAGGAGCCAAGTCACCACGAAGGTATGCTTCTTTGTCAAACTCCGGATATACGCCATCAATCATCTCCAGATCTTCTTGCAGTTTCTCGGATAGTTCTGCCGGGCGATTATTGAGTGCGAAGACGGACTCAAATTTGAGGCCCTGTCCGTTCGCCCATGTGACAGGCGTACAATGAATACCGAGTTCTTTCTCCGCTTCGTCCATTAAGTCGAACGGATCTTTACCCTCGCGGTCCATCTTGTTCATGAAAACCATGACTGGTGTTTTGCGCATCCGGCATACTTCCATGAGTCGGCGTGTCTGCGTCTCGACACCTTTTGCGGAGTCGATGACGACGATGGCTGAGTCAACCGCGGTAAGCGTACGGAAGGTGTCTTCCGCGAAATCCTGGTGTCCCGGGGTGTCAAGGATGTTGATATGATGCCCTGCGTAGTCAAAGCCCATGACTGAAGTTGCCACAGAGATACCACGTTGCTTCTCAATCTCCATCCAGTCGGAGGTAGCCGTTTTGCGGATCTTATTGGATTTAACCGCTCCGGCTACGTGAATAGCGCCTCCGTAGAGCAGGAGTTTTTCTGTCAGGGTCGTTTTACCGGCATCCGGGTGCGAAATGATCGCAAAAGTGCGACGTTTTAATATTTCGTTTTGGTCAGAAGATGGGAGCATTAGCGTAATGTGGCGCCAAATTTGTCCTCAAAGGTCTTTTTGAGGCGGTTCATAATGTTCTCAATCTGGGTATCTTTGAGCGTGTTCTCTGCATCCTGAAGGATGAAGGAGAGTGCATAGGATTTCTTGCCTGCCTCGAGATTCTTGCCTTCATAGACGTCGAAGAGATAGACGTTCTTGAGGAGCTTGCGCTCGGTAGCAAAAGCTTCGCGGGCGAGGTCTGCAAATTCGATGGATTTATCCACGAGAAGCGCAAAGTCACGTTTTACCTCCGGATATTTGGGCAGGTCGTTGATAACCGCTTTGTATTGCTTGTTCTGCTTGAGCAGTTGGTTCCAATCGAGGTCTGCGTAATACACTTCCTGGTCGATATCAAAGGCTTTGAGTTGCTTACGCGCCACGATGCCGATGAAGCCTAAAGGCTTGCCGTTAGCGGGCTTGAGGACGAGTCCGTCAGAGAAAAGTTCGTTCTCCAAGCGCTCTACGGTCACTTTATCGATGTCCACACCTAGGCGCACAAGGATGTTGTTAACATAGGCATGGAGTTGGTAGAACGTGGTTTTTTCCTCTTTGCGTACCCAGCTCTGTGCGGCTTTGTTACCCGTGAGCCAAAGACCGATATGCGGTTCTTCGGAGTACTCGACAAGCGAGTTCTCGGGATTATGCTCACGCGCGGCAGGATTGGCATGGAAATGATAGCAGTTGCCGAACTCATAGAACTTGAGGTCGCTGTTCTTGCGGTTGGCGTTACGTGCGATGGACTCAAGTCCGCCGAAGAGAAGCGTCTGACGCATCACGCCGAGGTCTTGGCTCAGCGGATTCATGATCTTGACACAAGTGTCAAGCGTGAGTTCGGTTAACGGCTCGTAGTATGCGATTTTCGTCAGCGAGTTATTGAGAATCTCGTTGAAACCCTGTGCGGTCAGTTGTTCCGCAATCTTCCGACGCAGTTTCTCGGGGTCGGGTTTGATGCCATACGCGAGGCTGGTATTCAGTTTCTCGGGGAACTCCACATTGTCGTAGCCGTAGATACGGAGGATATCCTCCACAACGTCGCACTCGCGCTGTACGTCCACACGGTAGCGGGGAACGGCAAGTTGCCAAACAGAGCCGTTTTTGCTCAAGATCTCGATCTCAAGAGCTTTGAGGATCGTTTCAATCGTATTCTCGCCGATGGCCTTGCCGATAAGGCGGTTGACGCGGTTAATATCGATGGTCACAGACCAGGGTGAGAGTAGCGTAACATCTGCTGTATGGTCTAGGATTGGTCCGACAAAAGTCCCTTTTGCTACTGATTGAATAAGCAAAGCGGCGCGTTTGAGAACGTAAAGTGTATTGCAAGGATCGCAACCGCGCTCGTATCGGAAAGATGCGTCGGTCTGGAGCTGGTGTCTGCGGCTGGTTTTGCGGATGGTTACGGGGTCGAAATAGGCGGATTCGAGGAAGATGTTCTTGGTATTCTCCGTGACACCGCTCTCGAGTCCTCCGAAAACGCCGGCGATGCACATTGCTTCTTCTTTGTTGGCAATCATGAGGTCGCGTGCGTCCATCGTGCGCTCTACGCCATCGAGGGTAACGAATTTCTCTCCTTGGTTCGCATAGCGAACGTGGATCTCGTTGCCCTTTATTTTGTCGGCATCGAAGGCGTGGAGCGCTTGTCCGCACTCGTGCAGGACGAAGTTCGTGACATCGACGATGTTGTTAATCGGGCGAAGTCCGATAGCGAGAAGGCTGTTTTTGAGCCATTCCGGCGACTCCTTCACTTCTACGCCCTGGATATAGAGACCCGAATAACGCGGAGCTGCATCCGGTGCTTCTACCACTACTTTAATCGGCGATTCGTTGAGGTCTAACTTAAATTCGTCTACAGAGGGTTTGGTAAGTGCCACTTCCTGTCCGTGCGCCTTGTAATAGGCATAGAGATCGCGTGCTACACCATAGTGGGAAGCTGCGTCTGAACGGTTAGGCGTGATATCCACCTCGATGATGGTGTCATTCTCTATGTGGTAATAATCGGCTGCTTTCATACCGACCGGCGTGTCCGCCGGCAGAACGATAATACCGTCGTGACTGGTTCCGACGCCGATCTCATCTTCAGCACATAACATACCGAAGGAATCCTCGCCGCGGAGTTTGCCTTTTTTGATCGTAAAAGACTGATCACCGTCGTAGAGGACGGTTCCGATAGTAGCCACAATGACTTTTTGTCCTGCAGCTACGTTCGGTGCGCCACAGACAATAGGTAAGGGTTCGCCCTCGCCGATGTTGACGGTTGTGAGATGGAGATGGTCGGAGTTAGGATGGGGAACACAAGTCAGCACTTCGCCCACAACGAGTCCTTTGAGACCGCCTTTGATCGTTTCTACCGCTTCTACGGTACCCACTTCCAGACCGATAGAAGTAAGAATTTTCGCTACTGTCTCTGCATCGTCAGGCAATGCGATGTAGCGTTTTAACCATTTGTAAGATATATTCATTTTTCAGTAATATTTATGCGTATTCACAAATTGCGTGCAAAGTTACGCAAAAAAAATGACATACGCAAACAAAAATAAATTTTTGTAGATTTTTTGTTCGGGTTTGAGAGCTGGAAAGAAAGAGTGGGGAAGTTATGTTCTCACGTGTGGTCGTGCGCGTATGAATGGCTAAAACGGGCATAAAGGGCATATATTTGCGTTCTAAGCGCATGAAAGTTTTCTGTCGGGGTTCTGTCGGAAAAGAAAGAAAAATCAAAAAAAAATGAAAAAATATTTGCACATGTCGAAGATTTTTTGTAATTTTGCAGCGCAAAATGTATGGACTAGGACGACCTAGGTAGACATAGCATGACCTAAGAAGACCTAGGACGACCTAAGAAAGCCAGAAAATAATTAAATAAACAACAATACAAAATGGAAGAAAACAACGATTTGATTAAGAATGATCACATCATTCCTGTGAAGATTGACGAGGAGATGAAGTCCTCGTACATCGATTACTCGATGAGTGTGATTGTGAGCCGTGCGTTGCCGGATGTGCGCGACGGTTTCAAGCCTGTTCACCGCCGTGTGCTGTTTGGAATGAACGAACTGGGCAACACCTCCGACAAGCCGACCAAGAAATCGGCTCGTATCGTGGGTGAGGTAATGGGTAAGTTCCACCCGCATGGTGATAGCTCGATCTACGGCACGCTGGTACGTATGGCCCAGCCGTGGAATATGCGTTATTGCCTGGTGGACGGCCAGGGTAACTTCGGATCGGTGGACGGTGACGGTGCCGCAGCTATGCGTTATACCGAGGCACGTCTCTCGAAACTGGCCGAGGAAATGCTGCGTGATATCGACAAGGACACCGTGGATATGCAGCTCAACTTCGACGATACGCTGCGTGAGCCGGTCGTATTGCCGTGCCGCTTCCCGAACCTGCTGGTGAACGGCGCAAGCGGTATCGCCGTAGGTATGGCTACCAACATGCCGACCCATAACTTGGGTGAGGTGATCGACGGTTGCAAGGCCTATATCGATAATATCAAGGCCCGCATTGCTGACCCGACCGTAGAGGATATCACCGTAGAGCGCCTCATGGATTATATCAAGGCACCGGACTTCCCGACGGGCGGTACGATATACGGCTATCAGGGCGTGAAGGACGCCTATGAGACTGGTCGTGGCCGCGTGATCATCCGTTCGAATGCCGACATCGAGACCGAGGACAACGGTCGCGAGCGTATCATTATTACGGAGTTGCCTTACGGCGTGGTAAAGGCTGACCTGGTTAAGGCCATCGCTGAGCTCGTTTCGGACAAGAAGATCGAGGGTATCTCGGATATCTCCGACCAGTCGAAGCGCGACATCCGTATCGTCATCGAGGTGAAGCGCGACGCCAACGCACAGGTGGTGCTGAACAAGCTGTATAAGTTCACCGCCCTGCAGTCGAGCTTTGCTGTCAATAGCATCGCCTTGGTCAAGGGTCGTCCTATGCTGCTGAACCTCAAAGACCTGGTATATAACTTCATCGAGCACCGCATGGACGTCGTTACTCGCCGTACGCGCTTTGAGTTGCGTAAGGCAGAGGAGCGTGCCCACATTTTAGAGGGCTTGATCATCGCCGTAGATAATATCGACGAGGTGGTTCGTATCATCCGTGCAAGCCGCACTCCGGCTGATGCTCAGGCTAACTTGGAGAAGCGTTTTGAGTTGGATAACCTGCAATCGAAAGCTATCGTAGATATGCGTCTGTCGGCTCTCACCGGCCTGCGCATCGATGAGTTGAAGGCTGAATATGAGGAGATCGAGAAGTTGATCGCTCATTTGAACGAGTTGCTGGCAAGCGAGGAGATGCGTTACGACGTCATCAATTCCGAACTTATCGAGATCAAGGACAAATACGGCGATGAGCGCCGCACGAAGATCGTGAAGATGGCGACGGAGTTCAATCCGGAAGATATGTACGCCGACGACGAGATGGTGATCACTATTTCTCATCTGGGTTATATCAAACGTACTCCGCTGGCTGACTTCCGTCAACAGAGCCGTGGCGGTATCGGTTCGAAAGCCGGTAGCGCACGTGATCAGGACTTCATCGAGAAGGTTTATCAGGCTTCGATGCACTCGACGATGATGTTCTTCACGGAGATGGGTCGTCTATATTGGCAGAAGGTTTACGACCTGCCGGAAGGCAACAAGCAATCCAAAGGCCGTGCTATCCAGAACATGATCAACCTGCAGAAGGGTGATAAGGTTCGTACCTGTATCAACGTGAAGGGCTTGAATGACGCAGAATATGTCAACAGCCACTTCCTGATCTTCATCACCAAGAACGGATTGATGAAGAAGACGACCTTGGAGTCATATAGCCGTCCTCGCACAAACGGAATCATCGCATTGGGTCTGCGTGAAGGCGACGAGTTGATTGGCGTTACTCTGACCGATGGCGAGAGCGAGATGTTGGTGGCTTCGTACAACGGTAAAGTCGTTCGTTTCAACGAGGGCGGCGTACGTCCGATGGGCCGTGGCGCAACGGGTGTGAAAGCAATTACTTTGGAAGAAGATGGCCAAGATCGCGTGATTGGCACGGTTTGTGTAGAGAAGGGTACAGACAAGACTATCCTCGTCATTTCGGAGAACGGCTTTGGTAAGCGTACGCCGGTGGATGACGAAGAAGGCAACCCGATCTATCGTGTGACGAACCGTGGCGGTAAGGGTGTCAAGACCATTGAGATAACTGAGAAGACAGGCCATCTTATTGGTATTGAGGCAGTTACCGATGCAGACGACCTGATGCTGATGACCAAGTCCGGAACGGCTATCCGCATGGATATCTCAACCATCCGTCAGACCGGTCGCGCAGCACAAGGTGTCAAACTGATCGAACTCCAGAAACGTAACGACAGCCTCGTCAGCGGTTGTATCGTTCCGAAAGAGGAGGAAGAAAATGGTGACGCTTCGCTTAATGGTGAGAATGATGCAAATGATGCAAATAACAATGAAACAAACGAATAAGTTATGAAAAAGAGTTTGATTTTGGCAGCATTAGTGCTGGTAAGCGCAGGCTGCTTTGCACAGAAAAACCCGTTGGTAAAGAAAGCTAAGAGTTATGCGATGTCCGAGACTCCGGATTTCGGAGCTGCTCGTTCCGCTATCGAAGAGGCACTCGCTGCTGAACCGACTGCAGAGACCTATTACTGGGCCGGTATGATTGGTTTTCAGGAGTTGCAGCAAGAGAACTACAACCAGATGATGGGTAAGGGTGTTAACCAGGCTAAGGCAGGCATTGCCGTTGAGGAGAGTTATGACTACTGGCTCAAAGCAGACGAGTTGGCTATGATTCCGACGCTGGATAAGAAAGGCCGCGAAGTAGTAGATCAGAAGACCCGTAACAACATCGCCAAGAAGATGCTGGAGTACTACAAACAGCAGGAGTTGGTGAAATACGGTATCTATCTGAACGAGCAGAAAGACTACGAGGGCGCTTTCCAGGCATTCCGGAAGCATATTGCTATCCCTGATCTGGCAATGATGCAGGATGCCAAACTGCAGAAAGAGATGCCGCGTGACACCACCTACATCCAGTACAAGTACTACGCAGCCATTTTCGCCGTTCAATCCGAGCGTCACGAGGATGCGATAGCACTGTTGGAGGATCTGAAAGACGGCGATTATGAGGGTATCTCTGTAAACCAATTCCTCTATCAGGAGTATGTAGCGCTGAAAGATACGGCTAAGTTCGTAGCTACCCTGCAGCATGCTATCAACCGCTTCCCGCAAGAGACATGGTTCCTGCAGAACCTGATCAACTACTATATCTACTCCGGCCAGGAGCAGACGGCGGTTGATTACCTGGCTCAGGCTATCGAGAAAGAACCGAACGTAGCGCAATACCACCATATCAAGGGTAACCTCAATGAGAACCTCGGTCACTACGAGGAGGCTCTGAAAGACTTTGACAATGCGCTGGCTATCGATCCGAAATTGGCTGATGCGATGGCAGGCAAGGGTCGTGTTTATTACAACCAGGCTGTGAAACTGAACGAGGCTGCTGCGCTGATCTCCGACAACAAAGAGTACAAGAAAGCGCTGGACGAGATGAACGAGGTGTTCCGTAAATCATTGCCGTTCTTCGAGGAGGCACATAAGATGGATCCGCAAGATCGCAACTACATGCAGATTCTGAAGGGTCTGTACTATCGTTTCCATATGGACGATAAATACAACGCTATCAACGAGGAACTCAATAACCTCTAATGGGACGAATACTCGCAATAGACTACGGTCGTAAACGCACAGGATTAGCCGTTACGGATGCACTCCGCATAACGGCTAATCCGCTGCTTACGATTGAGACAAAGGAGTTATTGGGATGGCTGCAGGAGTACTTTGCCAAAGAGCAAGTGGACGAAGTGGTGATCGGTCATCCGACGCAGATGAACGGTGAGGAATCGGAGAGTATGAAGTATATACGGCCGTTCATGGGACAATTCAAAAAGCAATTTCCCGACAAACCTATAACTATGTACGATGAGCGCTTCACATCGGTGTTGGCGCATCAGGCGATGCTGGCCGGAGGCATGAAAAAGAAGGATCGGCAAGACAAAGCCGTGGTGGATAAGATCGCCGCGTGCATCATTTTAGAAGGCTATTTGGAGAGCCTTCGTTAAAGCGTACTTAGAATATGATTTTACCTATATATTTGTACGGACAGCCGGTACTCAGAAAACAGGCTGAAGAGATTGAACAAACGCCTGAACTGAAACAGTTCATTGCGGATATGTATGAGACGCTGACGCAGGCAGAAGGTTGTGGTCTGGCAGCTCCGCAAGTGGGCAAGCCCTGGCGGTTGTTTGTAGTAGATGGTTCGGAGTTGGCAGAGGATTATCCGGAGTGTAAGGACTTCAAGCGCGCATTCATCAATCCGGAGCTTCTGGAGACAAGCGAAGAGACTTGTACGTATAGTGAAGGGTGCCTTTCGCTGCCGGGGATAAGTGAGAATGTTGTTCGTCCGGCTACTATCAAGATCCGCTATCTGGATGAGGATTTCAAGGAGCATGAAGAGACGTTTACGGGCTTTCAGGCACGTATCGTCCAGCATGAATATGACCATTTGGAGGGTCATGTGTTCACCGATCGTATCTCACCCATTCGCAAGACATTCACCCGTAACAAACTGATGGCGATTGCCAAAGGCAAGGTGGGAGCACGTTATAAGTATAGGAGAAACTGATGGATTGGTTGAATGTGATTATAATGGGCATCGGTCTGGCGATGGATTGCTGTGCGGTTTCGGCTGTGCAAGGCATGAACCAAGGCAAATGGCACCCGCGAGCAATCCTGATGGCGGCTATTTTCGGCTGTTTCCACATGGGAATGCCGATTATCGGCTATTATGCTGGAAACTTGTTTGTGGGTTTCATGCGGACTTATGCACCCTGGATTGCGTTGGTGTTATTGGGATTTTTGGGTATCAAGATGATTTGGGAGTCCTTCCATGACGAACATAAAGATTCCAAAACAGCCAACTGGCATGTGACGAATCTGCTTTTGCTGGCTGTAGCGACAAGCGTAGATGTGTTAGCGACCGGATTGTTGTTTGTGCCGTACCCCGAGTGGCTTTATCCGTCCGTTGTGACTATCGGCGCTATTACTGCGGCTTTTTCGTTGGGAGGCTATCTGTTAGGCGCATTCATCGGTAAACTGAAACTGAATATGGAACTGGTGGGCGGTTTGGTACTCATCGGTTTGGGCATTAAAATTTGGGCAGAAAGCTTCTTATGTTTGTAATAGGAGAGAACACATTAGTTTCGCTGGACGTGCTGGAGAAAGAGTTCTGCTGCGATCTGGACACCTGCCGCGGATGTTGCTGTATAGAAGGCGATGCCGGAGCTCCGCTGATGGCGGAAGAGGAGAATAAGATACAAAGTATCTTACCTGTCTTACTACCCGGCATGACGAAAGAAGCAAAGGCGGTAGTGGAGAAACAAGGGATAGCCTATAATGACCCTTCCGGCGAGCGTGTGACATCCATCGTGAATGACAAGGATTGTATCTTTGCTCGCACAGATCATAACGGATGGTGTTACTGCCTGATAGAAAAGGCCTATAATGCCGGTTTGATAGATTTTAAGAAACCCATCTCGTGCCATTTATACCCTGTGCGGCTGACGCAAGTAGGCGAATATACGGGAGTGGAGTACCATCGATGGGATATCTGTCATTGCGCTCGTATCAAAGGAAAGAAACTACATTTGCCGCTATATCAGTTCTTGAAAGAGCCGTTGATACGTCGGTTTGGCGAAGCCTGGTATGAGGAATTGGAATTAACTGCAAAAGAGTGGAAGAAACAATGCGAGCAGAAATAATAACGATAGGAGACGAATTGCTGATCGGCCAGGTGGTGGATACCAACTCCGCATGGATGGCCGAACGGCTGAATGAATGCGGAATAGAGTTGTTCCAAGTGACCTCTGTCCATGATAACAGCGAGCATATTATTGCTGCGCTGGACGAGGCTTTCGGGAGAGCCGATATTGTCCTGACTACAGGAGGTTTGGGCCCGACGAAAGATGATATTACCAAACATGTGTTGTGCGAGTATTTCGGAACACACCTTATTGAAGATATGCGTGTGCGCGCGCACATACGTGAATTATATAAGGAGCGGCCGGATGTACTGAACCGCTTGACGGCTACGCAGTGGCTCGTGCCTGAATGTGCGGAGATATTGCCGAACAGAGTAGGTAGCGCTCCCTTGATGATTTTCCATAAAGGAGAAAAACTGCTTGCTTCCATGCCCGGTGTGCCGTATGAGATGAAGATCGCGATGGATGAGCAGATTCTGCCGTATATCCAGCAATCAGTATCCAGAAATCAGCAATCAGCTATTCTGCATCGGACGTTGCAAGTGACGGGTATCCCGGAGAGCTCACTGGCGATTTTACTGGAGAATTACGAGAACGAGATGCCATCAGATTTACATCTGGCATATCTACCTAAAGATGGAATCATTCGTCTGCGATTGTCTTCTTATGGAGGAATGACGGAGAAGGAAATAGACACGTGGTTCGGGCGTCTGAAGGAGTTGACAAAGGATTATTTGATTGCCGATACGGAGGAACCATTAGAGGTGATAGTCGGCAAATTACTGAAAGAAAAGGGAGCGACCATCGCTACAGCAGAATCTTGTACGGGCGGTAAGTTAGCATCGCTGCTCAACAAACATGCCGGCAGTTCTGCCTTCTACTGGGGCTCTGTGGTGAGCTATGACAACTCTGTCAAAGAGCAGGTTTTGAATGTTCCTGCAGAGATAATTAAGACGCATGGCGTAGTAAGCGAAGAAGTAGTTCGCATAATGGCAGAATCCGTTCGCAAACTAATCGGAACGGATTTCGGTATTGCTACCAGCGGCATTGCCGGTCCTTCCGGAGGCTCGGAAGAGAAGCCCGTAGGCACCGTTTGGATGGCATGGGCTACCCCGAAAGGCACATATGCGGAGTGTTTCCATTTAGGCAAACTGCGCGAGCAGATAACCGATCGGGCATGTATGAAAGCCCTAATCGGCTTACTAAAGATACTAAAAAACGAATAAACCATTTATAGAAAATGCATTCATTGGAATCATTTTTGTTTCATCCTTCAATCACGCAGTCCCTTTTATGGTTGACAATAGTGATGACGATAGGTCTTTGGCTTGGTGAGAAGGCCAAGATCCGGCAGTTCTCGTTAGGCGTGACGTGGGTGTTGTTTGTGGGAATCGCGCTGGCTTCTTTAGGCGTGAAGATTGACCATTCCGTAGCACAGTTTGCCAAGGATTTTGGTCTTATTCTCTTTGTTTATTCGATAGGTCTGCAGGTCGGACCCTCTTTCTCTCCGTTTAAGAAAGGTGTGTTGCATCTGAATATGTTAGCAGCGGCAATCGTGCTGTTAGCATGTGTCTGCACAATTGTCTTGCATTATATCACAGGTATTGATATGTCCACTCTGGCGGGAGTCATGTCCGGAGCAACGACCTCAACCCCTTCTCTGGCGGCAGCACAACAGGCTTATTTTGATCTCAAAGGTACGACAAACCCGGATATCGCAACAGGTTATGCCGTGGCGTATCCGCTAAGTATAGTGGGTCTGATTCTTGCATTTGAATTGGTTCGCAAAGCGTTCCGAATTAGTCTGCCGGAGGAGGAGAAACGGCTGAAAGAAGCAGCTAAAGCAACTACGGAAGAGCCTATTTGCGTCGATATAACGCTGAATAACCCGCAGTTAGACACCATGACCTTGGAGGAACTGATGCTCATCTGCCCGGTGAAGGAGATTGTGGTTAGCCGTGTTATCCGTCCGGATGGCTCGGATGAGCTGGTCAATGAGCAGACCTCCTTCCAAAACGGTGACACACTGCGTATCCTGACAGAGCAGCAGTATCTCAACTCACTTCGTCTGTTAGGTAAGATGAAGGATTATGACCTGCATGTGCAATCCGAGAAATCGGACCACTTGATTTCCCGACGGATTGCAGTGACGCGGCCGGAATGTAATGGCAAACGGATCCGTTCCTTTAATCTCCGCCAGCAATATCATGCTACTATTACACGCGTCAGCCGTGCCGGTATTGACCTTTTGGCGACTCCGGATATGATTCTTCAGCTGGGCGACCGACTGATGGTGGTCGGTAATAAAGAGGATGTCAGCAAAGTGGCGGATACCTTTGGTAATGAGCTCAAACGGCTCGACGTGCCGCATCTGTTGCCGATTTTCTTTGGTATTGTCTTAGGTATCTGCGTTGGTTTACTGCCAATTCCTATTCCGGGCATGGGGACGACCTTCAAACTCGGTCTGGTGGGCGGTTCACTGATTGTTGCCATCCTCATCGGGCACTACGGACCGTATTATAATATGGTCACTTTCTCCACAACTTCCGCCAATATGATGCTTCGTCAAGTCGGTCTGACGCTTTTCCTTGCGGCTTTAGGTCTCTCCGTAGGAGAGAATTTCGTGCCGACGGTGGTGAACGGCGGATACATGTGGATAGGTTATGGCTTTCTGATTACGATTATTCCGCTTCTGATAGTAGGCGCGATCGCTTATAAATGGCTGCACATGAACTATTTCAATGTTGTTGGCCTCATGGTCGGATCGATGACCTGCGCCATGGCGCTTCCTTATGCGCAGTCGCTTTCTAACGAGAATAACCAAGCCGCTGTATGTTATGCCACGCTGGCGCCTTTCACTACTTTCCTGCGCGTCATGGCGGGTCAACTGATTGTGCTGATTTTCTGTAGTTTCACCACGGCGGATAGTATCCAGCCGCAGATATTACCCAATACCATCAATACAGCCATCGGCGAAGAATACGGGCCGACGCTCACGATTGACGATAACACCCTCTATTTTGTGGGGCTCAATCGCGGAGAGACGAATATGTCCGAGGATATCTTTGTCTCGCGTCGCGACAAACGGACAGGAGAATGGAGTAGTGCTCAGATCGTTCCGGCACTTAGTACGCCTTATCGCAATGAAGCTCCAACCTCTGTTTCCGGAGACGGCAAGACGATGTTGCTTTTTGTGGAAGGTCGGATGTGTTTCTCCCAGCGCGGACCATACGGATGGACAGAACCTCGTCCGCTGCCGTCGTATCTGCAGTTAGGTAACTGGCAAGCCGACGCGCAAATCAGTGCCGATGGGTCGGCCTTGCTTTTTGCTGCCAATTATCCGGCAGAAGGAGAAGAACGTGCTTCGCTCAATATCTTTGTCTCCGAACGCGATGAGCAAGGTCGTTGGGGCAAACCTTATTCCATTGGTTCGGTCATCAATACACCGGGAATGGAGCGATCGCCTTTCTTGCATCCGGATATGAAAACGCTCTATTTCTCGTCCGACAAAGAGGGGACAATAGGCGATTTGGATGTGTGGGTGACAAGGAGGCTCAGTGATACCTGTTGGACATGCTGGTCGGAACCGGAGAACCTCGGTCCGCAGATCAACACCACCGGTCGCGACTGTTGGTATAAGATCTCCACGGATGGCAAGACGGCCTACTACGCACAGAAGAACGGCCGCCGGCATGATATCTATTCCATCACACTGCCGGAGGATAAACGTCCGGAACCGATTACCGTTCTGGCTGCTAATGAAGCGGTGGCGATCAACAATTTGCTTTTCGAGACCGGCAGCGATGTGATCATGCCTTCGTCCCTGCCGGAGTTGAAACGTATAGCAATGTTTATCGCAACATACGGATATAAGGTTCGTTTGGCGGGTCATACGGATAATGTCGGTCAGCCGGAAGCGAACAAAACACTCTCACAGGCCCGCGCAGAAGCCGTTAAACGTCAGTTGGTGGAGTACGGATGTGCAGCCGAGAGTATTAAGGCCTTTGGTTATGGCGACCTCAAACCTGTGGCTTCCAATGAGACCGAAGAAGGTCGCGCACAAAACAGACGAGTAGAAATAACATTATATTGATATGAAAAAGACAATTTTAGCCCTGATGGCATTCCTGCCTATTCTGGGCATGGCGCAAGAGCGGATTATGATAGTTGCGGATCCGCATGTCCTGCCGCAATCACTGATCGCTGAGGGTAGTGAAGAGTTTGATGCCATGATGGCAAAACAGCGGAAAATGTTGGACCTCAGTGAGGCCGCTTGGATTGCCATGATGGACACGGCGATGAAGTATCAACCGTCGTTGTTACTCATTCCCGGTGATCTGACCAAAGACAGTGAGAAGGCTTCTCACGAATTAGTTGCAAATTCTCTTCGCGCATTAGAAGAGGCAAATATCAAGACCTTTGTTATCCCGGGAAACCACGACATCGGAGGTAATGCGTATCGGTATGAAGGCACTCAAAAGATTCCGGTAGATAACCTTCCGGATGAGGAGTGGGAGAGTACCTATTCATGGATTTACGATAGTGCCGTAGCCAAAGATCCGTCTTCTCATTCGTATGTGGCAGAGCCTTTGGAGGGATTGTCCATCTTAGGTATCGATGGCGCGCATAACACTGCCGGCACAGGTTGGTTGTCCGATGAGACGCTGGCATGGATTTTGGCGCAGGCGGATAGCGCGTGTGCTAAAGGCAACACCATTATCGCCATGTGTCACTGGCAAATCTTGGAGCATTTTGACCATCAGGCCACCTTGGAGAGTGCTTGCCGCTTAAAAGATGCCGATGCTATCCGAGACAGCCTGATGCATCATGGCGTGCGGCTGCTTCTGACCGGACACTTCCACGTCAACGGCATCACCACCTTCCGCGACACAACGGGGTTGACCAACGATTCTATTGTAGAGATCACTACCGGTTCGCCGATCACTTATCCGTGTCCCTATCGATGGCTCACGCTTTCGGCTGACAGGACGCAAGTGCAAGTTCAGACCGATGATATCATGGCTCTGGCTACGCAACCGGACCTGCTTCCTTATAGCCGAGAGTGGATGAGGATTCATACGCAGAATATGATTCCTGAAATGACCCTCCGTGCATGGCGGAAGATAGATGAGAATATGGATAAATTAGTTGCGTATTCCGGTATTCCCGCCGCTACTATTGAAAGTGTGCTTCCGCAAACGGATTCAGCTAAAATTGCCCTTACGAACAAGTATTTCGGATCTACGATTGTTGACTTGTATCTGGTGCATAGTGAGGCAAATGAGGCGCAAAACCCTGAATCTGATTCCTTGGCAACAGAGCTCTATAATGGTATGGACGGAATGATTACGGAGATATGTAGTTCAAATTTCTTGCTCGCGAAAATGAGTCCGGTCTTTTCTTTCATGGCGCAAGAACTTGCTCGCCCGATTGTGCAATCCTTGGTGGAAGACATCACGCATTATGGCACGGCTCGCGCAGATCGTACAGATGATTTGAGCCTCATACTTCGTATTAACGAACAGGATGAACAAGCCATAGAAACAATCCAAAAAAATACAGACGAAGTACAGAAAATCATCCTTAATGGCCAAATGTATATCCAAAACGGAGACAATTTATATACCCCGCAGGGACAAAGATTGTGAATAATGAAAATAAATTTGCATAATTCATAAAAAAGTAGTACCTTTGCGGAAAATTTATGTAAATACATAAAATAACAAATATATCATTTAATTTTTTTTCAAGTATGAAACCCACACACATTGAGCATTTGGGTATTGCAGTAACCTCTATTGAAGAGGCTGCTCCCTTCTTTGAGTTCCTTACCGGGAACAAGTGCTACAGCATTGAGGTTGTAGAGGATCAGAAAGTACGCACAGCGTTCTTCAAGGTTGGTGAAGTAAAAATCGAGCTTCTGGAGCCGACGAGCCCCGAGTCCACAATCGCCAAGTTCATCGAGAAGAACGGTGGCCGCGGCGGTGTTCACCATGTCGCTTTCAACGTGGACAACGTAGCAGATTGTCTGGCTGAGTGCGAGGCTGCTGGTATCCAACTCATCGACAAAGCTCCGCGCAAAGGTGCTGAGAACCTGATGATCGCTTTCCTCCATCCGAAAAGCACGAAAGGCGTTTTGACAGAGCTCTGCCAACAGCCGAAATAAATGACCTAATTGTAAATGACAAAATAGTAAATGTCTTTATGGATCAAGAGAAATTAAATAAACTGGTTGAGAACCGCGAGAAGGCCATGGCCGGCGGCGGTGAAGCAGCTGTAGAGAAACACCATGCCAAAGGTAGCTACACCGCTCGTGAGCGCATCAATATGTTGCTCGACGAGGGTTCGTTTGAGGAAGTGAATATGTTCCTTACCCACCGCTGCCATGATTTCGGCATGGAGAAGAAAGTGTTCCTGGGCGATGGCGTAGCGGTTGGTTCGGGTACTATCGACGGCCGTCTGGTCTTTGTCTTTGCGCAGGACGCAACGGTAATCGGCGGTTCGCTCTCTGAGACCATGGCGCAGAAGATTTGCAATGTCATGGATCAGGCTATGAAACTCGGTGCGCCTATCATCGGTCTCAATGACTCGGGTGGCGCGCGTATCCAAGAAGGTGCTTGCGCACTCGCGGGATATGCAGAGATTTTCGAGCGTAATATTCTGGCTTCCGGCGTAGTGCCGCAGATCTCTGTGATCTTCGGTCCGTGCGCGGGTGGAGCAGTATATAGCCCGGCTTTGACGGACTTCATTATAATGACCGAGCAGAACTCTTATATGTTCATCACCGGTCCGAAGGTAGTAAAAGCCGTTACCGGCGAAGATGTTACCGTTGAGCAACTCGGTGGCGCAAAGATCCATGCTACCAAATCCGGTGTGACCCATTTTGTGGCAGCTACGGAAGAAGAGGCGCTGGCACAAGTACGCCGCCTCATTTCCTTCATTCCGCAAAACAACATGGAGGAGGCTCTGCTTCAAGCATGCACGGATGATATCACCCGCGTGGACGACAACCTCAACGAGATCGTTCCTTCGGATCCGAACAAGCCCTACGACATGCATGAGATCATCAACACCATCGTGGATAACGGTGATTTCATGGAGGTGCACAAAGATTACGCAAAGAACGTCATCTGTGGTTTCGCTCGTTTCAATGGCCGCTCGACCGGTATCATTGCTAACCAACCTTCTTGGCTGGCAGGTGTGCTGGACTGCGACGCTTCCCGTAAAGCCGCCCGTTTCGTACGTTTCTGCGATGCCTTCAACATCCAGATCCTGACCCTCGTGGACGTTCCGGGCTTCCTCTGCGGAACCGGTCAAGAATACGCAGGTATCATCGATCATGGAGCAAAACTGATGTTCGCTTATGGCGAAGCGACCGTTCCGAAAGTAACCATTACCGTTCGTAAGTCTTACGGCGGCTCGCATATCGTGATGAGTTGTAAGCAACTCCGCGGCGACATGTGCTACGCTTGGCCGAACGCTGAGATCGCAGTAATGGGTGCGAGCGGTGCAGTAGGTGTACTTCAAGCCAAGGCTATCAAGGCCATCGAGGATCCCGAAGAGAAGAAGAAATTCATCGCCGAGAAAGAGGCGGAATACAAAGATCTCTTCGCATCTCCGTATCAGGCAGCGAACCGCGGATACATCGATGATGTCATTGAGCCGCGCTACACCCGCAGCCGCATCATCCGTGCGTTCGAGATGCTCCAGACCAAACGTCTGACTAACCCGCTTAAGAAACACTCTAATCTTCCTCTGTAATTATGGTTTTATTAGCAGTTACAGCAGATACATGGATCGTAACCGGCTTAGGTTTCGGTATCGTGCTTGTGCTCCTCTTCTGCCTCGTGTATATCCTCCAGTTCTTTGGATGGGTGATGCAGAAAGCTACAGCTCCAAAGGCTCCGAAAGCCGAGAAGCCCGCTACTGAAGCTCCGAAAGCGCCCGTTAAATCGGCAGAGCCGACAGACGAAGGAACGAAAGCCGCTATCGCCATGGCTCTGGCTCAGGCGGGTGATGAAGACATCGCCGCTATCGCTTATGCGCTCCATCTGGCGCGGTTTAGCAAACATGATATCCCCACGCCGATGATCTCGCTCAATCAACACGAGACCGCGTGGAATACGAAATCAATTGGAATGAATAATGTCGGCTTCTGATCACTGATGGCTGACGACAGAAAACTTTTTAAAACAATGAAAGAATTCACATTTAAAATCAATGGCGCTGAGTACAAATGCGCTGTAGAAGAGATCGAAGCCGGCAAAACGAACGTTACCGTGAACGGCAAAGTATATACTGTAGAGACCGAGGCTCCCGCAGCTCCGGCTCCCAAACCCGCTGCTAAACCGGCTCCTGCTCCTGCACCAAAGCCCGCAGCTGCTCCTGCTCCTAAAGCAGAGGCTCCGAAACCCGCTGCTGCACCTGCTGCCGGACTCCAAGTGAAGAGCCCGCTGCCCGGATCGGTTATCAAAGTGCTGGTATCGGAAGGCCAGGCTGTGAAGAAAGGTGACACCCTCCTGACTCTCGAGTCCATGAAGATGGAGAATGCCATCATGGCGGAACAGGATGGTACCGTTAAGCAGATTGCCGTAACCCCCGGCCAGAACGTAATGCAGGACGATTTACTCGTAGTTTTAGGATAATATGAACATCTTGGAATTTTTTCAAGGCATGGGATTCATGCAGATGACGTGGCAACAGGGTATTATGCTGCTGGTGTCCTTCTTCCTGCTGTACCTTGCCATTCATAAGAAATACGAGCCGCTCTTGCTGCTCCCGATCGCCTTTGGTATGTTGCTTACCAACCTCCCGGGCGCAGGCATGTTCCATGATGAGTTATGGACCGCCTTCCTCGACCCGTCGAGTCCGGCATACCATTCTTACGGGGCTATCCTCAAGGGCGCCGGTCTGCTGGATGTGCTCTATATAGGCGTTAAGGCAGGCGTTTACCCGTGTTTGATCTTCATCGGCGTAGGTGCCATGACGGATTTCGGACCGCTGATTGCGAACCCGAAATCGCTGATTCTCGGCGCTGCTGCCCAGATCGGTATCTTCGTGACCTTCCTCTGCGCAAACGCAATGGGTTTCACCCCTGCCGAGGCAGGTTCTATCGGTATCATCGGCGGAGCGGACGGACCTACGTCTATCTTCCTGACTTCCAAACTGGCTCCGCATCTCCTGGGCCCGATCGCTATTGCGGCTTATAGCTACATGGCGCTCGTGCCGGTGATCCAGCCGCCTATCATGCGCGCCCTGACAACCAAACAGGAACGCGCGATTAAGATGGGTCAGCTGCGTCCGGTGTCGAAGACCGAGAAGATCGTCTTCCCGATCATCATCACCGCTATTGTGGCTCTCATCCTTCCGGATGCAGCGCCGCTGATCGGCTGTCTGATGCTCGGTAACCTGATGAAAGAGTGCGGAGTAGTGGAGCGTCTGTCTAAAACGGCGCAGAACGAACTGATGAACATTGTGGTTATTTTCCTCGGTCTCTCCGTAGGCGCAACGGCTACCGCCGGAAGCTTCCTGACGCTCAAGACACTCGGAATCCTCACAATGGGTATCGTTGCTTTCGGTTTGGGTACTGCAGGCGGTGTGTTGCTCGCCAAGTTCATGAACCTCTTCCTCAAAGAGAAGATCAACCCGCTGATCGGTTCTGCCGGCGTTTCCGCAGTGCCGATGGCTGCGCGTGTGTCGCAGACAGTCGGTCAAGAGGAGAACCCGTCGAACTTCCTGCTCATGCATGCCATGGGTCCGAACGTAGCCGGTGTCATCGGTTCGGCCGTTGCGGCAGGTGTCCTCCTGACAATGCTTGGATAATTGTCAATTATCAACTATCAATTGTCAATTATAATGTCCAACCGACAGATAGGATCTTTAGTACTGGTAATAGCCATGATTATCGTGGCTATTTCCGTACTTTTTACCAATAATCTGGCACGCTCGCTCCAGCAGGAGGAACAGAAGAACATGGCCGTCTGGGCGGAGGCCACACGCCAACTCATCCTCGCTGACGATGACGCGGATATCGATTTCGTCTCCTCGATCATCGAGGGCAACACGACGATCCCTGTCTATATCTGCGATAGCGAAGGAAACATCCTGGCAAGCCGTAATGTGCCGGAGGGTAAAAAAGGAGTGGGAGAGCATGGCCCGATAGAGTTATCCATCGCCCCTGGCGTCACCCAGTATATCTATTGGGATGACTCCAACCTCCTGACCAGCCTTCGGTATGTGCCGTACGCCCAGTTTGCGCTCATCTTCATCTTCATCGCCATCGCCGTGATGATTATGCTCACGGCGCAGCGGAGTGAAGAGAACCGCCTCTGGGTCGGGCTTTCCAAGGAGACGGCACATCAACTCGGCACACCGATCTCGTCTCTCAATGCATGGCAACAACTCCTCGCGGATAAGTATCCCACGGACGAGTATGTCCCGCAGATGAAACGGGATATCGACCGCCTGCAGATGATCGCAGACCGCTTCCAGAAGATCGGCTCGGAGCCGACGCTCAAGCCCGAAAACCTCATCCCGGTTGTCCGTTCCGCCATCGCTTATATGCGTGCGCGAACCAGCAGCCGCATCACCATGGATGATGCCTCGCTCGAAGGAGTGGAGAGGATTGTCATGCTCAACGCTCCGCTCATGCAATGGGTCATTGAGAATATGCTCAAGAATGCCGTGGACGCTATCTCCGGTCAGGGAACGATCTCTTTCCACCTCCATGAGAACGAACATGACATCATGCTCGATATCACCGATTCCGGAAAGGGCATCGACGCAAAAGCCCAGCGTCGAATATTCGAGCCGGGCTTTACTTCCAAAGATAGGGGATGGGGATTAGGACTGCCACTCGCCAAACGTATCGTTGAGCAGTATCATGGAGGCAAACTCCTCCTCAAGCATTCTCAACCGGGCGTCGGAACGACCTTCCGCATCGTCCTTAAAAAGGCCGAAAACAGTTGATCCACTGCCGCTCATACTGGCATAAAAAGCGCCTGCGTCCAGCAGACGCTTTTTTATTGCAGCTATCACCGGATGCCCCGGAAAGACCGTCGCCTCAAAATCATTCACAAAAATAGTATCATCTATCTCTGTGCATTTCTGTCGCATCATTGCGACAGCCTTCTGAATCTTTCCGGCTACTTCCGGATGTCTGGTAATTCCGGAATACGCTTCGCGGGTTGAGACACCCTCATCCGGCTTGATCAGCACGATCCGGATACCCTTCATATCTAACTCAATAGGCGTCAGTTTGTCACCGATACCTTCCGCAAAACAAGGCCGGTTATAGATGAAAAACGGACAATCAGCCCCTAAGACAGCCACTTCAGCCGCCAACTGCTCTTTATTGAGCCCCAACTCAAAAAGCTCATTTAACGCAATAGCCATGTGTGCCGCATCGCTGCTGCCGCCGCCTAAACCCGCGCCAAAAGGGATATTCTTCTTGAACCGAACCGCAACATTTCCCACTTTCGGGTACTTCGCCTTCATCAGCCGGTAACACTTGACAATCAGGTTATCCTCCGCCTCACAATCCACAACTATCCCTTCCTGCTCAAATATCAATCCACCATTGAGCGGCGAAGCCGCGCTCATTCCATCAATAACAGAGACTTCCAACTCATCGTGCAGCCCGTAGATCGGCACAAAAATCGTCTCAATGTCATGATAACCGTCCTCGCGTTTACGGATGACGCGGAGACCTAAATTGATCTTGCAGTTTGGATAGAGTAGCATAACCGTTTCTGTTTTTACGGCTGCAAAATTACTGCTTTTTTCCCACATACGCAAATATTTTTGCGTATTTCCTTATTTTTACGCGTGCCTGCGCATGTAGGTACCGCAATGGGAGCAGGTGTACGAATCAGAAGAACTCGTAGAATAGGAACCAGGTTCCATAAACAAGCGCAGCATAAAATCCTGCGCTTGTCTGAGATTGTTGAATAAATTTGTATTCATAATTTTAATAGGTTAGGGTTTGATGGTAATAGTTGCCATTGTTTTCATTTCGAGTGCAAAGGTACAAAATATTTGTGAACTATCCAAATAAATTCTGCAAATTTTTACGCAATAAAGGTGAACACTGTTTTGCGATATTTTGCACACATTTCTGTCGTTCACAAACTGAATAATCTTACCTGATTTTGAAAATAAACTTCATGATCCGGCAAATAGAGTAGGAGAGTACCTATAAACAAAAAGACAGCTATTTATCCCATCATGAAGCCTCATAAACAAGCCGTTTATTTCACAAAAATAAAGTATATAACTTATTGCATATCAGCATTTAGCAAATTTACTTAAAATATAAATACATGCAATATACCTATATCTGCCTGTTTTTCTGCAAAACCACTATTCTTGCGCAAAGTAAATCTTCTAAATTGCTTAAAATAAGCATATTATGTAATTTAATAAAAGTACTACAACCGCGTTATTTAAGGCATTTAAGCACGCTTACTGTCAAAGCCCCGGATATTTGGTCAAAAATGTTCCACGGTCCGAGTGTCTTGAATTGTGAACACAAGGCAAATACACTACGTATTCACAAATAACAAATTTATTTTCACAAAAATGTGTGCATATATTTGTGTATTTCAATAATTTTTTGTACCTTTGTGCCAAATTTCAAAAACTATGAATGAGAGAGAGCGTATTGAGAAGGTAAAAGACACCTTAGGTCTTACGGCACGGCAGTTTGCTGCAGAAATTCACGTGCAGCCCGGCACAATCAGTAATATGATGGCTGGACGCAATAATCCGAGTCTGGAAGTCATGAAACGTATTATGGAGCGCTATCCGACGCTCAATCCCGAATGGCTGATCCTCGGCATAGGAGAGATGTGGCGTACCAAACCCGGTCAGGAAGCCGGATTATTCGACCAACTGCCGCCGGAAGGTATCCAAAAGAAACAGCCGACCGAGAAAAAAGAAGAGCCGCAGACTCCTGCAGCTCCTCCTAAACAGATTAAGAATATTGTGGTTTATTACACCGATGGCACGTACGAGGATTTTATAAATCATAAACCATAAATCTTAAACCATAAATAAACAAGCGCTTATTTTGTAAGCGCTTGTTCGATGACCTCGCTGATATCGTGCACGAAATGCAGCTTCAGCCCCTTGAGGTAGATCTCGTTGATCTCCGCAACGTCTTTCCGGTTGTCCTCGCAAAGGATGATATCCGTGATACCTGCCCGTTTCGCCGCGAGCAGTTTTTCTTTCACGCCGCCGATAGGAAGCACCTTTCCGCGCAGCGTCATCTCGCCGGTCATCGCGATTCTTGGTTTCACTAATCGCTTCGTAAAAGCGCTCACCAGTGCCGTAGTCATCGTGATTCCCGCGCTCGGACCATCCTTCGGAATAGCTCCTTCCGGCACATGGATATGTACCGCCGTTTTCTCGAATACATCGGGCTTGATGCCCAGTTCCTTGGCGTGTGCCTTCACATAGCCGAGTGCCAAGGTTGCGCTCTCTTTCATCACGTCGCCGAGGTTGCCCGTCAGCGTCAGACTCGGCGCTTTCGCCGCAGAGAGGCTCGTCTCGATGAACAGGATCTCACCGCCCACTTGCGTCCACGCCAGACCGGTCACGACGCCCACATATTTGTTGGTCTCCCAACTGTCGCGGCTGAAACGTGCCTGACCCAAGTAGTTCCGCAGGTCCTCAAGCGTCACGGTCACATTGTATTCCTCGCCTAAAGCAATCTTCGTATCTACCTTCCGGCAGATGGTGGCAATCTGTCTCTCCAGGCTCCGGACGCCCGATTCACGCGTGTAATCGTCGATGATATGGGCTAAAATCTCCTTTTTCAGCTTCAGCTGCGAGGCCTTCAGACCATGGTTCGCCAGCTCTTTGGGGATGAGGTGTCTTTTCGCAATCTCTTCTTTCTCTTCCTGCAGATAACCGGTCATCTCGATCAGCTCCATTCGGTCGAGTAGCGGCCGAGGTATCGAATCCAAGGTGTTGGCCGTCGCGATGAACAGCACGCGGCTCAGGTCATAATCGACATCCAGGAAATTGTCATGGAACGCGCTGTTCTGCTCCGGATCCAGCACTTCCAGCAACGCCGAAGTGGGGTCACCCTTGTAATCTGCGCCGATCTTGTCGATTTCATCGAGCACAAACACAGGATTCGACGTCCCGCATTTCTTGATTCCGTCGATGATCCGGCCGGGTAGGGCACCTATATACGTCCGCCGGTGACCGCGAATCTCCGCCTCGTCGTGCAGACCGCCCAACGACACCCGCGCGTACTTCCTGCCGAGCGCCTCTGCAATGCTCTTTCCGAGACTCGTCTTGCCGACTCCCGGAGGGCCGTAAAGACACAAAATCGGCGATTTCACCGGGTGTTTTTCTTTCTCTTTTTCGCTTCGAAGGCTCAGTTGGCGTTGTACCGCAAGGTATTCGACAATCCTTTCCTTCACTTTGTCCAAACCGTAGTGATCGCGGTTCAGGATCTCCTGCGCGTGTTTCAGATCGAAATTATCCTCGCTATAGACGCTCCACGGCAACTCCAACAGGTTCTCCAGATAATTCAGCTGAACGGGGTAGTCCGGCGCGTGCGTCGTCATCCGCTCCAGCCGCTGAAGCTCCTTCTCAAAGGTCGTCTCTATCGCTTCCGGCCACACTTTTTTCTTGGCGCGCTCGCGTAACTCACGAATCGTCTCGGCGCCCGTGTCACCCAGGTCCTGTTTGATCGTCTCTATCTCCTGTTGCAGGAAATACTCGCGTTGCTGCTTATCCATCGCCTCGTGCGTCCGCTTGCGGATGTCCGCTTTGATGGAAAGCATCTCATTGTCCTTCTCCAGGATCGTCAGCAACGCCGTCGCGCGGTCCATGAACACATCGATGGCGAGCAGCTCCTGCTTCTTCTCGACGCTCAGGTCGTATGTCGCGCAGACATAATTGATGAGGGTAGGGCCGTTGGTGATGGTTTTCAGGGTCATCAGCAGTTCTACCGGCGGGTTCTCTTTCTCGTTCAGAATCCGTAAAACGAGATCACGGATCGACGCATGAACAGCCGCAAACTGCTTGTCCCGTTTCAGAGGCATTGCTTCCTCTAATTCCTGCACTTCAGCGAACAACTGACCTTTGCCATCTTCCTGAAAATCAATGGCTTGCGCACGGTTCAGGCCCTCTAAAATAGCCATCACATGCTCGCCTTCGCCCATCTCAGGAACCGGCACGATCTGCCTTACCCGGGCAATAGTTCCCAAGGCATACAGGTCACGGCCGGTCGGTTCTGCCACAGCATTGTCTTTCTGTGTCAGAATCATGATTTCCCGTCCGTCCTTGTTGGCAGACTTGATCAGTTTCAAACTCGTTTTCCGGGACACCGCAACGGGCATCAACACTCCCGGAAAAAACACCATGTTCCTAATCGGCAACACTTCCAGCTGCCGATTCTCTTTAATATCTTCGATTTCCTTTGCCATTTTCTTGTATGTCCATTTCCCGGCATGGTATGCCGGCCATGTTCCTTTGTCCTGTTCCCGCGGTATTCCGCGGGCTTCTATTTTGTTTATTGCCCGGCATGGTATGCCGGTTTCTGTCGGTTTGTCTGTAGCGTTTATGCGCCGCTCATCTATGTGCGGCTATTTTTATTGTTTTTACTGTTTCTATTAATTGTTTTATTTCTTCTTTCTATTATATAGTAGGGACTTCTTCCAAATATGCTATTTTACATAATCGTGATTAGGTTTGCAAATACCATATTCGGATTCTATATATTATCTACAATAATTATACCAAATAACTATGTATGACATTTTGGCAGATTTTGACTTTGTTAAATTGTCCCGGTATTATATACCGGTTACTTGTCTTAGCCTTGGCATTCTACGACGGTTTGTTTTTTTGTTATGTTTTTTCCGTCGTATGTTCATTCCCCGGCATTGTATGCCGGTTTTATTTTCTCTGTGCATTTTTCGCGCATCTTTGCGCGAACCTCGCCACTTATTCTCCGTTCTGTGCTTTTTTCTCTTTGAGTATCACCATCCGCACAAAAACCGGAAACATCCCATAGACGACCTTCTCCTCGCGCCCTTCATTTAAGAAAGCGTCGCCGCCTCCATTAAACTGCGCGTTCCATCGTTCCCGCAGTTCCGCATATCTCGGATGATTCTTGTCTTTGATGATCATACTTGCCTCACGGCAGGCATCCCGCCAAACCGCTGCCTGAGCGACCTCCGCCGCAGTTCTTGGACTATGTTTATAATCCCGGCTACGACGCTTAAACATCTCCTGAGGCCCTACTTTGATCACATGCCCCGAATCATCCTTCCATTTCTTAAATCGTGCCTGCATACCGGACCAGCCGACCAGTTTTCCGCGCAAACTCTCTATGCCCGGACTCAATTCTGCTCTTGCCATATTACCTCCTTATTTTACATAATTCTTTAGTTCTTATTTAGTTCATATTTAGTTCTTCTTTAGTTCATATTTGGTTCTTCTGCATACAATTACGATACGTTTCTATACTGTTTTTATTCCGTCAAACCACAAATTTCCCCCTTATAAACTTAGTATTATTAGAACCGTGTCCCCCACTCTCACTTGTTTTTCTTGAGTTTGGAGGCGAATACGAGTCCGTTAGTGACTGCTAACAGGACGGCAATCAGGTCATCTATCCATCCGACAACCGGCATTGCGTCCGGTGCTACATCTACAGGAATCAGCACATAGATCAGCGCAATCAACGCCCCTATTCCGATGTTCATTTTATATTTTGTCGCTTTCTGCATACAAAAAAAAACTTACCATCCGCAGCGGTTAATTTCAACTGGTAACAATTTGTCACCGTTTCATATTTTTGTATCAAAACCTTTGCGACTGCAAAGGTACAAAAAAAATCTGATATTTTCAAATAAAATGAACTAAATTTGCATTTTTTTGCATAAAAACTTGCATATTCGGATTATGTATCTTCGAGGGCACCGACATTGCCAATGGCAATCCCACCTCGAAGATACGTTCGCACAATCCTGCGAACAACAATCTTTTATGCAAAAATATGAAATTTTGCAAGCAAATATCATTTTTTTGCACAAAAACTTGCATATTCGGATTATTTGTAGTATCTTTGCAGGCGAAATGAAATCATATTGATATCAATTAACATCAAATAGGAGGAACTATTATGTCACAAACAGCAATGACCATCCGTGTGGACAATAACATCAAGAAGCAATTTGACGCCCTCTGTGAGCAATTCGGAATGAGTGTTAATGCGGCAGTAAATGTGTTTATCAATGCCGTTGTTCGTACGCGTTCTATTCCTTTCACGATTAGCGCCGAAGAGGATCAGACAGGTAAACGCGCGCTGGAAGCCTTTCTTTCTGCAGACCGTTCTGACAGACCGGAAATGACATTGGATGAGA
>CAMOJA010000014.1 GCA_946616535.1 uncultured Bacteroidales bacterium | reverse complement strand
CTCACGCCGTAAACCCCGGTTCGAGTCCGGGTAGCACTACTGAAAAAAGAGCCTTGAGGGGCTCTTTTTTTTGCTATAAATAGATCGTAGCCGGTGAGGGTATGTTGAAATTTTGTGTAATTTTGTGGAAAGGCTTGCGTATATCAAACTTTTTTTGTAATTTTGCAACGGTTTTTGATAATCATGAACACACGCACGAAAATAATTCTCGTTCTGGTTCTCGCATGGCTGATGGTACCGGGGTTGGTGATGGGCAAGCAGAGAGAGCGTAAGAAGATCTGGTCGGACCGACCAAGTCCGGAGTATGGTCTATACACCGTGAAGAACTACTTCGTGTCCCATGGAGTGAATATCAACGCCAACGCGTTGTATTATTTCGGGGACGTGGATAACGAGGGCGTGGCGTTCAACGGCGGTTTTAACTTAGACAACCTGAGTTTAGGCGGCAGTCTGCTATTTGCCTACAACCTGCCGACGGGTAACCACTGCAACCTACGTTTTGCGCTGATGGGCGGAACGCTACGGGGCAATAACGAGTTGAAATTCAAGACGCTGGATCCTCCCCGAGATGATTTCCGAAAGTTCAGTTCGATACTGATTCAGCCTGCGGTGGGAGTGCAATACTATCCTTTCGTTCGCGCAGGGTTCTACCTCTACGGCGGCGTTGCGTTCACGGCGAGTATCATCCGGAATTATGAGTTTTACTACAACAAGAAGATCTCTGGAAGTCAGACAGAGCGACGGCTGCTACAAGGCAAGACCTTCGGTTTTCTGCCGATGTTGCAGCTCGGTTTAGGCTACAGCTGGCGGCTGACAGAGAGTTGGGTAATGAGCGCAGAGATCATGATCCAGGAGGGGCTGATAGATACACATTATCTGAACCTTGACGCCTGGCCTCTCGCTGCGTCGCAGAACAGCGATCAAGTCGAATTAGGCGGCAGTTTCGGGACATACACCAACCGTTACGGTCAGAAGCAGATCCACTGGAACGACGGATGGTTTCAAGTGGGTCTGACAATCACGTATCAGTGGAACACCTGCGAGCACTGCCGGATTCTGAATAACTACACAGGTTTGCGTTGAACCACGGTGCCGGTCTCGGCATACTCGATGAGGTTCTCTAAGATGATTTGGAAACGCCACTCGATGGCGTTTCTCCATATCTTATCGCTGATAAACGCAGATAGGACGCGTCCGAAGGTGAGGGAAAACTCATAATGGAGATGGGTCTGCGTCGGCGAAACGGGTGTCATGACGAAGACCCAGTCTCCTCCTTCGAGAATAGATCCGGAATACGTAGCCTTGAGCCGTGCGGTAAGAGGATGCGGGGCATGTGCGGGTCTCGTGAGGGAGTACTTGGTACCGAGGTGCTGGTCCTTCCACCACCTGACACCGAGAACATAGATATCGATGGCGACGTCTCCGGTCTTGGTCTTCGGGTCATAGGTACGGTCCTTATAGTCGAGTTGGATAACCGCCCTACCCTCCTTGGTATTCTTATTCTTATCCGCCTCTTCATGCTCTTTGAGGTTGAGGTACGCCCAGTCAAAAAGCGAGTCCGGGCATGCCTGAAACTGGTAGCAGAACCGCCGAATGACGGGCAGTAACTGCTCTATGGAGGCGTCACAGACGGTGTCAATGACGACGGCGCGGGTCTGCGGCCGCGCGAAGGAACAAAGCGAGGCTACGGAGAGCATCGCCATAAGCATCATTCTTTTCATCACTTAGATCTCGTAATCGAGGCAGGTTCGTAACTCCGTGTTCGGCCGCACGACGCCATTCGCTACCGCTACATGGGCAGGGTGAACAGCGTAGCCTTTGAGCGCCTCTTCGGAGAGTAGCGTCGAATCGAGCATGATATCGGCGTTGCTGCTATCGAGAATGCCGTCAATCTGGACATGGATATCAACGAGTCCGGGTACTTGGCCTTGGAGGGACTCCAGGCCGGATTTGATGGCTTTCGCAGCCTCTTGTTTTTCGGAAGCACTCATCTCCGAGCGCAGTTTCCATAAGATAATGTGTTTGATCATAATGTTTGGGGTTTTTATAGGTAGTCCTAGGTCTTCCTATTTTTTTGCTATATAGATCGTCGCGATGCCGAAGGTGAGGGTCTCGAAGCGGGCGTCTTGAAAACCCGCTTGGGTCAGATGACGCAGGAAGTCCTCGCCCCAGCAGAACGATTTGACACTCTTGTTGAGGTAGGTATAAGCCGTCTTGTCACGACTGACGAGGCGTCCGACGAGAGGCAAGACATGCGAGAAATACAGATCGTAGCCCCAGCGGATGAGTTTATTCGAAGGGTACGAGAACTCCAGGATCGTGACCTGTCCGCCGGGTCGCAGGACGCGGTACATCTCGCGAAGACCAGCATCGAGGTCGGAGAAGTTGCGGCATCCGAAGGCGCAGGTGACGCCGTCAAAAGAGGCATCGTCAAACGGCATGGATTGGGCGTTGGCGTAAACAAAGATTACGGGTTTGGCACCGGGGGTGCTGGTTTGGGCTGCGCCTTGTTTGGGGGTTAGTTTCTCCTCGCCGATACGCATCATCTCGCGTGAGAGGTCGATGCCGGTGACACGCTGCGCTTTGCCGGCACGGAGCATGGCAATCGTCAGATCCGCCGTGCCTATAGCTACATCGAGAACGTGCTCCACAGGCGGCATAAGGGCGACGGTCTTGCGCCGCCAACGCCGGTCGATATTGAGCGACAGCCCGTGATTGAGCCCGTCGTAAGTCGGAGCGATGCGGTCAAAGAGCGAACCTATATGTTGTTTCTCGTCCGTCATACCAGGGCTTTGATATTTTGCTCGGTCGAACCCGGCAGGAGGTCAATAGGTCGCAGTTCAATCATGGTCTTGGCACCGAACTCTCCATGGTCGCGCATACGCACCGCCGCACGGGCACAAGAGACCATGACCTGGCCGGTGAGGGCAGGGTTATTGATGGTCATGTTAAACTCAAACCGCTGGTTATGGGTCTCTCCGGAGACGCCCGATCGAACAAGGTTGACGCCGTGGGCGACGTTATTGAGTACATCGACGGAGTCCACAGGAATGACGTGGGTCTCGTCGTGTGCAAAATAGTCATCGGCAAGGATAGCCGCCTCGACGGTCTTGAAATCTGCGCCGTCCTCCAGCTCGATATAGACCATGCGACGATGGATGCCGGTACCAAGAGGGATGGTCATGGAGAGGGCGTTCTTGACACCCTTGATGGCTTTCGCGGCAACCGTATGACCCATCGAGCGGCCGGGACCGAAATTCGTGTAGGTCAGCCCCTTGGGCGCCATCGCCATGAGTAGCGCTCGAACCATCGAGTCCGTACCGGGGTCCCATCCTGCGGAGAGGATAGAGACCGTATGATTAGCCTGACAGACGGCGTCGAGGGACGAACGAAGCGACCATATCTGACCATGGATATCAAAACTGTCCACCGTGCAGATACCTCGTGCGGCGAGTACGGTAGCAAACTTCTGCACCTCGCGCGTCGGGGTTGCCACCAACACTACATCGGCGTCGAGGCAGTCCAGGCAGTCGTTATGATGATAGATGCCGGCTAACTCCATATCAGGAGCAGCTTTGATGGCTTCTTCGGCGGCACGGCCTATATTGCCGTAGCCTAAAATTGCGATTTTAATCATATTCGTTATTTCGGGATTACGTAATTACGGGATTACGGGGGTTATTCCACGGTAACCGACTTGGCGAGGTTACGGGGTTGATCGACGTCGCAGCCTTTGACAACGGCGATATGGTAGGCGAGGAGCTGGAGGGGGATGACCGTCAGCAGCGGGGTGAGACACTCTTCGGTCTCGGGAACTTCGATGACATAATCGGCGATCTTCGAGACCACCTCATCTCCTTCGGTGACGATAGCGATGACGCGCCCCTTGCGGGCTTTGATCTCCTGGATATTCGACACGACCTTCTCGTAGGTGCCGCAATGAGGTGCGACGACGACCACCGGCATCTCCTGTGAGATGAGGGCGATAGGTCCGTGTTTCATCTCCGCTGCCGGGTAGCCCTCCGCGTGGATATAGGAGATCTCCTTCAGTTTGAGGGCACCCTCCATTGCTACGGGGTAGTTATAGCCGCGACCGAGATAGATGAAGTTCTGGGCGTACGTAAAAGTCTTGGAGAAATCCGCGATGCGTTTCTCTTGCTCTAAAACGCGTGAGATCTTATTGGGTATCTGCCCCAATTCGCGTACGATTCGCAGGTACTGCTCTTCGCTCATCGTCCCTTTCTCCTTACCGATACAAAGGGCGAGCATGGTGAGCGCGGTCACCTGAGCGGTGAAAGCCTTGGTGGACGCAACGCCTATCTCCGGACCGACGTGGGTATAGCAACCGCTGTCGGAGACACGGGGTATGGAGGCACCGATGACGTTACAGATGGAGAAGATGAACGCGCCTTTGGATTTGGCGAGTTGAATCGCCGCGAGGGTGTCGGCTGTCTCGCCGGACTGGGAGATAGCGATAACGACATCGTCTTTGTTGATGACGGGTTTGCGGTAGCGGAACTCAGACGAATACTCCACCTCGACGGGTATCTGCGCGAATTCCTCGATGGCGTACATAGCGATGAGGCCGGCATGCCAGGAAGTGCCGCAGGCGGTGATGATGATACGTTTGGCATTCAGGAACCGCTCTTTGTTATCAATGAAACCTGATAGCGCGATATTATCCTGTCGTACGTTCACACGACCGCGCATGGAGTCCGTCAGCGTACGCGGCTGCTCGAAGATCTCCTTGAGCATGAAATGCGGGTAACCGCCTTTCTCAAGTTGGCTCAGCGAGAGCTCCAGACGCTTGATCTCCGGCGTCTTTTGTACATTATTGATCGTCGTGATGTCGATTGAGCCTACCCCCTGCCCCTCCCCAAAAGGAGGGGAGTTCGGATTCATAGAAATATACACTACCTCTTCGTCCTCGATATAGATGACCTTATCCGTATATTCGACGATAGGGGTAGCATCGGAGGCCAGGAAATACTCCTCCTCTCCTATCCCGACGACGAGCGGCGAACCCTTGCGGGCAGCGATGAGGGTGTCGGGATGGTCTTTGTCGAGGACGGCGATGGCATAGGCACCTATGACCTGCTGCAGGGCTAACTGAACGGCAGTCTTGAGATCGACATGCTCGTTGAGCTGCGTATATTCGATGAGCTGCACAAGCACCTCGGTGTCGGTTTCAGAGCGGAAGGTATAACCCTGCTCCATGAGTCCGGCTTTGAGGACGGCGTAGTTCTCGATGATGCCGTTATGGATGATCGCCAGGCGCTCGGACTCGGAGTAATGGGGGTGCGCGTTCACGGTGTTGGGTTCGCCGTGGGTCGCCCATCGTGTATGCGCGATACCAATCGTACCGCCGGTGTCTTTGTCCGCAGCGAAGGCTTCGAGTTCGGAGACCTTGCCTTTGGCCTTGTAGATATTGAGTTGACCTTGCTCGTTGATGAGCGCTACGCCGGCACTGTCGTACCCGCGGTACTCCAAGCGATGGAGACCCTTAATCAGTATAGGATAAGCGTTTCGCTTACCGATATATCCTACTATTCCGCACATAAAATCATTTACGATTTAGTCATTTACGATGTACCATTTATTAACGGATAAACATCAATTCTCTATATTTGGGGAGAGTCCAGAGTTCGTCATCGACGATCATCTCCAGGGCGTCGGCATGCTCGCGGATGTCCGCCATGAGGGGCAGGACGTTATCGTGATAGGCGATGGCTTTGAACCGCTCGTCGGGCTGCCGGTTGGCTTTATGGCGCGCGTCGGTCATCGCCTCCACCCCTTTGAGGATCGCACCGGCGTGCGACTCGATCTGGCGGATGATAGAGTAGTCCATCTCATTGAGCGACTCAGTCTCGTCCGGAGAGAAGACCTGCTTGACGGTCATGACGTTCTTCAGGAGCATGGTCTGGTAGCGTTTGGCAGCCGGCAGGACGTGGTTGATGACGAGGTCACCGATGACGCGGCTCTCGATCTGCAGTTTCTTGACATACGTATCCCATTTGACTTCGCACCGGCTCAGCAACTCCGCCTCACTCAGGACGCCGGTCTTGGCGAACATCTCGATAGTCTGCGGCAGGAGGTAACGGTCGATGACGAGGGGTACGGAGGTCTCGCAATCGAGACCGCGTTTGGCCGCCTCTTTACGCCACTCGTCGCTGTAACCGTTACCGTCAAAACGGATGGATTTGCACTCGACGATATAACTCTTGATGACGTCGAAGAGTACGCGCTCTTTGGCTTCGCCTTTCTCGATACGGGCGTCCACCTCGGCCTTGAAGATCATCAACTGCTCTGCTACTGCGGCATTGAGGGCGAGCATCGCCGCGCCGCAGTTAGCCGACGAACCTACCGCACGAAACTCGAAACGGTTACCCGTGAAGGCGAACGGCGAGGTTCGGTTGCGGTCGGTGTTATCCAGTAATATCTCTGGGATATTGCCCACGCCGAGTTTCATCTCTTTCTTGGCGTTGATGATGATCGCCTCTTCCGCAGACGCCGTCTCGAGCTTGTCGAGGACACCGCTGATCTGCTTGCCGAGGAAGACGGAGATGATGGCAGGAGGCGCTTCGTTGGCGCCCAGACGGTGCTCGTTGGTCGCCGAGACGATGGAAGCTTTCAAGAGCCCGTTATGCCGTTTCACCGCCATGAGGACGTTCACGAGGAACGTGACGAACTGCAGGTTCTGATAGGGGTTCTTACCGGGCGCAAGAAGATTGACGCCGGTGTTGGTCTGGATCGACCAGTTACAGTGCTTGCCGCTACCGTTGACCTTGGCGTACGGCTTCTCGTGGAGCAGCACGCGGAAGTGATGGCGCTGCGCCACCCTGTCCATGATGCTCATGACGAGCAGGTTATGGTCGTTAGAGAGGTTGACGTTCTCGAAGATCGGCGCCATCTCAAACTGCATCGGAGCCACCTCGTTATGGCGTGTGCGTACGGGGATACCGGCGCAAAGTGCTTCGTACTCGAGATCACGCATGAACGCCAGCACGCGCTCGGGAATGGCACCGAAATAGTGGTCCTCAAGCTGCTGACTCTTCGCGCTCTCGTGACCCATCAGCGTACGTCCCGTGAGCATCAGATCCGGCCGCGCATGGTACAACGCTTCATCCACAAGGAAATACTCTTGCTCCCATCCCAAGTTCGCATGAACGTGCTTCACCTGTTTGTCGAAATAAGCGCTGACAACGTCGCGCGCCGCGTGGCAGAGCGCTGCCGTGGAACGGATGAGCGGGGTCTTATAATCCAACGCCTCACCCGTATAAGCGACAAAGACCGTCGGGATACAGAGGGTGTCGCCGATGAGGAAGACGGGACTCGAAGGATCCCATGCCGAGTAACCGCGCGCCTCGAAGGTGTTACGGATACCTCCCGAAGGGAAGGAAGACGCGTCCGGCTCCTGCTGGTAGAGACTGTCGCCGCTGAACTCCTCTATGAGCGTACCATCTTTGTCGAGCGTGAAGAACGCATCGTGTTTCTCTGCCGTACCGCCGGTCAGAGGTTGGAACCAGTGAGTATAATGAGTAGCCCCATGCTCCATCGCCCATTTGCGGATACCTATCGCCACGCTGCCGGCTATCTCCCGATGGATAGTACGACCGTTATCGACATCGTCGAATAACTGATCCAGGACATCCTCGGCGATGTATTCCTTCATGCGCTCACGCGTGAAGACATCGCGTGCAAAAATGTCTTTAACTCTGCCTTCCGGCTTGGTGACAGGCACCGGAGTGTGCGATCTTGCCATTTTAACGGCTTCAAAGCGAACGTTTCCCATACTTTTGACGCAAATTTTTGTTTTTAATCGGATTAATTTTCAAAATCTGCGACAAAAGTACTGCTTTTTTTTGAATTATGCAAATAAAAATGCGTTTTTATCAAAAAAAGTGAGCCGAAGCCCACTTTTTTAGTATTAGGTCTACATAGGTCAACCTAAGTTGAGCACCTTCTCGGTGTGCCATATGCCGTCGTAGAAAGTCTTGATGAAATAGATACCTACGGGCAGACCCATGGAGCGGAGTTGTGTCTTGACAGAAGCGATGTCGCCCTCATAGATGGTCAGCAGCTTGCCACTGATGTCGATGACGTAATGGATTCCCTCGCCGTGCGGTATAGACGGATCAGCAGCTACCTCCTCTGCGCTGAAGGGGTTCGGGAGGAAGTCATCTACTATCTGGTCATCTACCATTTGGTCATTTACTTCATTGCAAACCGGCATGGCGGAGAACTCGACGATGGTACGTACCATCATATCGTTGAGGTGCTCGACCTTGAGGGAGTCGGTGGTCGGCTTGAGGTGCGAGTGACCGATACCCGAGTCGTCGGTGAGAAAGAACGAGGTGCCGTTGGTAGCCAAGGCGATGGAGCGAACGAGCAGTTCCCCACTCTCGCCTATGCCGCTGCATACTACCGGCACGATCCGTACTCCGAGTGCCGCGGCATTGAGAACCTGCTCATGCAGGAGAGCGATCGTCGCTGAGTCCTGGTGGCAGGGGGCATCTAATATAAGGAACGCGATGCGCGCACGCGCGTTGGTATCCCATCCGGCGCTGTTCATAGCCGCCATCAGCGCTTCGGGTACAGCTTCGGGATAGTCGCCGCCGCCGTTAGCCTGCTGCTTATCGATAAAAGACTGCGTCGTCTTGATATCTTCCGTGAGACGCGAGATACGAGTCAGGTACTCGTCCTGATGATCACGATAAACGACAGCGCCGGTACGGATCTGCAGACCGCCGGTAGCTTCCGTGGCACGCGAGATGACGTCTTTCATCTCCGCCTGCAAGTACCGTAACTCATCACCCATCGATCCCGTAGCGTCGAAGACGAAGACGACATCAACGTCATTTACCAGTTGGTCATTTACTATTTGGTCATTTTGGCAGGGTTCGTCGAGGACGAAGGTGTTCAGCCCATCCGACCATTGTTTGGCAAGCTGTTTCTGGTCATCGACAGCAATATAGAAATCCGTATGTTTGCCACAGAGGTTATTACCGAGGAGCTGGTACCATAGCTCCGCCTTGCCGGTATTATCCGTCACTGCCTGGAAGAGGGTGTTGCCGGCGTTATCCAAGAGACTTACGGCTTTTGAGGCGATGGGGTAACCGGCATTGTTGACCACCTGGGCGGTATAACGGTGCCTCGGTGCGATCTGCCAGGCGGAGATATGCTGCTTGTGCGAATCGTCAATCACTCTCGGCCAGAAATACCACTTCGTGAAGTCGTTCACTTCACCGGCGGTCAGCAGGCCGGCAGAAACATTATTTGTTCCTCCGGGCATGGCCACCGCGCTCTCCCGCACGGGTACATCTTCGCTCTCCGCCACGGATAACATCGCTACATCCGCCGACGGGGTAGCTGCTTTGGAGTAAAAGACATCCCCCCGCCGTGCACCGGTGACGTACATCGGACCCGTCCCGTTGTCCTTCGGTTGCTTCTTCGGATCAGGAAGAAGCTGAACGATCAGCACCGGTTCATCCTTGACTATCGCGTGCGCAGGCTTGTAGCCCTCGCAGGAAACAAGGAAAGTGGTGGAAGTCACTTGCCCAGGTTTGAGCACCACGCGGCCGTCGTAAGAGGTCGTATAGACATCTTTCTGCACCTTCACCTGAGCCTTGTCCAGCAGCGCCTGGGTCGTGTCCATCACGATCACCGTCAGCGGCTGATCCCCTCTAACCGCGAACCCGCTAGCCTTTTTCATACACGCACTCGCCGTGCCTACGCACAGCGTCAAAGCCATCAAAAGAGAAAAAATCTGTCTCATATGCATTCGTTTTTAGCAAATATAGCACAAAATGCGTGCCAATATTGCGAAATTATTTGCATATATCAAAAAAAAGTAGTACTTTTGCACCGCAAAAGTGAAACGGATATTTTTCATAGGGCTTCTTCTCGTTTGTTGGACGATGGGTTCTGCCAAAAAGAGTGTCTTGGAGCGCGTTGTGCTCTACCCTTCTCATGACCAGTTTGGAGACACCTTGACCCTTTCCGGCAAGTTATGCGTGCCGCAGGACAGAAAGCCCAAAGGTATTATTCTGCTACCGCATTGGACCATCAGCGATGCCGAAGAAGCGCCTTCCCACAAAGTTACAGGCGAAGCCAAGTATTTCATCAAAGACTACGTACTCGTTATGCCCGACTATATCGGTTACGGTGTTACCGGCAACCGCATGCATCCTTATCTGCACGGTGAGCTGACCGCCCGGAACACAGTGGATATGATGCTTTATTGCCGGCAGATCTTAGACAGCATGGCGCTGGGCATACCGACAGACAGTATCTTCATCGTCGGTTACTCCCAAGGCGGAGCAACGGCGCTCTGGACACTCAAGCTGATCGAGGAGGAATACACTGAGAGCATTCATGTACGGAAATGTTTTGCAGGCGGCTCACCATGCGACGTGGCGTCTCTCTACGACGAGGCAGTGAGACTCAATACCGCCAGCGTGCCGCCGGAGATACCGCTCCTGGTGCTGGGGACAAGTGCGTCATACGGGTTGAACCTGAAGAGCGAAGACTTCTTCACTCCCGCCATGATACGCGCCTACGACAAGTATATAGCACCGAAGAAGAAAAGTATCATTCAACTTTACTTCCTGATGCCGAACCATAAGCTGACTCATTGGATGACCCCGGCAGGTATGGATAAGACACAGCCGGAGACAAAGCGTTTCTACGAAGGCATGCTGCGTTCGAGCCTCGTGCATTATGACCTCGACGGCGGGGAGGCGGACATCATCTGCCCGGAATGGAAGCCGAAAGCTCCGCTGTATGTGTTTCAATCGAAGAACGACCGGCTCGTGAGTTATATGAACGGCGCGCACTTACGCCGGTGTCTGGGAGAGAGGACGAATATAACGTGGGATTTCGGCAAATACGGCGACCACATGCCCGCATTGCACGTCTTTATGAGCAAAGTGAAGAAGATGATGAATAATTGAATATTTTAGATTAAAGATATAGTAATATGGCACAAACACAAGAAGAAACATTTAAGAAAATCGTAGCGCACTGCAAGGAGTACGGCTTCGTCTTCCCGTCCAGCGAGATCTACGATGGTCTGGGCGCTGTATATGACTACGGTCAGAACGGCGTAGAGTTAAAGAACAACATCAAGCGTTACTGGTGGGATTCGATGACGCTGCTGCATGAGAATATCGTCGGCATCGATGCGGCGATCTTCATGCACCCTACGACCTGGAAAGCGTCCGGTCACGTCGATGCGTTCAACGATCCGCTGATCGACAACCGCGACTCGAAGAAGCGCTACCGCGCAGACGTGCTGATCGAGGACCAGATCGCCAAATACGACGACAAGATCGCCAAAGAGGTAGAGAAAGCCCGCAAGCGTTTCGGCGAGCGTTTCGACGAGGAGATGTTCAAGGCTACCAACGAGCGCGTCAAAGAGCATATCGCCAAACGCGAAGCACTCCATGAGCGTTTTGCCAAGGCGATGAACGACAATAATCTCGACGAGTTAAAGCAGATTATCCTCGACGAGGAGATCGTTTGTCCGATCAGCGGCACGCGTAACTGGACGGATGTAAGGCAGTTCAACCTCATGTTCCAGACGGAGATGGGTTCGACGGCAGACGGCGCAATGAAGATCTACCTCCGTCCGGAGACGGCGCAGGGTATCTTCGTCAACTTCCTGAACGTGCAGAAAACCGGCCGTATGAAGATACCTTTTGGTATCGCGCAGATCGGTAAGGCCTTCCGCAACGAGATTGTAGCGCGTCAGTTCGTGTTCCGTATGCGTGAGTTCGAGCAGATGGAGATGCAGTTCTTCGTTCGCCCGGGTTCGGAACTAAAATGGTTCGAGCACTGGAAGCAGTTCCGCCTCAAATGGCACAAAGCACTGGGTCTGGGCGATGAAAAATACCGTTTCCACGACCATGACAAACTAGCGCACTATGCCAATGCTGCTACGGATATCGAGTTCCTCATGCCGTTTGGATTCAAGGAGGTAGAGGGTATCCACAGCCGTACGAATTTCGACCTGAGCCAGCACGCCAAGTACAGCGGCAAGAAGATCGAGTATTTCGATCCGGAGCTGAACCAGAGCTACACCCCGTACGTTATTGAGACCTCCATCGGTGTGGATCGTATGTTCCTGAGCGTCATGTGCTCAAGCTACGAGGAGCAAGCGTTGGAAGGCGGTGACACCCGTGTTGTACTGCATTTGCCGGCTGTCTTGGCACCGGTGAAGGCATGTATCATGCCGCTCGTGAAGAAAGACGGTCTGCCCGAGAAAGCACGCGAGATCATGAACGAGTTGAAGTTCGATTTCAAGGTGGCTTACGATGAGAAAGACTCCATCGGTAAACGTTACCGCCGTCAGGACGCAGTGGGTACACCGTTCTGTATCACCGTGGATCACGACACGGAGAAGGACGGCTGCGTGACCGTTCGCTACCGCGACACGATGACTCAGGACCGCGTAAAGATCGAGGATCTGCACGAGATCATCCGCAAAGCCACCGACCCCAAAGAGCTCTACCGCAAGATCGTTGGGGACTCGATGGAAGACACTATGGAATAAAAAAAGCCCGCATCTGTAATAACCCCCAAAAGTTATGCGTTTAACTTTTGGGGGTTATTATATTCGGGATACAATATCTTGCGGGAACCCCGATGGGAAGGAGAGTAGATAGCATCGCCACATATACAAAGAAGCCCTGAGACGAATCTCAAGGCTTCTGAAAATGGCGGCTACCTACTCTCCCACAATATTCCGCAGTGCAGTACCATCGGCGATGCTGTCTCTCTGCCCTGTGCCCTCGCTCCGCTCCGCTGTCTCCCGCCTCTGCCCGCTCCGCTGCTCTCCGCTCTCTCTCCCGCGCCCGCGCGCCGCAGGCGCGCACACCGCCGCCCGCCCAGCGCCTCTGATGCATTGCGAGAGGGGTTCGGCGCCACTCACTCATGGGACATAAAAGATATGGTCTCTCTCAAAAAAGTCTCTCTCTTTTTTCGAGCGACCACAGGGTGCACGAGTTTATAAAAGAGTTTGTTGTGCCTTGGGAAGTTTAGAGGTTATGAGCTGATAGGATGAGGTTATCAGTTCTTGGACAAGAGTGTCAGGCAGTTCGTTCAGATAGAGATCGTTCCAATGCGTTTTGTTCATATGGTAGGCAGGACGAATACCATCATACCGGATGCGCAGTTCTGCGCTTTCATCGGGAAGCAGTTTAACAGCCACGCGTGGTTCGGGTGCATCGAGTTGCATAAGCAAAAACCACTTGCCGAATATTCTCCAAGAAATCCAATTCTCCGCAAATAGTTCTTCCGTCACTTGGGGATTGATACCCAATGCAAATTCTCTGACTTGTTCTATATTCATAACATTACACAAATCCGTCCGGCTTCTTTAGTAAAGATTGAGGGATAGCGGTAAATTACCGCATAGACTTGGGCACCGGTAACAGGCTTGCCGTCCTTGCGGATATGCCAACCGTTGCGGTTGATTGCGTCGGCTATCTGGTTGGCTGCCTTCCCATGACCGTCCGACATAATGGCATATGTTATCGCTTCCTCTATTCGCATTTGTCATTGTTGTGCGTTTGCGAGTGCAAAGGTAGTAAAAAAATCTGACATGGACAAATTTATTGTGTAGCCGTGTCGATTTTCGGCGACACAACGGGAGGTAAACACTAAAAATCGTTTGCCATATGCGTACACGCGCGAGGGGGCGCGCGTATATACCTTATTATAATATATAAGGAGGAAATGAGAGAGTTAGAGAGTTAGGGGTTAGAGGGTTGTATAAAAAAAGGATCAGGTGAAACAATACAGCGAAGCAAAATTTATACAAGCCGTGAGGGGAACCCCGAACACCGTATTAAAGAGAGAGACCAATAAAATAGACGTACGATAGTACACCTTATTAGAGAGACCATAGATGTCGCGGTCGGCAACGAGATTGCGATGACGATACCACTCCGCTAAATCGTAGAAGCAACTCGTGCCTCCGCTCTCCCCAAAAATTGGAAATGTTTTGGGGTCCCCACGGTCGTGCGTTTACGCACTCCTTAGCAATTCCCATGAGGGAGGGGTGGTCGTTGGGTTGAGAAAAATGCATCAGAGGCGCGGGTCGGGCGGCGGTGTGCGCGCCTGCGGCGCGCGGGCGCGGGAGAGAGCGGAGAGCAGCGGAGCGGGCAGATGCGGGAGACAGCGGAGCGGAGAGGGGCGAGGGCACAGGGCAGAGAGACAGCATCGCCGATGGTACTGCACTGCGGGGTGAGGAGCGAGTAAGAGCGTAGCATATGCCCTTCTAGGCGGAGGCCGCTCTTCCCGATTAACGGGACGACGCTCCGGGGAGAGAGGTAGCCGCCACTTTCGAGAGATCGAGGAGAAATCACCGGGCTATCTTTCGCGGACACTACCCTCGTACGTGTGACAAAACCACGTTTTGGCAGTAAGTACTCGGGTGTGCTCCGCTCTCCCCAAGAATTGAAAATTATTGGGGGCCCCGTTAGGGGTTGTGTCGGCTACGCTACTCATCTGTCTTCCTTTCAAAAAAATTGTCTGAATGAAATGAAGACCACAAGCTGCGAGTGAAACGAGCACCTTATAAAAAAGGGGGGAAAGAAAAATCTCAAAAAATCAAAGGTTCACAAGAAAACATCTCGTTTCACTTGCAAAACACATTTTTTACTTGTGTATGTCAAAAAAAATGTGTAACTTTGCGCACATTTTGTGCGCAGGATGGAAGAATATACGGACAAATATGGTGTGGTTTATGGGGATGAGGGTGAAACCCTTGTCAGGTGTCCTCTTGACATAACGGGACAATATATTATTCCCGAAGGAATAATTTCTATTGGATCTAATGCGTTTGCGAATTGTGTACATTTAGAAGCAGTTATAATACCTCGGAGTGTTGTTCGTATAGGCGGTTTTGCATTCAATAGATGTAAGAATCTCAAATCTATTGTCATTTTATCGAACAGACTTTCTGCGATTGGAATTTCATGCTTTCGATATTGCGAAAATCTGACTATTGTTGCCACTCCGGGTGTCGCAAAAAAAATCAGCAGATCTATCAATAGTGATTCGGGTGTAGAGCCAATTAACAGTCCCATTAATGTCACTATAGAGGAATACGATTTTGAAAAATGTCCACATTTGGATTCCGATTTTATAAAGAGATATCTTCCTGATATACACGTCTCCGCTGAAGATAATAATAGTGCGGATGATACGGAGGATGTATACTATGAGCCGGAAGAAACGCCTATCGATACATTTATGGACCACTTTGATGATTTAGATCCGGTTCAACAGGCTCTATTAAGGAAGGAGAGTCCTCAAAAATCGGATGAAAGTAAGGATGGTCCGAAGATACAAAGCAGAGGAAAAAAACGTGCTAAAGGCATAATCACAGATGAGCATTTGAATCTCTTTTGATAATATAAAAACAGTAATACCATGGCTCAAAACAAAGGTGCAATAGTGCGCTATCGTGCGATTGATCGATGCCTCCGTTCCAAGCACGGCAGATACGGCATTGAAGAACTTCGTGAAGCATGTGCAAAGGCGTTATATGACGCATTTTCGGAGTATATGTCCGTTAGTCGTCGTCAGATTTACGACGACCTCAACCACATGGAGAGCAATGCCGGTTATCGTGCTGATATTGAGCACTATCGCGATGGAAAGAAGGTATATTATCGCTATGCAGACCCCGATTTTTCAATAGAAAAAATGCCGATTACGGAGGATGAGATGAGCCGTCTCAAGGAAACAATCCTCATGCTAAATCGGTTCAAGGGGATGCCTCATTTTGAGTGGATGGAAGAGATTCTTAGCAAACTGGAAGACACGTTCCATCTCAAAGGAAGCGAAGAATCCGTGATAGGTTTTGAGCAGAACTTAGATCTCAAAGGATTGGAAAATATCACGCCGCTTTTTGAAGCGATTGTAAATAAACAGGTGCTCAACATTCGCTACAAATCCTTCAAAGCGAACAAGCCCATTACATGCGAGATTCACCCCTATTATCTCAAGCAATATAACAACCGTTGGTTCCTTTTGGGATGGAATACCGAGTTCAGTGCGATTACGAATTTTGCTCTTGACCGCATCGAAGCTGTTTCGCCTATTTTAGGGGAATATCGGCCTAAACCAGAAGGGCTTGACTTTGATACGTATTTCGAAGATATTGTGGGAGTTACGATTGAAAAAGGGAAGAAGATTGAGCATATCGTAATGCGCATTGCACCAGACAGATATCCGTATATCAAGAACAAGCCACTCCACCCTTCTCAGCACAATTACGACAAAGAGTACCGCATTAGTATTGACGTTATTCCGAACAAAGAATTGATTGCTTTGCTGCTTTCGTTCGGCAGTCAATTAGAGGTGCTGGAGCCGCAATCAGTCCGTGAAATGATGCGGGAACACGTAAAAACTCTTAATAAGTTCTACAAATAGCGATTTTTTACATACGTGTGCACCATCTCTGCACACATAAGTAGTACTTTTGCAGCGTCAAACAAAAAGTTTAACGTTTAAAAGAAAGGAAAAACACTTATGTGGTACGATGATGAAGGTTTTGCACACGATGATTTCGAGGGCACTTATGCCCACGATTATGAAGGTTTTGACGAAGACACCATTTATGATGCCTTCGAGGGTGATCCGGATGCCTATTGGAACATAGATTAACCGGGTGTATCAAAATTTGCAAAAACGATACGCGAATTTGCACAAGTCGAAAATTTGTTGTATCTTTGCACCACTTTTCGGAATAACCGAATTAAGTCCTAACAACCCAAACTTTATTGAACTATGAAAATGAATCCGATCCATGTTGGCTCGCTTATCAGAGCCGAATTAACCCGACAAGACCAGTCAGTAACTTGGTTAGCAGAACAGCTTGGTATTGAGCGTACTAACTGCTATCGTTTTCTCCGCGCACAATCTCTCCACGTAGATCAACTTGCGCGTATCTCAGTCGCTATGGGGCACGACTTCTTTGCCGATTGCTCGACCTCTATCAAATTAACCTCAAACAAATAACCTCTAAACATTTACAGCTATGAAAAAAACCTTATTGGTCGCAGCCGCCATCATGTGCTGCATTCTCTGCAACGCAGAAGTAAAAGAATCGGATTCCTACAACTATCGCCGAGGCGTGGAAGCGCTCCGGGAAGGAGAAACAGAAAAAGGCATTGAAATGCTTAATCGCGAAATTAAAGATCACCCGAAGTGCGGCTATGCCTACATGTGGTTGGCTGCCGGTGAAGGGACTCGCTCCGAGTATGGAAAAGCTATGACTGCCATTAACTACGCCCTCAAATATCTGCCTAAAAAAGACAAGGGCAATATGTCGTGGGCTTACAGAATTCGAGCAATGGTTAACCTTAGCTTAGAAGACACCGTAGCAGCTATCGCGGACTATACACAGGCCATCAAACTCAAACCAGATGTGTATGATTATTACGATAGTCGCGCCGATGTATATTTTGAACTTCGGCAGTATGACCTCTCCAATGCAGACTACCTTCAGATGATTAAACTGGAACCAGGGAACACGGATGGATACATGGGGTATGGTCGCAACCTGCGTGACCAGAACAAACTCGACGAAGCCATCGAGCAGTTCACCTACGCTTTCAAACTGGACTCCAAGTTCTCGCAAGCACTTGCCTTCCGAGCCGAGTGTTACGCCAAGCAACACAAATATGAAGAAGCGGTTGCTAATATGATTGCAGCCATCGAACTTGACGAAAATCGCAAAGCAATTTACGAACTTGTCTATATCGACAAAGAAGGTGTGGACTATGCTATGCCGCAACTTAAAGTGCAGATGGCTAAGAACCCGAATAACCCAACGTGGTACGTCTATGCCGGTATGATTTACGAGCAGCAACGCCGTTACAAGAAGGCTATTGCTTTCTATGAGAAGGTCAAAACCCTCGATGCCGACACTTGGTATGATGCCGAGATAGCCGACTGCTATCGCGAGATGGGCGACTATGCCAATGCGCTCCGTTACCAACATTACATCTACGATGCCGATTCCACCGATGCCAATGCGATGATGCAAATCGCAGACATCTATAATGAGATGGACTCTGTTGACCTCGCCATTGAGTGGGCAACCAAAGCGCTCGCTCTTCATCCAGACCAACCGACTTGGTACTATCGCCGCGGATGGTATGCTGACAAATCCGGTCGTTGGGATGAAGCCATTGAAGATTACACTCTGGCTATCACCATCAACCCACGTTATGCTTATGCTCTCCTTTGCCGTGGTCAGCTCTATAATTTCAAAGGTCAGGAAGATCTCGCTCGTAAAGATTTTGAGAAGACGATTTCTGTCGAAACCGAACCCAACAACAACGCCTGTGCACAATATGCCTATTTCTATCTTGGAGACACTGTTAAAGCACTCGCTTTTACGGACAGCATTCTCGCTAAATTCCCGGAAGAACTATACGACGCAGCCTGCATCTATTCCCTTATCGGCGACACCACCACGGCACTCTCGTATCTTCGTAAGCATTTTGAGAATGGCTTCCGTCGTTTTGCCCATCTCCGTAAGGACGATGACATGCAAAACGTCCGTGCCACTGCGGGATACAAAGCCCTCTATGAGGAGTTCTGGCAGAAATATCAGGAAGAGTTGAAACAGCAAGACGGTGAGACGGTAGATGAGCTCGAAGAGGTCACTTACGAAGTGCCGTTCACTGCGTCTAATGGTATCACAAAAGTGGACTGCACCATCAATGGGCTGCCTCTCAACTTCATCTTCGATACCGGTGCCAGTGACGTCACCATCTCGCAGACAGAAGCCAACTTCATGTTCAAGAACGGTTACCTTGCGCAGAAGGACATTGTTGGTAAACAACGCTACCAAACAGCAGATGGGAACATCTCTGTCGGAACGGTCTTCATCCTTAATAAGATTAACTTCGGCGGACTCGAACTCAACAGCGTTCGCGCCTCCGTTGTTGCCAACCAGAAAGCCCCGCTTTTGCTGGGTCAGACCGTCCTCCAGCGACTCGGAAAGATTGAGATAGATAACGCAAAGAAAGTGCTCAAAATAACCACTAAAAAATAACCCTGCTGAATATCAGCATAAATTAATTATACCATGTTACCTGCAAATGCAAAAATCCTAATCTGCCCATTTTGTGGTGGAGAGAAACCGGTACTTCAATTGTTGTCCGGAAATACATTCGGCGGCACTCAGTGGAGTGACCTTAAAGCAGAATATCCGATGTTACCACGTCCTTCATCTGTTCAAAAATGCCCTCATTGTGGCAAGTATTATTTTCTGTCAAATGTTGACAGTAAGGAAGGAGATGATTATTCCAACGAATTGGGAGAACTTACATACGCTCAAATCAAAGAGGCCCTAATCCAATTTGAAAATGATTCGCTCCCTACGCAGAACGAGATAAACTTGCGTCTACTCTTTGTATACTTATACAATGACACGTTCCAAAGAGAATATGTGTCTAAAGACGACAAACCAACTGAAGAAGACAAAGTTCTCTTTCGGACACAGGTCGTACGCTTGATGCAAATTTGGGAAATGGAACCACTCATCATGGCGGAGTTATACCGCGAGATTGAGGAGTTTGATCAATGCATAACGCTATTAGACTCTATGGAAATAGAAGATGCGTTTATACAAAAAATCGCAGAAAAAGTAAAGGAGTTGGCGCACAAGCACGAAACCTACGCTTTTCTCATTGAAAAATAATATAGTTATGAAAGCACAAGAATTAAACGACACACTCCTGAAACAAGGTTTGACAGGTGGTTACACTACGGATCGTGATATGTATGTTATACCCAGCAAGATCCGATACGCCCTCGTGATTTCCTTACAAGACCCATCGCTTGCGGAGGAGGAGAATACCCGTGTCCCATTCTGGATTCAGAATGAGGCACAAAGCATGCTCAAAGCTGATGAACGATTTGCACATAAGTATGACCCAGTTCCTCGCAACAAAACCATCGCAGAATTGATGCAGGAATATGCCGCAAAAGGTACTAAGATTCCAGCTCGTGTCGAACTAAAAAGGCGTGTCGAACATATCTCGTTTGATGAGCAAAAGCAAGTGCTTTGTGCTTTCCTAATCAACAATGCAGTGGATCGGAAATTCGCTCTAAAATTTCTTGATGAGCATTGGGATGAGTGCTATGCTCCAGATGTTGAAAGAGCGTGGAAACAACACCGCGATAAGGAAGCTGCTGTAGTAATTGTTCACCACTTCCCGCAAGAATTCATCCGCGCCAATCGATTCGAACTCACCGACGATTATAATTACCTTCAAGTTCGATTGCGATTACCGGCCACCAGTGCTATAGACCAATCGCAACTTTCCGATAGCGCGTTTCTATATTTATGCGCCAGGCAATCTATTGACGTAAGCGATGAGCGAGCAGAAATCATGTTCTATCAGAATGTTCTGAATGCTATCGGGTCATACTATATCAAAGCCCCATGGAATGTCCATCCTCGTTGGGCGGATGAAGATCATTTTTATAGTGACAAATCGTTGTGTGATATTCCTACCATCAGTTCTTTGGTATGGTCACTCGGTATGCTTGGGAAAACAGAAATTCTGATAAGGTTCACCAGTTTTCACAAGAAAATCTACCCTCTCATCATGCAGTCAAAATGGAAGGAAGTCCGTGCGGAGTTTGGTATGCTTGGATTTGAGTTCGACTATCTCAAGTACGATGAGGCTGTTATGGTATATGAACAACGAATTATTGAGAAGAATCGCCCTACTGAGAATGCACAAATGAACGCATTGCCAGACGGGATCGACCTCAGTAACTTTACTTTGGGTGATGATCCTAACAACCCGTTCTAAAAAATGAAAACTGAGTTCGTTTGCATATATACTGAGGAAGAATTGCAGCACAAAGTACGCCATACAGAAGCTTTGCTCCGGCATATCAAGGAGCAAGTTTCTGACTTTCATTTTTGCGATATTCCTGCACTAAAGGACATGTGGATTCAGTACAAACTCACGCACTATATCGTCTCGGAATCTATGCTTCTCGAAGACCAGTATTATAGAGAAGACTCAACTAGTCTTTTTGTAGAACGGCTGGTTGAAGATGATTATTCCAACGATTTGATAGATCCCGATTCGCTGCACAATGGTTTCGTTTCAATGCAATTCCTTTACGATTCCATCCAAGGTTATCTTTCGTTTAATGCGTACGATATTCACTCTGGTCAATATCAAAATCCACAACGCTTAGTTAAAGAAATAGCAACGGATATTTATCTGCACCTCAATCCTACTGAAACAAACGAATATCCAAAGATGGTTGATATTCTTGAATACCTCAATTATATATACTTATTCTCCACAGATAACGACTATATCGAACTGGTCGATGTGGCTATAGCCGCTTCCAACAAAGAGCAGGAAGGGGAAAAGATTTTTCAAAAACTCATCGACACTCTTGACCTGCAATTAGATTTTCTATCGTGAGTTATCTGCGATTGCACGCGGAATCCCATTTTTATTGTATCAAAATATGCGAATTGGATATAATTATCCAATTAAATTTGCGTATGTCAAAAATTTTGAGTAAATTTGCGCCCGATTTTTACTTTGTATAAATCGCCATGAAGGAGTATACACTGAATGACATAGCCCAATTGAAGGAATCCAATCCACAGGAGATAATTGACTATCTCCAGTCCAAGGGTTATGCATTTACGAAATCTCCAGACCAGCCCTTAACTCCCAGCGAGATTAAACAGATAGATCCTATCCTATTCTTCAAGCTTCAGCACGAACCCAGAACACCGCGTCCGCAAATTCAACAAGAAACAGAGAAGAAAGAGGACTACGTAGAAGTACCCCGTACTGAAGCGGAGGCTCCTAAAGGGATGAAACTCATAAAAGCATGTCGGTACTTTAATCAACAATGGGCTACTATAGTGGAATTTCTGGCTTTAAGCGGAATGCCTATTGTCGAAGAACCCACATCTCGATTAACCGATGAGCAGTATGACGCTTTGAAAAAGCAATTTGGGAAGTCAAGGCCTCAGAAATTCCATTTTGACGATATTCTTCTTGATTCAGATACCAATATAGAGTATATCGGTATTGTTCATTTCTATGATGATTGGAAAAACTACTTTGGTTTCATAGGAACTAATGATTTGTGTCCACAACAGACGATTCGGTTCACACGAGACAACATTAAAAGCAATTCCACTCCCACAGACTCTTCGATTGTTTCTTTCAAATATAATAGCAAATCGAGAATCATTGATGCGGTAAAGACCCTCAATCGGAACACACAGATCAATTGGAAAATCGCTCTGCGTTATATTGGGCATTACGCAGATATCATAGGTGCGACAAGAAGTGGCGAATCGCGAAATATCCGCAATGTTTTAGGGCGTTTGATTACTCTCACGAGCGGCTATGGGCTGTGGGACACGTTGCTGGAATTAGTGGATACTCTAAAGGATAGTCCAGAAAGGCAAATACAATTCATCAACGAATATCTAAATCATCCTTCCGTATTTGAGGTTGTTGCTCAGGAAGTTGCAAAAGCCTATGAAGGGACGTATACCGCAGCATTTGCATTATGGCAAGAAGCCGTTGCTCAAAAGCACTTAGAGCAAGATGAGGTAGATAAGTTCTTACATTTGCGAGACCTCAATCCAAACATTGAGATTCCAACTCGCTACTATCATAAATTACGTTATATTCTCTTTGCACGATACGGCGATGTATCGGCGCTGGATGGTTTACAAGATCTTGACACAAGAGATGCCAATATAGCAGAAGCCATTAAGACATTGCCCGTTTCGGAGCAAGAGGCACGTTTGCGTTTGTTGCCACACGAGGACTTTGAGCGGATTGTTTTCAAACATCTCCAAGGCAGCGAATTACACCTTCGTCTTATAGAAGAGAGGTGGAACGAAGAAAAGGCGAATATGCCTTACCTCGTGTTTGACCTCGAGAGTGACGGCACAGAAGTCACAGAGTTCGCCTTTAATACCGAGGATAATTTCCGTTCCTATAGCGGAGAGAAGCAATTACGGGTTTTAGGTCGTCGCATTGCCGATGTTCCTATCGTTGTAGGGCATAACATCCGCGTGTGGGATCTGCCTATTTTGGAGAAGAAAGGCTTTGAGACAGATGCGTTTATATGGGACACTCTCGAGATGGAGATTCTATTAAATCCCTGTCGCTACGCGTACTCTTTGCACACCGAGCATAATGCTTTGGCTGATACAGAACTGACCAATAAACTGTTCTGGAATCAGTTATATCGTTTGTCGAAGGACAAACAATTATGCGAAGAATTGAAGGAATTCTTGCCTAAGGAAACGGAAGCGATTATCCAAGCCTTACAAAAGCCGGAATATGAAGTTCTGTTTGCAGAAGAGGCCGCTAACGATGTGCAGTTTTTCCAAGAGCTAATCAGCCCGGAAGATTCTCTCATTGCAGCGCTTAAACAAATCAATGCTATCCCGGAAGCAGAACAGACATTACTGATAGCGCCAAAGGATTTATGGCCGCGTATCGCACAATACATTTCTCTATCGTTCCCTAAACATGACGATTCTATTCGATGGCAAGCGATTGATCGACAATTGGTAGAAAGCAATACCGATTTAACGACATTCCAGAAATGCGTATTGCGTCGATTCATACAATGCTCTGAGACTCCAATCATAGCGAACATTCCACAATATGTTCGTTCTCAAAAGAAAGAGAACAAGGAGGAACAAATCCGAGGCTTGGCACAAATAGATTTATCGATTCTTGCGGATTGCGCACAGGAGCCGCAAAGTCATATTGACTGCATTGATATAGATGCCTTTAGTGAAGAACAATTTATCCAACAGGATTATCAACACATCTACATCATCGGTTCCGAGATGCAAGACCGTACGCACAAGTGTCAATTGGGCGAACCCTATAGTTTCTCCTCGCTTATAGGCCGCAGCAAACTGCCATTGATGATGGCTTCTGCGAACTATTGCCACGTACCAGATGCGGAAATAGTCAAGCTCGGATTAGAGCGCCCTTCACATACAGCCAATATATGGGCAGAACGCATGGCAGACGGGCGTATAGTATTGTATCATAATTACGAGTATCAGGTATATCGAAGAGAGTTCTTAAAGCATTTCGCTGTAACTCCAGAGGTCATCGATTGGCAGTTCGCGAACGAACAGATGGACAAAGAAAAAATCATCTTTGTCAGCACTGAGCACAAATCGGATTTCGACGCGTCCACCTACCGTATGACACCCAAGACGACGCAACGCACAAAGTACTGGGCATACCAATTTGCTCTGTTGCAACGCGTACATAACGATAATCAGGACACACCGATTATCTATGTCGTCAACGATTTGGACGAACAGGATGCTCTTACTCGTTATGCCATCTCATTAGGTTTCTATATTCCTGAGGAAGGTACTGCTTTCCGCAAATTAGAGCACATCTATAACCATCCCAATGGGTTAATCATTGTGAGCAAAGACGAGTTCGTGAATACTATTGGTGAGTACAGAACGGACAAGTCTTATTGCTACATTTGGGATAATATGGATGTGGATCGCTACAAGTTAATGTGGCGCACATTACCTTTCAAAGACGATATTGAAGATGTCGAAGCGGCAGAACCGGATGAGCGGAGCTTAGGTTCTACAGCAAAGCAATGTATATTAGCAGAATGGCCGATATTTGAGCATTACTATTCGCTGATGTCCGCTAATAGCAGAGACTCCAAATTCTATATTTTAGAACCCTCATTAGACGAATATAATGACATCGCCGATTTGTGCCAATGTGCAAGCATGACCGTTCAGCCTTGGGAAGAAGAAGATGCCTATAAACAGACCATTGAAGAGGCGACGGAATTCTTTGATGACGGACAAGCCAGCGAGTTTGATATCCACATTGAGGAAGCGATGGAAATCATCAAAAATGCTTTCTTGGACGAAGGAAAAGATTGGTATCCTTATCAAAGAGAAATCCTTCCGCGTATCTTGGAACGCAAAGAAGACTGCATTGTTTCCATACCAACCGGTGGTGGCAAGTCCGTTCTTTTCCAAGGACCGGCTATCTATCGCTCTTCCTATACTCGCAAGTTGAGTTTGGTTATTACTCCGCTTAAGGCACTGATGCAAGATCAAGTTGAAGAATTACAAGACAAGAGAGGATTCTTCAATAATGTTGATTATTTAAGTGGCGACCGATTGTACGCGGAAGTACAACAGATCTATCGTCGTATTGCGAGTGGTGAAATCGCATTGCTATATGTTACTCCAGAACGGTTCCGTGTACGTTCATTCATTGATGTATTAGAACAGCGACTCAAAATGGACAACGGCTTGGAATACGTTATCTTTGATGAGGCTCATTGTATATCTCAATGGGGACAGGATTTCCGACCTGACTATAGAAATGCGCTAACTACATGTATGGAGTTGAAGCAACAATATCCATTCACACTTGCTTTCTTCTCCGCAACCATCACATCCCAAGTTCGTGATGATATCAGCAAATTTGTGCCGGATATACATCGATACGGACAAGAACCGGAGGACTATAATCCGATTCGTAGTCATATCGGCATTGAATTCAAACCTTGCGTACAAGAGGATGCTTCTCGCGTACTATCGATTGTAGAATTCATTCAAGAGAAACAAATCGACTTCAATAAAAGCCGTATGATTGTATTCTGCCGAACGCATAAACAATGCGAAGAAACGGCCGATTCCATTGAAGAGATTTGCGCCAATTCCTCCATTCCGCTGCTATCCGGCTGTAGCGGTCACGTAGGTTATTTCCATGCCGGATTGGATTCGGAACAACGCAACGACATCTATACTCAATTCAAAAACGGAGGCAAGGACGGATTTTATATCTTATGCTCCACGAAGGCGTTCGGAATGGGTATGGATATACCAAATATTCACTACGTTGTCCACTACAGTCCTCCTTCCGTAATGGAAGATTTCCTTCAGGAAGTAGGACGTGCCGGTCGTGATCAGAAGATGTATGAAGATGCTTTTGCCGAAGGGCATCAAATACCGGCTGTATGTATGGTATCAGCAGAAGACTTTGCCAAACTGAAAGACTTGCTGATGCTCAGTTTGTTGAGTTGGTCTGATTTGAAAAGCGCGCGTAAAGCTGCTATTGATTTCATCAAGCGTTTCCAATCCATTGAGAAGACCAAATCGAAACCCATCATTCTGCCCTATTCCTTCTGGCAGAAAGAAGATGCGGTGGATGTATCCGATACCACTGCTGCAAAATTAGCACTCCACTGGTTGGAGCATATCGGATATTTCCAGTTAAAATATATCGGGCAAGCCTATCTTGATGTGACCCGATATAGCGATGGAGAAGTTGAACCAATGAAACCATGGGGGTACACTCCAAAAGTCAATCCAGCGACAGAGAAAGTATGGCAATACATTAAGAAGCACGTACCAGAACTGGAGACTCCTTCATTAGTGTCCATTCTTCAAATGAAGAACGCGCTAAGGATGTCCACCCCGAAGATTTTTGATGCTCTGATAGAATGCCAGAAGCGTCATCTTCTCAGTCTGAATGACACTATGCGATGCTCGGTTCGTCCTCGCCGATTCCTTGAGACAAACTATATGATCGAAAAGAATAAGAATATCTTTGCGCTTCATATAGTGATGAATGGCGTTCGTGAACTGTTGGCGGGATGCAGAATGAATGAAGAACGTATCATCGGACCGGAAGAACGCAAAAACATCTGCGAGCATCTATTGGATGACGTGCATTATGATCTTGTCGTTGAGAGAAAGACAAAGAAAGATAAGACTATAGAAGAAATTCAATATATGCCTTGGAAAAATAATTTGTCCGCACCAAAAGGCGCAGTCACCAAGGCAGAAACATTTGCTAAAAACATTAAGACCAGAGCCGGATATCGTATCTTCTCTATCTTGGATTTCATACCTGCCGTTAAACATCAGACCATCAAGAAAGAAGAAGGCATCTGCGATTTGATAACCGTTCAAAAGGACTGGCGTTCGTATGTAGATACATTTGAGAACGATTGTTTGGAATGGCTGAAATATGTAGCGAACCATAGCGAAAATTCTTTTGAATGGTCTGAGGCTTTGCTGGACAACAATTTGGATGCTTCTCATGGCAAAGGTTTTGCCTATTTTGACAAAATACTTACCACCCTGAAAATCTTATCTTATACCGATAACTCTCCTATCATCCAAACCGGTGTTGAAGTATATACGACTCCAAAGACGATGGAGAAATGGGATACCGGAGAAGCAGCCAATAGTCCCATCAAGGAAATACGCGAAGATTTCGATGAGCAACAGCGATTGAAGAATATCCGTCTTGCGGCCATGAATATATTCTCCGTGCTTGAGCATGAGAAGCAAGCGGAATATATTCACCGTTATTTCCTTTGCCGTAACTACAGCGAATTCATGGAACTTATCGGTGACTATGTTCCCGAAGATTCCAATATCATCTCCCAGTTGAAAGAGGAAGTGCTGCGCAAGGAGGAGGCAAAACTGGAAAATAACGAGGAACAGAAAGCCATTTACCGTGCCGACAAGACAGAAAATGTCAATGTGCTTGCAGGTCCGGGTTCCGGCAAAACATACGTGCTTACTCTGAGGTGTGCTAAGTTGATTTATCGCGAAGCAGTGAACCCAAGACAAATCTTGGTGTTGGCATACAACCGCGCTGTAGTTGCGGAACTGCGCAACCGATTGGATAGTTTGTTCGTTAAATTAGGTATGAGTCGTGTGGCTCATCAATTGCACGTCCATACATTCCATGCATTAGCTAAGATTGTGATGGGCTCCAAATTAGACAATATACCTCCTGAGGAATGGGAAAGAATGTTCTTTGAGCACTTACAGAAACCACGCAACGGCTTCAAGACAATGTTCCCCGGTATACGCTATATCATGGTGGATGAGTTCCAAGACATCACTCAAAACCGTCTTAACATACTCTTCCGCCTATTGGACTTATACCCAGCTGCCAGATTGTTTACTATTGGTGATATCAACCAGAGTATATATGGTTTTGACCGTGTGGAGAAACCATTCTACGGAACACCGCAACAATATGCGAAGAGTCTTTCGCCGCAGCCCTATTACGATGCATTGGATGAACGACTACATCCGCAGCAGATGACCATGTTCACCAACTATCGTTCCTATCAGAAGATATTGGATGCCGCGAAAGAGTTCTTACCGGCAGATCAAAACATGCCAATATCCGATAGTTCGCTGATGGAGCATGAGCCACAAACTCCGTACGTAGAAATCACTGATTGCACTCAAAAGGGTGCGACCAAATGGTCGGATGATATACTCTCACTTATTCAGTGGGCGCGAGAGGAGAACCGTACAGGCATAGCACATCGTCATATCTCCACCATAGCCGTCTTCTTCCGAAAGAATAACGAAGTTTATCGCGGTTACGCACAAATTAAAAAGCGTATTGATTCGGACATCCGTATCCGTATTCAAGGAGCAAACAATAGTGAACTATGGCGTGAGCGAGAGATATTTCATGTTTTGAAGCATTTGCGAGACCAAGCCAAACAACCCATCATCATTAGCGATGATACCACACAAAATGAACTAAGAAAATATATCACCGGTTTGATGCAACAGCATCCGAAGTGGGATCAAGAGTATTTGGACATATGCTATACTCTCATCTTGAACTATCTGGATTCCATTCGTTCGGACGAGAACTCCCACACCTATGCGGAGATGGCGGACGAAGTGCAGGACATAGCAGGTAGGGATGACAGTGGTCAAATATACAAGATTTATGACCGGTATAAGGAAGAACGGTTGATTAAGGATGAGAATATATCGCTCATCTTGACTACGATGCACAAAGTAAAGGGTCTGGAGTTTGATGCCGTAATGATTACACCATCCACAGCAAGTTTACCCTTAGTGGCACATCGTGAATTTGACGAAGGAGACTTCGCAGAAGCAGACGACAAGGCTGATATTGATGAGGAACGCCGTTTGCTGTTTGTGGCCTATACGCGTGCAAAGAAATATCTGCATGTCTATAAATGGAAACGCGAGAAAGCTATTGAGAAATACCGGCTCTTCCCCACATTTGAGGATGCGAGATTAGGAGTAACGGAGAAAGAGGCTAATCTTGGTAACTATTATCTATCCTATCCTGCGCTTAGTGATAACTTCCGGAACAATCAGTACATTTGGGATTCCGTTAAGAAGGACGATGAAGTAACACTAAAATCAGACCAGTATGGCAATCTGTATGTAGTCCACAATCAAAAATATATCGGGCGTTTATCATCCAGAAGTTCCATCCAGCAATGGGGCAAGGAAAATGGCGCGTCACAACTCAAAGGATTCTTTATCAGCGATGTCTTTGTATGGACATATCAAGATTCCTTGGACTATGATACTAAGAACAATACTACATTTACAGACAGATGGTGTCCAGAAGCGAAACAGCAAGGATACGTAGTGCTTGTACAAATCGCCGGATTCGGCACAAAATAACGGTTTATGGAAGAGTTACAACAAACTTTGAAAGAAGATTATCAAAGAGCCAGGAACTCTTGGAAACGAAAAGATTATGTAGAATTTCTACGTAATCTAAGACCCGCAGTAGAGAACTTATGCCGTATAATCATCATGGATCTCAAAGGTCCTATCCTTTACGATGAGATAACACATGGAGAATATCCCATCGAGGGAATCTATATCAATCGAGGGCAAGAGGTTCGCAATAAAATGTTGGCGAAAATTATTCCCAATCTTGTCAAAGAAGAGAAAAATCTTGATGGGGATAAATTTCTCCGCCTAAGACGTATTTGTAGTAGATTAGAGGACGCATTTGATATTCTTAGCGAGACCGGTAGTCATGCAGGACCGACGCAGTTAAATAAAGAACTACGTGCATACGACAATATGCAATTACTCCCCACATGCGTTGAGACTTTGGGTATATGTAATATCCTATCGAAAAATGTCCTTGTGTGGCTTCAGTCAACAATAACTCCTTTGAAAATAAATCAAGCCGAAGATGCAGAATTGAAACGCAAATATCAAGAAGAACTTAAACGTCTGAAAAAGGATTTAGAAGAGGCAACGCAAAAGTATGCTCGATTGAGTATTGAGGCACAACAGCAAATCAATAGCAAGAACGAGATTATCAACACTCAAACAGCTGCTCGCAATGCAGCAGAAGAGCAAGCACTGAAAGCCCAACGCGAGGCGTTTGAGGCTATGAAGCGCGAAGAGGAAGGGAAGACTGCTTATTCCGAGGAGAAAAAACAATTATTAGAGAAGATTGAGGACCTCCAGCGTCAATTAGACGCTTTATCTACGCCCGTTCAGTTGGAAGTTGAACCTGTCGTAGAGACTAAAGCATGGGATGTAGATGACGACCAGATGGATGGCGATCAACAAGACTTGATTGAAGAAAATTTAACAGAGTCCATGTTAGTTGCCGGTTGTGCCGGAAGCGGAAAGTCCATCATCGCGTTAAAGAAAGCAAGACAAGTACTTGAAGCCGGATATAGTGTTTATCTAATAGCTTACACAAAGTCGTTACGCAGTTTCATGGATGAAGGGCGTAAAGATAAACTACTCCGCCCCCATTGCTGCTACTATCATCAGTGGAAATATGACCGAAAAATGCCATCTGCTGATTATATCATCGTAGATGAGATACAAGACTTCACTAAAGAAGAGATATTAGAATTCATGCACGCTGCACGAAAATGTTTCTTCTTCTTTGGCGACACAGCACAGTCCATCTTCCATTTCGAAGACCGCCCCACATTACCTGTTCAAAGAGAAAAAGGCTATCTGGGAGAGACTATCGAAGACATAACCGGTTTGACCGCATGGCAATTGTATAACAACTACCGTTTGCCCAAAGGTGTCGCTAAAATTACCCAACAATATGTTGGCGTAAAAGTTCCACCGTATAAAGATCGAGTTTATAAGAGCCAAGAGGAAACTATTCCTCATTTCCTCGGTTATCCGAATGAGGGAGCACAATTAGAAGCGATTAAGCGTCTTATTACATCTGATCGGTTCCATAACATTGGCATTTTCCTTCCGACAAATGAAATGGTGTTCGAATTATATAACGAACTCACAAAAGACGGCTATTACGTTGAGTGCAAGTACTCATTCGGCACGGAGAGTTTCATTACGCTGGATTTCAAGACCAACCATCCGAAGATTATGACTTATCATAGCGCAAAAGGATTGCAGTTTGAAACGGTTATTCTCCCCTACTGCCAACCTATACCAATGGAAGATGAAGCTGCACGCAAAGCGCTATATGTCGCTATGACGAGAACGTATAAGGAACTCTACATGATGTATATCGGAGATATGCCATCTCCATTAAATAAGGTTGACAAGGCCTTGTATTCCACCACTGAATAGCAATCTTAATAAGCAGAAAAGCAAACCTATATGGCTAAACAGAAACAAGACAAGAAAGTTGCAATTAATCAGTTTGCAATTTATGACGTTGACATTTTTGCGGCAGAACAAAAGATAGTAGAGCCTGCGATAAGTCAAGAAATGGCATTGAAAAAAGCAAATGAATTATTCGGTTCTTTCTTTGAAGGCAGAAAACTCAGCCTGGCGAAATATGATCGTAATAATACCATTATTATTGATTACCCTAATGACATTCTATCTACGCATGATGGCGTTTATCTGCTGCGTATCAATAACATTAAGCATAAGAAACTTGTTAAACCGGCTGAAACTACCACAAATGGCATTCAAGACTATGAGGAGATAACCGAGGATTCTAACCCCTACTGCTATGTAGTAGTAGACAACCGCGGTAACGTTCCCCAAATGGCCATTCAGAAAAATTCTGCCTTTGGCGATCCGAATGCTGTACGCAAATTATTGCAAGAGAATTTTAACCGCCAATTCGTGCGCGATAACATAGAGTTAGAACTGACCATCTCTGCCAAAATGCGCACTTCTAAAATATGGGAGTTCTGCTATGCGCAATGCGATAAGAATGGTGACGCTATCACACGTTTGTCATTTGTTTTTCCGAACCAAAAGAAAGTAGCTGCTGGTAGTCGCATCCAAAACCCAAAAGGTTATATCAAACAACTAGCTAAATTAGCAAAACTGACCAATGCAGTCAAAACCTGTATCACGATGGATTATGAGAATGCAGATAGAGAAGCTATTGAAAAGAATGCGGATGACCTTGCACATATCATCCGTGTCTGCAAAAACTCCTCATACCACTTGCACGTATATTTCCGTGATTATGGTCTCTATCGGTGCGATGACTTGGTACGTGCCATGTTCCCGATGGAAGAGAAACTGCTTAACGCATTCCGTCTCAATTGGTCGGAATTGGAATTCAACGAGGGCGAAAGGTATGGCCTCATCTATTGGTGTGATTTTGTAAACGAACAATCTAAGATATACGTAGATGGTAAACGCGTTCCATTCAAAACACCTCACAGAAATTCGTAAAGCGTACTCTACGCATATTCTTTATCAAGCGATATACGACGCCTGTTGCTCTTGCTGCGAGATAACCGAAAAATATCAACTGCGCCAAGAGCAGATTTTCGCTGAAGTCATTTACCTCATTGATCAACTCAAAGCCAATCAGCAGGACATCCAATGGGATAAACTATATCGTAATACTCGCCAAGACTTTAAGATACAGAATGCATCCGTTCCCGCCAAAGAACTAGACTGCATCACTTCCACTATCATCGGCACCTTAGCCTCTATTCTGGCGACATCGCACATTGAGTTCTATCAAGACCTTGCCAAATCATTATTCCGACAAATCTTTCTACCGGAGAATAATGTTCGCGATCAACAGATGGAGGAGATGATGGATGGCTTAGAAAAATACGATGCACAATTAGCAGAATGGCTTGCGAATTACATGACTTCAGATGAGTTTATTTTTGATGATATTCTGCAATCTTTCTCTACCATACAATGTTATGAGCCTCAACCACAGAAAAATCCAAAGAAAGAGACACAGCTAACCAAGAACTATATGACGTTCTGTATGGCTGATATCAATGTGGGGCATATTAACCTATTGCGCCAAAAACTTATTGAATACGAATGGATTCCAAAAGACACACAACCCGATGCATTTAGTAATCTGTTTAGCGGTACGCCAAACAACACAAAGATTGTCTGGACTGGAAAAGTCGGTAAGGGAACACTTGCATATCTATTCAAAAAGATGGAGGAACAACAGAAAATAACCGTTCCGCAATCATACAATATTAATCCTATTTTAGAGGCACACTTTGTGGATAAAAACGGCAAATATCTGACTGGATTACACAAAGGGAAAGACGCACTGAGGCACTTGCCGAACATCCAAAAATGCCTTGATGTGCTCTATTTAGACGTCGATTTTGACTAAAATCTTCGGCAGTTTCTTCGGCAGCCGAAAGAAAAAAATCATTTTTTTTTGCATATTATGCGGGAGACCATGATTATACAGGGTTTCCCGCTTTTCTTTTTATGCCTATTCTGGCGCAATTCCTCCGTTTTTATGGCGTAAGTGCCGAAATTAGTGCCGAAAAAACAGCACCTTTTCGGCGTAGGGTGTAGGTTGCATACTGGCAATCAAGGTCGATTGCAGTTATCCGCAGCCTCGAACACCTATATGTTACCAAATCAATTACGATTAGTGGACGGCACTATTGTACGAAAGTGCCCCACCGAAAAGCCCCTCTATTGTAGTCGAGCGGGCAAGTTCTATTCCATTCACAACGCCATTCTCACGGATGACGGATGGATTCTACGAGAAGTTAAACCGAATCTTAATCAAACACGATTGAGCACGTGGGTGTCGTCGCGAGGCATCTCGGGTAGCCAATACCCGACCATTCGACAATCGCACGGACAACCCTGTCACAAGTTGGTTGCTCTCGCTTGGCTTGGTCCTCGTCCTGAAGGCATGGAGATCGACCATCTAAACGGGAACAAACTCGATTGGTCGGTTGACAACCTTGAGTATGTCACTCCTGCGGAAAACCGCAAGCGCGCGGGATTGCTACGGGTGCTCAGAAACATCGGACGCGATCCTAAGAAGATGAGCAGAGAAGAATTGCTCGCTATTTTCAACAAGTATTATTTTGCAAACCCTAAAAACATTGACTAATCATGAAAGCGATAGAATTACGCGCAGCGCTGATTGCTGCAAATGACATCAATCTGAATGGTGCGGATGCACTGGTAGAGACCTCAGTTCTTAAACAACTTATTGAATCGTGCAAGGCACGGGTGGATGAGTTGGAAACGGACGCAAAGACCTTGGCTGAGGGCAAGTTGGAAGAACTCGGCGAGACGAGTGGTAAGTTCGAGCACGAAGGACATCACTACACGTTGGATGTAACGCCTGTTTTTGACATCGTTGGCAAGCCGCAGAAGTACACAATGCCGGAAGGTGTGGAGTACCGCAAGAAGGCGGCTGAACAGGCTGAGCACAAGAAGGAATCGGCTAAACTCACGCGTAAGATGAAGGAGATCATGGATAACTTCCCTGAAGATCACCCGAACATCGCGCCGGATGAGGTGAAGAAAACGCTCAAGTGCCTGGACTAAAAGAAAGGCATAAAAGAAAAGCGACGTAAAAGAAAATTAAAAGAAAACTCCCCCTTCCTCTACATCGTAGTAGGGGTTGGGGAGAGGATTTAAGGATAAAGTTTTATGAAAACGTCTTTTGAAATTATCTGGGAGTTTTTGGCTCCGGCGGAACAATTCCTGAACAGGCGGGAGGCGTGTGAGAGGTTGTGGAAAGGGTTGCCCTTGAAGAAACAACGGCAGATTTATGCGACGTTCGTCTGGCAAAGGGAACAGCGGATTGAAATAGAAGAAAATCCTTATTTCGCCATCTCCCATTGCAATCCGAGGCCGTTCAATTACAACGGGTCGAACGTGGGTTTGCCGAACGACACGAAGTTGTTTATAGCCAAGTACGGCGAACACTACGGGGTTTATAGCAAACTCGATACGGAAGCTTTTGAGATGGAAGACAAAAAGGCTTTTAACTGAATGAGAAAAGTAAGTAAATCGGAATTGGCAAAGGCAGCGGGGGTGAGCGAAATGACGTTGAGACGATGGTTGGCAGAGCCTTATATGCGAAAGCAACTGAGACCGTTTCACCTCAAAAAGAGACAGCGCACCCTACCTGCCAGAGCCGTTCAAAAAATCTGTGAGCACTATGTTATTGACATAGCTTGATCTAAAACTGCGCGTGACTCGCAGCACAGCCGCTCGATTACGCCTACGTTTTGATCTACGCTTTCCCCACTGCAACTCTGCGAGTTACAACGGGAACCCTAAAAAAAGAAAGGACTAAAGAAATGTTACTAAAACTTATAAAAACCCGTGAGTTTATATCGGGCGCACATTGCGAGGTATGGGAGATAAATCATGAGACTGGAAACCGTTTGTTGGGCGAAGTGTTTGTGCTGAATGAGCACCTGCCTTTGGAACTGATCTACCGTGTGACGGTGAGCGTACGAGGGATTTGTATTCAGGGTCGTCACTGTGGTTGGCAATGGGAGAGCGCACGGTTGGAGGTTGCCGTGACCGAGTATCTGAAAGTGGTACAGGAATGCCGCGAAGAGATTCGTATCGAAGTTTGTGAGCCGACACCGGATTTGCCCGGCTATCCGGAAGTGGACTATCATCCCGGCGATTTCGGAGAAGAATTTACTCCGATCATTGTCCCGCTGAATGAGGATTTTAACGAATAATTTTGCAAAATTTTACTACGTAAACGGCCATAAACGGACACCACCGTCTGTGGCTGTTTATATTGCGGAATAGGTGGGTAAGAGCAGCGCAAGGTCAGCGTAACCTCTGCTACTTGAAACGAAGTTGAAATGAACTTAAAATGATAGAAAAACGGCATAAAATGCCGTGATAATTAACATACATTTATTAACCCATCCGCCATGCATAGGCGGATACAAAAAAACCTAAATCACTATGGCAAAGTATGAACCGATTGAGATGGTGAAGTCTTACAGCGGTAAGATTTGCGAGCACAGCGATGTGTATTTCGCGAAGAAGGGTAAGACCCTGTACACCGGCAAAATCTGTAACCCGCGTACCAAAGCGTTCAGCGCTGAGGAGTTGGCTCGTCAGGAGAAATTCCGTCAAGCTCGTGCGGCTGTGAAGGCTCTCACCGTGGAGCAGAAAACCGCTTATGCGGAGGCGTTTGCGAACCAAAAGAAGTATTCTTCGCTGCAAGGGTACATGTTCGCGAAAGAGTATGAGAAGTTGGCGTAAGCCACTTCTCTTCGCGGGCACTATCCTTGTATATGTACCAAAACCCCGTTTTAGTAGTAAATACTCGGATGTGCTCCGCTCTCCCCAAAAATTAAAATTGTTTGGGGACCCCAATTTATTGTTAAACCATTAAACCTAAACTGAAACTATGGCAAAAGTAGCATGGCAGGCCGGTATTGACTATGTATCCGGCGCATTGTGCAAGTGCGGAAAGAAAGAGCCGC
>CAMOJA010000013.1 GCA_946616535.1 uncultured Bacteroidales bacterium | reverse complement strand
TATTGCTGATAGCGGTTGTGAAATCGCCAACAAGCACGATGTCGGTTACGTTGAAAGGAGCACCTGTCTCTTTGTTGAACTGGATCATCCACTTGGAAGCTTCAGCCAATTTGGTACGCAACTCATCAGTCAGAGGCAGTTCCATGTAGCCCTCACCTGCGGTCATGGCAGTTTGGTTGGCTACATTCTCGCCTCCTTTATCCGGCCATGCATTGAGGATTACATTGATGACAAAGTCCGAGCGGCCTGCCTCCGAATAGATACGAAGCGCGGTAGCTCTGTTCCAATCGACACCGGCATAGCCGTTCCAGTAGAGTTCGAGGGTGCTCCACTCGTCCGCCCAGAAGAAACCGGTCCAAACAGTAAAACCATCCTTGAGGGTTTTGCTCTCAAGAAGTTCTACCTTCGTGCAAGTGAAGTTAGCGCCGATGATTTCGAGGCCATAGGCTTTGAGGCTATCCACAGCGGTCTGGGTAAGGAACTGCTCGAAAGCGCCGTCACCACTGATCCATGCAGCCTCACGGCTACCTGCCAGGTGGTCGAAGTTGGCATTCATTACTTTGAACTCGATACCATCAGAAGCACCGGTGAAGTGCACTTTAATTAAGTTGCCGGGTTGAGCCGCTGCAAATTGTTCAGCAGCAATCTGCAGACCGCCGTCAGTCCAAGATACGTGTTTCGTACCGGTCCAGATGTCGGTAGCGTTAACACTCATTACCAGCGCTGCGAAAAGCGCAATAAGAGAAATCTTTTTCATAATCAATAAATTTTAAAGGATTAATATTGTTTGAGTTGGATATCTTTGACGGTCATCTCACCCTCGTAGCAGTTGACGGACCAGCAGTTACGCGGGAGGTTGTAGATACGCTGGGTATAAGTGAGCACGTCGTTGATATACATCACAAGCACGGAGTTGTCGGTATAGATGTTGATATTATACGTTCTGTCCGCAGGAATCGGGAAAGGATAGCTGCCGCCACCTTTGAGTTCCCATTTGCCCTGCTCCTCTTCGAAACGGATATAGTTATTATTGCCGTCGGGGCAGACCATGATGCTGTAGTATTTCTCGTAGGTCTTGTCGCCGTCTTTGCGGTCGCCGCGAACGAAAGAGATACCGAAGCGGTCGGCCTTGTCGGAGGTGGTAACTGTCATGGAGATATGATTGTGGTAGTTCAGTGTATTGAACATCACACTGCTATACGCTTTCATCGTATAGCCGCCATCCGTCTCCGTGAGATTGCCTTCCTCTTTTCCCCAAGTCTTGACAGCTTTGAGGGTAGCGGTAAGGTTATACTTGTCGTTCATCGCCGGCACCTCAGCGGTGTAGAGCGTACCATCCTCGCGCTGCATGAGTCGGTGCACCACCAGTGTGCCGCCCCATTTAGGCTCGATATCTGGACTGATATCGGTGTTATCTCTGCCTCGGCGCTCCGGACACCATCCCCACATATAACGGTCGGTACCGTCGGAAGCGGTGTTGCCGGCATAGAAAGCACGTCCGTCCAATGCACCTTCTTTACTATCCGGCCAGGAGGGATTGGTGGCAGCCTTCAGTTCGGCGATGGTGTGCCCCTTGAGGTAGTGTACTCGGCGCTCGAAAGAGCTCATGTCACTATAGGTGAGATACCACCAGTCGCCCATCTTGAATACATTCGGGCACTCGAGGAAGCGGTCCCAAATCATCTTGGTGAACTTACCGGCATGCGACCATGTCTTGAGGTCGGGTGAGGTGAACTCAGCGAAGCATCCGTCTTTGTCTTCTGTGCGTGAACCTGCCGCCATCGGTTTGGTGGCCACAATCATATGATAGCCGTCCTCCATTTTCCAGATAAACGGGTCGCGGAAATTGAGGGTGCTATAGCCGTAGTCACCACCACGCAGACGGAAGAGCGGGTCTTTAGTCCAGGTCTTGAAATCCGGACTGGTAGCCCGCATCACTACCTGACGGTCCTCATCAGCAGCGGGTTTGTAGCGCTCGCCGGTGTAGTAGATATAATACAGTTTCTCCTGCTCGTCATACACGATGCAGCCGGTACCGAGGGCTGCGTCCTGCTCGCCGGCGCGGCCGGTAGGCAGCACTTCGCCCATCGGGGTATAGGTAGCGCAATCTGTGGTGCGAACACCCCAAAGCGGGTGGAACGTTTGCTCCATATTCTGCTCGAAGTTATGCAGGTAGAGAATCTTATACTCTTTCTCCACCGGGTCGTAGAACGGCAGCGGGTCACCTACCGAGCCGGCCGAAGGCTTGTAGTAGGTAGTGCTGGACACCTCATCCTTTGAATTGAAGTACTCCGTGGTGTTCTCCCAGTCCTTCTTCTCCTCCGGGATGTTTTCCTGGCAACCGGTTAAGAACGCTGCGCTCAAAGATAAAAGACCGCTTACGCTCAAAGATAAAAGCATATTTGTTGTTTTCATAATGACTTATTGTTTCAGATAGTTCAACGCGTTTTCGGTAATCTTGGCAATATTCTTGTGGTAGTACTGCGTACCTTCATCGCCGGCAACGGAGTACCAGTCATAGCAACCGGAACCGATACAAACGATAGCTCCGTGTTCTGCCGTGCGCAGGAATTCCCACGCCACTACGGCATCGTTGCCTCCGGCGATGTCGTGCGCACCGGTCTTCTCGCAGAAGACAGTCCGGTCAGCATATCCACCCCAGTCTGCACCTATATGGTATTGGGCGGTAGAGTTGGTGATGCGGTAGCCCTCATCGCAGGTATAGACATGGTCGGGAGCATCGTTATTCATCAGCAGGTTCTGCCACAGCGCATGGTCGGTATGACCAGTGATAGCGAACTCCCACGGGCCTCCTACGCGCTCAGCCTCGTCCTCTTTCTGTCCCCAGCAGTTATTCGGGAAACACTCGGCTTCGCCCAGGTAGAACGGCAGGTTGACCGCATAGCGCGTCAAGAGGAACGAGCCGCCTGCTTGGTAGAACTCTTTGAGTTTGTCGGTTACCAGCGGGTCAACAGCCTCCGGTGCATTGGCTTCAAAAGCACCTTTACCCTCCAGACCTCCGTCTTTATGGAAATGCCACCAAATCACTTTGCAGTCAGTCATCACCACGCGACCCAACTTGAGGTCATCAAACGAAGCATAATCGGAGTTCTCTACATTAGCCAGCAGCCAGTTGACAGCTTCCTGCTCTTCCGGATTGAGTTGGGATACCGTTTCCGCCAATCCCAGATAGAGGAAGACAGGGTTACCTTTCTCTTTGACGGTGACGGTGTAGGTGGTCGAAGCAGTGTTATAGGTCACCGTGAAATTCACAGGATTGGTGAAATCGCATGGCATACCACCTGCAGGAGTGACGGTAGCGCCTTCCGTGGTCTTGATGGTAGGAACGAGCGATTTGATATTGGTACCAACAGGCACGGACACGGTGATGGTATTTGCCACCTGGTCAACGATACCGATATAGGTGTCGTTGAGCACAAATGAGAGAATACGTGCCTCATCATGCTTGACGCTCAGTTTATAATCCAGAAACACATTCCCGTTCTCTACATGCACGACGATAGGCGATGTCATGTTGACTTTGTCGCCCTGCTTCGGGTTTGAAGTCGCGCCGGGAGAGAGGCGGAGGGTGGTCAAGGTCATCAGGTGGTCATCGTGTACCTCCGGCACACCTACCACCACCGTCCGTGCAGCATGATCGACCACGCCGGTGTAGATATCATCCAGTACCAAGCTGTCGATATGACAATCTCCGGATACATCGAACGAGCTATCCTGCTTGGAGCAGGAGGTCATAAAGACCGCTGCGCTCAAAGATAAAAGAACGCTAACGCTCAAAGATAAAAGCTTATTTATAGTTTTCATAATCTTCATATTTTCAAGAATTCCAATTACCATCCTCCAATATTCTGTTTATAATGGTCGTTAGAAGCAGCTATTTGCTCATGAGGAATAGGCAGATACTCATTTTTATTGGCAGTGAAATGCGCAGAGGTATAGACACGACAGTCGTTAGCCTCCTCTACGTAATACTTATTGATAGTAGGTTCTGCTTCTCCCCAACGCACGAGGTCGAAGAATCGCTCGGACTCCATCGCCAACTCCAGACGGCGCTCCATCTTGACGCGTGCGAGGGCATTGGAATTGTCGCTATAAGGCTTCACGCGAATCTTAGCGCCGTAGTTGACATCGTATCCTGCCAACATGCCAAGGCTGCGCGAAGCGCGGTTGCGGAGGCGGTTCACCAGTTCGATAGCCTCGTCATTGCGGCCGAGTTGCGCCAGCGCTTCAGCACGCATCAGCAGCACGTCGGCATAGCGAACAACGATACGGTTCATCGGCGTTCCGAACCACAGTGCGGAGCGGATGAGATATCCGCTGGCGGGGTCCACATTGTGCTTGAGGGTCACGTTATAACCGTATAAGCCGTTAGAGCGGCTCCAGTTATGCGTGCGGCTCATGATGAGGTCCGGATTGAACTCATACGGGAAGCCGGGGATACCCACGGTCAACCACAGACGCGGGTCGGCCGTCTCGGTGGCAGGGTCGAAATCCTTGTCGTTGAAATTGTCGATATACGGCAGTCCTTCAGCATTGGTGCGGAAGGCATTGACGATATTCTGACTAGGTTTGTAGAAATCGCAACCACCGTCGGTGACACCCTCAATACCCGGCACCATGAGTCCGTAAGACCAGTTGCAGTTACCGAGTTTGGTTCCGTCATTGGTGGAATACTGCATTGCCCATAGGCTTTCCTTACCGTTCTCATACTGCGGCTCGGGGCGGAAGTTATTATGGAAATCATCCTCCAAACCATAACCGCCGGCGGTATAGATACCCTCCTCGGTGTAGAGAAGCACTTTCTCCAAATCCTCCTTGTTAATCTCCGTCACGGCATGCGAGTTAGGGTCATCCTGACGGTATGCCTTGTAGAGATACACTTTAGCCAGCAAACCGGCAGCCGAAGCCTGCGTCGGACGTCCTTTCTCAGCCTGCGTAGGAGGCAGCACGCTGTATGCGTATGTGAGGTCATCCGCAATGAGTTGCCAACCCTCATCATTGGTGTACTGGGTGTTGCTCAACGCGTGATACTCCTCCTGCTTCATATTCGGGTCCATTACGAATGGAATATTCTTGTACAGTCGTTTCAGCAGGAAATGTCCGTATGCACGCAGGAAACGCATCTCGCCCAAACGTTGGGCTTTCAGTTCATAACTGTTGTCCATAGCCTCCAATGCGGCGATAGCGGCGTTGACACGGCTCAGACAGTTGTACAAACGAACCCACATATCGTTGATATTCCAGTTGGTCGTCATGATACCCTGACTGATTTCCAACTGGTGGAATACATCTCCGTCGTTCTCCGAGATACCACCCTTGTAGGCATCGTCCGAGCGGACATCGAAGTTCCACATCGAGAAAGAAGAGTTGACATCCTCGGCCGAGATGAATACCGCGTATGCGGAGATGCAGATATTATCGATATACTGCGGGTCATTGACTTGGTCACCGCTCAGAATACCCTGCGGAACATCCTGGTTCAGGAAATTATCGCAGGCCGTAAAGCAGAACGCTACGCTCAAAGCGAAGAGACTGCTAACGCTCAAAGATAAAAGCTTATTTATACGTTTCATAACTTTTCTCCTTTCATTTTTCATTTTTCATTTTTCATCTCAGAACGTCACTTTTGTTCCAAGGGTAACCGTCAGCGGAATTGGATAGCCGAAAGTCGGATTTTCGGGATCTACTCCGGAGAACTTAGCCGAGCGGATGGTGAATACATTCTGTGCCGAAACGAACCAGCGCCAGCTCTGCATCAGCATCTTGTCGCAAGCTGATTTAGGCAGGTTGTAACCCAACTGGAGGTTACGCAGTTTGAGGAACGAACCGTCCTCCACGAAATAGGTGCTGACGCGCGTCTCGTTGTTGTTATTGTTGGTCGAGAGCGCAGGGATATCGCTGTTGGGATTGGTGAGGCTCCATGCGTCCAGCACGCGTGTTCCTTTGTTCAGGTTAGCTACGTTCACACCGCTCCAGAGGTCGGTCTGCTCCTTGAGGTCTTTGGTGATGACCTGTACACCACCGACGCCTTGGAAGAAGATGGTGAGGTCAAAACCTTTGTACTCGAAATAGAAGTTCGCACCGAACGATACTGCCGGCACCGGACTGTAAATCCATGTCTGGTCAGCCTCGCTCACCACGCCGTCGCCGTTGATATCGCGATAGCGGATGCGGCCAAGACCGGCTCCTTCCTGATAAGCATGGTTGTCGATATCTTCCTGGCTCTTGAAGATGCCGTCTGCGATATATCCCACTTGCGAACCCATGGCGTGGCCTACAACGGACTGCACGCCGTTACCGCCGAATGTACCTTTGGCAGCTATGGTCTCAGGCAGTCGGGTAACCTTGTTGTCATAATGGGAGATATTGGCCGCGATATCGTATTTGAAGCCCGTTTTGGTTTGGTTGCGATAACCAAGGCTCAGTTCTACACCCATGTTGTCCATTGCTCCGGCATTCACCCATTGGGAGGCGCCTTCACCCATCACTCCGATACCGTCCATCAGCACCAGAATATCCTTGGTCTGCTTGTAGAACCAGTCGAACGATCCGTAGAATGTCTGCTTGAAGAATGCAAAGTCCAAACCGGCATTGGTCTGCGTCGTGGTCTCCCATTTGATATCATCGTTGCCAATCTGCAAGCGACGGAAACCGGACGGTAGAATCTGACCGCCGTTGGTGCCGGCGATGTCGTAGGACGTACCGTAACTCTGACCGCCGTGCTCCTCTATACCGTAGTTGGACTCGTAAATCGTGTAGCGGGCGGTAGAGGAGATATCCTGGTTACCTGTTTGTCCCCACGAAGCACGAATCTTGAGGTCGTCCAACCATGACGAAGCGCCGCTCATGAATTTCTCCTGACTGATACGCCAACCCGCACTCACAGACGGGAAGGTCGCGAAGCGGTTGTGCTTACCAAAGCGACTCGAACCGTCGTGACGCAGCGTGAACGAAATAAGATAGCGGTCATCGTAGTTATAGTTGGCTTTGCCGAAGAACGATATCAGCGAGTAGCTGCCGGAACCGCCGTAAGACTGCGCATTACCCGTACCGGCCGAAGGCCACATGTAGGTGGGACGCAACACGATGAAATCCTCTTTATAACCCGAGAACCATTCATCAATCTCGCGGTTCAACTCGGTACCGAGCATGAAGTCTGCGCGGTGTTTGTTGATATCCAGATTATAGGTGATGATGGCGTTCCACATCCATTTGGTCCAGTGCTCTTGCTTCGCCTCCACGGCGTTCTTGTCATTAGCCACCACACCGTCTTTGATGGGGTAGGTGAAGAAACGCTGCTTCTTCTGCGCATAGTCAATACCGGCCGTGGTGCGGATATGTAAGCCTTTGACAGGGTTGATATCCAGGAATACATTTCCGAAGATACGCCAATAGACATAGCGGTTGTCTTTGTTGCGCTCCAAAATAGACATCGGGTTCTCGCGTTGCGGGAAACCGCTGGACGATGGAGCCTGAGCCAACTCGCCGTTGGTGTTATACACCGGCAGAAGCGGGTGATACTGCAGCACGCTGTTGATGAACCCGCCCGGAGCACTCACCTCCGACGTGCGGTTCACCGTGAAGTTCTCGCCGATGGTCACATAGTCCTTCAGGATCTTGTAATCGCTGTTGATACGCGCGGAGAAACGGTCGAAGTCCGTCGATTTGATGATACCCTCGTTCTTGTAGTAACCGAGGGAGAAGAACGAACTACCTTTCTTGCCGCCGTTGGAAACGGATACGTTGTAGTTCTGGATAATACCCGGACGCGTGGTCTCTTTGAACCAGTCGGTGTTGCTCACCGGAACGGTACCTGCGTCATCCAGATATTTATTAAGCATGATATTATTCAGCACCGGCTGACCTTGTGCGTTGTAGCCCCAGTTATAGCGATAGCCCAACACGTTCGTATTCGGGTCGGAAGTGCCATCGTTGATATAGGCTTGCCACATGGCGCGGCCGTATTGTTCCGAGTTGAGCACGTGCATGCGGTTGACATATGACTGCACAGCCACCGATGCGTCCAGGGTGATGCTCAGCTTGCCTTCAGCACCTTTCTTCGTCGTGATGATGATGACGCCGTTCGCCGCGCGCGAACCGTATATAGAAGCGGAAGCAGCATCTTTCAGCACTTGGATAGACTCGATGTCGTTCGGGTTCAACTCGTGCATGCCTGATTTGGTCGGCACACCGTCGATGATGTACAGCGGGTCGTTGTCATTGAGCGTACCGATACCACGGATACGTACTGTCGCCGTACCCGAAGGGTTACCGTCAGCCGAGATGTTCATACCCGGCACTTTACCTTGCAGGGCTTTCATCGGGTTGTTCTCCTGCTGTTTCTCCAAGTCCTTGGCACTGACGGCACTGACAGCGCCCGTCAAATCTGCCTTGCGCTGCGTCGTATAACCGGTTACTACCACTTCCTCCAGCACCTCGCTGTCCTCCGCCAGGGAGACTTTCATGTTCGCTTTCGGGAATAACTGCTGGGTCTTATAGCCCACATACGAAATCACTACCATGGCATCCTTGCCGACGGAAAGTGAGAAATTACCATCGAAATCGGTGATTGTACCATTCGATGTGCCTTCCTCCAGAACAGAAGCGCCAATGATGGGTTCGCCCGTTGCTGCATCTACCACAACACCCGTCGCAGTTACCTGCGCGTACGCGTAACCCATGGACAACAACATCATGAGGAGGAAAGAGACAAGAAATCGTTTGTTTCTCATGATAATTTAAAATTAAACAATTACAGCAGAACTTGGAGTTTCCAAATTCCGCTGCAAAAGTACTTCTGTTTAAACACATGCGCAAAAAATAATGTTGCAAAATATGCCACTGATGTTTCACTGCAACAAATGGTACATATTTTGCAACAAAATTAGTATTTATAAATGTTTCATTTTAGCGCACACTGGGCAGATGCCCGAAGTATTCCTTATAGCATTTGGTGAAATAGCCGGGAGAGGAGAAACAAAGTTCCAAAGCGACTTGTTGGATGGTCATATCGGTTGTTCGAAGCAATTCGTCTGCGCGTATCAGTCTCCGCTCGCGGATATAATCCAGCGGTCCTTTTCCGGCTACCGCTTTCACGCGCCGGAAGAGCTGCGTACGGCTCAGTTGCAGTTTGCCGCCCAGGAACTCCACATTCAGAGCCGGGTCCGTCAGATAATCGTCCACCACCTGACGCAGCCTCTCAGCAAAGGCCTCGTCTTTCTTACTGAGCTGGATAGCCTCTTGCATATTCTCCAGCTGAGGGATGATATCATGCTTGATCTCCGTTTGGATCTTACGTTGCTTGACGATGATATAGCTTAATGTGATTAAGAATAGAATAAAGAAAAGCACCACAAAGAGAATCAGTATAAATCGGTCGAAGCGCAGTTGTTTCCATTTGCTTTCGGATTGGGTTTGGACGATATGCAGGGTCTCCAAATCACGCGTGATAGCCTCGTCCTGCTTGAGCATGGGGTACGCAGCGGTAATATCCAAGAGCGTCGTTTCCAACACAGTATCATGCACGTACGGTTCCTCATGTAAGATATGTGCGGCGGCATCGATCAGCATATCGCCGCGAGAAGAGTATGTCGCGGAACATTCTATTTTACCATCTACGATAGCCTGCAAACCCGGATGGATGCCGTCCACACCCATGATAGGAACACCCCCCGCTGCCTCGGCAGCACCGATAGCCATAAGGTCGTTATGCGCCACGATGACATCCGGCAGAGGGTGAGTCTCCAAGTACTCGGAGACGACCTCATGAGCGTTCTCCTTGTACCAGCTTCCCATCACACTCTGCATCTCAACCTTAGCCGCTAACCCTTCTTCTTTCGCTTCCTCGATACCCTCCATCATACCCTTGTGGCGCAACGTGGCAGGCGTTGATCCCGGCAGACCGGCTACCTCCAGGACAACGAAGGGTTTGGAGACAGTGCCTCGTTTTTTCCATTTTTCCATCACCCAATGCGCCATCAGTCGGCCGACTTTGTAGTTGTCGCCGCCGATAAAAGCGGTCCATTCGTCACCGGGGACACGGCGGTCGGCAACAATTACCGGGATGCCTGCCCGATAAGCTCTCGTCACAGCAGGTTGTACCTGCTCCGCCTCATTGGGGCTGACTATCAGCAGATCTACACGCTCTTTGATAAAACTATCGATCTGGGCACACTGCAACTCATTGCTGCCGTAGGCAATACGGCGCGAAAGCGACATGTCCGGATGGAGCAGCAACTCCCGCTCCATCTCATAGTTCATCTTCTGCCGCCACGCATCGTCCAGACACTGGCTTACGCCGATGCGGTACTGCGGCGTACGCGAGTTACAACCCGTCATTAACAGGCATAACGCCACGACACTAACAATGATGTTTCTCATAATGCAACATTTTTTCGGCCGCAAAGGTACAACAAAAAAATGACATGTGCAAGAAAAATCTGTGAATTTTAGGGATTAGGGGTTAGAGGTTAGGGGTTAGAGGTTACAGGAAAAACAAAAAAAGGAGAAGCGTTGAACTTCTCCTTTTTCTTATGATCCGCGGAGCGGATGATTAGTACTCACCGTTGAGGGCGGCTTCGGCGGCCTCGCGGGCAGCCTGGATAGCAGCGTATTCCTCTTTGTTATGTACAGCGATCTTAGCGAACTCACGCATACCGGTACCTGCCGGGATGAGGTTACCGCAGATGACGTTCTCTTTCATGCCCTCGAGGTAATCGACTTTACCGCGGATAGCGGCTTCGTTGAGTACCTTGGTGGTCTCCTGGAAGGAGGCAGCCGACATGAAGGATTTGGTACCAAGGGCAGCACGTGTGATACCCTGGAGGATCTGCTTGGCGGTAGCGCACTCTGCATCACGTGCCTTCACGAGTTTCTTATCGCGGCGGCGGAGCGAGCTGTTCTCATCATGCAGACGACGAGCTGTAATGATCTGGCCTTCTTTGAGTACCTCGCTGGCACCGGCATCCGTCACCACCTTGCGACCCCAAATACGGTCGTTCTCCTCCAAGAAGTCGAGTTTATCTACGATATCACCCTCAAGGTAACGGGTATCACCCGGCTCAAGAATCTCCACCTTGCGCATCATCTGACGAACGATGATCTCGAAGTGCTTATCATTGATTTCCACACCCTGCATACGATATACAGCCTGGGCCTCGTTGACGATGTAGTTCTGAACGGCTGTCGGACCTTGGATAGCCAAGATATCTTCCGGCGTGATAGCGCCATCGGAGAGGGCTACACCGGCACGAACGAAGTCACCTTCCTGAACGAGGATCTGCTTGGTCAACGGGATAAGGTAAGCCTTCTGCTCACCGAGTTTAGAGGTGATGAAGAGCTCACGGTTACCGCGTTTGATCTTACCGAAGGAGATCTCACCGTCGATCTCAGCGACAACAGCCGGGTTAGACGGGTTACGGGCCTCGAAGAGCTCGGTGATACGGGGCAGACCGGAGGTGATATCACCACCGCTGTTGGTAGCACGAGCCATAGAGAAGAGGGTATCGCCGATCTTGACTTCAGCGCCATCGGTGAAGGTCAGAGAGGCCTTGACGGGCAGGTTATAGGAACGGAGGATATTACCATCCTTATCCATGATATGCGCCTGCGGCATCTTGGTCTTATCCTTGGTCTCGGTGATAGAAACCTCTTTCTTACCGGTTTGCTCATCGACTTCGGTCTTACAGGTGATACCTTCGATGACGTCCTCATAACGGATGATACCGTCTTGCTCGATCAGCAACGGGGTCTTATACGGATCCCACTCGCAGACAACAGTACCCTTCGGGTATTTCTCGCCTTGGTTGACGAAGAGTTTGGAAGCGTACGGGATATCGAAGGTAGCCAGGATGACACCGGTCTTCTCGTCCTTGAGGTTAAGGGTATTCTTACGGCTGACGATGATGGTCTCACCGGCAGCGGTCGTGATGGTACGGAGGTCTTCGATCTCGATGATTCCTTCGCGCGTGAGGGCATAAGTACCTTGTGCAGCGGCACCACCGGCCAAACCACCGGAGTGGAAGGTACGGAGGGTAAGCTGTGTACCCGGCTCACCGATGGCCTGTGCAGCGATGACACCGACCGCCTCACCTTTCTGCACCATCTTACGCGAAGCAAGGTTACGACCGTAGCACTTCGCGCAGACGCCATGCTTGGACTCGCAGGTGAGTACCGAGCGGATGACTACCTCTTCGATACCTGCTGCTTCGATTGCCTCACAAGCGGCCTCACGAATCTCTTCGCCGGCAGCGACGATGAGGTTACCGTCGTTATCATGGATATCATGTACAGATACACGACCGAGGATACGGAGGGTCAGGGACGCGATGGTATGACCGTTAGCATCCTTGATAGCACGTGCAGACAGACCACGAAGGGTACCACAGTCTTCCTCGTTGATGATCACATCATGCGATACATCGACGAGACGACGGGTGAGGTAACCGGCATCGGCGGTCTTCAAAGCGGTATCAGCCAGACCCTTACGGGCACCGTGGGTAGAGATGAAGTACTCGAGCACGGACATACCCTCTTTGAAGTTCGCGAGGACCGGGTTCTCGATTTCCGGACGTGTATCGGTAGCACCTGCCTTCAACGGCTTAGCCATGATACCACGGATACCGGCGAGCTGCTTGATCTGCTGCTCGTTACCACGGGCACCGGAGTCCATCATCATGTAAACGGAGTTGAATCCGTTATCGGCCTCTTTCATGTGCTTCATCAGGATATCCTTGAGCTCGTCATCGACTTTCTTCCATGTATCGATCGTAGCACGATAACGCTCGTCATCGGATAACATACCGTAGTTATAACGCTCGTTGATCTCTTCGATATCGGCGTTACCCTTGTCGGTAAGTGCTTTCTTTTCCTCCGGGATGAGGATATCATTCAAGTTAAAGCTCAAGCCACCCTTGAAGGCGCGGTAGTAACCGAGGTCCTTGATATCATCGAGGAACTTCGCTGTACGAGCCACACCGCAGGTCTTGATGACCTGTGAGATGATCTTCTTCACAGCGCCTTTCTTCATCAGCGTGTTCTGATACCCGATCTCCTCGGGTACATACTGGTTAACGACGACACGTCCCGGCGTGGTCTCGAGGATACGAACGACTTTCTGTCCGTCCTCGATGGTATTCACACGTACTTTGACTTTCGCATGGATGTCCACACTACCCTCGTTGAGGGCGATGAGCGCCTCTTCCTCGGAATAGAAGGTGAGACCTTCGCCCTTCGCACCCGGGCGTTCCTTAGTGATATAATACAGACCAAGGATCATATCCTGAGACGGTACGGTAATCGGGTTACCGTTGGCCGGGTCGAGGATGTTATGGGAACCGAGCATGAGGAGCTGTGCCTCGAGGATCGCCTCGTTAGAGAGCGGCAAGTGCACGGCCATCTGGTCACCATCGAAGTCGGCGTTGAAACCGGCGCAGGAGAGCGGGTGCAGCTGGATAGCCTTACCCTCGATCATACGGGGTTGGAAAGCCAAGATACCATGACGGTGCAGTGTCGGAGCACGGTTCAGCAGAACGGGGTGTCCTTCCATCACATGCTCGAGGATCTCGTAGATCACCGGTTCACGGCGATCGATGATCTTCTTCGCGGACTTCACGGTCTTCACGATACCACGCTCGATGAGCTTGCGGATGATAAACGGCTTATAGAGTTCAGCTGCCATCTCTTTAGGCAGACCGCACTCGTGCATCTTAAGTTCCGGACCTACGACGATAACGGAACGCGCGGAGTAGTCCACACGTTTACCGAGCAGGTTCTGACGGAAACGTCCTTGTTTACCCTTGAGCGAATCCGAGAGGGACTTCAACGGACGGTTGGCATCCGACTTCATGGCCGTGGTCTTACGGCTGTTATCGAAGAGGGAGTCAACAGCCTCTTGGAGCATACGCTTCTCGTTACGCAGAATGACATCCGGCGCCTTGATCTCAACCAGTCGTTTGAGACGGTTGTTACGGATGATGACACGACGATAGAGGTCATTGAGGTCGGAGGTAGCGAAACGGCCACCATCCAGGGGCACGAGAGGACGCAACTCCGGCGGCGTCACAGGAATCGCCTGGAGGATCATCCACTCCGGACGGTTACGACCGTTGGAAGCACGGAAAGCCTCTACTACCTGCAGACGCTTGAGGGCCTCCTGACGGCGTTGTACGGAAGACGATTTATCGGCCGTAGCACGCAACTCGTACGAGAGGGCATCGAGATCGATGGCTTTGAGCAAGTCATAGACTGCTTCAGCACCCATCTTGATGATGACCTTATTCGGATCGGTGTCGTCGAGCGCCTCATTGCCTTCCGGCAGGATATCGAGCACCTGCTGATACTGATCTTCGTCGAGCAGCATGCAGTTCTCGATAGGAATTCTATTCTTATCTGCTTCGTTCTTCTCGCCGATCTCCTGACCCTCGAGCGCCCCGGCACGTACTACGAGATATTTCTCATAGTAGATGACAGACTCCAGTTTCTTGGTCGGGATACCGAGCAGGGCAGCCATCTTAGACGGCAGCGAACGGAGGTACCAGATATGGGCAACGGGAACGACGAGTTTGATATGACCCATACGCTCACGACGCACTTTCTTCTCGGTTACCTCTACGCCGCAACGCTCGCAGACGATACCTTTATAACGGATACGTTTGTATTTACCGCAGTGGCACTCGTAATCCTTGGTAGGACCGAAGATGCGCTCACAGAACAAACCATCGCGTTCAGGTTTGTAGGTACGATAGTTAATCGTTTCCGGTTTGAGCACCTCACCCGAGGAGATCTGCATGATCTCATCCGGGGAAGCCAAACCAATCGAAATCTTGGTGAAACCGGTTTTCTTATTTTCTTGTTTAAAAGCCATACTTCTTGTCCTCCATTATTCCATGTTGATACTGAGAGCGAGACCTTGCAACTCGTGCAGGAGCACGTTAAGCGACTCGGGCAGACCCGGTGTCGGGAAGTTCTCACCTTTGACAATTGCCTCGTAGGTACGTGCACGGCCGGTGACGTCATCGGACTTGATAGTAAGGATCTCCTGGAGCACATGCGCAGCACCGTGTGCTTCGAGTGCCCAAACCTCCATCTCACCGAAACGTTGACCACCAAACTGTGCCTTACCGCCAAGCGGCTGTTGGGTAATAAGACTGTACGGACCAATCGAACGGGCGTGCATCTTATCATCGACCATGTGACCGAGTTTCATGAAGTAGGTCACACCGACGGTAGCCATCTGGTCAAACGGTTCACCCGTCTCACCATCGTAGAGCTGGGTCTTACCACCACGGGGCAGACCGGCTTTGTCGGTCCACTCGTCGAGTTGCTCCATCGTACAACCGTCGAAGATCGGGGTGCTGAATTTGACACCGAGTTCCTGACCGGCCCAACCGAGGACAGCCTCGAAGATCTGACCGATGTTCATACGAGAAGGCACACCCATCGGGTTCAATACGATATCTACCGGCGTACCGTCTGCGAGGAACGGCATATCCTCTACGCGGACGATCTTGGATACGATACCCTTGTTACCGTGACGACCGGCCATCTTATCACCTACGCGGATCTTACGACGTTTAGCCACATAAACCTTCGCCATCTGGATGATACCGTTCGGCAGTTCATCACCGATGGTGAGGTTGAACTTCTCGCGCTTGAGTTGCGCATCCATCTCTTTGTATTTAGCGATATAGTTAAGCACGCACTTAGCGACGAGTTCGTTCTTATGTGCATCCGAAGTCCATCCCTCGAGCAGTACGGAGAAGTAATCGATCTCGTTGAGACGCTCTTTGGTGAAGTGCTGACCCTTGGAGATCAACTCGGTACCGAGGATATCCTTCACGCTAACCGCTTGACGGCCGGTGAGGAGGGTATAGAGCTTGGTGATGAGTTGCTCACGCAGGTCCTCCGCTTTGGCTTTGAACTTCGCATCCATATCGGCAAGCGTGATCTTGTCATCCATCTTCTGCTTGCGGTCTTTGTTCGCACGGCAGTAGAGTTTCTTATCGATGATGACACCGTCGAGCGAAGGACTAGCCTTCAACGAAGCATCCTTCACATCACCGGCTTTGTCACCGAAGATGGCCTTGAGGAGCTTCTCCTCCGGACTCGGATCGGTCTCACCCTTCGGGGTGATCTTACCGATGAGGATATCACCCGGTTGGATGTACGCACCGATACGAATGATACCGTTCTCGTCGAGGTCTTTGGTAGCCTCTTCGGATACATTCGGGATATCGGCGGTGAACTCCTCCATACCGCGCTTGGTGTCACGTACCTCGAGCAGCTGCTCAACCACGTGAACCGAAGTATACATATCTTCACGAACGATGCGCTCGCTGAGCACGATAGCATCCTCGTAGTTATAACCCTTCCAAGGAATATACGCTACCTTGAGGTTCTTACCGAGCGCCAACTCGCCACCTTGGGTTGCATAACCCTCGGTGAGGATCTGACCGGCCTCTACGCGATCGCCCTTGCGAACGAGCGGATGGAGGTCGATGGTCGTATTCTGGTTGGTCTTCTCGAACTTCGGCAGTTTATATTCTTTCTCTTGCGAGTCGAAGCTGATGAGTGCCTCTTCGTCGTCGCGATCGTAGTTGATGCGAATGACATCGGCATCTACGTAGGTCACCTCACCGGCACCTTCTGCTACGATTTGCGTACGGCTATCGGTAACCAGCTGCTCCTCAATTCCGGTACCCACAATCGGGGACTCAGAAGTGATCAACGGAACAGCCTGGCGCATCATGTTCGATCCCATGAGGGCACGGTGGGCATCATCGTGCTCCAAGAACGGAATGAGGGCAGCCGCCACCGAAGCGATCTGGCACGGCGCCACGTCCATGAGGTTGACCTCAGACGGCGCTACGACCGGGAACTCAGCACCGAGACGCGTCTTAACGGTCTTGCGGATGAAATTTCCTTCCGGTGTCAACGGTGCGTTACCTTGTGCCACTACCTGGTTCTCCTCGTCCTCGGCAGACAGATATACGACATGGTCGTTATCGAGGTCAACGACGCTGTCCTTAACGGGACGATACGGGGTCTCGATGAAACCAAGGTTGTTGATCTTCGCATAGATACAGAGCGAAGAGATCAGACCGATGTTCGGACCTTCCGGCGTCTCAATAGGACAGAGACGACCGTAATGGGTGTAGTGTACGTCACGTACCTCGAAACCGGCACGATCACGGCTCAGACCACCGGGACCGAGGGCCGACATACGACGCTTGTGGGTGATCTCGGCCAACGGGTTCTGCTGATCCATGAACTGGCTCAGGGCGTTCGTACCGAAATAGCTGTTGATGATCGAAGAGATTGACTTCGCATTGATCAGGTCGGTCGGCGTAAAGACTTCGTTGTCACGAACGTTCATACGCTCACGCACAGTACGAGCCATACGAGCCAGACCGATACCGAATTGGTTGAAGAGCTGCTCACCTACGGTGCGCACACGACGGTTGGAGAGGTGGTCGATATCATCTACTTCGGCATTGCTGTTGATGAGCATGACGAGATATTTGATGATCTCGATGATATCCTCTTTGGTCAGTACGCGAACATCGTCAGGAATCGACATGCTCAATTTGCGGTTGATACGATAACGTCCTACCTCACCCAGGTCATAACGCTTCTGGGAGAAGAAGAGGTTCTGAATCATCTCGCGTGCCGTAGCATCATCGGCCGGCTCTGCATTACGCAACTGGCGGTAGATGTAGAGAACAGCCTCTTTCTCGGTCTTAGCCGGGTCTTTCTGCAGGGTATTGAAGATGATAGCGAAATCGTTCTCACGCTCCTCCTCCTTATGCAGCAGGATGGTCTTCGAGCCGGATTCAATGATCGTGTTAATAACCTCCGGGGTCAGTTCCTCTTCGCGCTCTACCACGATGGTATTACGCTCGATAGACGAAACCTCACCGGTGTCCTCATCCACGAAATCTTCTACCCATGCCTTCATCACATCACCGGCCAGTTTACGTCCGACACATGCTTCCAGCGTCTCTTTGTTTACCTTCACTTCCTCTGCGAGGTCGAAGCAGTTCAGAATCTCTTTATCCGACTCGAAACCGATGGCACGAAGCAGGGTTGTTACAGGCAATTTCTTCTTACGGTCGATGTAAGCATACATGACCTTGTTGATGTCGGTAGCGAACTCGATCCAAGAACCGCGGAAAGGAATGATACGAGCGGAGTAGAGCTTGGTACCGTTGCTATGCATGGATGTTCCGAAGAACACACCGGGCGAACGGTGCAACTGACTAACTACGACACGCTCAGCACCGTTGATGACAAAGGTGCCTTTCGGGGTCATGTAAGGAATGGTACCGAGGTATACGTCAGAAACGACGGTATCGAAGTCCTCATGATCGGGATCCTCGCAACTCAGACGCAGTTTCGCTTTCAAAGGCACACTGTAGGTCAGGCCGCGCTTGATGCACTCCTCGATGGAATAACGGGGGCGGTCAACGGAATAGTCCAAGAAAGCCAGCGTGAAACTGTTGCGGGTATCCTGGATCGGGAAGTTCTCCGAGAATACCTTAAAGAGTCCCTCTTTACGGCGTTGCTCAGGCGTACTATCCATCTGAACAAAATCCGCGAAGGACTTTAACTGAATTTCGAGAAAGTCAGGATAAGGCATATGCTTTTGCATACGACTGAAATTGACTCTCTGCTGATTTTTTGTTGTAGCCATTATTTTATATGGTTGATAATTGTTTAACAGAACTAAACTGTTGGTAATAAGTAATTTAAATCTAAATCGGCGGTGATAAAGTTTATAGTATTTTAATATTCACCCTATAATAATTACCAAATTTTTCAGTTTTTTAATCATTCTGTCCTATTGAGCAGAAAAGGTTTAGACCCTCATTTTGACGTGAGAATCTAAACCTATTCCACCCGATTAGAGTGGTTGGCTAATGGGGTATTACTTGAGCTCTACCTCAGCACCTACCTCTTCGAGAGCTTTCTTCAAAGCCTCAGCGGTAGCTTTGTCAACGCCTTCCTTAACGTTAGACGGAGCAGCGTCTACGATGTCCTTAGCCTCTTTCAGGCCGAGACCGGTTTGCTCCTTAACGGCCTTAACAACCTGGAGCTTGTTAGCACCTGCGCTCTTCAGAACTACATCGAAAGAGGTCTTCTCCTCAGCTGCCTCAGCAGCAGCGCCACCGGCAGCAGGAGCAGCAACTGCAACTGCAGCAGCAGCGGGCTCAATGCCGTACTCCTCTTTGAGGATAGTAGCGAGTTCATTTACTTCCTTAACGGTAAGGTTAACTAATGTTTCAGCAATAACTTTAAGATCTGCCATTGTCTTATAAATTTTAAATGTTTTTGATTCAGTTTTGTTTTTTGTAACTCGTAATTACGTTATTACGGGATTACGGGAATAATTATTCTGCGCGCTCGCCGAGAGTTTGCAGTACACCATGAATGGTGTTTTGTCCGCTCTGAAGTGCAGAAACAACGTTCTTCGCCGGCGATTGCAGCAATGCAACCAACTCTGCGATGAGTTCGTTCTTCGACTTGATAGCGCACAGGAACTCGAGATTCTGCTTGCCTACGTAAACAGTCTCTTCTACGTAAGCAGCTTTGAGTTGCGGTTTAGCCTCACCGGTCTTGTCGCCCTTAGTAAACTCCTTGATGAGTTTAGCCGGAGCATTACCGGTATTGCTAAGCATGAGAGCGGTGTTACCCTTGAGTGCACCGAAGATCTCTGCCTCTACGCCTTTTTTCTCAAGCGCTTTCTGGAGCAGGGTGTTCTTAGCAACCAAGAGTTTGATGTCCTGCTTGAAGCACGCACGACGCAGCTCGCTGGTCTTCTCTGCATTCAGACCCTCGATGTCAACGAGGTAGAAGTGCGAGAACTCAGCCAATTGTGCGCCAAGGGCTTCAATGACGAGATTTTTATCTTCCTTTTTCATACTTGTCTGTAATTTTTTAGAGATTAAAGCGATTTGGTATCGATCTTAATACCCTGACTCATTGTGCTGGAAAGATAAACGCTCTTGATGTACTCACCTTTGGATACAGCCGGTTTGAGGTGCTTGATCGTATCGATGAACGCAAGTGCGTTCTCTGCGATCTTGTCAGCCGTGAAACTAACCTTACCGATAGAGGTGTGTACAATACCGAACTTGTCAACCTTGAAGTCGATCTTACCGCCCTTAACCTCTTTAACAGCTTTCGCTACATCCATGGTAACCGTACCGCTCTTCGGGTTCGGCATCAAGCCACGAGGACCTAATACGCGACCGAGGGCACCGATCTTACCCATGATCTGAGGCATGGTGATGATGACATCAATGTCCGTCCATCCACCTTTGATCTTTTCAATATACTCATCCAGACCTACATAGTCAGCACCTGCTTCTTTTGCAGCTGCCTCCTGATCCGGAGTACAGAGTGCGAGAACGCGAACAACCTTACCGGTACCGTTTGGAAGTGCAACGACGCCACGAACCATTTGGTTTGCCTTACGCGGGTCAACACCCAGACGTACGTCGATATCTACGCTTGCATCGAATTTGGTGGTAGTGATCTCTTTAACGAGAGCAGCTGCCTCCTCGATCGTGTAGAGCTTACCTGCTTCAATCTTCTCAGCAGCAAGCTTCTGTTTTTTTGTCAGTTTTGCCATAATTGTTGATTGGATTGAAGAGTTTTACTTTACTACGATACCCATACTGCGTGCGGTACCTTTAACCATTTTAAGAGCCGACTCAACGGTGAAGCAGTTAAGATCCGCCATCTTGTCTGCAGCGATCTGCTTAGCCTGCTCCTCGGTGATCGTAGCCACCTTGTTACGGTTCGGCTGGTCGCTACCGCTCTTCACCTTAGCTGCCTCGAGGAGCTGGATAGCTACAGGAGGAGTCTTAACGACGAAGTCGAAGGACTTATCCGCATAAACGGTAATTACTACAGGCAGCACTTTACCTGCCTTGTCTTGCGTTCTGGCATTGAACTGTTTGCAGAACTCCATGATGTTCACACCCTTCGAACCCAGAGCCGGGCCTACCGGAGGTGCAGGGTTGGCTGCGCCACCCTTGATTTGGAGTTTGATAAAACCAGCAATTTCTTTAGCCATAGTTTTACTTTTGTTAATAGTTTTTGACTTGCAAACGGGCTTCTCTAAACTTTAAACTCGCAACTTTAGAACTTCTTTCAACTCTAAACTTTCAACTTTAAACTTTACTCCGCCCTCAGTCTGTTAATAATTTTTTGAAACTACCGAGTAGTACAGACGACCTGTAACGGGATCTCCTACTCTTTTTCTACTTGGTTGTAGCCCAACTCCACCGGAGTCTGGCGATCAAAGATCGTAACAACCACTTTGAGCTTGTGCTTCTCCGCACTTACTTCCTGGATGGTACCCTTGAAGCCGTTGAACGGACCATCTACCACCTTCACGCTCTCGCCGACAAGGAAAGTGATCTCACTTGCTGCGCGAACCTCCGACTCACTGGCCAGACCAACGAGTTTGTTGACCTCTGCCTGCGATACGGGTTCGGGTTTGACAGTTGTCTTACCGCCACTCAAGAAACCCAGAACATTCGGGATATTACGCAAGAGCGGGAAACTCTCGTCGCAAAGATAGCACTCAACCAGCACATAGCCCGGGAGCATATTACGCTCTTTCTCCGTGCGCTTGCCGTTTTTAACGGTTACCACCTTCTCCCGCGGGATCAGCACCTGCGACACATACTCGCGGAAAAGCGAACTCGACACAAGAGCATTGTTGATATACTCTTCTACCTTGTTCTCCTTACCGGAGATAGCACGCATTACATACCATTGTTTCTTGTTCTCTGCCATCTCAAATTTTCAATTTTCAATTTTCAATTTTCAATTTGAATGGTTTAGAATAAACCATACACAAAGGTCATGATCGTCTCAAAGCACCAGTCCATAGCCCAAACGATCAGTGCCAGTATAATGGAAGCAATCAATACTATCACTGAACTCTGAGTCAACTCTTTACGAGTAGGCCAACTTGTTTTATGAACCAGTTCGTTGTACGACTCTTTAATGTTTTCTACAAAAGCCATATTAGTAGAATTTTTATATTATCTTTAATATTATTATCTAAGTAATCTTATTACGTACACGTATTCCCGCGCAACAATCCGGCTCCAGCATGCGCTAAAGTCGAATTGGAAGCTATGTCTGTAACAATTGGCTTGGGGTTGGGGCTTGGGTGTCCTTTCACCTTTCACCTTTCACCTTTCACCTTTATTAGCACGGAAGGCAGGAATCGAACCCACATTGACGGTTTTGGAGACCGCTCTCCTACCATTGGAGGACTTCCGTAAAATTGCTCGGGGCTCGACACCCCGAGCAGGTTTGTTGTGCGTTGCGTTGGGTTGAAGTACTTTCTACTTTTAACTTAGAAACTTCTTTCAACTCTCAACTTTCAACTTTCAACTTTGATTGATTAGTCAATCAACTTGGTAATCTGACCGGAACCTACGGTACGACCACCCTCACGGATAGCGAAGCGCAGACCCTCAGAGCAAGCTACCGGGTAGATCAGCTTAACCTGAATCTCGAGGTTATCACCCGGCATTACCATCTCAGTTCCTTCCGGCAGAGTAATCTCACCGGTAACATCCATAGTACGGATGTAGAACTGCGGACGATAGTGGTTGTGGAACGGAGTGTGACGACCACCCTCTTCTTTCTTCAGGATATAAACCGAAGCCTTGAACTCGCTGTACGGTTTTACCATACCCGGGTGAGTCAATACCATACCACGTTTAACCTCGTCTTTGTCGATACCACGGAGGAGCAGACCTACGTTATCACCAGCCTCACCTTGATCCAGCAACTTGCGGAACATCTCAACGCCGGTTACAACAGATTTCTTACCCTCAGCACCCAGACCGATGAGCTGAACCTCGTCACCTACTTTGATGACACCGGTCTCGATACGACCCGTTGCTACAGTACCACGACCGGTGATGGAGAATACGTCCTCAACCGGCATCAGGAACGGTTTGTCAACGGCACGTACAGGCAGCTGGATCCAGTTGTCGCAAGCGTCCATCAACTCCATTATCTTCTCTTCCCACTGCGGAACACCGTTCAGTGCACCCAGTGCAGAACCGCGGATAACCGGAGTGTTGTCACCATCGAAATCATAGAAGTTCAACAGCTCACGCATCTCCATCTCAACGAGGTCGAGCATCTCAGGATCGTCAACCATATCGCACTTGTTCATAAATACAACCAGGCGCGGTACGTTTACTTGGCGAGCCAACAGAATGTGCTCGCGGGTCTGAGGCATAGGACCATCAGTTGCAGCAACTACGATGATTGCACCATCCATCTGAGCGGCACCGGTAACCATGTTCTTTACATAGTCGGCGTGGCCCGGGCAGTCTACGTGTGCGTAGTGACGGTTAGCAGTTTGATACTCTACGTGAGCGGTGTTGATAGTAATACCACGCTCTTTCTCCTCAGGAGCGTTATCGATAGAATCGAACGAACGCTGCTCTGAAAGACCTTTCTTTGCCAATACAGTTGTAATAGCTGCGGTCAGAGTCGTTTTTCCGTGGTCAACGTGACCGATGGTACCGATGTTAACGTGCGGTTTCGAACGGTCAAATTTTTCTTTTGCCATAGTAATTCTTTAAATTTTAATAACGTTATTAAACAATAAATTGTTTTTGTTTATTTTCCCTTAAAAAAGGCCGGTCAGATTTGACCCTAACCAGCCTTGTGTTTTTCGCATTTCCTATCCGGTGTCCCCGGAAATCTGCCGATTTTTGGGGAGAGCGGAGGCATAAGTCGTTCTTTCCTTTATTAGGGCTCCCGCAGATTTTAATCTGTGGGAAGAGGAGGAAACACAACCATTACATTTGTTGCAGGGCAACTTAATCATGGATTGTCGTTTCCGACGAAGCGGAGTGGTATAAAACCCTTGCGAGCTTATTGCCGAACGCGAGTGAGCTGCTTCCGAGAGTTGAACTCGGGACCTCATCCTTACCAAGGATGCGCTCTACCACTGAGCTAAAGCAGCATTTCCTTTTATTAAGGAGAGGTAGGTCTCTCTTGAGCGAAAGACGGGACTCAAACCCGCGACCCCCAGCTTGGAAGGCTAGTGCTCTATCGACTGAGCTACTTTCGCGTGGCTCACCCCGATCTTTTCCTCTTTTGAGGATGGGGCCCCCAAAGTAAACCAAGCTTTTGGCTGTTTGCTTTGGGGAAAGCGTAGCGCAATACACGGAGCGTCCTTCCGTTGAAGCGGAAGGAGCGGCCTCCGCCTAGGATAGGTAATCACGCGAGTATTAGCGCAAGCGCAGTGGGTGCGGATGGATTCGAACCACCGAAGTCGAAGACAGCAGATTTACAGTCTGCCCCATTTGGCCACTCTGGAACACACCCGTTTGTCAATGTTCACTCGCGAATCTCAATTTTCAATTTTCAATTTTCAATTCGCTTTGAGCCTCTAGTCGGACTCGAACCAACGACCGCTGGATTACAAATCTAGTGCTCTACCAACTGAGCTATAGAGGCGTCGCCGATACTCTTCCGACGAAAAAGCGTGCAAAAGTACTGCTTTTTTTTTAATTGACCAAATATTTTTGCAAAAAAATCAAAAAAAAGTGCATTTTGTGCTTTTTACATGTCACCTTTCACCTTTCAACTTTCAACTTTCACCTTTTTTCGCGCGGGGATGAGTAGCCATATAAACGCGCTTTATCTGCTCAAACGTCGTATGGGTATAAACCTGGGTGGTACTCAGCGAAGCATGACCTAACAGTTCCTGGATCGTACGGATATCGGCGCCATTATCCAGCATCGCGGTAGCAAAGGTATGGCGCAGCACGTGCGGAGAGTGTTTCTTTAGTGTGGACACTTCGCCCATACGCGTGCGCACGATATTATATAAGGTGTTTTTGGTGAGCGGTTTAACCTCACCTGCACGTCCTTTCTGCACAAAGAATGTCGGCATGGGTCCCGATCCGATCTCTTCGGCTCGCGCCTCCAGATAATGCTTGATGAGTTGTATCAACGAATTGCCGATGGGTACCATTCGTTCCTTACGCCGCTTACCGAAGATACGCACTTGCCCTTGCTGCAAGTCCAGATTGGCGTCTTGCAGACCTAACATCTCCGCTTGACGCATACCGGTTTGGTATAACATCTCGATGATCAGGCAGTCGCGAATCGATTCAAAATCTTCCGCCCATTGGTCTTGTTGCGTCACGGCCTCCATCTCGGTCGGCCGGAAGAAAACGGGTAAGGGTTTGTCTGCTTTAGAAGGAACGATACGAGCCGTGATATCACGTTTCACTTTCTTCTGGCGCAGGAGAAACTTATAGAAACTGCGCAGAGCCGATAGCTTGCGTTTCACCGAACGGGGGGACTGATGTTGCTCTTCTATCATATCCAGCATCCACGCCTTCACATCGTCCTCACCCACATTCTCCGGGTTGAAGTCCCCTATCTCCCACCCCATAAAACGACAGAAGTCCCGCAGATCATCCCTGTAGGCCTCCACCGTCCGAGGCGAGTATTTGCGCTCAATTGCAATATAATCCAAGAAATGCTGAATCACGGTGCAAAGGTACAAAAATTTTCAGATATACGCAAGAAAAATCAGAGATTTTTAGGGCTATGAATGGTGTAAATAGAAAAAAGTGCTCGCGGGAGCACTTTTTTCTATTCTACGCAAACGATGTATCCTTATTCGATACGTATGTTGGCGCGGCGGTTAAGGTTGCGGTTGGCGCGTGTGTCGTTCGGAGCGACCGGCTCGGTCTGTCCCTTGGACTCGCAGCGGATCTGGTCTGCGGATACGCCTTGCTTAACCATGTAATCGCGTAACGCCTCGGCACGTTTCATACCGTAATAACGGAGGTTCTGCTCGGGATCGCCGTAGTTATCGGTATGACCAGTGATGACAATCTTGATGGACGGATCCGCTTTCATCTTCTCGCAGAGTTGATCCACAAGAGTTTGCTCAGCCTCCGGCATCTTGAGTTTAGCTCCCTCTACATCGAAATGAACGGCGAAGGACTCTATCTCTTGCTTGAAGGCCTGCTCGGCGGCCAGACGCGCCGCTTCGGCTTTCTCACGTGCTGCCTGCTCTTCAGCCAGACGTTTGGCTTTTGCACGAGCTGCCTGCTCAGCGGCCAGACGCTCTGCCTCGGCTTTCTCACGTGCAGCTTTCTCACGTGCAGCCTGCTCGGCGGCCAGACGCGCCGCTTCCTCATCTATAGTCGGTAACTGCTCCTCTTCAGGAACCTCTTTGGCAACCTTGCACCAGCCGAAGTCGATAGCGATCTTCACACCGGCACGGATGAAGTTGGCTTTACCGGTCTCGTTGGAATCAAACGTTCCGCGGTAGTCGATAATAGAAGGATCGTTAGCATTGATCATGATCATCTCTTCCGTCTTCGTTTCCTTGAGTAAGTTGGTAAATCCGTAGCCGGCATAGACACCGAAATACATACCCCAGTTCTCATTGAGTGCTACACGGAAACCAAGATCAGCGATAACGGAACCGCCTACCTTCGCGCGATTGTTGATCTTTGCGTTCTGAGTAGTGGTGTACGTGCTGAAGCCGTGCTCCGGCATGTCGCTCACGGTGTAGGATCCCAGTTCGGGGAAGACACCGGTCGTGCTGTACGTACCGCTCTTGGCAATGTACTTGCCGTGGATCGGCAGATCCAGCGACAACCCCACACCGGCGATGAACGCCGCGCGGTCGTTGAGTGACTTACGGAAGAGAACCTCTACCGGGATCGAGAGATAACCTACGTTCTGACGCTCCACAAAGTTATTGAAACCTGTCGTGAGGTCATACGGAGTATAGGGGTTGGAGGGGTGAACGAGACCCGTTGTTACTTCGCTCCAGTTATAGGTCGCGTAAGCGTTTGCCCATGAGTACTGAAGACCTACACCAAGGCCGACGGTCTTGTTGAAGAAATGACCATAATGGATTCCTGCATCGAAACCGAAGCCCAAGCCCTGCGTACCGTTTGCCGGCTTATAGAGCATCGAGTTGAGGCCGCCGCCGAAGTTAACACCGATGTAGTTATCGTGCACGCTCTGCTGAGCACTTACTGACAGAGCCAGTGCCGCAGCAGCGATGATTGAAATAAATCGTTTTGTTTTCATAATGATGTTATTTAGATAAAAGTCGAAAGTAGAAAGACCGTCCCTGCGGGACTCAAAGCCGTTTTTGTCTTTTGTCTTTTAGCGAAGCGGTCTTTCTTCTTTCAGCATTAGCGGTCTACTAATTATTTCTTCAATACTTTAACGGTGACACCATCTACCGAGATCATGTAGTTGCCTTGTACGAAGGATCCCATTTCTACCTTAGTCTCGGTGCCCTCGAAGGTTGCGGACAGCACCTCGGCACCCATGAGGTTCACGATACGGAGAGTATGCTCAGCTGCATCGCTGTTCTCGATGGTGACGGTCGTGGTATTTACAACCGGGTTCGGGTAAGCACGTACGACCGGAGCCTGTGCTTGCTGACCTTCGCCATAGAGGGTCTCCATATCTGCCTGACCGCAGGTGTAGGTAGGCTCACCGTTCATCTTCGCCGAAACGAAGTACTCACCGGTCAGTTTACCATCTGCGTGGTAGTAGTATCCGTTAGCCCCCTCAATCGGTTGCCACGGTTCGGAGCTGTTAGCACGCCAGTACCACTGGATATCGGTCAGACAGTTGCAGGTATCAACGAGTGCGATCACGTTGTCGAACAGCGGACGAACATAGGTCTCCGGCAAGTTGACATGGAACGTCACGTTGAACTGACGGCTCTCGAGCCAGTCGAAGCGGCTGTCACGGAAGTAAACGGTCATCGTGTAGTCACCCGTCGGCAGGTCTACCGGAATCTCGATATCGATGGTTCCGTCCTTACCGGTAATCTCGAGGTTGGTCCAATCGACGTCGGTGAAGCGACTGTCGGCGAAGTCAATCTTGTATTGATCCGGGTTACCGCTCTCCAGATGGTACTTGAGGCTGTAGCCGCTACCGTCGCAATAACCGTACGCATAGATCTCGATACCCTCATTGACTGTAGCCTCCTGATCTTCCGGTTTTTCTTCGTTGTCCGGGATGAACGGTTCGATGATGACACCTTCGGTCGTGAAGATATCGGAGGTCGGATCGAGGTTGTAGTTATTGAGCAGAGCGGCATCGCCGGTCAGTTCGTAGAACAGGGTGATCGTCAGATTCTCTGCTACGTCTGCACTGCTGAAGGCAGCGGTGGTGACGTGGGCTATCGGATCATTCAGCTTGATACCGTTGAGCGTACCTTGCTGCAGAACGACTGCGTTAGCGTGTCCGTCAGCGAACTTAGCAATCTGAGCCTCTGCGTCGGATACATAGACGTGTGCTTTGTTAACCGTCAGTGTACCATCGACGAAGGTGATTGCATAGTTGAGTGCGGTAGCGCTATTCGGGTTGATCGCATAGGTACCGATATAACTACCCGGAGCGTACGGTGTGCTGAACTGCAGACCGCTTACTACCGACTCGTCATCGGTATTCTTCCAACCGCTATAGGAAGCGGTGAACTCAGGATGCTCGTCGCCGTAGATCATCACGGTGTCGTTGGCGGTGATGGTCAGCGCTGCCTGGTTAACGGTGAGTGTACCGTTGTTATAGCTGATCGCGTAGTTGGTAGCCGTGGCGTTAGCCGGAACGATGTCGTAAGTGCCGACATTGCTCGTTACGAGGTATTCGCTCGTGAGCGTCAAACCGCTTACAACCGATTTGTCATCGCTGTTCTTCCAGCCGCTATAGGAAGCGGTGAATTCCGGAGCAACCTCGCCGTAGATGACGGACTTGTCGTCTGCAGTGATCATCAGCGGAGCCTTGTTAACGGTCAGTGTACCGTTGGTATAGCTGATCGCGTAGTTGGTAGCCGTGGCGTTAGCCGGAACGATGTCGTAAGTGCCGACATTGCTCGTTACGAGGTATTCGCTCGTGAGCGTCAGGCCGCTTACTACACTCGGACCGTCGCTATTCTTCCAGCCGCTATACGAAGCGGAGAATTCCGGAGCAACCTCGCCGTATTCAACGGACTTGTCGTCTGCGGTGATCATCAGCGGAGCCTGGTTAACGGTGAGTGTACCGTTGACATAGACGAAGGTGTAGTTGAGCGCCGATGCGTTAGCCGGAACGATGTCGTACGTGCCGACATTGCTCGTTACGAGGTATTCGCTCGTGAGTGTCAGACCGCTTACTACCGATTTGTCATCGCTGTTCTTCCAGCCGCTATAGGTGACGGTGAACTCCGGAGCTGCATCACCATAGGTGACAGTCTTATTCTCAGCCGTTACGGTCAGGGTAGCCTGAGCTACGGTTACCTTACCGTTGGTGTAGCTGATCGCGTAGTTGGTAGCCGTAGCACTATTCGGAGTAATGGTGTACTCGCCTACGTTGCTCGTCGGAGCGTACTCGCAGGTGTAAGCCAGGTTGCTGACAACAGACTCGTTATCCTCGTTCTTCCAGCCGCTATAGGTAGCGGTATAGGTCGGAACAGCGTCACCGTAGATGACGTTCTTGTCATCGGCTGTGATCATCAGGGCGGCCTTGGCAACCGTTACCTTTCCGTTCGTGTAGCTGATAGCGTAGTTGGTAGCCGTAGCACCGCTCGGAACAATGTCGTACTCGCCTACGTTGCTCGTCGGAGCATAAGCGCAGGTGTAAACCAGACCGCTTACTACCGATGCACCGTCGCTGTTCTTCCATCCGCTATAGGTAGCGGTGTATTCAGGTACAGCGTCACCGTAGGTAACCTCTTTGTTCTCTGCAGTGATCATCAGGGCAGCCTTGTTAACGGTTACCTTACCGTTGACATAAGCGAAGGAGTAGTTGGTGGCCGTAGCACCGCTCGGAACAATCGTGTACTCGCCTACGTTGCTCGTCGGAGCGTATTCGCAGGTGTAAACCAAACCACTTACAACCGATGCACCGTCGGTGTTCTTGAAGCCGCTATAGGTAGCGGTGTAGGTTGGAACAGCATCGCCGTAGGTGACAGTCTTGTTCTCAGCCGTAACGGTCAGGGTTGCCTGAGCTACGGTTACCTTACCGTTAACGAAGGTGATGTTATAGTTAGCGGCACTTACACCACTCGGAGTGATAGTATATTCGCCAACGTTGCTCGTCGGAGCGTACGTGCAAGCGAATGCGATGTCACCGGTCAGCACTGAAGCATCGTCGTTGCCTTGCCAGCCGGCATAGGTAACGGTGTATGCAGGTACAGCGTCGCCGTAGATCACATTCTTATCATCCGCAGTAGCGGTCAACGCAGCCTTGGCGATTGTCACAGCTACGGGAGTAGCCGCTACAGAATCGAGGTGGTTGAGGTCACCCTTTACGCGGTAGTAAACACTATACGTACCGGCATCTTTTGCCTGCGGCAGTTCAGCCTTCCAGCTATCCAACAGGGTCGGATTGAGACTGTACTCGAAGGTACCATCGTTGGTCTGACCGGCTGCGATGAGGGTCTGGTTTGCTGCGGAATAAACGAGGGTTTCAACAGCCGTCGGAGCGGTGTAAGCAACCGGAGCCTTGGCAATCGTCACATTGATCGGATCCGCAATGTAGTCGGCATGTCCTTCGCGTACGAGCTTATAATATACTACGTACGCGGCCGCATTGGTAGCCTTCGGCAGTTCAGCACTCCATTCACCGTCATTAATACGATACTCGATATGACCTTCTTTTGCTACACCGGCGGTAATCAGGGTCTGCGCCGTTCCGTTATACATGAGGTTCTCAATAGCCTCCGGATCGGTGGTAATGATCGGCGTATAGATAGCCTTGATGCGGAGACCTTCCTCAAGGAAGTTGCCTGCTTTGACATCCCAGCGAACGAACTCATAACCGTTGAACTCAGGAGCCGGATCGGGGATATGGAGCAATGCTACAGTCTCGTGCTTGAGCTCGCCGTCCTTACCGATATACGATACGTTGTGCTCAATCTTCGCAACGAGGATAGCCCATGCTTCCTCAGCGTTGGTCAGTTTTTGTACTTTGTCTGCGCCAACATATGCTTTGGAAGCATCAATCAGTGCGTCGTATTTCTCGCGAGCGGTCTCGATAGCAGCTTTGACAGCCGGGTCATAAACAATCTCAGCCGGTATAGCATCGATCGCTGCGATAGCATCCAGTGCTGCGTATTGTGCCGCGGCGTCGGTCATTTTCTGTACATCAGCGACATCGAGCGCACCCTTGGCTGCGTCGCTCAATTGTTGGTATGCCACGAGAGCGGCTGCGATAGCCGGACCGCTGGTCGGGTACTCAACCGGTTGCGGAATAGCATCAATCAGGTCTTTGACAGCCTGAGCCGAATCCAGCGGAGTTGCAGGCGGTACACCCGGGTTGAGTGCTGCAAGAGCCGCCTCAGCGTCGAGCAGGGTCTGATAGTTGGTTACCATTGGTTTCTGGTAAACGTTCAGAGCCTCGTACGCAGCGCGCGCGCTTTCTATGGAATCGCGCGTAGCGAGTTTGAGCTCTACCGGCGTCGGGATATTGTTGATCTTGGAAACTACTGCATCTGCCTCGGCTTTGATTAATATCGCGTAAGCAGCCTCAGCGTCGGTCAGTTTCTGTACCGTAGCAGCATCGAGCGCACCCTGAGCAGCCTCGCTCAGTGCGTCATAAGCTGCGCGTGCATCCTCTATCGCCTTTACGCAAGCGTCATCCGTCGTAATCTCTGCAGGAATAGCCTCAATCAGGTCTTTTACAGCCTGTGCCGAATCCAGCGGAGTAGCACTTCCTGCATCTGCCGTTACGAGACGAACACAAATACCCGCGTAGCGAGGAGTCCCTGTTCCTGTAATTGAAAGATCTTCTTTGAAATAATAAGCCATCGCATTACTATAGTTATTATAGTCAGACGACCAGTAATAACCATAAGTAATGGTATTTACCGTATTTCCAGAGCGCCATGGTGACTTCGGCAGGAATACCGCACCGGCATTCTCCATAGCGGTCCAGTCATCGCCGTCATAGACGTTGGCCGTCCAGTTATTCGGCTTAGCTGTGAAGCTCAAGCCGGTCGGGAGTTCCCACTCATCCGGCAGGAAGATATATCCGTTCACGCCGTTAACCGTAGCCTGACCATGTTTATCAGCGGCGTCTGCACGATTCTTAATGATATAGTTCCAATCGCTTGGGTTAAGCGTTTTCCACTCAGCGCCGGTGATATTCTCACCCCATTCCCTAAAGTCGCTGCTATAGTAATCGGAATTCGTGCTGTTATGGATACCGTAATAGGTAGTAGGAGTACTCCAACCGAAGAGGTCCACCGTACCGTTCGCAGAAACGGTTCTATTACCGTTGACAGCATTATTCGCTGCTGCATTACCGATGAGATCCCATTGGTTAGCAGCAAAGCCCCAAGTCCAGGTTTCACCGAGGTCGGTAGTCGTAGCCTGCAGGTTACCTCTCGCGAAGGAGATTTGGTCACCGCCGGCATTAATAGTGAACTTACCGTTCAGAGCACCGGCAGGAGCACCGCCACCCGGGTTCAGCGTTGCAAGCTCAGCCTCAGCTGCCTCCAGAACATCAATGTTGCTTACCAGCAGTTTCTGGTCAGCAGTCAGAGCGTCGTACGCAGCGCGTGCGCTTTCAATAGAATCGCGCGTAGCGAGTTTGAGCGTAACCGGTGTCGGGATATTGTTGATCTTAGCCTCTACTACCACCACATCCTTCAGGTTTGCATAGGTAGCCTCGGCAGCGGTCAGCGTTGCGTAGTTGCTTACCAACTGCTTTAACATATCGGGTGTCAACGCATCGTATGCCGCACGGGCAGCGTCGATGGCATCCTTGCATGTTGGAGTATAAACAACCGGCGAAGGAATAGCGTTAATCAAACCTTTGGCTGCATCCAACGCTTGCTGCTGCTCCGGAGTAAGCGGAGTAATCGGATCAAGGTCACCCACGAAAGTCATATTGAGGGTACCGAAGTTCTCCTGGTAAGCAGTTAAGAGGTCAGCCGGTACGTGACAAAGGGTAGCCTTACTCGGTTTGAACTGATTATCTGCACTATACGGCAGTATCCAAGTCAAATTAGCCGGATCCGCTACGGTCAGGTAGATATCATCTACAGCCTTGCTCCAATAGAAAGCATCTTCACCAATACTTGTCATGCTGGAGGGGATAGTAATGGTCTTCAGTTCGCTCATCCATCCGAAGGCGTTTTCACCGATATGGGTAACACCTTCTTCTAACGTAACGGACTTGATTACAATGTCGCCCGGTTGCGGGTTGTACCAGTGAGAGTTGTACCAAGGAGCAGTATTATCACCATAGTAGTCCGTATAATCTGCCATCGCTCCGTTGCCTTCGCCTGCATGTTTACGAACAGTCAGGGTCGTATCTTTCCAGAGGATGGCATCGCAGTCTCCGCTGAGCCAGATATCCATAACGTTGTCAAATGCTGCCTCTGCAGTCGTCAGCGTAGCAATATTGGTTACTTGTGCTTTGTCGCCGTCGCTCAGCGCAATGAATGCCGTACGAGCAGCATCGATCTTCGCTTTGCACTCTGCGGTGAGTTCAACTGTACCGATTGCGTTAATCAGATTCATTACAGCCTCATAAGCCGGAATCGGAGCTTCTGTTACCAAACGTACAGATTTTGCATCATAGCGATTATGTTCGACAAAATCACGACCTTTCTCATAGAAATATAAGTAGTATGCTTTATCATCTACGGTCGAAGTAGAAGTCCAATACCAACCGTAATCATACATATATATATCCGTCCCAGAACGGTCACCGGCAGCAGGGAGGAAGACCGCACCGGCAGCTTCCATTGCCTCCCAATTGGCACCGTCGTATTGGTTGGTGGTATAATCACCGGGACTGGGCGTAAAGCTCAAACCGCTCGGGAGTTCCCACTCGTCCGGCAGGAAGATATAGCCGCTCACGCCATTCACTGTCGCCTTACCTTGTTTATTGAACGCTTGCGCGCGGTCAAAAACAATGTAACGGAACTCGGCTCTACTCAGCGTACGCCATTCTGTGCCCATAAGTGCGCCCCAGTCAACGAAGTCTCCGGCATAATCGTTGTTATTCCAGCTCTTATTGATACCATAGTAGGTAGCCGCAGTACTCCAACCAAAGAGGTCCACTGTACCATTTGCGGAAACGGTCTTGTTACCGTTGATGGCATTGTTAGCAACAGCATTGCCGATAAGACTCCATTGGTTAGGAGCAAAATCCCACGTCCAGTTAGCACCGAGGTCGGTGGTTTTAGCCTGTAAGTTACCTTTAGAGAAGACGATCTTGTCTCCGTTTGCATTGATAGTAAATGCACCCGGTAACTTCGCCGGATCGGGAGCAGCAGGGAAAGAGAAGGATTGGAAGACTTCATCTACCCAGCCTCCGTTATTGTAGGCAAAGCAGACATCGTAAGACTTCCCTTCTTGGAATGATACCAGTTCTTCCAGTGTGATAGTAGTCGTACCTGATGAAATTTCATATGAACTCAACCACTCTTCGTCCCACTTGTCGTCCGTAACGCATTTCACTTTCAGGGTCGGAGCGAAACCCTGGTCGAGGCCGGGCACATTATCCGGATCAAAGTAATAAGTCAACGAAATCGAGTTGTCCCCAACTTGTGGTGTTCCATTGATAGTAATAGAGTTTTCTGCTGCCCAACTCATCCCTACGCTTGCTACTATAGCAAGAAGTAGGATAAAAAATCTCTTTATCATAGTATATATCATTTAGCAGTTTGAAGAATATACTCGTTCTTATCGCCCTTGCGGGTAAGCGTGAACTTGCCTACTTGTTTCTTGGGCGCACCCGAAGGTTCGTTCTCCGTGTAGATAGCCTGGAGCTTGATACCTTCGCTCAGCGGGCCTTCCACTACATCCCAGCGGACAAAGGTGAAGCCTGCTACCTCCGGTGCCTCCGGACGGTTGAAAGCAACGGTCTCTTGAGCTGCCGTATTATCAAGGCTGTCCAGATAAACCACTGGCGTATTCGGATCAATCGCCCAATGAGCGACATAGTTCTTGTCGCCTACCGAGCCTTTGGCAATCGTGACAATCGTCTGCGGAGTTGTTCCGTTCGAGCCCGTCCAGCCAAGGAAATTATAGCCCGGGCGTTGCGGAGCGGCCAGTTGGAAGGTCGCCATATCCGGGTTATAGGTAGCGGGGTTGTTTCCCTCACCCTTCGCGTAGTCGTACGTGATAGTATAGGTAATAGGATCCCAGCGCGCATAGAGCGTCGTGTTAGCAGTCTTGTTCCATGTACGGGCAGAAGAGCCGTCCGCTTTGTAATACTGGTTACCGCCTGTTTGGGCGTCGTAGTAGCCTTGGAAGGTATAACCCGTGCGTGTCGGCATCGTAGCCGCCGGCATAGCAGCATCGAAGGTTGCCGAAACGTTTGCCGAGCCACCGGTACCGTTCTGCTTGTCAAAAGTAACCGTATATTTGTTCGCAGTCCATTGTGCATAGAGCGTCGTGTTGGCGGTCTTGTTCCAAGTACGTGCAGAAGAGCCGTTAGCATTGTAGTATCTCGTACCACCCGAGGCTGCATCGAAATAGCCGTTGAAGGTATAACCCGTGCGGGTCGGCATCGTAGCCGAAGGCATATTGGCATTGTAAGTAGCCGTAACGGAGTTCGAACCACCCGTACCATTCTGTTTGTTCAATGTAACGGAATAGGTGTTGGCAGTCCATTGTGCATAGAGCGTCGTGTTAGCAGTCTTGTTCCATGTACGGGCAGAAGAGCCGTTAGCATTGTAATATCTCGTACCACCCGAGGCTGCATCGAAATAGCCGTTGAAGGTATAACCCGTGCGGGTCGGCACACTTACCGTAGGCATATTGGCATCATAGGTAGCAGTAATGTTTCCCGAACCGCCTGTACCGCTCTGCTGGTTAAAACTAACCGTATATTTGTTCGCTACCCAGTGAGCATACAGAGGTACATTACCTTTATCGCCCGAGGTAGCATAAATGCTGGCTTGGTTATTATATACCTTACCGCCGGTAGCCGAGGTAGCCCAACCGTCGAAGGTATAACCCGTGCGGCTGTAAGCATTAACGTTCAGATTACCGCTGTTCTCAATGGTTTGATTGCCCATCGAACCGCTTGTTGCACCGTTGCCGTAGAAGATGATGTGCTTGTAGTAATCGTAATCCCAGGTCATGCTGACGTGTTTGAACGCACCCCACTCGTGCAGATCACTCTTACCGTTATCACCACTGGTAATCACGTGTACCAGAAGCAAGTAGTTATCCTTGTTCGCTGCGGTAGTACCTGTGCTGTTATCAAAATAAAAGGTCTTGGTAGTTTGCCCGGAATACGCTTTTCCTTCCACTGTGTGCTTGAACGGGTCACCCAGCCTGTAAGCTAATCCGGCTCCATCACTATAATTCTCCGTGCAATCCACCTTCGTATTTACCAGTACAGTAAGAGAGGTGAATCCACCATACAAACTCGTGATCGAATTGTGCTGCTTCTTAGACGCTCCCAGTTTGAAGGTCCAATTCAAGCGCTGGCGCGAAAAGGACTCCACGTTCACATTAGCGTGATAGAGGGAGTACGTACATTGCTTTTCTTTGGAGCCGCTTTTGCCTTCAACAGTCAGTCCTATACCGTCACTGTCTCCCCATTGGTTGGGTTCATCCCACCATTGTTTGTTTAGATCCTCGTACGAGCGGGCATAGTAACTCGAGTTCGTTTTGTCGTACCTACCGGTCCTATAGTCAAAATAACTCCATGGACCTTCTTGTGTCCCTGCCCAGGCAGTCGCGCTAAACACCGTTAACGCAAACCAGCTTAAAAACTTTAGTTTGTTCATAATGTTAATTTGTTAAATGAATTATTTTTTGTTAGTTAATTTTGTCAACCTTACTTTACAAAATTCAATATTGGGCACAAAAGTATAAAAGAAAATGCACGTACGCAATACGCACGCGCATGTTTTTACGCAAAGTACCCTTTTAAGGTCATTTTTTTACGCAAACTACCCTCAGGGTGTCAATTTTTACACATAAATAAAAAAACGCACCCGAAGATGCGTTTCTTCTTACTCGTGTATCAGTACTGCGCGGACGAAGTTGCCGAACTGACAGATACGTTTCTTGCCGAGGA